>CAJTSB010000084.1 GCA_910578825.1 uncultured Lachnospiraceae bacterium | reverse complement strand
ACAGCCCAGAGCTTGGATGTTTCCTGTCCGAGGACACGGTGGAAGGGAACGAGGAAGAGCTGATGACGCTGAACCGCTATGCGTACTGCAAGCAGGACCCGGTGAACTACACGGACCCCGGTGGGCATTGGCCAACCAAAGACCATAAAGAAATGTCAAGTGATGCTTTGGCAGTTAGCGGGTATAGGAATAGCAAGCAAATAAACGAATGTGTTGCACTTTGTGCTAGATGGGCGGATACGGAATTTCATTACTCAGATAAGAAGAAATATACTCTTACATGGTCTGATGGGAGCAAGAAACGCCTAAAATTAAAAAATTTGAGGGGATATTGTAATGAAGGTTATGTTGATTCTACGGAGGAATTTAAGAAAAATAAGTTCGGTTCGCCGTACCATGGACGTGGGGAATATTATAAATACTTGCCGTATCTGCTGGGGTTGTCTCTCCAGTTCAAAAAGGGTTATATGATTAATAATCTTACGTTGCGTAATGATAATCTCATGTAT
>CAJTSB010000083.1 GCA_910578825.1 uncultured Lachnospiraceae bacterium | reverse complement strand
GCCGTAAAGCTCCTGCAGCTGGTCATGGATATCCCGGGTGCTCATACCATGGGCGTACAGGGAGATCACCTTTTCCTCAATTCCGGAGATATCCCGCTGGTATTTGGGGATGAGCTTCGGCTCGAATTCCCCATTGCGGTCCCTAGGCACATCAATCTGGAACTGGCCATACTGGCTCTTGAGCGTCTTGGTGGAATGGCCGTTCCTTTTATTGTCTGTTTCAAGATCCCCTTTCTGATTTTTCTCATAACCAAGGGATGCATCCATTTCGGCCTCCAAAAGCTCCTGGAGGATGTCTTTGAAACTGTCCCTGAGCAGGGCGTATACATCGGTAACGCTGCTGATGTTGTTTTCTGAAATAATTTGTCGGATCTGCTCCTTTGCTACTGGCATAAAAATACTCCTTTTCGATAAAAATTTTCATATCCTAATTCTTACCAAAAAGGAGCCATTTCTTTCCAAAAACACAATTTATTTTACACTACCCAACTTCGCGGACGCTACCCAGTAC
>CAJTSB010000082.1 GCA_910578825.1 uncultured Lachnospiraceae bacterium | reverse complement strand
ATAATGCTTTAAAGCATGAAAGTGAAAACGAACCACAGACCGAATCGACTACCAATCATATAGAAACGGAGGGCATTGTATATGGAACTGACATACGAGAAGAACGGGGATTACCTGATACCCAACCTGATGCCGGACAGCGAGCCGGAGGAAGCGCTGACCAAGTACGGGCTGATGCACAGGAATTACCTGAAGGAACACCGGAGGGGGATTTACAGCGGGCTGCTGATGGAGGGCAGGCTGAAAGCGCACTGTCTGGAGATACAGAAGCAGGCAGAGGAGAGGATGGACTTCCTGACGGAACAGATGGCGAAAGCAGAGGGAGTGGACGAGGCGCTGAAAGCGTCCGATCAGATGAAATGGGTGGCGAAGATGAACAGCATCAGGCACTCGGCGGAGGAAACCGTACTGACGGAACTGGTTTACAGCCTTTAAGCAGCGGCTCACAACAGAATAAGGAAACAGGGGAGCCGGATAATGACCGCAACAGCGGGGAGGATTCATTGTCCGGCTCTTTTTTGGATAACCTTTCCTTTGCGGAAAAAGCGATGGAGGT
>CAJTSB010000081.1 GCA_910578825.1 uncultured Lachnospiraceae bacterium | reverse complement strand
GCAGCTCAGAACACTTAGAAATTCTTATAGCAGGGAACACCTGGAGCAATCTTTCTACCTGATTGTGCAAATTGGCGATAGAAGTATTAGATGCCACCTTTTGACACCCGAATCCTATATGACAAAAAAAGCTGTCACCCCACGATTTGAAACCGCGAGCTGACAGCTTTATTTTCTCTCATCCTGTCTATTCTCAATTGTCAACATTAAGCCACCGTATACTTGCTCAATACATTCTCAAAACTCAGATCTTTGCCGCCATACTTTACTGTGAGTTCCTTTTCCACACCAAGTCCCATAACTCCTAAAATGGACTTAGCGTCAATGACCATGCGCTGGTAGGATATGTCAACATCAAAATCACATTTACCAGCAGCGTTTACAAAATCACATACTTCATCTTCATCTGCTAATTTAATAATTCTCTCGTTCATATTCCTCATCCTTTCTACCTTGCATTTCATCTGAGTTTTGAAAATTATGCCATCTTTTTCCTTATTTGTCAACTTTTCAGATTTTCCTATTCAACAGAAAAAACCGAAAATTTGACGGTTATTTTACACTATTTTAGTA
>CAJTSB010000080.1 GCA_910578825.1 uncultured Lachnospiraceae bacterium | reverse complement strand
CAACCCATCTACGCACCCTTTAAACCCAATAAATCCGGATAACGCTCGGATCCTCCGTATTACCGCGGCTGCTGGCACGGAGTTAGCCGATCCTTATTCATACGGTACATGCAAAACAGTATGCATACTGAACTTTATTCCCGTATAAAAGAAGTTTACAACCCATAGGGCAGTCATCCTTCACGCTACTTGGCTGGTTCAGACTCTCGTCCATTGACCAATATTCCTCACTGCTGCCTCCCGTAGGAGTTTGGACCGTGTCTCAGTTCCAATGTGGGGGACCTTCCTCTCAGAACCCCTATCCATCGTTGACTAGGTGGGCCGTTACCCCGCCAACTAGCTAATGGTTCCATACGTGTTACTCACCCGTGCGCCGGTCGCCGGCGGGAGCATGCTGCTCCCCCGCTGCCCCTCGACTTGCATGTGTTAAGCCTGTAGCTAGCGTTCATCCTGAGCCAGGATCAAACTCTTCATTGTAAAAGTATTGTTAATCGGTATTACTACCGGTTGTTGCTCTGTTCAGGACGCTCGAATTTAAAGAAGTCTCAATTACCTATATATTATAAGTATTGACG
>CAJTSB010000079.1 GCA_910578825.1 uncultured Lachnospiraceae bacterium | reverse complement strand
GACGGAGAATGTAATCATCTGCGGACAGGTGCAGGTGTCGCCATCGTCCAGCGCAAAGCAGTTTCCACCACCACAGTTGCAGCACTCCCGGCGGATCAGGCTGCTGGCCCGCTTCCTCTGCGCCGGGGTCATGCGGTAGGGGAAGCTGTCCGGCCTGTGTTCCAGCGGTGGCAAATGTTGATAGGGTCTTTCTTTCATGCACTCCCTCCGTTGTTCTTCTTGCTGCCGTTTTCCCCGAAAAGGCTTCCTGCCCCATTCCTGCGGCGTGTTCCGGCGTTGGTACGCTCACCCTCTCTGGTCACGGTGTCCAGAAGCGGGGTCACAGCACACTTCCCCAGCCGGGGTATTCCTTTTCAGACGGTCATTTAGTTTTCAAGAGGCTTGTCCATCGATGAACTATCTCAAGTGTATACTTTTTTGATTGCCTGTGCCGTATATCCAAGAGGTAGGAAATCAGCCCGGAAAACTCGCTATTTCCACGCTCTCGGAATTGTGGTATAATGGGAAAATACAGAACAGTAAATTGAAAGTTGACGCCGATGAAAATAAATGAAAAGAGAGAACATCTATGCTCAATGCAGGAAGCAGGATAGTAAATAATTG
>CAJTSB010000078.1 GCA_910578825.1 uncultured Lachnospiraceae bacterium | reverse complement strand
CTTCTTGACTGGATAGATAACTTGATTGACTTGCAATGCAAAGGGGTTCATTCAGATATAACTAAGCAAGATGCAGAAAGGTGTATTATTCAAACATATATTTGTTTAGGAGATATCTTGAATTTACAGATGGCGTAGTGTATAATAAATTTATGGCAACATTTTGGCAACAGAAAATCAGTAAGCCAAAATATAGTGCATAATTGAAATAGAAACCCGGCAATTAAGTATAGGAAATTAAACAAAATAGATTAAGAAATAAACTAAACTTGCCGAGTTCGAATAAACAAAAATGCTTAGTGAATCCGGTGTTTATGCGGATTTGCGGACTTTTGAAAGGTCTTTTGATAACAGTCGTTTGAATGTAATTATTCTTGTTGTCTGATGGTTTACAGGTGGCAGAATGATTTGCCAGAGGTTTGAATGGTTGTAATAAATCCATATTAGACGCCCTTAGCTGTGGGTAGGAACTCATGGCTAAGGGCGTTTTTTGTCGTGATTGTCAATCGGTTTTAATTTTGCAATGAAACACTTTAAATGTAAGCGCTCAATAAATGAGTGCCTTATATCCGATTGGTAGTGTCAATAGTTTTTCGCAAATATAATTTCTGCCGCTTAGTAGCTGACAGT
>CAJTSB010000077.1 GCA_910578825.1 uncultured Lachnospiraceae bacterium | reverse complement strand
GTAACAGTTCAGCCTATATGTTACATCTTAACATTTTTTCATGGAGTTCTTGCAAGACTGCCTTGAAAATTCTTATGGGAAGTAAAAATATTTGCGAAGGCTTTTCCACCTATGCTGCCTGAAGAAAACTCGGATAGAATTTCTAGCGCCCCTAACTCCGGGAATAGGCCGATGATATTAATTTCCCCAATTCAAAACTCGCGTTTTCCTACAGATTTGTAAAATATCGCCAACGGAAATAATTTTTCCGGGGTAGGAAGCCCTTCCGTATGTTTTCCTTACCAGCGGGATAAAAGGATTCCATAGGCGCGCCGGGTGATCTGTCTGAGGGACAGCCTGGAGAACATCTACAGGCTTTTTATTACCACTGGGGGCTGTCCCGAGTTTCAGAGGCGCGCCTTTATCGTAAATCCTTGTTCCCGCTGTTAGGAAAACCGGAAGGGCTGTCCGTGAGGAAAAATTATTTCCGTTATGGCGATATAATATAAGCAGCTGGGAAAACGCTCAGACAGTTGACATTGGGGAAATACATGCAGCCCATTTCCCGGAGGCAAGGGGCGCACGAAATTCACCGAATGTTTTCTTTTCAGGCAGCATAGGTGGAAAAGCCTTCGGAAATATGTTTACTTCCCATAAGAATTTTCATGGCAGTCTTGCAAGAACT
>CAJTSB010000076.1 GCA_910578825.1 uncultured Lachnospiraceae bacterium | reverse complement strand
CACTTAGACCAAATCTAATATATCCGGGACATGGCAAGCCGTTTGGATATGACGACCTTAAAATAAATCTAAAGCGGGCAAAAAATATGGAATTATTACCGATTCACTAACTTCCGATTTATCGAACAGACAAGGAGGGCGAGAAAATGTCTTTATCCATTCAAGAACGCTTGAAAGACCTGCGTGTGCAGCGTGGCTTGACGCTGGAACAGCTTGCAGAGCAGACGAACCTCTCCAAGTCTGCGTTGGGCAGTTATGAAGCGGACGATTTTAAGGACATCAGCCACTATGCTCTTATCAAGCTGGCGAAGTTTTACGGCGTGACCACCGACTATCTGCTGGGGCTGTCTGAAATGAAGCGTCACCCAAACGCTGATCTTGCAGACCTGCGTTTGAGTGACGGAATGATTGACCTGCTGAAAAGCGGGCAGGTGGACAATGCTCTGCTGTGCGAATTGGCGGCGCACCCGGATTTTATCAAGCTGATGGCCGACCTTGAAATCTATGTGAACGGAACGGCGGTGAAGCAGGTACAGAGCGCAAACGCCATTGTGGACGCTATGAGCGCAATGATTATGAAACAGCACAATCCCGGCTTGACCGACCCGCAGTTAAGACAGCTTATCGCTGCCCATATTGATGATGACAGCTTTTGCCGTTACATAATCC
>CAJTSB010000075.1 GCA_910578825.1 uncultured Lachnospiraceae bacterium | reverse complement strand
CCGAAAGTGGTGAATGGGGACTGCGGAATACGGATGATTCAGAAAAGGTGGATTCTAATAAGGAACTGGCAAGGCAGGTGGGAGAAAGCCAGCGGCAGATTAATCGGTATATCCGGCTGACTTATCTGATACCAAAAATATTGGATATGGTAGATGGAGGAACAATAGCATTTACCGTTGCAGTGGAATTATCCTATCTGAATGAGGAGGCTAAATCCGTACTTTCCAGAAGATTATACGGACAGACAGAAGATTGAATTGATAGAAACACTTGTTAAGGAATGGCATCGGGAACGAAACCATAGAGTAACGAAAAAAGAACAAGGCAGATAAGGAGCTGGTTGCATGAAAAGGAGGACACAGAGAGTGGATAACAAAGTTGAAGTGATTGGAATCGACCACGGCTGGTTCGGCATGAAAACGGTACATGAGGTTTTTACATTGATATTGTCAATATTGGTTGACACTTTTTTTACAAGGATATCAATGCCTAAGCGGCAGCATCCAGAGATTCATAGTATCTCTGTCGCTTGACCATAGGAGGAAGCCCCTTATTGGCGGAGCATATCCTCCTGTTGTTCCAATATCCGATGAAATATCTAAAAATGAGGGTCTTCACTTCCTCCACTGTCATTTTCTCTGTATGATGCCTCCCATAGAGGAGTTCCTCTTTCATCCGCGCCCACATGCTCTCGCAT
>CAJTSB010000074.1 GCA_910578825.1 uncultured Lachnospiraceae bacterium | reverse complement strand
CAATTATATCAAAAACATGACTGATAACAAATATAGAGAGGGGGCTTCTGATTATATCGTAAAAGCGTTCCATTACTACTCGGAGAATAACGCTTCCGAAAACAATTAGAGGCAACAGGCACTCTCTCTAAAAAATATATCCTGACAATTAACCATTCTCGCTATGCCGAAAAATAGCTTGCCACACTTTAGAGAGCCTTAGTGACATTTGAATTTTCTTGTGGTATAGTGGACTTCCACTTTTAGGAAAAGGAGTTGATGATATATGCCACAGATGAATAAAGGCGGTAAATTTATTTTCGGAAAATCGCTGATACGAGATGACTTGACAATCCATCTCCCAACACAGGCTCTTACAGAGTACAACGCCACAGCAGAGAGAAAAGTCTATCTTTTTACTGGAAGCAAGGTCACTGGCGGCTTTTGTGTGACAAGAAAAGGATTGTTAGAACCGTCAAAATTAGGACACATTCTTACTGATAATCCGGCTTTACTGAATTATCAGACCGCAGAGGGCGAATTTGTCAAATACAAAGGGCGGTCATACTGTTGGGTAAATATTTCAGAGAATGGTGTAATTCAGCTTAATCAGCAGATATTGGACTTCCTCAATCTGAAGATTGGAATGGAACTATTGTCTATCCGAAGCAGTGATATAGCTTTTACAATGGGTGCAACCGGTCCTCTGTTGGAAAGAGCCGACAACTATGAG
>CAJTSB010000073.1 GCA_910578825.1 uncultured Lachnospiraceae bacterium | reverse complement strand
ATGCAGATGTATGTTCATTATTATGAGCGAGAACTTATGAATGAAGGGGATAATCCGCCGATTGGTATTGTGTTATGTGCAGACAAAAGTGAATCTGTGGTTAAGTATACACTACCTGAGAATGAAACACAGATTTTTGCTTCAAAATACAAATTATATTTACCAAGTGAGGAAGAATTACTGCGAGAATTAAATCAGGAATATCAAGCATTGGAAGCTGGTAAGACAGGAGAAGATAAGATTGGCAGTATGAAAGAAGAGTAAATTTTGCATCAGGGTGGTGCAAAATTGATGGAATTTATATTTTGTGGGAAAAGGGATGCATGCACGGTATTAGTACTGTATAAATATTGCCCATATTTCCATGATTTTGTGGGGATATGTTCTAATTTGGTACCGCATGTGGAGACGTGCGTCCTTTTGGGTAGGGAATAGTAACACCGCTGATACTGTCTATGCGTATGTTGATTATGTGCCGGAAAACAATGAATATCTGAAAGACGTAAAGTTGTGTGCAAATGCTTATCGGAGAAAAAAAGCGATTATGGCGGCGTTTGGGCATTTTAATATGATATGAGGACAGTCGTTACGGTTCAGCTTTTCGGCTGAACGGTAACTATACCGTAAACCAGTGGGAATCATCCTTGAATATAGGATGTTTTTTTGTAGTAGAAAACCAAGACAACACCGGATTATTTCTCTGTTTTAAAGCAGCCGCGATTTCAGCAATTGAGATGTGTCAGCATTGCTTGATAACGTATAATAAGTTTCGCAAATTAATTTCATAAAAATAGACATGGTCTA
>CAJTSB010000072.1 GCA_910578825.1 uncultured Lachnospiraceae bacterium | reverse complement strand
TCGAGGGCGGTGACGACGTGATCAACGCCATGGTGGCTGCCGTCAACATGGGCGGGAACAACTACATCTACCAGTTCGCGGACTTCCAGTACAATGATATGTCCGAAGGATTGAGGGAGAAGATTCAGGCATACCAGAAAATGATGGAGTCCGAGGATACGCAGGATATGTACTATGGCAACGGCAAATACATAGAAGGCTTTTTTGACACCATGCCTCTGTTAGTAGAATCGGAATTTGAGGCGGCATCACTGTTGAACATATGTCAGGACAACAAAGTTGACACAGGGGATGCAGACATTTGCAGCTATAAGCTTTTTCCTTACTGGAATGTAACAACTACAGAAAATGGGAAAGAATTAGAGATTTTCGAAAATAGAAATTATAGCAAAAGCGCAAAAGACGCATTGGACATGATGGGAATTTATACAAAGCTCTGCAATGCTTATGATGTCCTTGGTTATTTCGAGTCCTCCATGATGCCAAACACGGACAAAGTAAAGGAGCCTGGCAAGGCGGAGGCACAGTACCGCAAGGTCGTGGACGCATTGACTGCCAAGGATTTTTATGTAGCGGTGTCATCCATGAACACATATAAGGACAATTTGTTCGCAGGCGTGACAAACAACATAGAGGCATATGCAAAAATATTCCTCGATTCAAGGTTTGACTTGGAAATTATAAAAGATACGACTTCCTTTTCCTATACAGAGGACAAAACAACCGGAAAGAAAACCGGGACATGGAAGGGAAAGATCCGGATCACCCAGCACACGAACGAAAAGAATGTCTATCCGGTCAACATGGATTCCGCAAGCC
>CAJTSB010000071.1 GCA_910578825.1 uncultured Lachnospiraceae bacterium | reverse complement strand
AAATTTAAGATGCCCTCCCTCCTGCTCATGAACCGCTCCTCCCACGTCATCGGCAAAATCAGCCGTTATGACAACTGGCACATCTCCATCGTGGCAAACGGACTGGACGAAATCGTGTTTGACGTTCACAAGTACGCCGACGGCGTCCTCTGCCCCGTCTGGGACGACCTGGTGGACTTAAAGCTTGTGGAGGTGGAAGGGTTCGGCAAGTTTGAGATCTCCGTCAGCTACGCGGACAGGGCGGAAACGGTCAAGTCCGTCCATGGGTTCTCCCTTGAGACGGAGCTGGCGCAAATTATCCTGCACGACTTCCATGTCAACGACGAAGAGGCAACGGATATGAAATACACGGAATACAGTAAGGACAATTACGACAAGGACGGAAATTATATCCCTACTACCTTCTACCGTGAGATACTTCCAAATGACCCTCCTGAAACTGCCGAATACAACCGCAAACACTCCCTCCTCCACCGCGTCATTGCATCCAAAGCCCCGCATTGGAAAATCGGGTATGTAACGCCCTACATCGCGCTTGGCGATGACGTGCAGCCGGAGGAATCCTCCAATTTCCAGAGGACTTACACCGTAAACGGCACGTCCATCTACGACTTCCTGACCGGCACTGTCGCCCAGGAGAGCAACGTCGCCTTCGTGTTCAACACCATCGACAGGGAGATAAACTGCTACAGCCTCTGCGACTGCATCAACCAAAAGGATGGAACGGTGATGAAGGACAGAGACGGAAATGAGGTCACCGGCATCGGCGAGGACACCTTCGTCTTCGTCTCCAAGGACAGGCTCGCCAACGAGACCTCCATAACCTCCAACAAGGACAAGGTCAAGAACTGTTTCCGCATCGAGGGCGGCGACGACGTGATCAACGCCATGGTGGCTGCCGTCAACATGGGCGG
>CAJTSB010000070.1 GCA_910578825.1 uncultured Lachnospiraceae bacterium | reverse complement strand
ATGATAATATTATAAAGCTGTCATTTGAGAGAGATGAGAAAATTAAAAAAGTTCTTGTCAAAGCTTAAAAGACATGATATAATATAAAAGTTGTCACATGACAACGGTAGTACCTTGAAAACTGAACAAAGTTTCGCTGAAAGTGTGCGGGATATAAAAATCCCAAACAAAAGCGAAGTCAATTCGCAAGCAATAAATTTGAGATAACTCAAAGAAAGTTTTAGAGCTAAACGATAAAAAAGCTCATTTTCAAAAGGAAAATGAGAGTTTGATCCTGGCTCAGGACGAACGCTGGCGGCGTGCCTAATACATGCAAGTCGAGCGAGCTTGCCTAGATGATTTTAGTGCTTGCACTAAATGAAACTAGATACAAGCGAGCGGCGGACGGGTGAGTAACACGTGGGTAACCTGCCCAAGAGACTGGGATAACACCTGGAAACAGATGCTAATACCGGATAACAACACTAGACGCATGTCTAGAGTTTGAAAGATGGTTCTGCTATCACTCTTGGATGGACCTGCGGTGCATTAGCTAGTTGGTAAGGTAACGGCTTACCAAGGCAATGATGCATAGCCGAGTTGAGAGACTGATCGGCCACATTGGGACTGAGACACGGCCCAAACTCCTACGGGAGGCAGCAGTAGGGAATCTTCCACAATGGACGAAAGTCTGATGGAGCAACGCCGCGTGAGTGAAGAAGGGTTTCGGCTCGTAAAGCTCTGTTGGTAGTGAAGAAAGATAGAGGTAGTAACTGGCCTTTATTTGACGGTAATTACTTAGAAAGTCACGGCTAACTACGTGCCAGCAGCCGCGGTAATACGTAGGTGGCAAGCGTTATCCGGATTTACTGGGTGTAAAGGGCGTGTAGGCGGGGAAGCAAGTCAGATGTGAAAACCACGGGCTCAACCTGTGGCCTGCATTTGAAACTGTGTTTCTTGAGTACTGGAGAGGCAGACGGAATTCCTAGTGTAGCGGTGAAATGCGTAGATATTAGGAGGAACACCAGTGGC
>CAJTSB010000069.1 GCA_910578825.1 uncultured Lachnospiraceae bacterium | reverse complement strand
TTCTATGGACACCTTGCACAGAATGCGCCTGTGGAATACTATAAATTAAAATTGAAAAGAATATCTTATCTTTCGTTTTTTATTTGGATTACGGATAATATAACGGACAATTATGTGGTAGAACTTTGTAATAAGAGTGGAAAAATTTTATCTAGCTGGGAAACAGGTGGGGAGAAAAATGGGGATGAGACACAAAATAGTGATGGAATGGAAGATGATGAGATAGATCATGTTGGATGGATATATCGCTATGGACCAGGATTGCATGAAATTCTACCAGCAGGTGACTATTATGTGAGAGTAAGCATAAAAAAGGATGAAAATGGAAAGGTTCCGGCATCTGCCTGGTATGGGAGGTACAGAGTTAATGCAAGTATCTCAGGACTGGGAATGTCATTTGAGCTTGCCAGCAAACAGGCGGAATATACGGGAAAGAAGATTAAGCCTCCGAAAGTAATCAGGAAACTATACCCGAAGGATGCATGTTATAAAGAGGAGCCTTATGGGGTAAATGATCCGAGCATTAGAGAGCTTACCAGGGAATACTGGCACATGACGACGGATAATTGGAATTGGAAATTTTTTAGTCCCCCACTGTCAAGTGAGAGGACGTATCGCATCAAGGAGATTGGGCGGTACCGGATAGGAGATAGCGGGCATAGCTCTTTTTTTCGTCCGGATGCTAGTGATTCCTATGCTATTTTCACAGTAACGCCGATACGCGGGAAAATTAACCGTGTCAGCAGCAAAAAGAAAGGGCAGGTACAGGTATCTGTAAAGAAGAACATCCAGTCTACCGGCTACCAGATTCAAATAGCCCGTGACAAAAAATTTAAAAAATCAATAAAGACTATAAAGACGACAAATGTTAGGAAAACAATAAAAGGACTGTCACATGGAAAGAAATATTATGTGCGGGTGAGGAATTATAAAAAAGTAAAGACTGTTTATTGCCCGGGTACAGAGGTTCCAGAATCCATTTATGGAAAGTGGAGTAAGGTGAGGACGGTAGTGTGCAAGTAACAGGTGATTCAGGATAAAGGAATGAATATACCGGAAAAGGAGAATCCACAATGATAAGAATACAAAAGATAACAGCCCTGCTCTGCGCCCTGGTATTGTCAGCAAACAGTCTCGGAACCTATACGGACAATGCCAGGGCAGCAGGACTTCCAGTGACATCGGACGATGCACCGCTTTTGCGGGAGACGGCAGGAAAAGGTTCTGCAAAAAATATCGGCATAAAAACAAATGCACAGCAATTAAAGTTTGGAAGGAAAACGCAGGGACGACTGGTGTCAGGGGACGACGGGCAGCGTTACCAGATAACCTTGAAAAGCTCCGGCCAGCTTGACATCCATTTGGAGGGGG
>CAJTSB010000068.1:1809-4587 GCA_910578825.1 uncultured Lachnospiraceae bacterium | reverse complement strand
TTCTCGCCCTGTGCGCTGTCAACGCCGTCATTGATAGCAATGAAGCGGACGCCGTTCTGTGGGAAAATCATTTCCGTGTACATTCCCACTTGAAGATAGTTCCGCCCTAACCGTGACATATCCTTTACGATAACCGTTCCCACAAGCCCCGCTTCAATGTCGGCAAGCATGGACTGGAAGCCGGGTCTTTGGAAATTTGCCCCGGAGAACCCGTCGTCCGTGTACCATTTGAGGTTGGAAAAGCCGTTCTGTTTTGCGTAGGCTTCAAGGATTCGCTTCTGGTTGCTTATGGAGTTGGATTCGCCTTGAAGCGTGTCCTCGTGCGACAATCTCGGATATAGGGCGGTAATGAGTTTTTGGGTGGTCTGTCTTGGCATAATGTCCTCCGTTTCCGACAGCCAGCCCCACTATTCCGTAGGTCTATTATACCATAGGGCGGGGCTTGCTGTACAGTCCTTTTTGCTACTTTATGTCGAAAAATATCACGGTTTTGTTACTTTTCACACCCACGCCAGATTTAGGCATAACAATACGCCGATGCTACAGTGTTAAGCTGTAGCATCGATTTTCCCTTCTGATTTTGGAGGACGTTCGCGGCCATATATTTCTGCGATTTTCTGATATACATTTTCTTCATTTGAACGCAGCAGGTATACAATGCTTAAGCTGTCACAGATATAGCACAGGTTTTTCAGACTGCGCAGGGTAACCGCCTGTTTCTGTTTCCTTTTATATACTCTGGCCAGCCTTTCACATAAAGAGTTGTTGGCGGGAACACGTTTGTCATGCAGGAACAGCAGCTCGTTCTCTTTATACTTCCTGAGACGTAAGAACAGGTTATATCCTTCCCTGTAATAATCATTTGGCGGCTCATCCGTGTACTCTTTCTCTGCTGTTTCCAGTATCCTGTCATATTCTGCTTCAAGTTCTGAAACAATGGTTGGGGAAAGGCTTTCGTTTTCTGACAGGCTGTTGCGGTAATGGAGCATTTTTCGGAACAGCTTCAGCATCTGTTTGTTCCATTCCAGTTCCGCCTCATTCTGTATGCTCCCGGTCAGATAACGGATATCATGCTGTGTACATTCCTGATGGCCTGTCCCGTATTTATAAAAAGTTGTGTCATGGTCATGGACAATCGTACCCGCATAGTTTTCCAGGGGAGTCCCTTTCACACCTTTATGTCCTTTTTTCTCCCTTCCTATATACAGCGCAGCATCAGCGGATGGCGACGCCAGTACCAGCACCTGCGCGCTTTTCCCGTTTACCGACGCATTGGTGAAATCCACGTTCATAACCGGGGATGTCATCAGCTTTTTGATGATCTCAGTTTTTTCCCGGCCTGTTCTGGCGGAAAATTCCGCGCACAGGCCATTGATCATGCCGTCCGAAATTTCAATCTCTCCATTTGTCAGTTCTGACAGCAGCCTGCGTATTTTGCCATGGGAAACCCCGCACTCATTCCCTAAAAGGAATGCCAGCGCTTTGACAGTCCCGTCATAATTCACTTCATTCACATACCCTTTCGGAAAAAGGGCGTGTACGCGCGCACCGGTTTTCCGGTTCCGGTATTCCTTTGTGGTGTATTCAACGATCTGCACATTCAGTATGACGCTGATCTTCTGCTTGCGGATGATCTTCCCGGTTTCATAATAGTCCGGATTATCTGCATATTCAGCTGGGGCTGGTATTTCATATGTAATATCTGGTACATGCTGTTTACGGGTATGGCCTTTATGGCCCGGCTGTCCGCCCTGCTTCCTCCCTGTTTTTTCACGGCTGTTTGGGATCTTTTTCTTCCCTGCTTTCTGTTTTGAGGACGGGATGGAAGAATTCTCAAAATTTTTGTTTAACTGCGCAGTCAGTTTTTTGTTTTTCCCGCGTTCCTCTTCGAGTTCCGCTGCCACGCTGTAATACTGCTGTGTGCGTTCCTTAAGTTTATCCTTTGTATTATCTCTCTGCCTGGCAAGGTCCAGTTTTTCTTTTTCCAGCCGTTCTACTTTCGCGAGGAGACGTGACACTTCTGCCTGGTGTTCTTTATCCAGGTCATCCATAACCTCGCTCCAGTATCTGCGGACAGTTATGGTTTCACTGTGTGCTTTAGCCAGTTCACGTTCCATCCGTTTCATTTCCTGGTTATGGAAACGCAGCAGCTTTTTGTAATCTGCCTCCATCATCACATACTTTTCCCCGGATTTAAATTCTTCAACCTGCCTGGACAGCGCCCGGTTCCTGTATTGGAGCGCTGAATATGATTCAAAATTTATCCGCATGAATACCCCCGCTTTTACTGATGAATGTCCTCTAACATCTTACGCATCGTTTCCAGATATTTCTGTGCATGCTTTTCCAGCACATCGTTTTCTTCCCGCAGCCTTTCAATAAGCTGCCGCTGCAGGCTGTTTTCCTCTTCCAGGAGCGATATCATCCGCTCCATTTCCTGGATTTGCCCTTCCTGTTCTTCCAAAATTTTTTTGTATGATCCCTGCCGTTCCATATGCCACCTTCTTTTTCAAAAAAAGTATAGTACTTTTACTGGGAAAATGCAAATGTGGATAACTCAGCGTATTGGTAAAAATGACGGGACAAAAAGCAATACAACACTGTCAGATACAGATGTTTTGTAAAAAAATATCCACACAGAATGCAATATAAAATGACATGCCCACAATTCTGTATTTTCCACGAATTTTATGTGGATTAAATTTTTTTAAATTTCATCATAATGCCCAAATTTGGCGTGGGTGTGAAAAGTAACATAGTAATCAAGCGTATCTATTC
>CAJTSB010000068.1:985-1710 GCA_910578825.1 uncultured Lachnospiraceae bacterium | reverse complement strand
GTGTGAAAAGTAACTATTATTGACGAGAGAGTGTAATTGTTTTTATAATACGATTGAAAAAATGTAACAACTGGTATACAATAAAAGGGAAGTGATTTTCGGAAAAATAAACAATGAAAGGAGAATTACTGTGAAAAAGAAGCCATTAGTGACGGTTGTATCTGTTTCTTTGTTGGCGGTATCACTTGCAGGATGTGGAAATAAAGATGTAGATACTCAGATTGATACAGAAGACACATCAAAGATAGAAGTAAATGAGAGAGAAGAACTCGAGACAGGCCATGTTTCATTACGTGTCTGGGTTGAGGAAGCAAATATTGATAATTTGCAGAAAATGATTGATAGCTTTAAACAAAAATATGCGGGACAAGCTGATTTTGATATTATTATAGAAGCATCAGGTGATGCAGATACCAGAAATAATGTTTTGAGTGATATTCATAATGCAGCAGATGTCTTTTCTATGCCAGATGACCAGCTCTATAGCTTAATTGCAGGTGGAGCCCTTTCTCCAGTAGTAAATCAGACAGAGATAAAGAATGTAAATCTACCAGATGCAATAGATGCGGCATCTTATCAGGGAACTATATATGCGTATCCTTATACGGCAGATAATGGGTATTTTCTGTATTATGATAAAGAATATTTTTCGGATGTAGATGTTCAAACATTTGATAGAATTCTTGAGGTGGCCGTCGAGAATGAGAAGAAGATTTCTATGGAAT
>CAJTSB010000068.1:0-975 GCA_910578825.1 uncultured Lachnospiraceae bacterium | reverse complement strand
AACTCTGGATGGTATTTGTACTCGTTTTTTGGAAATACAGGTCTTGATTTTGGTATCAATGAAGATGGGGTAACCAATCATTGTAATTGGAATACGACGGAGGGAACAATCAAAGGAGTTGATGTAGCACAATCTCTAATAAATATTACTACAAATCCAGGATTTATAGCGCAGTCCGATAGTCTTTTTATGGAAGGCGTAAAGGAAGGCACATGTATTGCAGGAATTAGTGGTGTTTGCAATACAGGAAGCATGGGGAAAAAATTACGGTGCATGTAAATTACCCACTTATACTTGCAACGGGCAACAGATTCAGATGGCGTCTTTTAAGGGGTACAAGATGTTTGGAGTCAATGCATATTCAAAACATCAAGCGTGGGCACATAAGTTTGCAGATTGGATTACAAATGAACAAAATCAGATTTTACGATTTGAAGATAGAAGTCAGGGGCCTACAAATGTGGTTGCTGCCGCCTCAGATGCGGTTGGTAGAGTTCCGGCAATCGTTGCGGTAATCGAACAGTCACAGTACGGTGTGTTGCAGCGAGTAGGTAATAGTTATTGGAGTCCTTGCACAACTTTTGCGGATACGATTGCAGCGGGAAATCCAGACAATATGCCACTTCAGGACTTAATGGACAGGCTTGTAAAGGGAATAACTGCTTCGGTAGTACAATAAGGGGAGAACAAAATGAATCGTAAGAAACGTTTAAGTATAACAATAGTCATTTTAGTTCCGGTTTTTATTCTCGGGGCGCTTGCAGTTTTCTCAAATATTGCAGCGATTAGCAATTTGAAAAGAGTAAATATGACTGCTGTAACAATTGCAGATGAACATATGATTAATATTTCGCAACTCAGTAACATTGAAAAAGAGTTGCAGGAGATTCATAAAAAGGCACTATCACATATTATTGCCACAGATTTGGATACTTTGATTGCTACGGTGGATGAGGTGCGGGTAGAGCAGGAAGT
>CAJTSB010000067.1 GCA_910578825.1 uncultured Lachnospiraceae bacterium | reverse complement strand
GCTACAGTCACGCAGATACCATTCATTCATGATATTCAAAAAAGGGGCGAATTCACTGCTGGTGTTGTTGGTACTGTCAACACCGTTGGAAACAGCAATAAAACGGACACCCTTTTCCCGGAAGAATACCTCGGTGTAGAATCCCACCTGAAGGTAATCCCTCCCCACACGGCTCATGTCCTTTACTATGACTGTGCCGATGTCGCCGTTTTCAATCCGGCTTAACATCTGCTTCCATCCCGGTCTTTCAAAACTGCCGCCGGAAAATCCGTCATCCGTAAAATGCACCGTGTTCGTGTACCCGTTATTTTTTGCGTAGTCTTCCAGCATTTTCTTCTGGTTGACTATGCTGTTGCTGTCCCCCGCAAGATCATCGTCCCTTGAGAGTCGCTCATAAAGAGCTGTTATTCTGTTGTCACCAGCCGTCCTGTTGTTCATTCCGAACTCCTTTCCGGCGGCTGGCTCATCTGTGGTGAATCCATCTTAACATAACTTTCCGTGCCTGTCACCATTTCATTCAAAATTAAGCGGGGAATTTTTTCATCCAGCGTGTCTGCGTATCCCGAACCCGTATATACCCTGACCTTGAAAAGCGTCCCTCCGATTCTTCTGTAAAAAAATCCAGCCTCATGCGGGCTGGTTTCCATCATCCTGTCATTATCCGTTTTTACTGTTTCCATGCATCCTCCCTTGCGCATCCGGCTCACTGCCGTTATAATGTTTCTTATGCTTCCGTTATTTGTAACCATATTTTTGTGTTATCCGTATCCCATATTCCCATTCTCCTTTCTTGTAACCAATTTTTAAATAAAAAGAATTACATCTTTCACTAATAGGAGAAAAACGGCTATAAAAACGGAAGTGTTTTTGAAAAAACTGCTACAAAATTTTATTTTTTTGCAAAGGACTGACTATAAATGCCGAAATACGCTGAGTTCCAGACATTCAGGGAACAAAACTTAATAACCGAAGCTGACGGGGATATGCTCCACCGTGAAGCCCGTGCGCTTGCCCTCCGGCGTATCGAGGAAAGCGCACGGACAGAGGAGGATTTCAGGGAAGTCATTAAATGGTGGGATAAACTGGATGCTAACAGGGAACGCAGGGAAAGGGATCATGAAAAAGGACGCTCCGTTGTCCCTCTGGAATGGGGCACAGACGAACCATATCTTTCTGACAGGCCTTCCTATGACACGGTTTTAAGAAGGCTCATGCTTGCAGGCGATTTCATTGACCTCATATTTGACTGCCCGGAAACGCTACATGAACTTGTCACGGATGCGGATTTATCAAGAATATTAAAAGACCTGAAACCGCATCTCAAAAATATGCTCTATTATCTGTTCCTGCATGATTACTCTGCTGCGGAGTATGCGGAGAACATCGGACAGTCAGACCGGAATATCCGTGGCATTCGGGAGACTGCACTGAAAAAGATACGGAAACTTTATGGCGGCATACTCGCATACAGACAAGAGAACAGCCTTCCGATGACGATTGATGAAAAATATTTCTTAAACAATGGCGTGCGGAAGAAAAAGGACAGCAGACAGCTTGACCGATAACAGGTAACTGCTTATAATATAGGAAGTATTACATCAGATGATGCAATGAGCGCAAGAGAGGAAAGAGGGAGCTTGCTCACTCTTGACGAACGGCGAATGCCGATCATGAACGAAGTTCATGATATGATAGATTGATGGATTGGAGCAGATTTTCTATGAAGAATTTATTTGAACATACCAGCGCACCGTGGATTCGGTACAGCAACTACGAATATAAAACAGATAATAATGACAATCTTTACATAACCGTTTCCAAAGATGCCAAGCCGGAAATGTACCGCCCCATGCAGAAAGCAGGACAACTCGTTATGGATGCCGTAAATGTCGGACTTGCCGCCATGCACAAAGTCCCGGAAGAAGAACTGAAAGAATCTGTCCTCGGTTTTGTGCGGAAGTACGGTTTCCTCGGCTTTATGACCGCCCTGCCGACAACAGCGGATTTTATCACCTATGAATCCGTGTATCTTCCCAAGAACCACTTTATAAAGGAAGAATCCCTCTCCACTGAGGATTACCTTTCTTATTTCTATCCTTTTAATAAGCCGGATTTCAGAAAAAAAGGCGTGGAATCGGGATGGTCTGTGACTGACCGTGAGGGCATTGCAATCGCAATGGCTATGGGGAATGCGCCGCAGGCTGTGACGATGGGATTCCAGAAGGAATATGCCGAAAAGTACGACTGGATTGTGAAAGAGTTTACTGACCTTGCGTTTACGTTTATGACAAGTTTCCTTTATTACCTCGATTATGATTCGCTTGACGAAGATACCCGCAGCCTGTACCGTCAGGGCATTTCCGCTTTCGGCGGTATTGCCCCAACTTACCGGATCGCACTTGAAAAGGATGCGCCCGTCATTGTATGGGACTTCCATTCCCTACTTATCATGGTTCAGATGTGTTTCTCCTTCATGCTCACGGATAAGGACAGCGATATGCGGATGTGCAAGCACTGTAAAAAAGCTTTTATTGCAAGCAGAAAAGGAAATGAGTTTTGCAGTCCGCAATGTAAAAACCAATATAATGTATACAAATCAAGAGAAAAGAAAAAGGGGAACAAAAACGATGATTGAAAACAGGAATGTAAATATCATAACCGATGCTGACGGTAAAAAGCTGGCCTTGATTAACGATATACGTTTCAAGGGCAAACGGCAGATTGACTGGGATGATGTAAAACAATATCTTGAGGGATATGTCGGTGACTATTACGAAATTGAAGAAAGTGCAGAACGTATTTATATCGGAAATGAACTTCCGGAAGAATACACGGAATCAGAGAGCCGTAAAAGCCTTATGGGGGCTAATGCGAAAGCTAAGGCAAATGCCGCCACTGCAATACCGGAGCTGATCCAGATAGCATCCAATCCGGCTTATGAGGAAAACCGCAAGGAAAAACACAATAAAAATGCCAAATTCGGCTGGTACAGGTATGATGTCCGTTTTGCCCTCCCGGTCTATGAAGAAAACGTACTCGTCAGATACAATATTTTCCATGCCCGGCTTCTAATCAACCACGCTGAAAACGGCAAAAAATATCTGTATGACATTTTGGCAGTAAAAAAAGAAACGAGCAAGCCGTAACAAGATGTACGGTGAAAACCCATTTCTTATTGTCAATAATAAGCTATTTTTCCCGTCCTGTCAATCCCCGATTTTGATTTTTTCAAAATGCCGCCATTGGCATTTCTAATGCAATGGGGGAACTTTGTTCCCCCTTAACTACCCCATAGCAGGAAGCGCAGAAGATGTCAAGACCGCCGCAGGCGAGGCAGAGCCGATGTCTTGACATCTTCTGCGCTTCCTGCTACCACCTGCGGGATTTCCACAAAATTAAAGAGAATAAATCAAGTCATGCAGCACTATTTCCTCCGCCCTGCTCCTGATGCTGTTTGTTTTTTGAATCCAAAGCAGCCAGTCATCGGATTTTAGCTGCTCCGTCACACCCTCGTTTTTTGCCATCTGTCTTACAAGCCTGTCCATCATTTCATTACATTCCTCGTCAATCTCTGCAAGATGCTTCCATAAGGTTTCCGACAAAAGCATATAAGAATAAATGCCCCTGTGGTTTTCTTCCAAAAACCGCTTTCTCATTCTCCCATACTTCCCGATCTGATATTCTATTGTATCCGAAAGTTTGAGATCAGGGATTAGATAATCGCCTTCCCAATGATATGTAATCTCCATATACAACCGCCTTTCTTTGTGCTAAACTGTTTACAGATACGAATAAAAAGAGCTATCACCCACTTTCTTTACCACAACATCTGCAAGTTTCCATTCACCACAAATGAGCCAGCCGCATATGTTGTATTTTAGCAGATGCCCCATTTCCGCTAAAATACTGCGTTTGCCGAAAATGTTTACATCTACAGTTCACAACATATCACATCCGTAACCGGTTTAACATATGTCTCGAAAAACCGTTCAAATATGACAAGAAACGCCTGCAGCGCTACAACGCTCCAGACATATAACATCATTTTTTCGAAGGCAATCCTCTTCATGGCCATATCCAGAATGAAACGGATCAGCACACAGGAGACGATCAGCCAGTCCACATATAGAAACGCCCAGTGTAAAAATTCCAGAATAACCCGTTTTTTACTGATCCTTCATCCTGTTTTCAGGGCAAACCTGCTGGATGAAAATGTTCGATATAAAAACCCTTCCCTCACGGCGTTCTCCTTTACTTTTTGCAGTACAAGCCCGGAAAACTCTCCGCTTCCCAGGCTTACGGCATCCGCCCTGCGCACTGCTGTTGTATTGGCTACATGCAAAGTATATCATAAAAATTCCGCGCCAGTTGCGTCTGTCCTTCAATCCCCCTTTTTTGTCCTTCAATTTCCATTGCATGTAAGGGGAATATTATCTATACTAAATGCAGGGAAAATTCCAGTAAGGCAATTTCATCTGACAACAGACCTAACCGCTTCTTTTGGAAGAAATAAAAAAAAATTACGGAAGACTGCCTGCAGCGGCAGCAGGCCTTTTCCATCCTGTCAACCTTTACAGACGGCAAAGCGCTTCTCTATGAAATACAGGATGGTAAACATTTTGACCTCCTGCTCCTTGACATAGAAATGCCCGGCATTTCCGGCATGGAGCTGGCGGAGCGGATTCATGGACTGCTGCCCGACGCCCTGATGATTTTCGTTACGGCGCACTATAAATATGCCGT
>CAJTSB010000066.1:4978-5309 GCA_910578825.1 uncultured Lachnospiraceae bacterium | reverse complement strand
AACCAATCAACCGGATTATCCGCATGCTGCAAAAGATACGGACTTTTTTCATATTTTAATCGATTACTCATAATGCACCTCCACTTATATTATTACATTCCATTGTCATTTTCATTCCTACATTAAAATTGCATTAAAATTTTTCTTGAGGAATCAGAAAATTTGTTGTAACATTATTTTGTTAGTTTTCGGCCGATTACGGCAAGGCACGCCGCATACATATACCCACAGACATAATGAGGAAAGCAGGAGCACTTATGATAAAAGAATTTTTCTTAAATAACCGCATATACGCGGCCAAAAAGACGATTTCTATCGTTCTCATTTTATT
>CAJTSB010000066.1:1163-4889 GCA_910578825.1 uncultured Lachnospiraceae bacterium | reverse complement strand
CGCTGACGCAGATTGCGAGAAGGACTTCTTTCGTCTTTGATAATCCAAAAGAATTATCAAAAAGCAAGGATTACATTTTGCAGGCCGTTATCCGTGATGCATACAACCCGCAAGGGTTCGGCATCTGCACATATACGGACAAGGGGGAGCTTTTTGGGCAGCTTACTCAGGACGGCGCTCCCATCGACAACCGCCTCCGCGTCTCCTTCAGCTACCGCTTTTACAATACAAGGGCGCTGGCAGATATGCTGATCCTGCTGGGACTTGCACTGTTTTTTGTCTTTATTCCCTTTGGGCGCATCGACAGCCTTATCGAAAAAAAGACGGGCAGAAAGCCGGATATAAATATATTGGTGTCAAGAATTTTCCTGTTCGCGACCCCGGCGCTCTGCGTCTTTCTCGGAGACCGTTTTAACGGCTACCACCTCTCAGAGATGATCGAGCGGGTCATTACCTGGCAGTTTTGGTTTAATCTTGCCATCTATACTGCGCTTTTGCTGGTGGCATATGTGGTTCTCAACCGGGCGCAGTATACGTGCATTGCTGTCTTATCAGCGGCTTTTATCATGCATATTGCCAACTATTATGTCTGGGTCTTCAGAGGCTGCCCGATTCTTGCGGCAGATCTGCAGTCTGCCGCCACGGCATTTAACGTCGCCAACAATTTTTCCTACTCCCTCGACCTTACCGGGGTGTGGGGAGTAGTATATATTCTGTCATTTACCGCCATGCTTCTAAGCCTTCGGGGCTATAAAGGGCCGCGGCTGAAACAGCGGATGTTTACGGCGGGCGCATGCGCCGTATATATTGTTTTCTTTAATCTGCTGTTCATACAGTCAGATTTCGCGCCGGAGCATATCAGGCATGATGTATGGAAACCTCAGAGGACTTACGCCAAAAACGGCAACGCTCTTTCCTTCCTCATGTCATGGTCGTCCATCCGTATCGAAAAGCCAAAGGGCTACTCTGCCAAAGAGGTGGAAAAGATTACCAAAAAATATCCTTCGGACAAAGCCGCCCAGACAGATGCCGCAGAAAGCCAGGCTCCTAACATTATCGCTATTATGAATGAATCCCTTGCGGATTTAAGCTACAACAGCCCCATTGAGCTGTCGGAAGATTATCTTCCCTTCCTGCACAGCCTGACGGAAAACACCGTAAAGGGAAAGCTTTATGTGTCCATCGAAGGCGCTAATACCGCAAACTCCGAGTTTGAGTTCCTGACGGGAAATTCCATGAATTTCCTCCCATACCGGAGCATCCCGTACAATGAATATATAAAGGACATAACTCCCTCCATGGCTCACACTCTGAAAGCGCAAGGGTACAGCGGCGTAAATGCGTACCACCCGTTTAAATCTTCCGGGTGGAGCCGGACGGTCGCTTATCCTGCATTAGGCTTTAATGATTGCCATTTCCAGGAGTAGTGTGAAAGAAAGTAGAGGGAAGCCAATAAATGGCGCACTGAAACAAACTATCCCAGGATAGTTTCCAAAAAAGAACATACGTTTTAGCTTGAAAATTTAAGAAACTAATTGCGATTCGGAAATAATACCTTCACGCAGTAAAAGTTTCTTAGCCTGTTTGATAGCCTTAGTTTTTTGTTTTTCAATTAAGGGAGCAGGCATATCAACTTTGTAAAGATCACAAGGATTCCACTCCTCACCAGTAGACAGCATCTGGTAAATGGCAGTGAGAATCATACGGGCAATAGCAATAATGGCTCTTTTCTTGCCACGACGTTTTACAAGGGATTCATATTTCTTTTTGTAGTAAGGGGATTTGCTAGATTTTACGGCTGCATGGGCACACTGTACTAATGCAGGTTTGAGGTAGACACCTGCACGCATAATCCGGACAGATTTCTTCTTGCCACCAGTTTCGTTGCATCCAGGTGTAAGACCTGCCCAGCAACATAAACGTTTTGAATTACAGAATTGAGTCATATCCGTACCAATTTCGGAGATGATAGCGATGGCGCTATCACGTTTGACACCCGGAATGGTACAAAGTAACCAGACAGCATTTTCATAATCAGGATTGGAAGAAATCATTTTTTCTATAGAAGAGTCTATATCATTGATTTCAGCTGTGATATAATCCATATGTGTGCGGATGAGGCGCATACGGTATTTTTGGGAATCAGTCATCTGATATCCTTCAATGGATTCAATCACTGCATCTTCTTTCGATTTGAGGCTCTTAAGAAGTTTGGAAGCGATTTCTTCGTGGTTGACAGAAGTACCTGGTTGTTCAAGCAGGTAGTCAATGATGGATGTGGATGACTTCCCAAAGATATCAGAAACAACAGAATCTAATGCAACATTACAAACAGTAAGTGCATTCTGGTATCTATTCTTTTCGCTGGAACGGCAGGAAACAAGTTTGTAACGGTATCTCGTGTATTCTCTAAGAATACGGATAGCCTTACAGGGAACATAACTGCCTTTTACAAGTCCAAGACGGAACAAATCTCCAATCCATTTAGAATCCTTGGTGTCATCCTTGTTGCCTTTGACGGCTTTTACCCATTTCGGATTAGCAATAGTAACATTGATTTCATCTTCCAGGAGATTAAATACAGGAATCCAGTATTTACCAGTGGATTCCATACAGACATCATGGCAGTCATTATCTAACAGCCACTGCTTGAATTCAAGAATAGAATTGTTGAAGGTGGAAAAGCGTTTCTTCAGATAAGAAGGATCAATACCACCTGTGGTTTTAATGATTGTGGCAACGAGAAAAGATTTGTGGACATCAACACCACAACAGGTCAGAAAAGTAACTTTCATAAGCAAGTGCTCCTTTCGTAAAAGATAAGAAGCCATTGACTGGACTGCCACACAATTAAACAAAGGAGTTTAAACAATTCTTAGTGTACGGACTCGTGGTGCCACTTATTTGTGCTTGAAAAGGCAGGACTTACACTGATTATTATGCTGTCTAAAACGAAGAAAGTTTTTACAACTCACCTCACCGTGCTTTGTAGTATAGCTTCTTACAAACTATTTTACCGCATAACGTGGAGGGTTGAAACACTTTCATTACTATTTGTGCCGCCAACTGAAAGGCGGCGGAATGGAGATTATTATGAAATACTATGCGGTAAACGGAAGTCCGCGGAAAAACTTTAATACGTCCGCGCTGTTGGACTGTGCGCTCCAAGGGATCAAAGACATTTGCCCGGATGCGGAAGTGAAAAGGATAGATGTCTATGATTATGCTTACAGCGGATGTATCAGCTGCTATGCATGTAAACGGGTGAACGGGGCGTCTTACGGAAAGTGTGCGAAAAAGGACGGGATAACAGAGCTTTTGGCAGAGCTGTCACAGGCGGACGGGATGATTATAGGCTCCCCGGTATATTTCCATGACATAACAGGACAGCTGCGCTGCCTTTTGGAGCGGCTGATGTATCCGTACCTCGTATACAGCAAAGAGTACAGCTCCATTGCGCCCAAACATATGCCTACGGCATTGATCTATACGATGAATGCTACGGAAGAAAAGATGGAGCGGATGAATTATGAGGTTAAGTTGTCCGCGGTGGCAGAGTATGTGGAGGCTGTATTTTCCAGGCCGGAGGTTCTGTATTGCTGTGATACGTGCCAGTTTCATGACTATAGCCTGTATAGGGCCGACAGATTCTCGGAAGAAGAAAAGAAAAAGAGGAAACGAATACAGTTTCCCCTGGACTGCAAAGAGGCGTTTGAGATAGGCAGG
>CAJTSB010000066.1:0-1153 GCA_910578825.1 uncultured Lachnospiraceae bacterium | reverse complement strand
TAATAAAGTCAGTCTGGCTCGCGTGAAAGTAGCTGTTACGCATAGAGATCAGATTGTAAGAATGGAAAGCGTAGTAATCGTCAATGTAGATTTGCTGCAGCTTTCCTTCTTTTAATTCCCGGGCTACGGCGCTCTTGTAAAGAAAAGCAATCCCGATATTCTGCATGATGAACTGCTTTACGATGGTAAGCCCGTTGCTGACTTCTATCCGGTTGTCAAAACGCATGGTTGCGATGTGGTTATCTAAGAATATGGACTCCAGGCGTTTCCGGGAAGGAGTTTTATCTGCGCCGAGTATGATGGTGCTGCTGTATACTTCATCAATCGGCACATGTTTTTCGGCCAGCGGGTGGTCGGGAGAGCAGACGCAGATGGTGCTGCTGCTGCAAAGCTCATAATAATCATGCTCTGTCTTGGAGACGATTCCGTCCATCAGAAAGAAGTCTAAATCCCCTCCGTTCAACATTCGTGACAGCTCATCATAGTTGTCTGTCACAATTCTTATCTTGTAATCCGGATTATTTTTCATGAAGTCGATGATCAAATAAGGCAGGAACGATTCGCCGGCTGACTGCTCCGCGCCCAGGCGCAGAACCTTTATGGAGTCTGACGAGGATGCAAGCTGCTCTTTGATGCGCTCCGAATCGGAATATACGGAATTGGTGTACTGATATAAAGTCTTTCCGGCGGGAGTCAGGTGGAATTTCCGGTTCTGGTATGTATAAAGCTTTGTCTTGTAATAGGACTCCAGATATTTAATATGGTGAGAAACGGCCGGCTGTGTTATATGTAACTTTTCGGCGGTTTTGGTAAAACTATTTGTGTGGCACAGTGTCAGGAATGTCAATAAACGAAAGTCCAGCATAGTATATCCCTCCTTGTTGATAAATATGCGTAATAGATAAATTACAATTTATAATTTTATTATAAGGATAAATGCTGGTATAATCAATGATAAGTTAAATTAATCAGAAAATATGTCATAAAATTACAAAATGAGCGTCGAAATGGCATCGATTTTCTGACAATTAAATCACGAGTTCATAAAGGAGGATAATGTATGAAAAAATTGATTGCAAGTTTATTATGTGCAGCAATGGTAATGACGCTTTTTGCAGGCTGCGGAAAATCTTCTTCTGATTCATCGGGAGGA
>CAJTSB010000065.1 GCA_910578825.1 uncultured Lachnospiraceae bacterium | reverse complement strand
CCCATAAGAATTTTCATGGCAGAATTGCAAGAATCTCATGAAACAGTGCCAAAATATAACAAACAGGCTGAACTGTTGCGTTCTGTGGAGAAAGTTCTTCACAGAGAGTTGTATTTTTCGGGGGAACATGATAAACTTCAGTTAGTGAAAAGATTCGTACCCGCAAGTTGTGTTGCGGTTTGAATTTGAAAAGAAAGATAAGAGGAGGACATTATGAGTAAAAAACCGACCGTATTGATGATTTTAGATGGATTTGGCTTAAATGACAAGCAGGAGGCCAACGCAGTATATGAGGCAAGCACCCCGAACATTGATAAATTGATGAAAGAGTATCCTTTTGTCAGAGGAAATGCCAGTGGACTTGCCGTAGGACTTCCGGATGGACAGATGGGAAATTCTGAGGTAGGACATCTGAACATGGGAGCAGGAAGAATCGTTTATCAGGAGCTGACAAGGATTACCAAAGAAATTGAAGATGGTGACTTTTTTAAGAATGAAGCATTACTTGCGGGCATGAAGAATGTAAAGGACAACAATTCTTCTCTGCATCTGTACGGGTTACTTTCCGATGGAGGCGTACACAGCCATATTACCCATCTGTACGGATTGCTGGAAATGGCAAAACGAGAGGGAATTGAGAATGTGTATGTTCACTGTTTCCTCGATGGACGTGATACGGCTCCGACTTCCGGCAAAGGATTTATGGAGCAGTTAGAGGCGAAGATGAAGGAAATCGGCGTGGGCGAGATTGCCACTGTTTCCGGTCGTTACTATGCAATGGACCGTGATAACCGCTGGGATCGTGTGGAGAAAGCTTACCGCGCGCTTGTGCTGGGAGATGGCAACCGTGTGCCAAATGCAGTGGAGGCAGTAGCTGCATCTTATGCAGAGGATGTGACGGATGAGTTTGTGATTCCGACAGTTGTTGAGAGAGATGGAAAACCAGTCGCTACAATTGAAGATAATGATACAATTATTTTCTTCAATTTCCGCCCGGACCGCGCAAGGGAAATCTCCAGAACATTCTGTATGGATGAGTTTGAGGGATTTGACCGTGGAGCGCGCAGGAAAGTAACGTATGTATGCTTTACGGAATACGATGTGACAATTCCGAATAAGATCATTGCATTCCATAAGGTAGAGCTTGATAATACATTTGGACAGTTTCTTGCAGATCATGGCAAGACGCAGGCGAGAATCGCAGAGACAGAGAAATATGCGCATGTAACATTTTTCTTTAATGGCGGCGTAGAAGAACCAAACAAAGGAGAAGAGCGCATTCTGGTAAATTCGCCCAAGGTTGCAACTTATGATTTAAAACCGGAGATGAGCGCTTACGAAGTTTGTGACAAACTTGTAGATGCCATCAAATCAGATAAATTCGATGTAATTATTATCAATTTTGCCAATCCGGATATGGTAGGCCATACCGGAGTGGAATCTGCAGCCATCGCGGCTGTGGAAGCAGTGGACAGTTGCGTGGGAAAGGCAGTGGATGCTTTGAAGGAAGTGGATGGAACCATGTTCCTCTGTGCAGACCATGGCAATGCAGAGCAGTTGATCGATTATAAGACAGGCGAGAGCTTTACCGCACATACAACAAATCCGGTACCATTTATCTTAATCAATTATGATGACAGCTATACGCTGAGAGAGGGCGGCTGTCTGGCAGATATTGTGCCGACGCTGATTGAGATTATGGGAATGGAACAGCCCGCAGAAATGACCGGGAAGTCTCTGTTAGTAAAACGATAGGGAAATATAAGGAATGCAAAGGGGGCTGTGGTTTACCGCAGCCCTTACATGAGAATGGAGGATGACAATGAGTATTCAGGAGTTTAAGCCTGTAAAAGAAGGTAAGGTTCGTGAGGTTTATGACAATGGCGACAGCATGATTATTGTGGCGACAGACAGGATTTCTGCCTTTGATGTGATTTTAAAAAACAAAATTACCCAGAAAGGAGAAGTCCTGACAAAAATGTCGGAATTTTGGTTTCATTTTACCAAGGATATTGTGCCTAACCATATGCTTTCCACAAATGTTTCGGATATGCCGGAATTTTTCCGCGATGAGAAATTTGACGGCAACAGTATGAAATGCCAGAAACTGGACATGCTTCCGGTTGAATGTATTGTGCGCGGTTATATTACGGGCAGCGGTTGGGAAAGCTATCAGAAAGATGGAACGGTCTGCGGTATCAAACTGCCGGAAGGACTGAAAGAGTCTGAACAGCTGCCGGAGGCGATTTATACACCGACCACGAAAGCGGATTTGGGACTTCATGATGAACATATTACCTATGAGGATACGGTGGAAATTTTAGAGAAACTTCATCCGGGCAAAGGGGAAGAGTATGCGAAAACCATGAAAGACTGTACGCTCAGTTTATATAAGAAGTGTGCGGAATATGCCCGCAGCAAAGGCATCATTATTGCCGATACCAAGTTCGAGTTTGGGTTGGACGAGGATGGCAATGTAGTTCTCGGCGATGAAATGCTTACGCCGGACAGTTCCAGATTCTGGCCGGTAGAGGGTTATGTAGCCGGGAAATCACAGCCTTCCTTTGATAAACAGTTTGTAAGGGACTGGTTAAAAGCCAATCCGGACAGTGATTATCTTTTACCGGAAGAAGTCGTCGTAAAGACGGTAGAAAAATACAAAGAGGCATATGAGCTTTTGACGGGAGAGAAGTTCGCATAAGACTGACTGGAGAATTATATGAAGGACAATAAGATAGAGAATAACATGGCTTTTGAAAAACTACATGAGGAATGCGGTGTTTTTGGCATCTATGATCTGGATGGCAATGACGTGGCATCGACGATATACTATGGACTTTTTGCTTTGCAGCATCGTGGACAGGAGAGTTGCGGGATTGCGGTAAGTGATACAAACGGACCGAAAGGAAAGGTCTCTTCATACAAAGGGATGGGACTTGTAAATGAGGTGTTTGTCGAGGGCAGTCTTGAGGGTTTGCAGGGAGATATTGGCGTGGGTCACGTTCG
This sequence comes from uncultured Lachnospiraceae bacterium, assembly GCA_910578825.1. GTDB lineage: Bacteria > Bacillota > Clostridia > Lachnospirales > Lachnospiraceae > Petralouisia. The sequence goes on along the minus strand of CAJTSB010000065.1, from coordinate 2,811 downwards.
ATATTCCACGGCAGGAGCCTCTACGCGTGAAAATGCCCAGCCCCTTGTATTAAATTATGTAAAGGGAACTCTGGCATTGGCGCATAACGGCAATCTGATCAATGCCAATGAGCTGCGGGAAGAACTGGAATATACCGGAGCAATTTTTCAGACCACAATTGATTCAGAGGTGATTGCTTATCACATCGCGAGGGAGCGTCTTGCATCTAAGACCGTTGAAGAAGCGGTGAGACGGGCGGCAGGTAAGATAAAAGGGGCATTTTCGCTGGTTGTCATGAGTCCAAGGAAACTGATCGGAGCCAGAGATCCATTTGGATTTAAACCTCTTTGTATCGGCAGACGTGATAATGCCTATATTATTGCGTCGGAAAGCTGTGCGTTAGAGACGATAGGTGCAGAATATGTGCGAGATGTTCTTCCGGGCGAAGTGGTAACCATTACCCAGAATGGAATTACTTCTGATACAAGCCTCTGTCTGCCAAAGGGCAGCGAAGCAAGATGTGTATTTGAGTATATCTATTTTGCGAGACCGGACAGCCATATTGATGGCGTTAGCGTTTATACCTCACGAATTCTGGCCGGTCGTTATCTGGCGATGGACTCTCCGGTAGAGGCAGACTTAGTCGTTGGGGTGCCTGAGTCCGGAAATGCGGCGGCATTGGGGTATTCCATGGAATCGGGAATTCCATATGGAACGGCATTTGTGAAAAACGGCTATGTAGGACGGACGTTTATCAAACCCAAGCAGAGTAATCGTGAGTCAAGTGTTCGCGTGAAATTAAATGTTCTGGAAGAGGCGGTGCGTGGGAAACGCGTTATTATGATTGACGATTCCATTGTACGCGGTACGACGTCTGACCGCATTGTTCGAATGCTGCGGGATGCAGGAGCAACCGAGGTACATGTGAGGATTTCTTCACCGCCGTTTTTGTGGCCCTGTTATTTCGGTACGGACATTCCGGAGCGTGAGCAATTGATTGCCTATAACCGGACGGTTGATGAAATCTGCAAGGTGATTGGTGCAGACAGTCTGGGATATCTGGATATTGAGCGTTTGAGTAAGATGGTGGATGGACTGCCTATCTGTAAAGGCTGTTTTTCCGGGAAATATCCCATGGAGCCGCCTACCAGGGATATCAGAGGAGAATATGAACGATAAGCAGACGAGAAGAAAGGAATAATATTTATGTCAACAGATAGATACAATAGCCCTCTGTCCGAGCGTTATGCAAGCAAAGAGATGCAGTATATTTTTTCTCCGGACATGAAATTCCGTACCTGGAGAAAACTGTGGATTGCCCTTGCTGAGACAGAGATGGAGCTTGGATTAAGTGAAAACGGAAAACCTGTGATTACGCAGGAACAGATTGATGAATTAAAAGCTCATGCGGATGATATCAATTATGATGTGGCAAGGGCGCGGGAAAAAGAGGTGCGCCATGACGTTATGAGCCATGTGTATGCTTACGGACAGCAATGCCCGAAAGCGGCAGGAATCATTCACTTAGGGGCAACTTCCTGTTATGTGGGAGATAACACAGATATTATTGTGATGAATGAGGCATTGAAACTGGTACATAAGAAACTGGTCAATGTAATTGCTGAACTGGCAAAGTTTGCAGAGCAATATAAGAATTTGCCCACGCTTGCATTTACCCATTTCCAGCCGGCACAGCCTACAACGGTGGGAAAGCGTGCCACACTTTGGCTGCAGGAGTTCCTTATGGACCTTGAAGATCTGGAATATGTCACGAACAGCCTGAAACTGCTGGGCTCTAAAGGAACGACGGGAACGCAGGCAAGTTTCCAGGAATTGTTTGCCGGGGATCAGGAGACGATTGACAGGATAGATCCCATGATTGCAGAGAAGATGGGATTTGCAGAGTGTTATGCAGTGTCGGGACAGACTTATTCAAGAAAAGTGGATTCCAGAGTGGCGAATATTCTTGCGGGCATTGCGGCGAGCGCCCATAAAATGTCAAACGACATCCGCCTGCTTCAACACCTGAAAGAAGTAGAAGAACCATTTGAGAAGAATCAGATTGGCTCCTCGGCGATGGCATACAAACGCAATCCGATGCGCAGTGAGCGAATCGCATCTCTGGCGCGCTATGTGATGGTAGACGCCCTGAATCCGGCGATTACTTCTGCAACACAGTGGTTTGAGCGGACGCTGGATGATTCTGCGAACAAACGTCTTTCGATTCCGGAAGGATTTCTTGCGGTGGACGGCATTTTGGACTTATGTCTGAACGTTGTGGACGGACTGGTCGTGTATGATAAGGTAATTCGCAAACATATGATGGCGGAGCTGCCGTTTATGGCAACGGAGAATATCATGATGGATGCAGTAAAGAACGGTGGAAATCGTCAGGAATTGCATGAAAAAATCCGTCAGCTTTCCATGGAGGCGGGTAAAAATGTGAAAGTCGAAGGCAAGGACAACAATCTTCTGGAACTGATTGCAGCAGATCCATCGTTCAATTTGACGCTGGAGGAACTGGAAAAATCCATGGAGCCCTCGAAATACGTAGGACGTGCGCCCATTCAGGTAGATAAATTCCTTTCGCAGGTGGTGAATCCTGTATTGGATAGGAACAGGGACGTTCTTGGAATGACAGCGGAGATCAATGTGTAACGAGTGTTTGATTTTATGTGAGTAGTGTATCTTATTATTTTAGAGTAGCAAAAGGTTCACATCACTTCGTGATGTGAACCTTTTGCTACCGTATAATATGAGTGGATTCCTGAAGTTTTGATAACGTATAATAAGTTTCGCAAATTAATTTCATAAAAATAGACATGGTCTAT
>CAJTSB010000064.1 GCA_910578825.1 uncultured Lachnospiraceae bacterium | reverse complement strand
ACCTGCCAAATCGTCGAAAGGCATTCCCAAAATGCGTCGCATTTGCCTTTCTCCTATACGGTAACGGCACGCGTCGCTTTGCGCCACCTGCCAAATCGTCGAAAGGCATTCCCAAAATGCGTCGCATTTGCCTTTCTCCTCTATCATAAACAAAACAGGGGGGAATATCAATTTCTTTTTGGGATGTTTATCCCTGAAAAGAGCGGTTCATCCCTTGAATATTGAAAGATGATTGTAAGTTGGTAAAATGTAACCTGATAAGACAGGTGAAAAAGGAGCGAAAGTATTTTGAAGATTCTGACAGGAATAAAAAAATGGAAAAAAGCGCTTGCAGCCTTTATGGCTGTGATAACAGTTGGCAGTTTTTGTCTGGCTCCGGCCGTGGCAATGGCTGCACAGCAGGCGGAGCCAGAAAGCAGTGGGACTATGGATGTGACCCCGGACAATGGGAGTTATGCCCGCTCGCCCCGCAGTGAGGTTGTGCAGCTTAACGTGCATAGCCGCGTGAGCGGGGCGGGCTGGACGCCTGTTTTGGATTTATCGGACGCGTATATGCGTACCAGGATTGATTTTTATGTGCAGTATAAGGGAGATTTGGCTAATGAACTGATAGGGGATAATTATGCGATCCAATGGATTTGTGAGGATGGGACTGTCCTTGACGGAAGTCCTGAGAATGCGGGCAAATATACTGCGAAAATTATTCTGGATGACAGTCTGGCAGGAATCGCGGAGATGGCAAAGGATACGTTTTCCTTTACGATTCGCAAATTGAATTTGACTTATGCAATTCTGGGACTGTATGGTGGAGCTCCAGGCCAGCCGCAGTGGACGGGAGAGCCGGTATTGCCGGGAGAGCCGTATGTGGCAAACAGCGAATACCGGCTGCCGGAGGATAGCTATGATTTGGTGTTTGTTGAGGGAAAGAACTGTACGCAGGTAGGTGCGGCATACGTGAAAGCCGTGGCGAAAGGTCCCAACGTGGAAGGGGAAAAGGAATTTAAATATCAAATTATCAAAGCACGGCTTGACAGAGATTATTTCCAGGAGAGAATGGTAACGGAATTTGCCTATGACGGCGTCGCAAAACAGCCGCTTTTGGAAGGCGATTATCCGCAGGTTGCCGAAGTGGAGTATCTTTATTATTTTGACCAATGGGACAATAGGATGGACGGCGCGCCTAAGGACGCCGGAAATTATAGCTGTATGGTAAGGCTCATCCCGCAGGATACGGAGCATTACCAAAATGAAACCTGGATGCAGGCGTTTGAGATTACGCCGAAAAAGCTGGAGGCGGACGTCCAGGTGATAAAGAGCAAGGTCTATGACGGCTGGCCCAATGTGGAAAGTCCGCAGGCCACTGCTACAAACCTTGTGGAAGGGGACGAGGTAAATTTATCCGCAACGGCGAAATATGATAATAAACATGCAGGCACGGATAAAACCATTACCGTATCCTATCGGATGTCAGGGAAAGACGCTGGAAATTATCTTGCACCGGATGAGTTTGCTCTCACGGATGGCGAAATTATTCCCCGGGAAATTGAAGTGGGAAATATTGTCCTGCAATCCTATTATTACAATGGCAGCAGGGAGGTTCCGCTGGATGAAACGACTGTCACGGATAAGAACCATTGGGTATTGGCAGGAAAAATCACTACAGATGATGTTGAAATGGATTTGTCAGAAGTCAGGGCATTTATGGAAAATGCCGACACGGGGACAGATAAACCAGTCACCTTCAGCGGATTTAAGCTTATTGGCGCAGACAGCGGCAACTACAGGCTGAAACAACCAGAAACGACGGTAACGATCCGTCGGATTGCATTTACAAATGCATACAAGGTTCAAATGGACGATTATCAGTACGCAGGTAATGTTCCAGAGCCGCAATTGCTGCGTTATAACGGAGGCGGGCATGTTGTCTGTAAATACCGGAAGGCGGATAGTGAGCAGGATTACCGTGAGTGGAAGGATATCGGGCCTGAGACATTAAAGCCGGGAGATTATGAGATGATTGCAGTAATCGCAGATACTGTAAATTATGAGGGTGGAACTACGATATATCCTGCTAAATTTAGTGTAAGGGGATTTTCCCCTCAGGTCACGGGCAGTGAAAAGTGGGAAAAAACGTATGGAGACAGGCCTTTTTATCTGGATGTGACACAAAAAGGCGATGGAGAGCTGCGTTATCAGCTAATCCGTGGAGAAGACGTGGTGTCCCTCGGAGCAGACGGAAGAGTCACAATATTAAAGGCGGGAGAGGCGCGTGTCTATGTTTCGGCGGAACAGACGGAATACTATGTAAGAGAAGGAATCTGGATTGATATTTCCGTTGCAAAAATCAGCAAGCCGGAAAATACGCCAACCAAAGAGCAAACTAAAATCAAGGCCTCAAATGAGATGGAAAAGGTCGGAGACGTTTTGTTGCCGGAGGGCTGGTCATGGAAAACGCCGGATGCAAAACTGATTCCGGGAGGCGTCCTTGTGACCGAGGCTGTGTATGAGGATACAGATAATTACGAGCAGTACCGGATACAGATGGAGATAAGCAAGGAGGCAGAAATTATAGATTCTGCTACCGATTGCACATATACCATCGGCAAGGACGACTGTGTTGTCATCAAATGTACAGGAGTCCTGTCGGAATTCAAAGGCGTAACCATGGATGGTGTGGATGTGGCTGTTTCCAATTATACCTTACAGGAAGGATCAACGATTCTTACGTTTTTTGGATCATACCTTAACCAGCTTTCCGTGGGCAGCCATACAGTAAGCCTTGCGTATACCATAGGGAAAGTGGAGGTGAGCCTTACTGTAAAGAAAGAAGAAAGTAATGGAGAAGAGAATCCGCCCACAGATCAGAAACCCCAAAAACCGTCCCCCGGTAATCAGAAACCAGGAGGCAGCAAGCCACAGAAACCAGGAGGCAGCAAGCCACAGAAACCGGGAGGCAATACGCAGCAGAATCCGAATCCGATCGTGGAATATTTATCGGGCAGTTTGGCACAGGCGCAGGGCGGGCAATTGCTGATGAGCAAATCTACTGAAAAAACTGTATCAGGGGAAGAAAGTTCAGGCAGCAATGCACTCCAAAATCCTGTGCCGGAGGAATCGTCGGACAGCAGCATATCGCATAATTCAGTACCGAAGGAAACAGCGGATACGGCTGCGCAGACCAGCGACGGGTCTGATGCCGGAACAGATTCGAAATCTGCATCCAACGTGAAAACGGAGAAGAAAGGTTTTGCAGGATGGCATATTCTTCTGATATTGGCAATTGCCGGGCTGTTTGTGTTTTTCCTATGGAGAAAGAGGCGAAAAAAATAAAAGAAAGAGAAATCCCCAAAGCTGCGGCTCTGGGGGTTGTGTTTTGTAGTGAAAATTATATTGAAAAAGGATATCAATATCCATATAATATAGACAGGGATGACATAGTTGCAATAAATATAGAATTAACATACTAGGAGGTGTTTTTATGGCACAGGCATTGGCACAGGAAAAGTTATATACAGTTGATGATATTTATGCCCTGCCTGATGGACAGCGGGCAGAGCTGATTGATGGACAGATATACAATATGGCGCCGCCGAGCAGGAAACATCAGGAAATTGTAGGGGGATTGTATGCAGCTATTCGACAATATATTAAATTTCAAAAAGGTTCCTGTCAAATTTATATTGCCCCATTCGCCGTTTTTTTAAATAAAAATAACAGGAATTATGTAGAGCCGGATATCAGTGTTATTTGTGATAAGGATAAGCTGAATGACAGGGGATGTAGCGGTGCGCCTGACTGGATTATTGAGGTGGTATCTCCAGGCAGCCGAACCATGGATTATTATAAGAAATTGTTTAAGTACCGCTCGGCAGGAGTGCGCGAATATTGGGTTGTGGACAATGAGAGGAATCTGGTGACGGTTTATGATTTCCAGCATGACAATGCCATGAACTATACGTTTTCTGATGATGTTCCGGTAAATATATATGAGGGATTCTCAATTCGCCTGGATGGGCTGGATATGTAACTTAATTTATGGTATAATTTTTATATTGTCATAGTTGCCTACTATGTATGTAAATGGTTAGTATGGAAAGAACGACAACAACTAGCCTCGGTTTTCCTGCCGTAATTTAGGAAAAGAAGTTCCCCAGAGTAGCCACTCTGGGGAACTTCAATTTGTGAACATAGATTATATGCTCAACTCATTTGCCTACTTGCGTTATAGTATATGAAATACTAATTTACAATATATTCATAAAAAATTTCCAGTTTTAAAGTTGGTTTAAATTACTTCATCCGAAAAACTGCTATAAAGTCTTCTCAAAAGCCTCCACAGCCGCCATATACACGTTCTGGAAAGGAACCTTGCACTGTTTTGCCGCCTTGGCGACGTCCTCGTATTCCGGTTTGAATTTGTGGATGCCGTAGCCCGTGCTGATTTTAATGGTGATATCTCCATAGACGGTGGAAATTTTGCGAAACTGTGCGTCTAATGTCCGGCGGTAACAGGGCTGGACACGGATGCCGCGGGTCGCGGTATGGGTCAGGATCAGACGACTGAAACGGCTTTCCTCTGAGACATTGCAAAGCACGGTCAACAGTATGCCGGGCCGATCCTTTTTCATATAGATGGGCGTGGTAAATACATCCAATGCACCGGCCTCACGAAGGAGATTTGCGGCATAAGAGACAGCCTCCGGCGTCATATCGTCCAGATTGCAGGAAAGCTCCAGAATCTGATCCAGACTATGAAATTTTTCGGTATAGTAATCTGGATGCGTCTCCTGCTCGTGGTTGTCCTGCAGACCTGCAAATCCCGGGGAATCCGGCAATTGCCTGGAGGATGGAACCGGAAGGATGCTCAGGCAGCCCCAAAATGCCCGCAGACAGTTGGCGTTGGCAAAATCTTTGGTTCCCATGCCGTATCCGGTACGTTCCACGGACATCGGGGGCATGGTGGTAAATTGGCTGACAAAATGTTTTAACAATGCCGCTCCGGTAGGGGTACATAATTCGCCCTCTATAGTTCCGCCGTAAATGGGTACGTCTTTTAAGATTTCGGCAGTCGCAGGAGCCGGAACCGGAAGAATTCCATGGGCACAGCACACGTTGCCGCTTCCCACATGGATGGGAGAGGCAAGAATCTGTTCCGGATCCAGGATTTCCAACAACAGGCAACAGCCGACAACGTCCATCACGGCGTCTAACGTACCTACTTCATGAAAGTGAATCTGGGAAATGTCCGTATGGTGCGCAATACTTTCCGCATTGCCGATGAGTGTATACACTGCCTTGGCGTCTTCTTTTACGGCAGCGGAAACCGGCAGGCAGTCAATCTGCGCGAGCATTTGCGGGTAGCTGGTGTGGATATGGTGATGTTCTGTGTGTTCGTGCGTATATTCCGTTGTATCTTGTTGCACGTGGCAGTGTTTTTGGGCGTCCTGGGAAGATTCCTCCTGTCCGAGGATTACAACGTTCATTTTTGTCCCCCAGATGCCGCATTTCTCGGAAGATGATGTCTGTAACATAATATCTTCCGGAAACAGGCTGTTCATGGTTTTTAAAAAGATGTCTTTTTCCGAATCGGATAAAAGTTCGTAGAGCGCGCCCATCAGCATATCTCCGGAAACGCCCATGTTGCATTCAAGATATAGTGTTCTCATCGTTCATTACCTCCTATATGATTAATCATGCTGGCAAGATAACCAGCGCCGAAACCGTTATCAATATTTACTACGCTGACGCCGCTGGCACAGGAGTTCAGCATAGAGAGCAGGGCGGAAAGACCCTGGAAATTTGCGCCGTAACCGACGCTGGTAGGAACTGCGATTACCGGACAGTCACAAAGCCCCCCGATTACACTGGCGAGCGCGCCCTCCATGCCGGCAACGGCGACAATGACGGTTGCCTGAGAGAGTATTTCCACATGGGAGAGCAGCCTGTGGATGCCGGCAACACCTACGTCATATAATCGATTTACCTTATTTCCCAAAACTTCTGCGGTCAGAGCGGCCTCTTCTGCAATCGGAATATCGCTGGTGCCTCCGGTGGCAATGACAATGGTCCCGGAAGCAGTGAGTTTTTCTCGTCGTTCTATAATTCCGATGCGGGAAAGTTTATCGTAGGTGATGGAAAAACGTTCTGCGAGATGAGCGGCGTTTTCCTGTGAAAGTCTGGTAATCAGAATGTTCGTGGCCTGGCGGGAAAGCATGGATTGGATGATTCCCTCCAGTTGTTCTGCCGTCTTACCGGCGCCATAGATGACTTCCTGTACACCTTGTCGGATGCCTCTGTGGTGGTCAACTTTGGCGTAACCGAGGTCTTCGAAAGGGCTGATTTTCAATTGTTCGTACGCGGTTTGTGCATCGAGCGTGCCATCTTCTATCTGTTGCAGAACAGATAATATATGCTGTGATTCCATCATAACCTCTTTTCTGAAAAAAATGCGTTGCTGATAGGAAACATTATAGAATTTTCTATAAAAATAGTCAAGATTGCGATATTTAAGGGTTTACTATGAAATAAGAACATTTGTTATCAAAATATGGCAAGCTCTGAAAAATTTGCAGAACAAAAACAAAATTAGTCA
>CAJTSB010000063.1 GCA_910578825.1 uncultured Lachnospiraceae bacterium | reverse complement strand
TGCTGTGGAATTCGTTTTCTTCGATTTGCTGCGTGGTGGTCTTCCTGTCGTAGTTATTCCCTTCCAGGGGGCCTTCGGAGCAGTATTGGGTGACCGTGCTATTGGCGTCGTCGTACTCGGTGGTGAGGTAGACGTTGCCGCTCCTTGCGACGAGCTCCCTGCCCTGGCCGTCCTGCTTGAGGACCTCATAGAGCCCGGTTTCGTCCTCCCAGATGTTTTCCGTGGGTCCTTCTGTTCCGCCATTATCTGTTGCGTCCCCAGACTGGTTTTCACCTATTTGCGATTCTTCCTGATTGACCTGTGATGCGTATGCGCGCGTTGGCGCAAAAGGAATGGATGTGAGCATGACTGCTGCTGCACATAGTAGACATAAGACTTTCTTTTTCTTCATTTGTTTCCCCTTTTGCTGAATTATTTATTCCTGCGAGCAATGAGCCAAGCAGCCGCTCTGGCGCGGATATTTGGCGAATGCCGCGAGGATCAAATACCCCGTAGCTTGCTGCTGGGTATTTGACTTTCGTGTGTCATAATCCACGACCTATTTGATTGGCCGCAGCTCCCTGCCCGGCACTGCGGGCTGGAAAAATTTTACACCCTCCTCTCAGTGACAGCATAGCACTTGTAATGGAATACGTCAACAGCCTTAAGAATTTCTTAAGATAATTTGCTAATATACTAAAGTATTGTTGCAAATTTATGGAAATACCTGCCTGTTTATTTCCACTAAGAATACCTGTCACAAAATGGCAATGATCCAGTCTATTCGTCACATAAAATGAGGAATTTAAAACTTTTTCAGTTTCCTATTTTACCAAATTGGTATATAATAAGAACCAGCCATGAAGGGAACAACCGCTACGAAAGGAGAACACAGATGGCTTTTGATGGAATCGTAATCGCAAATCTTGTCAAGGAATTAAATGAACATATATTAAATGGAAGAATCAGCAAAATTGGACAGCCGGAAAATGACGAACTCCTGCTGACAATCAAGGGAAACAGCGGACAAATGCGCCTGCTTTTATCTGCCAGCGCATCGCTCCCGCTTATCTACCTGACAAAAACGAACAAACCAAGCCCGATGACAGCGCCAAACTTCTGTATGCTCCTGCGCAAGCATATTGCAAATGGAAGGATTACGAAGATTACGCAACCGCACATGGAACGCATTATCAACTTTGAGATTGAACATCTGAATGAACTGGGCGACCTCTGTCACAAACGGCTGATCATAGAAATCATGGGCAAGCACAGCAACATCATTTTCTGTAATGAGGATGGAAAAATCATCGACAGCATTAAGCATATTCCGGCTCAGGTCAGCTCTGTCCGCGAAGTTCTTCCCGGACGGATGTATTTTATTCCGGAAACACAGGAAAAATATAATCCCCTGGAAACTTCTGAGGAAGAATTTTTTAACAAAGTATTTTCCAAACCGCAGAATCTTGCCAAAAGTATTTATACGACCTATACTGGCATCAGTCCCGTCATCGCCTCGGAGCTGTGTCACCGCGCAGGTCTTGAAGGGGAACGTCCCACGGCAGCCGTAACCTCGGAAGAAGGGCTGCACCTTTACCATCATTTTGACTGGCTGATGGAAGACATTCGGGAAGGCAGATTTTCTCCTAACATTATCAAAAACGGAAAAGAACCCATTGAATTTGCCGCAGTATCCTTAACACAGTATGCGGAAATGGACGTCACAGATTATGATGATATTTCCCAGGTATTGGAAACTTTCTATGCGGACAAAGATATCTACACACGCATACGACAAAAATCCGTAGATTTGCGCAAAGTCGTAAACACCGTTTTAGAGCGCAGCCGTAAAAAATATGATTTGCAGCTCAAGCAGTTGAAAGACACCGACAAACGTGATAAATACAAAGTATACGGCGAACTTATCAACACTTACGGCTACGGTCTTGCAGAGGGCGCAGGGAGCCTTACGGCTTTAAACTATTACACGAATGAAGAGATAACCATTCCGCTTGATACGCAGCTTACGCCTCTGGAAAACGCGCAGAAATATTTTGACCGTTACAACAAATTAAAACGCACTTATGAGGCGCTCACAGAATTAATTAAGGAAACGCGGGAAGAAATGGAACATCTGGAATCCATTTCTACTTCTTTAGACATTGCCGTCTCGGAAGAAGACTTAACGCAAATCAAACAGGAGCTGACACAATTCGGGTACATCAAGAAAAAACAGTCCGGCAAAAAAGAAAAAATTAAGAGCAAGCCGTTTCACTACCTGTCCTCTGACGGGTTTCATATTTATATTGGAAAAAATAATTTCCAGAACGAAGAACTCACCTTTAAATTTGCCTCCGGCAATGACTGGTGGTTCCACGCCAAGGGAATTCCAGGCTCGCATGTGGTGGTTAAGACAAACGGCGAGGAACTCCCCGACCGCGCGTTTGAGGAGGCTGGAAGACTTGCCGCCTACTATTCCAAAGGACGGCAAAACGACAAAGTTGAGATTGATTATCTGGAAAAGAAAAATGTCAAGAAACCAAACGGCAGCAAACCGGGATTTGTCGTTTATTATACAAACTATTCCCTTGTTGCCAGTCCAGACATCAGCGGACTTACACTGATGCCTGAATAGCTTTCAAATTGCTAAATTCTGTAAAATACGGAAAGAACTTCATGTCTAAACCTTTTTACTCTGCATATAATATCACCGTAGCCAACGAGGCTGCAAAACTTACATGCCGCACAGATTTGCGTATGCATGTGATACCAAAGACAACAGGAGGGAAACGATATGTCAAATTCATCTAACAAAGCAGTTGTTAAAGAGGCAAAAAGTGCATTGGACAAGTTCAAATACGAAGTTGCAAATGAAATTGGAGTTCCTTTGAAAGACGGCTATAATGGAGACTTAACCTCCAGACAGAACGGTTCTGTAGGTGGCTATATGGTGAAGAAAATGATCGAAGCCCAGGAAAGACAGATGGCTGGCAAGTAACGCGCAGCCATATCTGGAAGGGGAGATGCAAAATTGCATCTCCCTTTCCTGTTTTTCACCACTGAAAAACACGCGTTTACAAATTCACAACCTCCGCCTGCCTGTCCAGGTATGTGCTGATTTCCAGACGGATTTTTTCATGCTCCGGCTGTTCCAGTTTCCGGTCTTCCTCCAATAGTAAATGCGCCTCCTCAGACGCAAGTTTTAACAAGTCCGCATTCTGATAAATATCGCCCAGACGAAATTCCAACAATCCGCTCTGGCGGATGCCAAAAAAATCTCCCGGTCCCCGTAATTTTAAATCTTCGCCTGCAATGAAAAATCCATCGTTTGATTGATTCAGGATTTCCAACCGTTTCTTTGCCTTTTCGGAATCTGTCGTATTTACCATAATACAATACGACTGCTCATCCCCTCTGCCTACCCTGCCCCGCAACTGGTGGAGCTGGGCTAACCCGAACCGCTGTGCATCCTCAATCATCATCACGGTGGCATTTGGCACGTTCACACCCACCTCAATAACCGTAGTGGACACCAACACCTGTATTTCATTGCGTGCAAACTGCTCCATGATCAGATTTTTCCTGCCAGACTTCATTTTACCATGCAGACATTCCACCACAACATTCTGCGGCATTTCCTTCTTTAATTTTTCCGCGTACTCCGTCACGTTCTCCGCCTCAAGCCCTTCACTCTCTTCCACCAACGGACAGATCACATATGCCTGACGCCCTTTTGCAATCTCTTTTCGCAGAAATTCATAAGAGGTATTGCGCGATTTTTTGCCAACCACGCAGCTCTTAATCGGAAGACGTCTGGCCGGAACTTCGTCAATCACGGAGATATCCAAATCTCCATAGAGAATAATTGCCAGCGTCCGGGGAATCGGCGTTGCGCTCATCACCAGAACATGCGGCTGAGAACCTTTTAAAAACAGTGTCTCCCTCTGTTTCACACCAAACCGGTGCTGCTCGTCCGTAATCACCAATGCCAGGTTATCGTACAGGGCGCGCTCCTGAATCAGCGCGTGTGTTCCAATAATCATCGCATTGTGATAGAGCTGCATCCTCTCATAAACATGTCGTTTTTCTTTTGCGGTCAGTGAACCGGTCAGAAGTATGACCGGGATTTTCAGTCCATACCTTTCACACAATTCCGTAAAGGTCTGGTAATGCTGCATGGCAAGCACCTCGGTCGGCGCCATCAGTGCAGACTGATACCCTGCCTGCGCCGCGTCCAACATAGACAGGAACGCGATAATGGTCTTTCCGGAACCTACGTCTCCCTGCACAAGACGCTGCATGACTTTTCGTCCCCGCAAATCCTGCCGGATTTCTGCCAACGTCCGTTTCTGCGCCTCTGTCAGGCGATAAGGCAGTCCTTCCATTACAAGATCTGCCCACGCCGGTTCCATCTGTAATGGATTGGCTGTTTCTTTGCCTTCCGATTCTATATGTAGCGGTAGAAAGGAAAAGGAATTGGGCACTTCCTCCATCTGTTCTTTCTGCATCCCCGCAGCGAGGATAAATTTAAAAAATTCATCAAACACCAGCCGCTTTCTCGCCTGCTCCAGCGCAGTCTCATTTTGCGGAAAATGGATATTTTCTATTGCATAATTATATTCTGCAAGTCCATGCCTTGCCCGGACTTCCTCCGGAAGATAATCTATGGACAGATCCAGTTCTTCCAACGCCTGCCGGATAGTCTGTGAAAGCTTATTCTTTTTAAGCCCCGCCGTCAACGGATAACTCGGCCACAGGCAGTTTTGCATGGATTCATATTTCTCAGGGGTATGAATCTGCGGCTGTTCCATATGGAAAACCGTTCCCTTCTGCGTCACCTTCCCCAGAAACACAAACCATTCCCCGGCTTTGAGGGTATTCCTCAAATACGGCATCCGAAACCAGACGAACTCTGCTTTTACCTCCTGCGCCTTAACCGTAAGGCTGGTCACCTGCATATTTCTTCCCGCACGCACAAACGGCGCCTTATCAATTCTCACCGCAATTGCAGCTGTAGATTCCAGACAAGAGGAAATTTCCTCCAAAGGCGTAATCGGCGGCAATTTATCATAATCTTTTGGATAATGAAGGAGTATATCACCGATGGTGTATACTCCCAGATTGTGAAATAATTGTTCTGTTTTCGCGCCAATCCCCTTCAATGTTCCAATACCAGACGATTTCTCCATGGGGTAGCTCCTTTATATTCCGTAAATTTCTATTCTACTGAGATGACATAATAGTAAATTGGCTGTCCGCCAAAATGCACCTCAACCTCGCAGTCTTCGAACTGTTCCTCCAAGTCTGCACCCAGTTTCTCCGCTGCGGCCTCTTCTACTTCTTCTCCGTAATATACGCTGATAATTGCAGAATCTTCATCCACCATCTCAGCAACCATTTCCTTGGTGACCGTTTCCATATCACTGCCCACCGAGAGAATTGTGCCATCGCCAAGTCCCATATAATCTCCCTGTTTGATGGATTTTCCATCAAGCAAAGTATCGCGCACTGCATATGTTACCTGTCCGCTTTTGACATTGGAAAGCTCCTCCGTCATGCGCTTTGCATTCTCCTCGGCCGAACTGTCCGGCATAAAATTGATTAACGCCGTAATTCCCTGAGGCACAGTCTTTGTCGGAATCACAAATACATTCTTCTCCTCTATCAATGATGCCGCCTGATTTGCAGCAAGAATGATATTTTTGTTGTTCGGAAGAATAAAAATATTATCGGCATTTACTTCCTCAATGGCGTTCAGCACATCCTCCGTGCTGGGGTTCATGGTCTGACCTCCAGCGATAATATAATCTGCGCCTAAGCCTTTAAAAATCTCATTGATTCCCTCACCGATGGAAACAGAGACAAATCCCATGTCCTTTTTGGGCTTTTGTTCCTTCTCTGCCATGCGGTCCTGCTGAAACCGTCGCTCATTGTCCTCTTCTTTCTGCTGTGCCGCTACTTTTCCTGCATCTTTGATGAGCTTTTCCTGATGTTCCTCACGCATATTGTCAATTTTGATTTTACTTAAGGAACCGTACGTCAATGCACGCTGAATGGCAAGTCCAGGGTCATTGGTATGTACATGAACCTTCGTAATCTCGTCGTCAGCTACCACTACAATGGAATCTCCGATAGAGTCAAGAAATGCCTTAAAATCTAATTCCTGTCTCTGCTCCAGAGGCTGATTCAAGACAATGATAAATTCCGTACAATATCCAAATTTGATATCCTGCTGGGCCTGCTCGGAAATCTTTATCACTCCGCCAGCTGCAGGCGTCTCAATCGTATAATCAATCTCTTTGCCCATCAGAGCATCGTAAGCGCCCTGCAATACTGTGACAAGTCCCTGTCCGCCGGAATCCACGACCCCTGCCTCTTTCAGTACCGGAAGCATTTCCGGCGTCTTGTCAAGTACCTCAACTGCATATTTGATGACCTCATCCAGAAAAACGGTCAGATCCTCAGTCTCACCAATCATCTCCATTGCCCGGTCTGCCGCGCCTTTGGCAACGGTGAGAATCGTTCCCTCTTTCGGTTTCATGACTGCTTTGTACGCGGTTTCTACCGCCCGTTGGAATGCATC
This sequence comes from uncultured Lachnospiraceae bacterium, assembly GCA_910578825.1. GTDB lineage: Bacteria > Bacillota > Clostridia > Lachnospirales > Lachnospiraceae > Petralouisia. The sequence goes on along the minus strand of CAJTSB010000063.1, from coordinate 772 downwards.
GCTCAAAACAACGGTATCTAATTTGTCATGTTCACGGATTTCCCTTGTAAATCCACGGAATAACTGAGACAAAATAACGCCGGAATTACCTCTGGCGCCCCTGAGGGAGCCGGAAGAAATCGCTTTTGCCAAATCTGCCATATCCGGATTAGCGCCCAGATTACTTACTTCGGTCGCCGCTGACATAATTGTCATTGTCATATTGGTTCCTGTGTCGCCATCCGGCACTGGAAATACATTCAACTCATTAATCCATTCTTTTTTTGCTTCGAGATTTTTTGCACCCGCCAAAAACATTTTTGCAAGCACAGGGGCATCTATTGTCGTAATCGCCACTTCTACGTCCTCCTTAATCAATCACTCTCACACCTTCTACGAAGATGTTGACTTTATCGATTTTCATACCGGTAAATTCCTCTACCTGATATTTCACCGTACTGATTAAGTTATCAGAAACAGTGGAAATACTTACTCCATAAGAAACAATGACATGGAAATCCAGACAAATTCTGTTATCTTTGAGGCTGACATTGATTCCGTGATTCAGATAATCCCGTTTCAAAAGCCTTACAAGACCATCCTTGACATTTACGGCGGCCATTCCTACGATTCCAAAACACTCTACCGCAACGGATCCCGCATAAGTTGCAATCACGTCTGTATTAATCAACACTTTTCCATATGGTGTTTCTAACTGTCCTTTCATACTATAACCTCCATTTTCAGGCATCAGGGCTCCTCCCGCTACGCGGGTCCCTCCTCATGCCAATTC
>CAJTSB010000062.1 GCA_910578825.1 uncultured Lachnospiraceae bacterium | reverse complement strand
ATATGTTTACTTCCCATAAGAATTTTCATGGCAGTCTTGCAAGAACTCCATGAAAAAATGTTAAGATGTAACAAACAGTCTGAATTGTAACACTATTTGTAAAAAATATTCGCCAGTCGTTGACAGTTTTCATCTTTTTTGATAAAATCGTGGGAATAACATAAAAACATTCAAGAAAGAGAGGAAAAAAAATGGGTACGATTATTGGTGAAGGAATTACATTTGATGACGTATTATTAGTCCCTGCATACTCCGAAGTCACACCAAATATGGTAGATTTATCCACGAACCTGACGAAGACAGTAAAATTAAACATTCCTATGATGAGCGCAAGTATGGACACCGTTACGGAACACAGGATGGCTATCGCCATGGCACGTCAGGGCGGCATTGGCATTATACATAAGAACATGTCAATTGAAGCTCAGGCAGAAGAAGTTGATAAGGTGAAACGTTCTGAGAACGGCGTAATCACAGATCCATTTTCCCTTTCCCCTGAACATACCCTCCAGGATGCAGATAACCTGATGGCTAAGTTCCGCATTTCCGGCGTTCCTATTACGGAAAACGGCAAACTGGTCGGAATCATTACCAACCGCGACTTAAAATTCGAAGAAGATTTCACCAAGAAAATCAAAAACTCCATGACCTCTGAGGACCTCGTGACTGCACGCGAAGGCATCACTCTGGAGGAAGCAAAAAAAATCCTTGCAAAAGCAAGAAAAGAAAAACTCCCCATCGTAGACGGGAACTTTAATTTAAAAGGTCTGATCACGATTAAGGACATCGAAAAACAGATCAAATACCCATTATCCGCCAAGGACAAACAGGGAAGGCTGCTCTGCGGCGCAGGCGTAGGCATCACCGCCGATATGCGTGAGCGTGTGGATGCGCTCGTAAAGGCCAAGGTCGACGTCATTGTCGTGGATTCCGCACACGGACATTCCAGAAATATTATAGAGGCTGTCAAAAATATCAAAGCCGCATTTCCGGATTTACAGGTTATCGCTGGAAATATTGCTACCGGCGACGCGACAAAAGCCCTGATTGAGGCTGGCGCAGACGCTGTAAAAGTTGGCATCGGACCGGGTTCCATCTGTACAACGCGCGTGGTAGCCGGAATCGGTGTTCCACAGATTACCGCCATCATGGACTGCTACAATGCTGCAAAAGAATACGGCATCCCGATTATCGCAGATGGAGGCATCAAATATTCCGGCGATATGACAAAAGCAATTGCAGCAGGCGCCAATGTATGTATGATGGGAAGCATGTTTGCAGGCTGTGATGAAAGCCCGGGAACATTTGAACTGTATCAGGGAAGAAAATACAAAGTATACCGCGGCATGGGTTCTCTTGCAGCTATGGAGAACGGCTCTAAAGACCGTTATTTCCAGGAAAATGCACGGAAACTCGTACCGGAAGGCGTTGAAGGCCGTGTCGCTTATAAAGGCTCCGTCGAAGACACCGTCTTCCAGTTAATCGGTGGTCTGCGCTCCGGCATGGGTTACTGCGGCGCTGTCAATATTGAAACCTTAAAACAGACCGGGCAATTTGTAAAGATTTCCGCTGCCTCCCTCAAGGAAAGCCATCCGCATGACATCCATATCACCAAAGAGGCTCCCAACTACAGTATTGACGAATAAAGTTTCAAAATATACCAATCCAAACGAAAGAACGAACAACGAAAAGAGTTCAAGACCTCATTCAAAGGTCCTGAACTCTTTTTATGCCATTGCCTTCCTATGGATTGGGGGTTTCTTTCGTCTTGTCGGCATTGTTTTTATTTGTGGTGTTATTTTTGTTATTGGTGTTATTATTGTTATCAGTGTTATTGTCGGTGTTATTGTTGTTATCTGCGCCGTTTCCATCCGTCATGTTGTCCACGCCATTCTCCACATCATCTCCGATATCTTCCACACCGTCTACGATATCATCCACAACATCGCCTGCTGCACCATTTCCGTTAGTGTTATTGTTGTTGGTATTGGCATTGTTGTCGGTTCCGTTATTATTGTTCTTATCCGTATTTGTATTGTCTGTGTCCGTGTTATTGTCGTTATTTTTGTCATTGGTTCCGGTACCATTATTATCGGTTCCATTTGTCGCATCATTGGTCGTATCGTTGTTCGTATCGTTATTTCCGCAAGCAGTAACGCTGCCTAATACCAGGATGAGCAAGCATCCCATCAGAACTTTCTTTAACTGTTTCATAATAAAATCTCCTTTACAAAATTTTCTTTTCTCTATCCATTATGGACATAATTTTCAGGTTTATACTTGTTTTTTTATTTTTTCATTTTGGGTTGGAAAACAATGCTCGCCAGATACCCAAAAATCAACGCCGCTGAAATTCCCACCGCGCTTGCTGTAAATCCGCCCATAAAGATTCCCAGAAAACCGTCCGTATCGACCGCCTCCTGAATGCCTTTCCAGAGCACATTTCCAAATCCAAGCAGCGGAACACTGGCTCCCGCGCCGGCATACTCCTGAAACGGCTCATAAATCTGCAATGCGCCCAGCACGGCGCCGCTGCAAACCAGCAGAACCATAATCCTGCCCGGGAGCATTTTCGTTTTTTCCATTAAAATCTGGACAAGCGCACAAATCAATCCGCCCACCCAGAATGCATTTACATAATCCATACTTCTTCTCCTTGTTCTAAGCTTTCATTTCCATGGACGTCTGAATCACTTTGCATATTCAATGACCACACCATGCGCAATTCCCGGCACGCTCTGCCCTTCGTTGAAACTGACGGTTGACAGCAGGGCTCCGGTAGGTACGAAAAGTACCCGTTTCCAGACGCCTTTTTTTAATTTCGGTAAAATATACGCACTCAAAGTCACGGCAGAGCACCCACAGCCGCTGCCGCCCGCGTTCGTGTTCTGGGACTCGCTGTCATAAATTTCAATCCCACAGTCCATATGCACGCCGGAAATGTCAAAACCTTTCTTCTTCATAAGGTCAAACAGGATGTCCTGTCCCACCATACCCAAATCTCCGGTTACAATCTTGTCGTAATCCTCCGGTTTGCGATTAAAATCCATCAAATTCTGATAAATGGTATCACATGCTGCCGGCGCCATGGCCGCGCCCATGTTCATGGAATCCTTCACGCCGTAGTCCACAACTTTTCCAGTTGTAATTCCGGTAATTCGTACGTCACTTCGTCTTTTGCCAAGTACAAAGGCTCCACTTCCTGTAACAGTCCAGGTAGCTGATAAGGGTCTTTGATTGGCATATTCCAGGGGAAAACGAAACTGTTTCTCCGCACTCGCAAAATGGCTGGATGTAACGGCAAGCACCTGTTCTCCATAACCTCCGGCAACAGCCATTGCACCGAGGGACAGGGATTCTCCTGCCGTAGAACAGGCGCCATACAGACCAAACAATGGAATATTCAGTTCCATCAGTCCAAAGGTTGTGGCTATATTCTGCCCCAGCAAATCTCCGCCGAAGATATAGCGCACGTCTTCATTCTTAAGCCCTGCTTTTCCAATCGCCATGGAAGCTGCCTCTTTCTGCAAAGTGCTCTCCGCCTCTTCCCAGGTATCTTCCCCAAACTTATCATCTTCTCCGACCAAATCAAACAATTTCCCAAGCGGTCCTTCGCCCTCCTTGGTTCCCACAATACTGGCGCTGCCCAGAATATAGGGAGCTTCATCAAATTGAATGCTCTGGGTCCCAATTGTCTGTGACATAATTTTCTCTCCTTCCTCCTCAAAGGTATCGGCACGCGACGCGATGCGTCACCTGCCAGCTCGGAGGAAGGCATTCCAGAAATGCTGCGCATTTGCCTTCCTCCTCAAATTTCCTACGGTTATTGTGTCCGAAACAGAAAATTTTACTCAATTTTTATCATCTCATTCAAAAAGGAATGAGATTCTCCATCCCATTCCTTTTGTTATGTTGCTTATATTTATGATTTCGCCTGTAATTTTCAAAATGTTCTCTACTGCAATCTCGGCACTGGCGGACGTTTCGGATCAATCACTTCCGATGCATTAAACAAATCTGACAAACTGTCCATCTCTCCGATAGAATTATAATAAATACGGTATCCATCTAAATTCCTTCTGCCCTGCCGGAAGTAGGTATCCGTAATCTGCACCGCATACTGCTGAGAATCCACGTTACAGAAATAGTGAAATCCCTGTTCTTTCAGATAATTATATTTCTCGTTATCCGGCGTATATCCGGTCGTCCACTCCGCCAGATCCTGTCCGTGTGCAAAGATAATCGTATCCGTGTCTCCCACCAGGGGCGCCACGTTCTCTTTCCATTTCTCCGTATCTGCGCGCAAACGCTCCATGGACGCTTCGCCAACTTTGAGGTGACCCCAGGTATGGCTGGCAAACCTCCAGCCTTCCGCTTTGATGGCGTCCGCAACTTTCTTTGCATTGGCACGTTCTGTCTCCAGGTCAAAATCCGGATGCTCATCCAGCCACTTCTTCTTATCGGCATCCAGGTCTGCCGGACGCGTCTGGTAGCTGATATCCGTGCGATAACCTAAAATTCCATTGTAACCGGTAAGGGCTATCGTTCCCTTTGCGCCATGGTAAGATGCATCCGGGTGCTCCTCAAGAAATTTGTCCATCAGCGGAACGACGTCATAATCTCCCACCACAGTCGTACCATCTCTCTGTATGTACTCGCATTTCGGTTTTCCATTCTCATCCAAAATTATTTTGGAGGCAAACCCGTAACCGCTATAACTGTGATAATAAGATAAATCGTCAAGTGAAAGGACAAATGGTTTCTTGTCCGGAGGCAGCATAATCTCCGCCTTCTCAAAACGCACATTGCCATTCTCATCGGTAGTCTCCTTCACCATATCATGAAGATCTACCAACACATATCCCTCGTCATACATTTTCTGAGTAATTTTATTAAATTCCTCAATCGTTGTCATCCACTGGTTATTTCCGACTGCCTGCGGGTTCGTATCCTGATTAGCAAAACAAAGCTCAGGATCCACGACCAGCGAATGATAAAATACATGAGTAACCTTATCAATATCTACCGGAACACAGGAGGCTTTGCGATTCTCATAGTCGGTGATTTTTGCCGTCAGCTCAGAATCCCTCTCATATCCCTCATAACTTTTCACGGTCTCAATTGCGCTGTCATAATCATATCCTGCTGCAAGTAAATCCGCCTGTTCGACCACTGCTGCGCGTACATCATCCGGATCCTGCTGGGGCTCTTTTTCTGTCTCCTGTCCGGAAGAATCCGCCTGCTGCGACTCGTCCTCCTGATCGACAGGCTTTGCGCTCGTCTGCAGCGATTCCTTCTGCCCAGGCGCCTCGGTTTTCTCTCCTTTGGGTACAAGAACTGCCGCCATAACTCCGACTCCGGTTATCACCAGAAGGATGCAAAATGTCAGCAGCATTCTTTTCTGCATATATCGTTTTCTTTGTATGTATTTCCTGCTATGTTCCCTGTCTGTTTCTCGATTCGTATTCTGATGCTTTTCCATTTTATCTCTCCCTTACTACGAAAGTAACTTTATATATTTATCATATGATGACTCCGGGTAAAAAATCAACCTTTCCCTTAAAAATTTTTATTAATTTTTATTTAATATTCTTAAAATACTATGATATCGCACTCCGCAGCCATTTCATGATATACAGATACGCCGGTATCAAAAACAGGTCCGCGAAAACCCAGGCGGCAGGATTGGCAAAGATAATCGCCGCATACCCGAATATCGGCACAAACGCCATTGCAACAACACTGCGTGCAACCATCTCACAGACTCCGGCAAAAATTGCCGACTTGCTGAATCCAAGCCCCTGGATGGTAAACCGTACAATATTCACCAACGCAAGCGGAAAATAAAATGCCGAATTCGCAGCCAAAAACCATGACACCTGCTGTATAATCTGCGTCTCAGAAGGGTCAACAAACAACAGTGCAACCGTCTCCCCAAAACATACTAACACAATACACGCTAAAATAGAATACCCAAATCCCAACAAACAGGTGGATTTCATACCCATGGAAATTCGTTCCAGTTTTCCTGCACCCACATTCTGCCCCGCATATGTTGCCATGGTCGAACCCATCGCATCAAAAGGACAACAGAAAAACATACTGATTTTGCTGCCTGCAGCAACTGCCGCAACAGACATCGAGCCGAGACTGTTGACCGCTGCCTGGAGAATCACGCTGCCAATCGCCGTTATGGAATACTGCAGCCCCATCGGAATCCCCATATTACACAAAATCCCCACACAGTTCATATCTACGCGCCATTCATCCTTCGTCATTTTCAAAATGTCAAAACGCCGCATCATATAAAACAGACAGGCTGCCCCCGATACCAACTGGGAAATCACAGTCGCCCACGCTGCGCCTGCCACGCCCATATGGAATGCCAGAATCAGCGTAATGTCCAGAACAATATTTAATATAGAAGAAAATACCAGAAAAAACAGCGGACTTTTACTGTCTCCCAGCGACCTTATGATGCCGGACAGCAGATTATAAAGGTACACGGTCGGAATCCCCAGGAAAATTACAAATATATAACGGTAAGAACCCTCAATGATGTCCAGCGGCGTATTCATCCACAGCAGAATCTGGCGGCACAACACGCAGACTACGATTGTCATCACGCCTGCAAACGCAATGGAGAGCCAGACACTGTTTGCAACGTATTTTCTAAGGCTGTGGTAATCGCCAGCTCCAAAACGCTGTGCCACCGGAATAGCAAATCCATTGCACACACCCATACAAAATCCGATAATCATAAAATTAACAGAGCCTGTGGCACCCACAGACGCCAAGGCCTGCACACCCAGAAACTGCCCTACGATCAGCATATCCATCATATTATAAAACTGCTGGAATAACATTCCAAAAAACAACGGAATGCAGAACTGTAAAATCAGGCGAATCGGACTCCCCACCGTCATATCTTTTGTCACACTCTTTGCCATGACAGACGCCTCCTTTCATATAATCTACAGGGTAAAAAAAGAACCACCCAGACTGATTTCTCACCCATGTGGTTCTCCATCGTGTTTGAAATTATATGCTCTCGCGGGGAATTTGTCAATAACTTTTTTCAGCAAATAATCAGTATTTTTTGCAGCTCTTTTTACTCCCCTGTGAGTAATACTGAACAATAAATTCCGCCCTCTTATCATGAGACGACCGGACCTTTAGCTGTGCTGGTCCTCTTTGATATAGCTGATGTCAATTTCAATTCGCTCCCCTTCGCAAAGGGCGACGCTTGGAATACTGGCATATCGTCTCTTAATGCTTTATTTCAATTCGCTCCCCTTCGCAAAGGGCGACACGCCTCTCCAACGTAATCTTCACCCATGGTAGAATTTCAATTCGCGCCCCTATGCAAGGGGCGACATAAAGCTCCCTGATATATTCACAATCGTTATAAATTTCAATTCGCGCCCCTACGCAAGGGGCGACCCGTTTCTTCAACCACCGT
>CAJTSB010000061.1 GCA_910578825.1 uncultured Lachnospiraceae bacterium | reverse complement strand
GCCGGAAACACATACGTCAACGTGAAATACAACGACATTGAAGACGTCATCCGCGTCACGGTTGCCTAGTGAAAAAGACCAGGATGCAACGCATTATCCCATTGTGATAGTGCGCAGGCATCCGAAACCTGCAGGGGGAACCGGGAATCCCGGTTTCTCCTGTTTTTATAGGAAAAGGAGACTTTCAGATTATGATTACATACTTGAAAATGAAACGCGCTGAATGGAATGTCAAGGCGAAATTTTACGGAGCCATTGCGGCCTTTCTGGAAGACCGTAGGGACATTCTGGAACTGCTGCAGAACCTCTATGCCGCGCTGAAGGACGTGCAGGCTGAAGAGCTGCGTGGGGAATTCATCTCCAGGCTGACAGAAATCATTCACGAAGAAAATAAAGACAAAAAGGAATGATGCGATTATGAGTGATGATAAAAATACAATGTTAAAGAACATATCTGACAATACCGATACGATTATAGATAAGATAAACACTTTAAAAACATCCGAACTCGGAAATGATTTGTCTGCATCCGAAAAAAACTTCGGTAGACCTAAAATGTCTGGTCTGTTAATTGTTTAAACATGCCGAATATAATATGTGTTCTCTGGGATACCGGAGTTTTCATGTTATTATCCGTGAGATACACGGATATAAACGAAGCCTCAATATACGGGAAAATGGGTACAACGATTGCATAACGGCAATGTATCACTACTCTTCTGCCATGGCGACATGGTATGAATCGTAACAACGTGACGCTCCCACCATCCGTAGGGACAGTTCTCTTCGAGAAAAGCCCTCACTGCAGCGACAACAGGCGGTAAATGATAGATGCAACGCTGTCATTTATAATATGCGCTCGGTACTAGCCGCCTGTCTGACGGTCAAATCAGACTAAACCTTACAATATAACACTCATTATGCCTTAATGCATCTCTCAAAAACTAAAATAATTTGGTTCATTGGAGGCATCTGGGATGCACTTAACATTACTTCTGCACGATCCCTAATTAATAAATCCCTCAGAGTATTTCCAATTTCCGTATTTACAATAGAGTGCAGCCTCCAACCTTCCTCTGATAATTTGTCCAACGTGCTTTGCATCTCATCTACATCTGGTCTGCCATCCGTACAATCACTAATAACAACTGTTTGATATTCATATAGAGGATTTTTACCGAGTTGGGTCTTTCTTAGTTCTTCCTTTTTCTTTCTGAGTTTTTCTTTTTCTTCCTGCATTCGTAATTGCCGTTGTTTTTCAAGTTCTCTTTCTTCATTCGTAACAATACGCCCAATTGTATAATTGTAATTACAATTAAAGCATGATTTCACAGAATCCCCTAATAATTCACCACATCCTGGACAGGTTTTCATAATCTTTCCTCCTTAAGTAAAATATAAATTTTCCGCATAATTATAACATTCTATTTAAACATATGCAATAATATACACTTTACTCCCTATGATTCATTCAGGACAGAATCCATAAATCCTAAAATATAGTATGACATATAAACAACAATTAGCAGACATTATAAATATTTTAAATAATATAAAAACTACAGCATCCCCTCCTACAAAATCTACTACTGTACCTGCAAAAACGGAAGAAAATAATGAAAAAAAATCTCTCAGCTCTTTTCTTGCCACAAATGAGATAGAAACCATATTACTTAACGATATTATTCCCAGTGTTATCGACATAGCACTTCCGGGTATACCAATCGACGCTATTATGGAAACATTTAAACCCATAACTGATATTATTTCTGCTGCCACAAAAATATATGATGTTCTAACCGTATCCACTGCTGAGCAGAGGGAAAAAATGGAAACATCCCTATCTGTATATGAAAATGCTAAAAATACATTATCCACTATTTCATGTGAACTTGAAACCCAAGAGCAGGCTATAAATGATTTACTTACAAAAGATAAATTATCCTATATTGAAGAGGGCGAATTAGCAGAATTACAGGAGATTACAAAAGAACTCCGTATTCAAAGAGATTTGGCAGACAGAGAAGAAGAAAGGACCCAAAAAGAGGTTGCACAAGATTCTTCAGATTTATTTCAAAAACAATTTGGACAATACGATGTCTCACAAGAATCTATAGAAGATTATCAAAATGATGATAAATATTTATACCTTCTTGATTCCGACAACAATAATATTTCATCTATGATCGCAGACTATAAAGGTTTAAAGAAAGAACTTGATAAGGCATATAAATCTGGTTCAGAAGAAGACATTTCAGAATATGAGAGCTTAATAGGAGATGTCGAACAGGATATTTTTTCAGCAATACAAGAATTAGAAAATTTAAAAGGTAATATTTCTGACTTCTATAACACCATCAAAGACACTCCATATGATAAACTGGCACCTGATGAAAAGGAAATTGTCGATTCTTATAATGAAATATCAAATGCTATCGCATTGATCTGTCAACAAGTTGATCCGGATACCTGGAAATCCATGCAGATTGAAGATATATTTAATACGCCAAATATTGAAAAGTCCAAAGAAGAATTATTACAAATGGCAAAGGCTGGTGCTCTTGATGAAAATGTAATACAGTCATATTACAACCTCTCTAAGGCTTTGGCGCAAAATAAGATTTCGGCCAGTGAGTTTTGTGATGAATTAATAAATATATCTAAACAGAAAGAACACAATAATGCGAATAATTTTAAAGACAGATACAACTCTACATTAGGAGATACCAAACTTCAGCTTGATGGCTATGGGCACGATGAAAGAGGGTTCGAGGTAAATAATAATAATGGCAACCGTCTGGATGCTTTCTGGAAAGAAAATATTTTGACGGAAGATGACTTGACTCTATGGCAAAAAGTTACTGCTGGCATAGACAATGCTACCGTAGCAATGAACGCATATGCACAGGCAAAAGGTAATGCAATCCCTAATAACGATTTTTCAACCTTACCTTTCTATGAAACCTGGAACGCCCTCGAAAGCAACGAACATGAAGACTTAAACGGCATGAAAGAAAACCTCCTGTCCCTTGCAGAATCCGGGTATCTAACCAGAGATACATTTAATGAGACAGAAGGCACAGACACTTTCCTGTCCAGGCTCGGCATTGGTCCATATGACGTCGAAAAAATTGATACCCTAATTGCAAAGATAAACCAGCTCAAATCCTCTAAGGACCAGCTCTCTTCTATGGAAAACGGAATTTCCGGTCTTTCCGAAAATCTGTCTTACAAAGAGGAAAATCCGGGTGAGGCAATAAGCCCAGACGTGTTTTCCGGCATGGACAGCGGGCTGAAGGAACAGACCGCAGAATGGGAACAGTATCAGTCCGTACTTGGCGACGCCGGCTCTTCCATGGAGGAAGTGAGAGAGGCAACAAACAAGCTTGCGTCTGCATACGTCAACAGCAACAACTTTCTTGCAAACTTAACTGAGGCAAATAAAGACTACTATATCAGCCAGCTTGACGCGATGGGCGTAGCAGACTCGACAGAAATTGTAGAAGAAACGCTTACTGCGCAGAGGGAAATTTCACAAAACAAAGCGGAAGCATTATCGCTTGCCACAGAAGACCTTGCAAACGTGCAGTCATCTTATGCTCTAAACTCTGCTGATTCTATAAACGCTGCATATGAACAGTCGGCGGCATTTGTCAACCAGTCAAATATGACAGACTATGCAAAATTTGCTCTGGCTGACCTGATCGCGCATCAGACAATCTTTAGCACAAACACCTTGAATACAAGCGATAAAATCGCAAGCTTGGGCGCACTGGCAAACGCATATCTTGGAGCTGCTGCACAGGCAAGTTTCCTGAACAAAGTTCAAGGTGGACTGAACAGCAATTACCGGATATCCCCAGAAGCTGCGTGGGAGCAAGTCAAAAATGAATTTGCATCGATAACTTCATTCCAAATAAAAGCACCTGCAGCATCCCCAAAAAACAGGAATACACAGGGAGGCACAAACAAATCCTCAAACAAACAGCCCGAAAAAAAGGAATTCAAGGAATCCTTCAACTGGCTGGAACGTTTCATCAAAAGACTGCAAAGTTCCTTCGACAAATGGCTGGCACAGGCTGAGACTGCGCTCACAGGCGGATTCCTCAATATATACTATCGGAAAGCCGCCTCCCTTGCCAAAAGCCAGCTCTCCACCTATGGCAATGTTTATAACAAGAACATGGAAAAGGCGAATGCCGTTGGTCTGGATGAAAAGTATGCTGAAAAAGTCCGCAACGGAGCGCTTGACATCGATACCATTGAGGATGAAGACCTTGCGAAGAAGATAAAGGAATACCAGAACTGGTACGACAAGGCGCAGGACTCCATGGACTCTTTCCGGGAAACCGCGAAAAAGCTTTACAACCTCCCGCTGGACAAGGCGGCAAAGAAGGTGGACCTATTCAGCAACGCCATTGACCTCCTGAACAAGGAGCTTGACAATAAAACCAATTATAAGAAAAAGAATCAAATAATAGACAAGCAGACTGCTAAAGAGAAACAAACCCTCAAGGCATATAAGGAGGCAGAAACAGATACCAAAAAATCCTTTAGTTCAGCAAAAAAGAAATTGTTAAAGAACCAGAACCTGGATGGGGATGACGGCATTACGGCAAAGGAACGCAAAATAATCCAGAAATCCGTACGGAAGAACAAGGAGGTCAACCTTTCACGTTTCACCGAAAACTCTGCCGGATACCAGGCCGCCGTCAAATATAATGAGGCCCTTAAGGCACGCAAACAGGCCATTGACGACAGAAAATCTGCAGAGCAGGACTACAAAAGATGGAAAGTTGAGGCAAGCAAGCTTAAGTTCGACAATATTGCAGAACACTACGACAAAAAAGTGCAAGTGTTCGACTACGATGTGTCCACAAGCAACAACAAAATATCTGAAACAGAGGCAGCGGGAAAAAAGGTAAACATATCCGATTATAAAACCCAGAAACGCATCAATCAAAATATCCTCTCCCAGCATTTAGCTGAAAAAGCAGACCTTGAGAAAAGCCTCGCAAGCATTACAGAATACACGGATGAATGGTACGATGCCTACGACAAGATACAGCAGGTAAACACTGCCATATCAGAATGCAACCAAAAGACCTACGAGCTCAACAATGCCATCAATCAGCTCCACTTTGACATGTTTGACGACATTTCAGACAGCATCAGACGCATCATCTCGGAGCAGGAATTTCTGCAAGGGCTGTTTGCGCACGAAAAAAGCACCGACACGAAAACCGGTAAACTCACGGAGGCAGGTCTTGCCCGGCTCGGCTCACTGTCCACGAGCTACTACGCGTCCAAGAATAACGCGGACAGGGACAAGGCACAAGTCGATGAACTCAGGCGCATGCTGAATTCCAAAACCCTCCACAGCAATACCCTCGGCATCACCTTCAATTCTATTGACGACCTGCAAAAGAAACTCAGCGAAACATACACGAAATGGCAGGATGACATCAAGCAGACTTACAGCCTTGAGTCCGCCCTTGCAGACATCGTAAAGGAGAAATACCAGGCAGAGCTTGACAAGCTCCAGGAACTGATCAACGCCAGAAAAGAGGCAATGAACGCTGAAAAGGATCTGCACGACTACCAGAGAACCATCAGCCAAAAGACGAAAGACATCGCAACTGTCCGCAAGCAGATAGCTGCATATTCCGGCGACACGTCGGAGGAAGGCCGTGCAAAGCTCCAAAGGCTCCAGAAGGAACTTACCGACAAAGAGGATGACCTGCGCGAGACGGAATACAACAGGCTCATCTCCGACCAGCAGGCAATGCTCGACAAGCTGTATGAGCAATACCGGGAACTCACGGAAAAGAAAATGGGAGACTTCCGGGAGCTTGTGGAAGAAGGCCACAGAATGGCACAGGAAAATGCCGGCATAATTTCAAGCTATCTCAGCAACATTGCAACTGCAAACGACTATAAGGAAGAAAACCAGAACCTGCTTACCGGCATTTCATCCAGCATAAGCAAAAATGTGGAAAATATAATTAAAGCAATCGCGGATAACAAGACTAACCTAAGCGGCACGAAGGATAACAGCGAAGGTGCCAAAAACAATAATACTAAAAAGAGCACGCCAAAAAAGAACAACAAGAAAAATAATAACAAAAACAAAAAGAAATCTTCCAATTCTAAGAAAAATGGTTCCGCCAAGCAGGAAGTCATTTTAGAAAATTCTTCCCTTAAACGTATTTCCTCCCAAAAAGACATCTTAATAAATTCGGGCTTTTCCCAGCTCGAATCTGATATTCCTGTTAAGGATTATCGTGGATCAAACTCCCTGACACAGGCTTCCCTGGAACAGGAGTCTATTATATGGGATCTCACAGCTCCAACCCTACGCATAACAGACGTCGTTCCAGACCTTACTGCAACGCCCGAAAGAACAAATCTGAATAATATTGTAAACATCGACAGCATTACCCTTCCGAACGTCACCAACTACAACGAATTCAAGGAAAGGATGTTCCATGACATGCAAAATAACGGAAATTACATCCGGTTTGTTAATAACGCATCCATAAACAGGACTGACGGCGCAGGAAGGCTCACAAAGAACGCACAAACACTATAACTATAAACCAAAACCAGAATAGAGGGTGGTATATATACTGCCCTCTGTTCCAATCTCACACCCCAAAATGAAAGGAAGAACATATGCCATTTAACAGAAACACAGACAAAGAAACCGTAAAAATACTTGCAAATGAAAACAAACGCCTGAAACGTGACAACCAGCGCTTAAGAAGTTCCCTTGATGAACTGCAAAGATACCGGGATGAATACAAAGACCTGATTGACGAGCTGAAACGGATAAAGGAAAAATACATTCGTAAAATAGATGAATTTGACCAGCTCGCAACAGCCTACCGGAACGAACTGGACAGTTTTATGGCAAATCAAAAACAATAGGTGGTGATGATACATGTATGCAACAGATTTTTTATTTGACAGACAGCGCGCAAGCGACTTCGGATGTATGATATGCTCTTTTGATGGAGGTCTGCAGCCTGTCTCCGGCGGAGAAATTGAATGCAATGCCATAAAAACACCTGGCACGGATACCTTTACATTCTATGGTTCACAGTTCAATTCTGCACTTACATGGACTTTCTCTATCTGTAAGAATCCATGCAAGAACAAGGACATACATTTCAGCCAGTATGAAGAAAGCATGATTATGAAATGGCTGGCAAAGACAGACGGATACCGATGGCTACAGTTTAACCAGGAAGGATACGAGGACATTTTTTATAAAGTAAACATCAATGCGCTGCCTCACCAGGTAGCCGGAAGGACAATTGGGTTCGATTTGACGGCGACCTCAAACTGTGCTTACGGTTTTACGGATGTAATTACAAAAAAAGCATCCATTGCACTTATGGAACCATTTCTGTTAAACATCCACAGCGACATAGATACCTACATCCTCCCCATCATGAAAGTAAAATACAAACCAACCAATCCCAGACCACTCTCCTTCGATAACTGTAGAAGTGGCAGAAATTTTTCATATGGAAATGCAGATTCCATACTTGACAAACCCATAAAAATCGAGAATATGTCACAGGACGTCACCATGGATTCTGATATGGGCATAATCAAAGGACTGGCAAGACCCAATGATTTTAACTGGAGTTTTTTGAAACTGGTAAATGGGACGAACGTAATTATGACAGACCATGGCAGGGATATTGAAATTGAGCTCCAGTATCGAGAGCCGCGGTACGTAAGGGTTTAGGCTGGCATTGGGGAAATATATTTGACAATCCCACCAATGCTTTAACAACCAAACCAGAATTTACGACACTTGTACATACTGCATAACTATATAATTTTTTCAGAAAGGGGTGTTTTCCATCAATAACCAGCAACAGACATACAAAAAACCATGTGAAATTATTAAGTTAGACAAGTACACCGGAAAATTTAAGATGCCCTCCCTCCTGCTCATGAACCGCTCCTCCCACGTCATCGGCA
>CAJTSB010000060.1 GCA_910578825.1 uncultured Lachnospiraceae bacterium | reverse complement strand
TACGGGGAGATTTTATTTTGTCAAAGTTCAATTTTCATTCTCTATAGGAATGCTTCATTATTTTTCACAGGGGCAATTTCGCCCTTATAAAAGGATTATATTGGCTGGCGTCTCATTTTCCCATGGTAATTTTTTATACTTTCTTTCATTTTTTAAACCAAATTCACATTCCGCAGCATTGATCCCATATCACCGATATTCTGCCGGCGAAATTCCGGTTACTTCCTTAAATACCTTTGTAAAATAATTCGAATTGCTATAACCGCACTCCTGCGCAACTTCATAAATCTTCATATCTGTTCTTTTCAGCAGACGTTTTGCATGGCTGATTCGAAATTCTTTCAGGAATACGGAAAAATTCATGCCCATCTCCCGCTTAAACAGCATACTGAGGTATTCAGGAGTAATATTTAATGTTTCCGCTGTCTTTTCCAGGCTGATTCCTTCCTGATAATGCGTGCGAATGTATTCGATGGTACGGCTGATGGTATAATTGCTGATACTCTCTTTTTTCTTTCTATCGCAGATGGTATTTCCACACTTCATGAGTATTTCGCGAAATTCTGTCTGTGTATATGCCAGAAACAGACCTTTCAGGTAATCCTTTTCCCGAAGGCTTTCGAACGCTTTCTGGTTAATCTCTTTTGCAATGTCCATCATTCTTGTCATCAACTTAACGGCTCCATAACGTATTTCTTCCGCTCCGTACTTTTCCGATATCGTCTGCGTTAAAAATTCATCTATACCAGCGCTCATATCCTCAAATCTTCCACTCTCAAGAGATGACAAAATCTTTCGTTCTATCTGAATGGGGTATTTAAATTCCTTTATGGATTCTTCTGCGGATTTTTCTGCCCGCAACAGTCCATGACTGCCTTTCGCAAAATAACCGGAAAGCAACTTTTCGGCTTTCTCAAAACAACTTTTCCAGTCTTCCATACTGTCACAGGTATTCATACACCAGGGGATTTCCCGTTTCTGCTGCTGATAATCATATTTCGCCTTCTCATCGAAGGAATCTGCAAATGCCTGAACCTGTGCGACATGCCCTTTTACGATCAAAATCCGGTAGCTTATGTGTTCCTCCCATGCATCCAGAAAACAGAGTTCCGGAAACTGATGCTTGATGCTGCGCAGTGGATATTCTATATCTTCTAACTGTTTCTTTTTCAGACTTCCAAAATAACCGATAATGATACCGTATATCTCATCCTTTTCTTCCTTTAAGATACCATTTAACGCCTGTTTCGCCTCTTCCTGCTCTTCCATGGTACCAAAAAAATATTCTCTTACATAACTCTCTGGTTTCTTAACAATATGGTATTTACTCTCGACATGTTTGCTTTCAATCTTATCTAATGCTCTTTGAAGCGCGTCAATGGAGACAGGTTTCAACAAATAATCTTCCACCTGAAGGCTTAATGCTTTTCTGGCATATTCAAATTCCGCGTATCCGCTGATTACGATACTGTAAATCTGCACGCCCAGCTCTTTTAAACGTTCCAGCATTTCCAAACCATTCATCTCATGCATACGAATATCTGTAATTACCAGATCTGGCTGATGTTCCCTGATAAAAGCAATTCCTTCGAGGCCGTCCTTACAGGTTCCAATTACCGTGTGCGATGTATTCGCACTTATCATCTTTTTCAATCCATCACGAATTGCAATTTCATCCTCAACAATTACAATCCTCATTCCATCACCTTTTCCTGTATATTCTTCCCCATATCTCTCACTGGAAGAAGAAGTTCCATGACAGTTCCCAATCCCTTCACACTGCTGATATGCCATTCCCCTTCTTCCCCATAATATAACTGAATTCTTTCAAAAATATTTGCCAGTCCGATTTGCTCCGAACGGCTCCATTCCGCGTCCCTCCTATTATAAAACTCCACTTCTTCCGGCTCCATTCCAGCTCCATTGTCTTCCACAATCACATGAATCCGTTCCGGCTGCTCTGCAAATCCAATGTCTACGCGTAACAACCCACCTTCCAGATCTTTGAGTCCATGAATAATAGCGTTTTCCACCATGGGCTGCACCAGAAATTTGTATACTCTGACTTCCCGAACTTCGGGTTCTACATAAATTTCAAATTCAAATGAATTTCCATACCGGAGCTGATACAGAGACACATATGCCTTCAGCCACTCTTCCATTTCTGAAATACCTGCCATCTCATTGCTCTGATTCATGCAGTAACGCAAAATCATGCCGAGATTGCTAATCATCTTGCTGATTTCAATTTCGTCTCTGCGAATTGCCATCCAGTTAATCGCATCCAGCGTATTATAGAGAAAATGTGGATTAATCTGGGATTCCAAAGCTTTGATTTCCGCCTGAATTTTTTTCCGGGAAATCTCCGTAACCTCCTCAATCAGCGACTTTACCCTGTCCACCATATAATTAAAATTTTCTCCAATCTGCCCCAGTTCATCCCTTCTATCCACCACAAGCCGGACATCCATGTTTCCCTGATTTATTTGCCGGATCGCTTCTATAATCTGATTCAGGTAGTTCACGTAATAACGATTGATGAAACTGGTGAATAAAAAAATGACAAGAATATCGGCAACAAACAACATCCAGAAAATAAATTGCATCATATTGATGTCATGCATTATATAATCCCTATCATACACATTGTGGAAAATCCACCCCGTTTTCCAATCCCGATAGTAACTGCAGAAGAGGTTTCCCCCCTCGAACATATTGAGACCGCCTATGAACTTCAGCTCATCCTCCCAACCATCCAGCACGATTCCAATCTGTTCCTCATCTGGAAAAGAAAGTATCGTTCCATATCTGTCACTGATAAAATTCACATTTGGCGTATTCAACCCGGTAGAACCATTACAGATATTTTGCAATTCCTGTTCATCAACACCGATAATAAGCGTTGCCAAAACACCCTGCCTGAGATTTTCCGTATTATACAATTCTTTTCCCAGAAAAAACATGGATTCTTTCTTGTCCCCATCTGAAAAATTGATGGTCGGTATCAGAACAATCTCATTTTTATTCTTCGTCTGCTGATAAGGCGGAATCTGGCAAAGATCATCATAACCACGCCAGAGATTGTCCTGGGCAGAGTCGCTCTGGTCGTCATAAATAATCCCCTCCCCAGTGGTAAAAATCAAACTGATATTACGTATTCCTTTCTTGCTTTCCACAAACCGTTCCAGTTTTTCATTTAAAAGATAAGACAAATTTTCCTGTGTCTTATCATCGGCCTCATGATATTGCTCCAGATTGCGGATAATGTCTTTATCTGAATAAATCTGCCAAACCGTATCCTTGTAGGATTCCAGCAGTAATGTAAATTTCTCAGACACCTGTTTCAGGTTATTATAAACCTGTTCATTTACCTGTTCATTCATACTGGAAATACTCGTCCTGATAAATAAAATCTGTAATAAAAGAACAGGAAACAGGAACAGACACAGACTGATGACAAAAAACTTCTTAAATCCCATATCTTTATAATACTGTGTCATTCCTCTCCTGCTCTTTTCCATTATACCTTCCGCCTATTTCACCTTCACTTTTTTAACTGCACTCATCTTTCCGGTCACTTTTTTCCCTGTAGAGTCTGTCTTATATGCCTGTACGCCAATATAATATGTTCCCTTTTTCAGCCTTAATGTCTTCTTGAGCGAAGTTATATAAATTGTCCTTGTTGATTTCGTGAGTTTCCTATTCTTCGCATACGTAATTTTATATCCTTTTACGCCCCTTTGTTTCTTCCATTTTACAAGAACTTTTTTCCCCTTCTGTGCCTTAACGGAACTTAAGGACGTCCTGGCGACTTTCACCTTTTCCCACTTTGCCTGTAAGGTAAGGTTCGCTGTGACGCCTCTGTTAAAGTTATATTGCTGCGCCCCCAGATACCAGCCTATGAAGGTATAACCTTTCTTCTTCGGTGCGGCAGGTCTTGATGCTTTTTGTCCCTCTCTTACTATCTGTACCAGATCCTGTGTTTTATTATTGCAGATAAACCTGACGGCGTAATTCTTAACAACCGGATCCGTCTTATCTCCGGGATCAGTATCTTCCCCAGGATTCGCGTTTCCTCCGGGATCGGTATTCTCCCCGGGATTTGTACTTCCTCCAGGTTCTTCCTCCACCCCTGGAAAGGTATAATTGTCGGGGACGCTGCCATTCTGCCACGGGGCAGGCAAATACCGGTCAGATACATAAATTTTCTCCAGAAAATCATAAGCCGCCCTGTCATAAGCCTTAAGCTCCGCCCTCGTATTAATTGGTCCACGTATGCCGTTCCAGGTCCCATCTGTGGTATCATCCATGACATTAAACCAAATTGCGCTCAACGTAGCAAAGTATTCATCTTTATTGCTTCCCGCATAAGAGTTCGCCCACTTTCCGGAACCCGTAGACGTATTGTAAATTTCAATCCATTCCTGTTGCTGTGTTTCACTCAATCCATAATTATAAACTGTATGCGCAAACTCATGCGTCAGTATGGATTCGTTGGGATAACCCGTCTGGTAATTGCCCGTATTCAACCGCAGGACATTAGCATCACAGATGGACGCAAGCTGTGTTCCTCCGAAACCTTCTACATACAGATAGTTGACGTCAAAATCAAAACGGTGCTCCGGGATATCATAGCCAATCTCTCCCTCGCCGTAGAGACCCATCATGCAGCCTGCATCTCCCATGCGATTTGCAACCGTTTCATTGGCAAGAAGAACCTCCAGCATTTCTTTTGCCTTGTCCATAGCCGCCTCACGCACCTTCGCGGAACCGAGAACTTTCACGCCGCAGTCGAGTGTCCGTACCTGTGTATAGAAAGGCTCATATTTCTCCACCTTAATTGTCTGCGCGGGAACAAGTGCATTTATTGTCTTGCCCCTGATAACATTTCCCTTAATCGTTATTTTAATCTCCGGCAGATTTACTAAATCCGCAATCGGCTCCGCCAGACGCAGCGTCGTTTTCGGATTGGCGTCATAATTCGGGTGATTTATCTCATCTCTCTGCGTATAGTATACAACGCCCTTTGCTTCTATCTCGTAATTATCGTATTCCGGATAACGCCAGTAACCATAATAGAGTTCACGCGTTTCTCCATTTACCGTAACAGAGTAATTCTGCTCCTGTTTCACAAGTTCTGTGCCGACACGCTGGCTCTCGACCCAACCTGCCCCGGTAACTTCTTCACTCCAATAAATCTCTATATCCCTGTCATTGATAAGCTGTACCTTTTCCACAGTGGGTACGTCATCCGCTGCTTTCACATGAATGGAAAAACAAAATACCATCAAAGCTGCTGCAAACAATATCCACATGAATGTTTCTATCTGCCCTGCCGCACCTCTTTCTTGTATTTTCTGTCTCTGCACTTTAACCCTCCTTTATGTTGAAGATCACCTTTTCCTTTCCCCTTATCATTAAAGTTTTCCATCCCTGCGTTTTCATATTACCCCTGCAACTGTAACAGTTTCGTCTTTAATTCTCCCTCAAGACGCTGTATTTCCTGCTCTGCCTCCCTGCGTTTTTCTTTTCCTTCGGTCTGGATGCGCATCACTTCATCCAATGTGGAAATCAGGGATTCGTTCGTCTTTCTCAGCGTCTCCATATCTACGATTCCGCGCTCTGATTCCTTTGCTGTCTCTATCGTGGCAACTTTTAATTTTTCTGCATTTTTCTTTAACAGTTCGTTCGTGAAATCAGACACCTCTCGCTGTGCCTTTGCCGCCTGCGTGGAATGCTCCACGCCCGTTGCCAGAACCATCTGGCTTTTCCACAACGGAATGGTATTTACAATCGTAGACTGTATTTTCTCCACCATCATCGTATCATTATTCTGTACCAGACGAATCTGCGGCGCTGTCTGAATGGAAATCATGCGGGTCAGTTCCAAATCATGAATTTTCTTCTCAAATCTCGTACAAAGAGCGTCCAGATCCTTTGCTGCCTGTGCATCCTCCGGAAGACCGGACTGGTTTGCTTTTGCTAAAAGCGCGGGCAGCTCTGTCGTACGTACCTGTTCCAGTTTGCGCTTTCCGGCAAGGATGTACATGGAGAGTTCTTTAAAATATACTTTATTCTGCTCGTACATTTTATCCAGGAGCGCGGCGTCTTTTAAGAGCTGTACCTGATGCCCCTCCAGTGCCTTGCAGATTTTGTTGACGTTTACCTCCGCCTTATCGTATTTTGTCTTTAAGGCGGTTAGCTTATTCGCAGACTTCTTAAGGCGTCCGAAGAATCCTTTTTCCTCTTCCTCCGCATCAAATCCCTTGAGCTCTGTGACTACGCCGGTTATCAATTCTCCGATTTCCCCTAAATCCTTGGTCTGCACATTTTCCAGCGCTTTCTCTGAGAAATCCGCCATTTTCTTCTGCGTACCTGCACCGTATTGAAGAATAATATTCGTATTATTCAAATCAATCTGCTGAGTGAACTGCTCAACCATCCGCTGCTCTTCTTCTGACAGAGCAGCCTCCTCCCAGGTATCCGGGCTCTCCGGCTCCTCCTGTACTGCCACTATCTCTGCTTTCTCCTGAAACGGTTCCAATGTCAGGGTTGGTGTTTCCGTAAACTCCTTAAATTCTTCGCTCATGCCTTGCTCCTTTCCAAAATATGCCTCAGCTGTTTCCTGTGTACATAATTACTCCTTAATCAATCATTTACTATTTCCGCCATTTACTGCTTTTGTTTCCAGTCCTGGTTGCCAGCAAGTCCCTCCTGCGCAAGCATCGTTTGAAGCACGGATATATCGGATGACACATCCCATGCCACATCTTCAAACAGGCTGTCCAGCAATTTTTCAAACGCTTCGTTTAACGTGTCCAGGGTCTGCTCTATCTCTGCCTTGGAATTTCGGATATTTTCTCCCTGTACCGGTTGTTCATCCAGGCTTTGATATGCCTCCAACAGTTTTACTGTCGTAGGAAGATAATATTCCATCATCTTGTTGATATCATCCAGAGAATCCGGGTCTTCCCCAACCCTGTCAAATATTTTCTGGATCAGCATTTCCATATGAGAAATCTTTCCGGAAATTTCCTCCCCGGAAATAGCGTCGTTGCAGGCTCTGATTTTGCGTATATAATCCTGTCCCTTCTCCATCACAAGCCGCAGGGATTCATTTGCCGCCATCCTGTCTGCCCTTTTTGCATCTTCCTGCATTTGAATCTGTTCCGCCTTCTGCTGTTCCAGACGTTGTTTGTTCAGTTCTTCATATTCGCGATATGTTTCATGGCTCACAATCAGACACGTATTTTCCTTATCAAGATGTCCCTGAATAAACCAACCCTTTCGAATCATCTTTCTTAAATCTTTCACCACATAGGAAACAGGCTTGCCGCTCAAATCCGCAAGCTCTTTTATGTTACAGTAAGTCCTGCCCTTGAGACCGCTGATGTATGTCCGATAACGTTTTATGGAGGCCCTCATACTCCCGCCCATTCCGGTCATGACCGCGCTTCCTGCCAAAAACGGCAGAAGAATTGACAATGCAACCCGGATTCCTACCGGAAATCCTCCCAAAAACAGCGATACCATGCATAAAATCACGACGGCAATACCAAGCCCCACGTTGAGCACGCAGCCTGTAATCGTCAGCGCCCATCCGCCAGCTTTTATTCCGGTATTCTTGCGAAAAAGGGTCGGTGCAGAAAGTTCTGCCCTGGATTCCTTTTTTGGTCCATACCAGCGATAACTTTCTCTGCTGTACTCCCGATTGACGCTTTGCTCCGCTGTGTGAATTCCCTGGCGGACATTTGCGACCGCCTCATTCACGGTATTTTTAATTGTCTTATTCAATTGACTAAAATCCTGAGAATTGATGGCGTCCTCTACAATATGCTGGACGTCTTTCCCAAATTTCTCCCAATCTGATGTCATGATTCTCTCCCTGCTGCCGTACGATGGCTTTGGTATCTGCCTGTTTTCCTGATAAAACTGTAAACTACTGCTATTGTAAAAAATAATTACTTATATATTATCTAACATTATTTCTGCAAAATCAATATTTTTTTACTGGGAAATGCGCTAGCGCACAGCTATCTCTTCACGATACGGGAATTAATCTGCAATTTTTTCTGCAGCATAAAAAAGGCATATGCACAACGGCACATACCTTTTCATAAATTAGATATCAAGTATTATGGCAAGCTCAGAAAATACTTTATTTCTTATTCTGGTTTGCTGCTATTTACATACCACGGTCTTTGTTTTGCTCCATTTTCCATAAATGGATTCTGGAACCGCTATGTCCGAGCAATAATAAGTCTTTACGTCCTTGTAATTTCGTATCCGGATATAATATTTCTTCCCATGTGACAATCCTTTTACCGTTTTCCTAACATTTGTCGTCTTTATAGTCTTTACTGATTTTTTAAATTTTTTGTCACGGGCTATTTGAATCTGGTAGCCGGTGGACTGGGCATTCTTCTTTACAGATACCTGTATCTGCCCTTTCTTTTTGCTGCTTATGCGGTTAATTTTCCCACGTATCGGCGTTACTGTGAAAATAGCATAAGAAGTAGTAGCATCAGGTGCATCAAGATCCGGCGAAACCCACCAGCGCTCCTGACTTACCATATACCTTCCAAT
>CAJTSB010000059.1 GCA_910578825.1 uncultured Lachnospiraceae bacterium | reverse complement strand
GGTTGTATTATACGTATTTTTTATATTTAATTCCTTGAATTTTTTATTTTCATTTCACTTTTTCTATTGACTTTTCCCCTTTTCCACTTAATAATATATCTTGTTTATCATTTATTACATGTAAGAAAATATGAGGATACCGCCATGAGTAAACGATTGATTGATTTGCAGCACATTACAAAATCCTTTGACGGACAGATGGTGCTGGATGATTTAAATTTATATATCAGGGAAAATGAATTTCTCACACTGCTTGGTCCTTCCGGCTGTGGCAAGACAACTACGCTTCGGATTATCGGTGGTTTCGAGACGCCCGATGTGGGAAACGTTATATTTGATGAAAAGAACATTACAAATCTTGCGCCCAATGAGCGGCAGCTTAATACGGTATTTCAGAAATATGCTTTGTTTCCTCACATGTCCATTGCGGAAAATATTGCATTCGGTTTGAAAATCCGCAAAAAAAGCAAAGCTTATATTGAAGATAAGATTCGCTACGCACTGAAACTGGTAAATCTGGATGGATTTGAAAATCGTACCGTGGATTCTTTAAGCGGCGGACAGCAACAGCGGATTGCCATTGCCCGCGCCATCGTCAATGAGCCAAAAGTGCTTCTGTTGGATGAACCTTTGGGCGCGCTGGACTTAAAACTGCGGCAGGACATGCAGTATGAGCTTATTCGTCTGAAAAATGAACTCGGCATCACATTTGTCTATGTGACGCACGACCAGGAAGAGGCTTTGACGATGTCTGATACCGTCGTCGTCATGAATCAGGGCTATATTCAGCAGATCGGCACGCCTGAGGACATTTACAATGAGCCCATCAACGCTTTTGTGGCTGACTTTATCGGAGAAAGCAATATCATAGACGGTATCATGCTTGAGGACCGTCTGGTGCGAATTCTCGACGTGGTCTTCCCCTGCGTAGACGAGGGATTCGGAAACAATACTCCCGTGGATGTTGTTATACGTCCGGAGGATGTTGAGCTTGTGGAACCTGAAAACGGCATGATACAAGGGGACGTCACATCTCTGATATTTAAAGGCGTACACTGGGAGATAGAGGTACTTGCAAACGGCTATGAATGGCTGGTACACACGACACAGATGCACCCGGTGGGCTCTCATGTCGGAATCCGGGTCGTTCCCTTCAATATCCAAATTATGAACAAACCGGAATCAAACGATGAAAAGGCGGTGGACATTGATGCGTAATTTAAAACGCCAGTTTCTGGCAGGCCCTTATATTTTGTGGATGGCAGGTTTCATCCTGCTGCCGACATTGATGATACTGTACTATGCGTTCACCAGCACCAGCGGTGATTTTTCGCTTTTAAATGTTACATCCATTACTTTTTCCGTGCATTTTAAATCTCTCATGCTTTCGCTGAAACTTGCCTTAATCTGCACGGTAATCTGCCTGATTTTATCCTATCCTCTGGCAATGATTCTGAACAATCTCAAAACCAAAAGCCAGGGGTTGATTGTATTTATTTTCATTCTGCCTATGTGGATGAATTTCATGCTCCGCATCCTCGCATGGCGGCTGCTTTTATCCAACAACGGCGTCATCAACTCAGTGCTTGGTTTCATTGGACTGCCTGGACTTGATATCTTAAACACGCCCACAGCCGTCGTCTTTTGTATGGTGTATGATTTTCTTCCTTTTATGGTTTTGCCGGTCTACAACGCGATGGCGCGTATCCAACCGGATATCATCGAGGCGGCAAAGGATTTGGGAGCAGGTAATCTCACGATTTTCTTTCGCATTATCCTCCCCCTAACCATGTCGGGCGTCATCAGCGGCATCATCATGGTATTTGTCCCTGCACTTACCTCTTTCGCCATCTCAGACCTTTTGGGAGGCGGCAAGGTGCTTTTGATTGGAAACGTCATTGAACAGGCGTTTATGCAGGAATACAACTGGAATCTGGGTTCCGGTCTGTCCGTCGTGCTGATGGTTTTTGTCATTGCCAGCATGGCGCTGATGAATTCACACGGTGATGAGGGAGGAGGTACTTTCGCATGATAAAAAAATCCGCAGAACGAATCTACCTGTTTTTGATTTTTTTATTTTTATACCTTCCCATTTTGGTGTTGATCGTACTGTCTTTCAACGACTCCAAGGCCAAAGTAGTCTGGGGCGGTTTTACGGTACGCTGGTACAAAGAACTGTTTTCCAATACTGCCATCATGGAGGCATTTTCCACGACAATTTTCGTTTCGCTGGCCTCTGCGCTGCTTGCCACGATACTTGGAACACTTGCGGCGCTTGGCATTGACGCCATGAAAAAACGCGGCAGGACCATTATGCTCGGTGCGACAAATATTCCATTGCTGAATGCGGATATCGTTACCGGTATTTCCATGATGCTGTTATTCGTGCGCTTTACCCGACTCGGACTTAGTACCGTATTAATTGCGCATATTACCTTCAACATCCCCTACGTGATTTTAAATGTACTGCCCAAATTAAAACAGAGCAGCCGCACGACTTACGAGGCCGCACTGGATTTAGGCGCCACGCCTTTGTATGCGTTTTATAAAATAACCTGGCCGCAGATATTACCCGGCGTACTCTCTGGTTTTCTGATGGCAATGACGATGTCGCTGGACGACTTTTCCGTCACCTATTTTACGAAAGGCGCCGGCATCAACACGCTTTCCACAATAATTTATACAGAAATGCGCAAGGGCATTCGTCCGGAAATGTATGCCCTGTCAACGATTCTGTTTCTAATCGCACTCATCCTGCTGCTCTTTATCAATTTCCGCCCGGCTGTGCGCAGGGAGCGTCAGGATTAAGACGCCGGAAAGGAGGCTCCAATGAAAAAAACGTTACTGCTTTTACTCACAACACTGGCTGTTTTCAGCCTCTTTCAAGGATGTGGGAAAGAAGACCCGAACACGCTCACGATCTTAAATTATGGAAAATATATTGAGCCGGAAGTATTGGACAAGTTTGAGGCAGAGACAGGCATTAAAGTAGAATACGAAGAATACATTACCCCGGAAAATATGTACACGAAATACAAAGCAGGGGCTATAGACTACGACTTAATCTGTACCTCGGATTATATGATAGAAAAACTGATCGGCGAAAATGAGGTGCTGGAACTGAATTTTGACCAGATTCCGCTTGTGAAAAATCTTGACAGTTCTTACTTCGAGTTTTCGAAATCCTTTGATCCGGAAAATAAATACACGATTCCTTATTTCTTTGGAACCGTGGGCATTCTCTATAACCGGGAAATAGTGGATGAATCAAAGGTAAACTCCTGGCAGATTCTCTGGGACGACACATACTCCGGCAAAATCATCATGGCAGATTCCGTCCGTGATTCCTTCATGGTTGCCGAAAAACTTCTTGGCTATTCCCTGAATACCACGGAGGATGACAAACTGCGTGCGGCACAACAACTTCTCATTGAGCAGAAACCGCTCGTCTATTCTTATCTTGTGGACGAGGCGCAGGATGAGATGATTGCAGAAAACGCCGCCATGGCTGTCGTATACTCCGGAGAGGCTGGTCTTGCATTGGAATATAATGATAATCTCGCCTTTTCCGTTCCGAAAGAAGGCTCCAATATGTGGATTGACTCATGGTTCATGCCTAAGAGCGCACGGCACACAGAAAATGCAGAAAAATTTCTCAACTTTCTTTGTCGGGAAGATATTGCCGCCCTGAATTTTGACTACGTGTATTATGCAACCCCCAACATGAAAGTAAAAGAATCTCTGGACGAAGAACTTCAGGAAAATACCACTATTTTTCCACCGCAGGAAATCCTTAATAACTGTGAAGTTTTAAAATCTCTGGATGATGAGGCGGCCATGCGCTACAACCTCTATTGGAAAGAAATTAAATCTGCCGATTAAATTTTGCTTGCCATCCCCGGCAAAACATGCTACACTGAAGTCCACACATAATCGTGTGGACTTTTCCTGCTACTGCCAGCACAGCGCAGGAGGTATCTATGAATCATCATTCAACAAATCAATCCGTAGCTGACAACCTGTCTTATGAGGCATTCAAACAGCAATTGCTTGCTGATCTTCACGCGTCCTTTCCAGAAAATACCCGGATTTCGATTGATTCCTTTTCCCACAACAACCGGTTTTCTGTAGATGGACTGACGATTCTGGAATCCGGAAACAATGTTTCCCCTACCATTTATCTGGAACCTTATTTTAAGCAGTATGAACAGGGAATATCCTACCCGGAAATCACAAAACAAATCTGCGAATATTACAATGAACACCGTTTGACACACAGCGTTGACACATCCTTTTTTACGTGTCTGGAACATGTGCGTCCACAGATTGTGTACAAGCTGGTAAACTACGACAAAAACAGGGAACTTCTCGAAGAAATTCCCCATTTTACATATCTCAATCTTGCAATTGTATTCTATTACCTGGTACCGGATAACTCCAAAGGCAATGCGAGCATACTCATCTACAACAGCCACCTTGCTTACTGGAACATTTCCAAAGACACGCTTCTGCTCCTTGCCGGACAAAATACGCCGCAGTTGCTTCCCTGGCGTTTCGATTCCATGACATCACTATTGTTCCCCACACCGGATGAGCTTCCGGAAATAAATTGTCAGAAAACCCTGGACATATTGGATAATCAAACGCTGCCCATGTGTATCCTTACAAACAACAGACGCTTTCTGGGAGCCTGTTGCATCCTCTATCCCAACGTGTTAAAAGAGATTTCAAAGGATTTGAAGGATAATCTGATTCTTCTTCCCAGCAGCATCCATGAATTCATCGTGGTTCCGGCATCATTTACCGACAACGCACAGTTACTTCGCGATATCGTCTGCGAAGTAAATCTTACCGGAGTTTTGCCAGAGGAAGTGCTCTCCGATTCGCTCTATCATTATGAGCGTGAAACCGACAACGTATCGCTGCTGCTACCCTAACAGTTCCTGGTACAATTCTTCGTATTTTCCGGCAGAACACCTCCAGGAATGATCCGCCTTCATGCAACGTTTCATCATCATACGCCACTCTTTGGGATGGTTGGCAAACACATCCCAGGCATAGCGAATGATCATTAACATTTCCCCGGCATCATAGTTCGCAAAGCTGAATCCTGTCCCGGTCTGCCAAATCTCATTATATGCCTCCACGGTATCCTTAAGCCCGCCTGTCTCCCGGACAATGGGAATCGTGCCATAGCGCATACTGATTAACTGGCTCAGACCGCAGGGTTCAAACTGCGACGGCATCAGAAAAACATCTGCCCCGCCATAAATCTTATGCGCACGATCCTCACGGTAACCAATTGTGGCAGAAACGCGGTCTGCGTATTTCCAGCCAAAGTAACGAAATGAATCCTGAAAACGATCTTCTCCCGTTCCCAGAATCGCCACCTGCACATTCATGGTATTTAACATTTCTTCCATAATCTCATTTACCAGCGCAAAACCCTTCTGCTCTGTCAAACGCGAAACAATGCCAATCAGCATTGCGGAATTGTCCTGTTTAAGCCCCAGCTCACGCTGCAATGCCTTCTTATTTTTCTTTTTACCGGCAATGCTTTTTATCCCAAACGACGCCGGAAGCAGTTCGTCTGTCATGGGATCATAATCCTCATTGTCAATCCCATTGACAATCCCAGACAGTTTTGCAGATACCTGACGCATGACACCATCCAGCCCCTCGCCGCCTGCCGGGGACTGGATTTCCTGCGCATACGTCTCACTGACGGTTGTAACTCGATCCGCATATAAAATTCCCGCTTTCAGGAAATTGGTCTCATGATAGGCCTCCATTGCCTTGTAACGGCAATCTGCCGGAAGATCCCGACAATTCTCAATATCATCTATCCGCCATCTGCCCTGAAATTTCTGATTATGAATCGTCAAAATCGTTTTTATTTTCCTGTAATATTTGTCATTTCCATAAAATTCCTTCAGAAATACCGGAATCAGAGCCGCCTGCCAGTCATGGCAATGAATAATGTCCGGACAAAATTTTATCTTTGGCAGACATGCCAGGACTGCTCTGGAAAAGAATGCAAACTTATTTACATCCTGAAAAATCTGGTTATAAGGACTGTCGCCTGCAAAATAATGTTCGTTGTCAAGAAAATAGTAAGTAATTCCCTCCACCTTTGCTTTTTCAATCCCTATGTACTCTCTCCCTCTTGGCATATCCGCGTAAAATTCTGTCACACGCGACAGTTTTTGTGTCTCATGCCAGGAAATACACATATATTTCGGCAAAATAATTCTCACATCAAATTTCCCGCTATCCAGGTATTTCGGCAGAGCGCCCACCACATCGGCAAGACCGCCCGTCTTAATAAAAGGATTTCCTTCGGACGCTGCAAAGAGTATTTTTTTCATATGTAAACCTCCAAACTTACCCCGCATTTCTACGGGTATTTTACTCTCTCAACTTATATTCTAACCGAATTTTGTCCGCAATTAAAGCTATAAATTCAGAATTTGTCGGTTTTCCTTTTCCATTGTGGATGGTATATCCAAACAGCTCGTCAATCGTATCCATTTTTCCACGGCTCCAGGCCACTTCTATTGCATGACGAATTGCCCGTTCCACACGGCTCGGCGTAGTCTGATATTTCTTTGCAATTCCCGGATAGAGGATTTTTGTAATCGAATTCAGCATTTCCATATCAGTAACCGACATGATAATCGCCTCTCTCAGATATTGATAACCCTTAATATGTGCCGGAACGCCAATCTCATGAATAATATTCGTTACGTCGCTCTCGAGATTTCTCCCCTCTAACTCCTGGTTTTTCTCATAGGCGTTAACCTTACGCACCTCGTTTATCCTCCGTTTCTCCAAATTTCGCACATGTTTAATTCGCCGGAGCACCACATCATTGTCAAAAGGTTTCATAATATAGTAGTCTGCACCCAGCGAAAACGCGTCTTCTGTAACTTTTTCCTGTCCGATTGCCGTAATCATGATAAATGCCGGATGTTTTTTCATATTCTTGTCATTTCGAATCTTGTCCATCACCGTCAATCCGTCTAATTTCGGCATAACAATATCTAAAAGAACTACATCCGGCTCCTTGTTTCGAATCAATTCGTATGCCTCTTCTCCATCTTTTGCCGTACCTACTACCTGAAGCTCCTCATCGCTTCTTACAATTTCTCCCAGAGCCTGCAACATGCTCTCATTATCGTCTGCAATCGCTACATTTAATTTTTCCACGTTATATCCTCCTAATAATTTACTTTTTCCCTCAAAAATTTCTTCGATAAGATTACATCATAAAACAGCATTTTATGATTATCATTGGCTGCTCGTCAAATATGTATGTATATTTTTCTCGCTAATGCTCATTATATCATATCTAAAACTTCCTTCAAGGAGAAGATTTCTATGGATTTCGACATGAATCAATCACTGCCCCCTTTTCAGCTCGAAAATTGTCATGTTTGAAACCATTTTCCATCACATGCCTATTATAATAATAGTATAATTGTATTTTATGTCGAAAAGTGTCGATTTATAACCAAAAAAAATGATACAAAAAAACGCCGGATAAACAAATATACGTTTACCCACCGTTTTTTTGTATCATTTTTCTTCCACTCTCAAACTTCCAAACAGCATCTCTGGAGAAGTCACTTCCACATGATATTCTCGTAGTATCGCAGATTTTTAGTTTTTCCTTTTTTAATCAGTACCCCATCATCGGTCAATTCTCTCAAAAGTAAGATTGCTGTCGATTGGGATATACCTAGTGCCATTTCTACATCGCTGCGAACGATAGAACCTTTACTGTGACACAGTTCCAAGACAGCATTCATTCGTTCTTCTTTTTTTGTCACACTAGTAGATCTACCTGTTTTAGAGTTATTCAGAACCTTTTGTCTTTCTGCATGGAAGTTGGTATTAGGAAGCGTAATCTTAAAAGCATTACCTGTTGTTTCGATCATAGGTTGTACAACATAATCATTGTAACATTCATTGATTTTAAGAATTCCTGTACCGTATGCTTCTATCAGTCGCAGACGATAGAATATATTCGCTAAATACTGATTGCGCAATGCAGACACCCCCAGCATTACGTCATCCAATGCAATACCTTTTACTAAACCACCAATTGTTACGAATTCAATTCGGTCTTCAAAAATACTGATAAGAGTAGCGCCACTGAAAGAATAATCCCGATGGACAATAGCATTCAGTAAGGCCTCTCGGATTGCCTCTGGCGGATAATCCCGCATATCTAACCTATCCAATCCAGAGAATTCTGCACGGGTGCGATTATAACGATCAATATAGTCAAAAGTTTCCTCCAACTGCTCCAAGAGTGAACCTGATAATTCCCGGCGATCCTTAAATACAGATTTCTTACTCCCCTCAAAAACAGCCAGTTTTATCATATGTGTACACTGCTCAGACAACAGAAACGCCAGATTGGTATACGTATCATCTTCACCAATCAGGTGAAGCGTACGCATTTGGGCTTTTCCAAACTCTACTTTCCGCTTTTTAAAGAAATCCGCTGCTTTATTAAAAGTAAGATTCTGGTCGAGAGAACGAGCCGTCTCATAACTGTCACCACTAGTCTCCTTAATCATATTCAGGATGGCGACGTCTGTTGCCGGAACTGTCGATGCTCCTTGGCGAACATAAACCCCCTCCGGTCTAATTCCCTTTCCACGCAGATAATACGGTCTTGCTGTTCCACGCTGAACAGTTACACACACAATGGATTTTTCGTCCATGATATCATTACGACATTCCACAAACATAGTAATATCTGGACGTATAGCATCTCTAATTGCATTGGTTACACGCAACATAGTATCATCAACATTGTCAACACCACAAACTTCTCCATCATCTTTCACTCCGATATAAAGCGTACCGCCATCACAGTTGGCAAAGGCAACAATCGTATTTTTTATATCTTCAACATATTCTCTCTTGAATTCAGTCGTTTTGTTTTCTACAAACATAAAGTATCCTCCAACTAATTCAAATTACATTCTAATCTAATAATTATTATAATCATTTTTTTTGCTATTACAAGTAAAAACTTCTTTTTGAGGAGAAAACAGTTTAACTTTTATATCAATATATTCCTTGAACACGCCAATACATCTTATCGAATTAAAAAATGCGTTCCATAATATTCAGGTTATCAAGAATTCATGATACCACCGGTTATACCGAAAGTCAGATTATTATTGATTAAGAGGCATTAAAGGGCACTGATTTTTCTAATCTCCCTGTTCATGTTGCCGACTTCGGTTTGAATACCCCTGCGCTCCATTGCGGTCACTGCCGCACCCATATGGATTGTCGGCAGAAGGTCTATCCCCTGTCTTTCAAAAGAACGGTGTTCCGCTGTAATCTCATAGCCGTTCTTTTTATAAAATTCCGTTTCAATGTCCGCCCACAATGCCCGCCATTTTTCCACGTTTCCCCTGTCATCCCAATCAGTAGCGTAAACTTTATGTGACTTATAATCATTGCCCTTCTTTGTGGGGATTTTCTGCCCGTTTTTATCAAGGTCATATTCCCGCCAGCATTTCTTTCCTAAAAAAGTCCCGTCTTTTTGGAACGGGCGCATGGTAAGCATGAGATGACAATGCGGGTTCGGATTCTCATGGTCTGGATTGTGCAGATTCATATCGACAACCATTCCTTTATCCCTAAAAAATTCCGCTAGTGTTCTTGCCGCCTTTAACCGTTCCTCCGCATCCAGCTCACAGGGCAGAGAAAATTCAACCTCCCTTGAAAGCTGCGCCCTGCTCCCTTTTTCAAAATTTTCAACAGCGTTCCACAAAACGGAACGGTCTGCAAATTCTTTCGGCGCATATTCCGGCAAGAGGATTTCGGAATATATCACATGACCTTTTCTTGGAGTTTGTTTACTTTCGCTCATTTTTTCACTTCCTTTCTGCTCGTAATGCTGTAATTTGTGGGCATAAGAAAAGCACTCAGGTTTCTCTCCCAAGTGCTTCTTCACCTACATTATAGTATGCCAGATTAAATTTATATCCAAAACCTCTGACTGTAAGAATATAGGACGGTCGTTTCCTGACCATTTTTCTCTGCATTTCGTTTCAGGGGATTGATTATTAATTTTCCATTATACCAGTCTTCCATGTTCCATTTCATATACCGTATCACACAAAACCTCTATATCCTCTTTATTATGGCTGGCAAGTATGACGGTTTTCCCTTCTTTCTTTAATCCCAAAAGAATATCCCGCACATCGTTTACCCCCTGATTGTCCAGTCCATTCATTGGCTCATCCAAAATCAAAATATCCGGGTTTTCCATAATTGCCTGGGCAATACCGAGCCTCTGCCTCATACCAAGGGAATATTTTCCAACTTTTTTGCGGCTGTCAGGATCTAAGCCTACCCGTTGCATGCTCTCCCTGATTTGCTCCCTGCCTATCAATTTACGGATAGATGCCAAATATTCCAGATTTTTGTATCCTGTGTATCTGCTTAAAAATCCGGGATTTTCAATAATAATTCCCATATTGTCTGCAAAATCAATATCTTTTCCGATCTCCTTTTCCTCCACTACAACCCTTCCGCCTGTCGGTTTTAAATATCCAATCATCGTTTTGAACAGAACAGTCTTACCAGAACCATTCCTTCCTATAATCCCATATATTTTTCCTTTTTCAAAACTGATGTTAATACGATCGAGTGCAATGACCTCTCCAAACCTTTTTGTTACATTCTCCACACGGATTGCTTCTGCCATATTCGCAAACCTTCCCTTCTTCAAATATAATCTGTTTCTTTTTTCAAATATTCCCGCCCGACAGCAAAGCTGGCTGCTAGCAAAACAGCTTCCGTCACAATTATCACTCCGACCGGAAAGCCACCTGTTTCATATAAACTGCTTCGCAGATACATCCCCCACATTCCATACATTGCATGAGAAACTGCGCAAATCCGGCAGCCAATCATAAATGTCACGCCTTCCAACAGGAATAACACCCCCGGAACAAAACGCTTGATGGGGAATAAATCCAATAACACGAAAAACGCTGCCATACTGATACTATGAAACAGCCACAAGACACTGATTTTTGCAAGAAGCCCTGCGGAAAGTAAAATCAATTTCCCCATAACAATATCGCAGGTCAAAACAATGAGCAGGAGCAATATTGCCTTCTTTATACCAAATATTACCCTTTTCACAAAATGCCTTGTCCACCAGTCCGAAACTGTTCCATAACGGTACAGGGAAAATATTTCTACCTTTCTGTTCCGTTCTGAATAAAAACCCACTGTCAACAGAAAAAAGCCAATCGGCAGAAGCCATTGTCCAAAAGGAATCAGCGGTATGGCTTCAAAATAATCGGATGGTACTCCTGCAAACAGCCTGATAAACACACTTTCCGACATTATCCTTCTACCTCCGTTCCCGACTGAAACTCAATTTTTTTCACAAAAACAGATGACAAAACCATTAAAAC
>CAJTSB010000058.1 GCA_910578825.1 uncultured Lachnospiraceae bacterium | reverse complement strand
AAATAGAACCTCTGTACTCTTTCATACATCAGTCCTATACCACACTATAATCTCTGCCTATATCAGGGCTCATTTATCATTTCCTTTACACTTCCACGTTCTATAAATTCTGCACAAACCTGAATCTTTACCTTGGCCTCACTGTTTTTATTATCCGCCGACAACAATTCCCGAACCGCTCTCGCGCCCAGCTCCTGCTTGTACACATGAACGGTAGACAACGGCGGATCGGAAACGATTCCATAAGCAATATCGTCAAATCCGATAACGGAAATGTCCTGCGGAATCCGATAGCCGCATTCTTTCATCGCCTGCATACTCCCGATGGCAATCACATCGTTATCTGCAAAAAACGCGGTTGGAACCTCTTTTGTCCGGCTGAGATATTCCTTCATCTTCTGATATGCGGTCTCAATCCTGGTTCCAAGCGTCGCAATATATTCCGGCCTGACCGCACAGCCATGTTGATACATTACCTGATAGTAGCCCTTTTCGCGGGAACGAAAAGCCTGTATACGGGATTCTCCCCGCAAATAACCAATTCTTGTATGCCCCTTTTGAATCAGATATTCCACGGCTTCTGCCGCAGCCTCCGTATCGTTAATCAGCACGCTGTCAAATGCATATTTCTCACTACGCCCATCCAGTAACACAATGCGGTTCCTGGCTCTGGTATAAGGTTCGTAATCTTCTTCGAGCATCTCCGTTCCCAAAAGAATTACCGCGCTCTGCATATCTGCCAAAATGTCGGCAAGCTGTTCCCGGTAATCCGGATCATTAATGTCCACATAACAGAATACCATCTCATATCCCATAAGTTTTGCCTGATGCTCTACCCCCTCGATGACCGCCGGATGAAAAAAACTTTCATCAATAATCAGTCCATCCCTGCGAAATATCACAAACCGGATTTTGGTGATATCCTCTTCCATACGGTAACCAAGTTTCTGTGCTGTTTTGAGAATTTTTTCTGCGGTTTCTTTATTTACTCCTTTTTTGCGGTTCAGCGCATTCGATACCGTGGACATAGAAAACCCGGTATCTTCACTGATTTTACGGATATTTACCTTCATAACCTTTCTTCCCTCTCAGATCTTGCTCAGTACATCAAATGATATATTTGTCCGCCGACATTGATAGACCGACGTTCCAGCTATCATTATATCACAACTTAAAATAATTAGCGCAAAAAAATAAAAATTTTTATAAAATTTTATTTAAACTTTTCACTACTGCAGATAATCACAAAATGTATGCCCCCAATCGCTGGACGCCCGCAACGTTTTCGTTTTACCTGCGTGGAAAACCGCATGGCAGTTTGTGCCGCAAATTATGCATTACCGTTTTTCTTAAAAATCTACCAATACTTCCATCTGCTTTTTCAGTTCTTCTACAATCTCCTGGTTTGTGTCCATGCGCCCCGTAATATCCGCCATGTCCTCCACCAGGCTCATAGTGCTTTCTGCAACTCCGGAAATCCCGACAGCTCCCCCATCAATCGCTTTGGTAATACTTTCAATGGAATCGGCTATCTCTATCATGGAATTTCTAAGCCGATCCGTTCTACTGTTAAAAGCATCAATCCGTTCCTTTACATAATCGGCGTCTTCTTTGTATTGTTTTCCGGAAAGAACAAATTCCCTGAACTCCGTCAGGATAGTCTCACTCAAATAATCTGCCATATCCTGCGAATGCTTTGAAAGGTTATGTACGGCTTTCGTAACAACCTGATTGATCTCCTGTATACGTCCGGCAGTTTCACTGCAGGAACCTGCCAGAGATTGAATCTCTGTCGCGACCGCAGCAAATCCTTTCCCGGCTTCACCGGCACGCATAGCTTCAATAGATGCGTTAAGGGCAATCAGATTGGTCGTTGATGCAATCGATACGATATCTTTTGTCAGTTTGTTTACCTGGTCTACACTCCTGCTGTTTTCAATTGCCTCTTCCAGTACCTCCAGAATATCAGCTGCCTTCCTTCCAATTACCTCTGTATTAGTCTGTGCCGCTGCCTCCATCTCATTTGCCCGAATCTTCATAGCAGTGGAATAATCCGTGATGACTCTGCATTCCTCTGCCATTTCATGAACATCCCTTTTCATATCCATAGCGCTGCTGTTAATATTTGCTGCATTATTCGCCACCTTCTGGATTGCCGCGGACAAAGAGCCTGTAAGAGAGGAAAGACCCCTGGCGCTATCTCCCGATGTGCGGGTGTGTTTCAAAACTTCACCGGTTACCTCATCAAGTTTCTGTGAGCTTCCCTGAAGCGTGCCCACGGTACCTTTGATTGGCGTTATCACATACTTTTTGATAATACGAATAGCTGCAAGCACTAATAACAGACATGCCGCAATAGATGCAATTACAATTATCAGCGAGACGTTATAAACGTTCAAAAGTCTCTGCCGTGCATCGGCTGTCCTTGCACTCACAGTTTCATAAAGCTTATTGGTACTGTTTGCGATAGCAGAACCAAAATGAGCAACATCACCGTTTGCACATGCATAAGCGTCCTGAGTCTTACTATCGGCACTTGCACATACAAGATATACCAAAGCATACTTAAAGGAGTCATAGTCTTTCAAAAGCTGTGCATAAGTCTCCTTTTCTTCTGTCATGACGTATTTTTTATATTCTTGCAAATAGGTTTCTAAAGTTTTTTCTTCTTCCTTAATCTGGGCCACGACTGTAATCATGGTATTATAATCCGTTGCAACAATATGGGACAGCGCCAGCTTATGTATGTTTGTGGTGGTATGTCTTATGTTCTGCAATGTTTGCGAACCGACCATATAATTATCCACGATTTTGGAAGCATTGGCATTTACATTATTAATACTGAAAACCGACAGGGCATTTGAAATCAATGCCACAATTCCCAGAAGAATAATCGGAAGTATCAGACGTTGTTGAATGGTAAATTTTTTCTTCATTTTTCACTAACAAATCCTTTCGAAATATGTATCTACCTTGCAGAAATACCTTCTGCCATCTCATCTAACTGCTCCTGTAAGTCCTGACCGGAGGGATTTCCTGCCGCCATATTTCCCGCAAATATTGAAACAGGATCCCAGAACTTACCGCCTACCCGCTGAAGTTGGGAAAACTCAGACTGTTCTAAAAGTGCGACTATTGCCGGCGACTGCTTGATCTCTTCAGAGTCCGCAACCGCAATGTTCGCTGGCCCCTGCCCGCGCATTTCAAAACGAAGTTTCTGATTCTCCTCGTTTGTTATCCATTCTGCAAGCTTGGATGCCCATTCCTGCTGTTCGGAATAAGCGTTTACACCAACCAGCTTACAACCGGAAAAAGACGCCATCTGTACCTGACTGCCATTGCAATTATAAGTCGGCAATCTGGCGGCCCCGGCATTCTCTCCCCATGCTTCCCTTACTGCAACGGAATTCCATACGCCGCTGACGCCGGCAACCACAGTGCCATTTTTTACTCCATCAAGAAACTGTTCATCCGTATAACTGGCAAAACCCGGATTTCCCGCAATCCTGAGCATTGCCTGGGCTACATCGATTCCCCGGATTTCCCCGTCTGCCTGATTCCATGTACAGTAATTCGTAATCCCATCATCGTTTAGACCGACCTGAAGACCCGTATTACCAAAAAATGAATATACATACCATGCTGAAGTCCAGTCCATGGTAAATAACTTGCTGCCTGCAGCCGCTGCTTCTAATATGCCATCCAGCGTCTTAGCCTGTTCCTCTGTAATATATTGCTTGTTATAATATAAAAAATAACCATTATCTGCGGTCAATGGATATGCATATAGTTGATCATTCACTGTGGCTGCCTCTACCGCGGCTGAAAGATTTCTGCTCCTGATCTCGTCCGCATTCTCTATCGGCTCTATTGCTCCTGCTGCCGCCAAAGTATTTAATTGGTCATCTGCAAAAGTAAATACATCCGCACCATCCTCCAGTCCCCCCAGCAAAGCATCCTTACACTGAGATTCTCCCTGCGCCTCGAATGAAATCTGAAAATCAGCTTGTCCCTGATAGTTTTCCTGAAAACTCTGGATAATCTGATTCATCAATTGCGCATCTTCCTCTGCTCCCCAGACGACAAGTTCAACCTTTTGAGACTCTTTCTTCTCCAAATTTGTCTTCTCTTCCAAATCTGCTTGCCCGGCTAACTCTGTTTCCCCTTTCTGTCCGCATCCTGCAAGCGCCATGGTACATAAAATCCCCAAAAACAACCCGCATATTTTTTTTCTCATACAATCCTTCCTATCTTTATGTTGACATTTTTCTGTAGTGATTATATCATTGATATAATCTATTTGCAATATGAGAGACGACACTGTCTGGGAAAGATTCAGGTTTGGTCTGGATTTATAAACGAGAGGTGATAAAATGAAACTGGCAGATATATCACATGGACCTGACTGGGTTATATGGGTCGCATTTGTTATAATTTTGATGCTTTCTATACTTTGGCTTTCTGGACATGGCAGCGGGTTGATTTCTGGCTATAATGCAGCTCCAGAAGATGAAAAAGCCAAATATGACGAAAAACGACTTTGCAGAACAATGGGAATCGGAATGTCTGTTATAGCTGTATGTATTCTTATTTCTGCCTTATTTGAAAATATATTACCAGCAAGCTTTGTATATATCTTTATCGGAGTTATTATTATTGATATTATTACAATTCTTATCGTTGCTAATACAATTTGCAGGAAGTAACCGTTTCCGGCTCGGAAACGGTTACTAAGAAAAATGTGTAGTTAGCTGGATGTTTTGTTCTGCATATGTTCTGGAACAGTTCTTCCATTTCTTGGGGCATCAGATTATGTCAGCCATAATCCCATTCTACAGTTAGGAAATAAAAAATTTCCCATAAAACGTGCATTATATGATTTTCAAAAGAATTTCAGTCGGGGTAAGCACAGGAATACCAAAGCCTTCAAAGTCTCTTTTGTTTCGGGTAACAATAAAATCGCAATGTATAGATTTGGCACAAGTAGCAACAAGACAATCCTCAAAATCCTTTGCCTTTTTCTGAAATGCAATAAGAACCTCATTATTCGTAACGCTGCACACCTTGACAATTTCCAAAAGTTTTCCAACTGCCTTATATGCCTGTTCTGTGCTATGAGTATATTTTCTTACAAGATAGAAGATGTCGGTAACTGAAGATGCTGATACAAAACCGTCTATTTTATGTTCTTCACAAAGTTTCAGAATCTTGTAAGAATCCTCTACAAAAGGTTCTCTTTCCAATAATACATCAAAAATTACGTTCGTATCACACATTATTTTCATATTTTAACAAACGCTCCTCTCGTAAGGAATCCATATCTATACCAGAGGAAATACCGCCAAGCATCCCACGCAGAGTATCCACAGCAGAAACTTGTGGATTTACTACTTTAGCGACTGTTTTTCCATTACGAGTAATAAAGATATCTTCCTTGGTAATTAATTCAAGATACTTTCCGAAATTAGCTTTAAATTCTGTTGCTGTAACAACCATGACGAATCCTCCTTTTATTCCCGCGAGCAATGAACCAGGCAGCCGCGCTAGCACGGATATTTGACTTGAGTTGTTTTTATTATATGCGATTTTTGCGATAAAATCAATAAAATCATACAAAATGAGATCCAGTAACATTAAAATTCGTTCGATATGAAAGAAAAAACTTTTTTGTATATTTTATCCTTATCTGGTTTCATTCATTACGCTAAAATCTTTTCATTTTCAGTCTGGCAGCGAATCCCGCAGGCAGAGAACGCCCCAACCAAGAGAAGGATTCGGATACTCCTTCAGAATCGGCAAATGCCTTGCCCCACGCAGCAAATAGGCCTTGGCTTTCTCGCCATACAGATAAGGGTCGTTTTCCTCAACAATCCCCCACTGCATCAAAAGCGCTGCGCTGCCCGTAACAAAAGGCGTTGCCATAGAAGTCCCACTGCGTACCGCATAGCCGCCGCCTGGAGCCGTGGAGTTGATAGATACGCCCGGAGCCGCCAAATCCGGTTTGACCTGATTCGTCTGCCTGGTATAGCCGCGCCCGGAAAATTCAGCAAGCTGGTCGTACCTTGCATCATAAGCAGCCACAGAGACAACTTTTTCTGCTGTGGAGGGAATCGTCAACGTCGTCTCCTCGGTCGGATACAAGAACCCGGTCCCCTGATTGAGCACGCTCTGCCCCGGCAGCCAGAGATCATAATTTCCCCGGATAATCCGCTCCGGCACCAAAACAATACTCCAGATTCCAGAATCAATATAGGAAGATGACGGCAAAAAATCAATATATATTTCCTGATATAAATTGTAAGGACTGGGCTCCCCATAATAGAGCAGAATTTCTGTCTGCCCCAGTATAAAACGCTGTGGTCCCTGAATCTGGCGAATAGGTCCGATCCGCCTGCCGGAAGGATGTACCAGAAGGATATCATACTGGTCTACATAGGATTTCCAGACCTGCAGATTCAGCGTCGTCTCATACTCCCCCACGCCAAGCTCTATCTCCTGCTGCTGCCCTTCTACCAGAATCCCGGACGTATGTCCTTTCGCCGCCCCTTCATTTCCCGTACCAACAGAAATCACGGTCTTCCAGTAATTTGCCATATCATTGATATAACTTTCCAGCAAAGCTGTGCCGCTGTGGGAGCCGTAATTATTACCGAAACTCATATTTACCGCCATCGGCATCTGAAATTCCAATGCCTTTTGGATCACGTAATCCAGCGCACGCATCAGCTGCGTTGTCCTGGGAAATCCATCCGGCTGCGCCGTTCCCAGTTTCACCACCAGCAGAGGGCTCTCATATGCCACACCGCGGTTTACGCCGCCGGAGGCACGCCCATTTCCCGCGGCAATCCCTGCCACATGCGTACCATGTCCGGAAGTATCACGGCTGGGCACAATTTGAAACCTCTCCCGCTCATTCGGCGCATTCAAAGCCGCATTAATTTCCTCCGCCGTAAATTCCCTGTCCAGCGTTTCATCATAGAGAGCCAGAATCCGTGTACTCCCGTCTGCATTGCGAAAATCAGGGTGACTGTAATCAATTCCGGAATCAAGAATTGCTACAATCACCCCTTTTCCTGTCAAATTATATCTTGCACTCTGAAGCGGTGTAATACAGGATGCCTGCTTACCCTCCCGCACTGCAAAAAACAGTCGCTTAGGCTTTTCCACATATTCCACTTCCACTGCGTCTGCCACCTGCTCCATGGCGGACTCCGGCACATTTAAGATGGCATACTCATTACTGAGCTCCTCCACACGAATTTGTGGGTTCTCCCGGGATAACCGCATAATATCACCGGAATATTTGACAATCAATTCCCACCGTGTTGTCTCGGGCTCATAACCTACGCCAAGATTTAATGATTTTTGCCGCTCACGCTCGGTTGCATCCAGCGCAAGGTTCAGAAGGTTCTCAAATTTTTCACTTTCCATATCACATGGTTTCCTTTCTTGTATAATTTTGACCCATACTGAAATCTTATGCCAAAAATCCCATTAATCTTTAACAGTCCAGCCTTGCCCCGACTTGCAGGCAATGACTGAACTGTTAAAATATATTGCGCCAAAGAGCTGTTTATGCATGGGACGGCGCTTATCTAACTGTGATATTTATCTTCGCTTTTTTCTTATTAAAAGTAGTTACCGTAATCGTTGCCTTCCCTTTGCGCAACGCCTTTATCTTTCCTCCAGAGGATACCGACGCCACCTTTCTCTTACTGGACTTGTAAGTAATCTTGTTGCTGGCTGTTCCCTTTGGTAATCTCACCCTGACCTGAAAACTCTTTCCTTTTCTTATAATTTTGCTCTTTGCATTGAGTTTAATTTTTCTTGGCGCCTTCTTAACAGTGATTCGACAAACTGCCTTTACACCATTGGGCGCAGTAGCCGTAATCGTTACCTTTCCGGTCCTCTTCGCCTTCACATTGCCGTTTTTATTTACTGTGACGGCTTTTTCATTACTGGATTTCCAGTTTAACGTCTTATCTGCTGCCGCAGGGCTTACCAACGCCTTAAGGGTGAAACTCTCCTTTACGCCGAGCGTAAGTTTCTTCTT
Organism: uncultured Lachnospiraceae bacterium; assembly: GCA_910578825.1. Taxonomy (GTDB): domain Bacteria; phylum Bacillota; class Clostridia; order Lachnospirales; family Lachnospiraceae; genus Petralouisia. Next base: position 4,135 of record CAJTSB010000058.1, on the reverse strand, counting down.
ATTCAGCTTTATCCTGCTGACAGCTACCGTCTGTCTGGCAAACAATGCCGTCACTTCCTGACTCTTCTGTACATTCGTATCCCTGCGCAAATCACTTGTGCTGCCATCGCTCCATTTTACGAACACATATCCGTTCAAAGGCACTGCCTTTACCGTTTCTGTTTCTCCGCCTTTTTCGATAGTCTGGCTGGTCTTTCCCTGAATGATCCCGCCCGTCTGCGCTTTGTATGTAATCGTCACCGTTTCCTTCTCCGGGTCGTCCGGTTTCGGGTCGTCCGGCTCCAGCGGTTCTCCGGTTGCCTCAAACCGTTCCACCTCCTCCGCAGTCATGGCATAATTATACACCTGATAATCTGACAGCAGCCCCTGATAGAATTCGCCATTGCCCCAGTTCGCCTTTCCAATCTGGAAAATGCCTTCGTTTCCTACAATATCATGGATCTTATTATTGCTGTCCATTACAGCCATCTGCTTTCCATCCACATACAGGACGCTCCTGTTCTTATGAAAGGCGACGACCACGTGTTTCCAACTGTCTTTTCCCTTCGCAGCCATAGCTGGATCCTCGCCCCTGCCTTTCCAATAGCGTTCCACATTCAGGTTATCTGTATCGTCCATAATGCCAATATACTTCTCCTGATTCACGGTCGGAGCCGTCTCATCCGCCGCCGCATACATGGTCCAGTTGCTGCCGACACGCCCCGCCTTGCTGTAATAAGAAACCGTAAACTCCTCTACATCCCCAAGCAGGCTGCCGCCGTTTTCTTTTGCCACCTTCAGGTAACAGTTACCTGTTCCGTCAAACGACATGACTCCTCCACGCATTTCGTCTTCTATAAATTTCGCCGTTCCCATGACAGAGGCAACCGCCCCCTTACCTTTCAGTCCCTGCGCGTCTTTCATGGAAAAATCTGCAATCTTTTCTTTCACGATCCCTGTATCATCCACTATCTGTTTGGAATCCCAGGCATAATTGTATAACTCAATGTCGTCAAAACATCCCTTAAAATAGGTATCCGAACCGTAAAATGATTTTCCAAGAAAGGCGCTGAGATCTTCTCCCAGCTCAGAAACAGGAACCGTTACACCACTCTTTTCCGCAACCAGGGATTTTCCTTCGTACAGTTTCATTCTATCCGGCTCCACGACGATTGTCATATCCAGCCACCGGCCCGTGCAGGCGTCCATACCGCCCTGCGCAACCTGTTCCTCGCCGCTTCCAGACGATGTAATAACCGTTTTCACTGCCTTATCCATTGTCTTAAAATAAAGATACTTCTGGTCGCTTGCTCCTACCGTAAATGTAAAGAAATTTCCTTCCGTACTCTCCGGTTTTACTTTCATGCGCAAGGTAAAACTGTCCATGCCGTCGAACAAACCCTGCGGCAAACTGGCATAGGTATCCGTCGTGCCATTTAAATACAATACTCTGGAATCAAGATCGGAATCCGCTTTCACCTGCGCCTCTCCATGGTAGTCCAAAAGGTTTCCCTGCAAACTTGTATCTGCCGCGAATTCCTTGTAATCTGCCTCAAAATCAAAGGCTGCGATCAGACCATTTTTATTGGCGTCTTTTTTCGCAAATACTGCCTTGACTGATTTATCTGCCGCTACAAATGTGTCCTGCCTTTTGGCAGTCGTAACGCCGTCGCTCCAGCGCACGAAACGATATCCGTCTTTCGGAACCGCCTCTACCTCCTGTGTCTTAGATCCTTTCTTAATTCGCTGCTCACTTTCTCCCTGTATGTTTCCGTATGCTTCCTCAACCTCATAACGAACTGTGACATATTCTATTTCAGACGCCTCGTCCAACTGCTCCTTTGTCATAGCGTAATTGTACACCTTCAGGTTATCAAACGAACCGTTAAAGTAAGCGTCCGCCGCATAAAAAGATTTCCCAAGGTAAGCCTTCACCTGTTCTCCGAGTCCTGAAACCGTCGCCCCTGTAATATCTGTCTCGGCGGCAAGCTCCTGATCCCTGTATATAAGGAGTTTATTCCCCTTAATAACCAGAGCAACCTTTGTCCATTCCCCCAAACTGTTTTCCAACGCTGCTGCCGCGCTCTTCTCGCCGCCGTTGCCCTTATTTGTCAACGCAGCCCTAAGCTGGGTATCTGCCAGCTTAAAGAACAAATACTTATCCGTATCCTGCCCAACCGCAAACGTAAAGAAATTCGTCCGGGCTCCCATATAAGACCTTACGTCCATCAGAACCGTCATCTCGTCCAGACGGTCGAACATGCCCTCTTCAAATTCACCAAAAGTCCCACTGCTGCCATTCACATTAAGCACGTTGCTCCCAGTAATATCATCCTTAATAATCTGCGCGTTTCCATGTAACCGTATGGGATAACCATTCTTTGTGTTATCCTCTACACAGATATCGTCCACCGCCTCGAAATCATAAGATGCGACCAGGCTATTTGACTCTACCGTTTCTCTTCCAAAAATGGCTGTAACTGCAAAATCCTTATCCAGCATAACTTCCTGACGCTCCGGCTCCTTTTTGCCATCACTCCAACGCACAAACCTCCATCCTTCTTCTGCAACGGCTCTAACCTTGCTTGCCGTATTTCCCTTCAAAATAGTCTGCTGCGCCCTTCCTTCAATCCTTCCGCCTTCTTTTGTGCGGTAATCCACGGAAACCGTCTCCGTATAAGCAATATCCGCCGCCGTTTTCGCATAATTGCACACTTCCACGTTGTCAAACATCCCCTGGAAATAGGTGCCTCCAGCTACAAATGACTTGCCCAGGCAAGCGGAAATCCCCTGTCCCAGATCCTTCAATGAAATGGTAAGGTCATTTTTCTCCGCCAAAAGCGTCCTGTCCTTATATATCTTCAAGCTGCCCGGAGATACCACTAGCGTAAGATGCATCCATTTCCCCTGGCAAGAGGCTATCGTCCCCTCCGCTTTCTGCTCCACGGAATCCTTACAAATGGTCGCTTTTATGGTGGTATCCGTGATTTCAAGCGTTAAATAGGATCCTTCACTGCCCAGTGCGAACGCTGCCGCATTCTCTTGCGCCTTGTCCACACGCACATCCATCTCAACTGTGGTTTCTGTAAGATTTTCAAACAATCCCTGCGGCAGACTGGCATATGCTCCCTCTGAACCATCCAATACCAGAATGCCGCTCTCCTTCGCCGCATTATCCCGGACTGCTGCCGCACCGTTCAGCGACAACTCATTGCCATTACCTGTGGAATCCGGAATTTTACCATTCTTTTCTATCTCAAAATCCCAGGATGCAGTCTTCTGTTTTACTACCGGAGCCTTTATCTCCTCAATATCCGGCTGTTCCGGCAGTGGATACCCGGTTCCCAGGAAAAAGCTGGTATGCGGCGGCTGGTTATAGCCCACGTTCTGACACGCCACCTGACAGCGATACTGCGTATCATGCATAAGCGTGGCAATCCGATATTTGGTGGGAATGGTCGTGCTGTACACACGCAGCCGGTCTCCCGCTGGAAAGATAATCTCCTCTCGCCAGTCGCCAAAAAGGTCGGCAGACAGACAGCAATTTCCCTTTGTACCGTTATTATATCCCGCTGCTGCTGTTAACTCCCGTCCATGCTGATAACATTCCACAATCGCTCTGTCCAGCTGCTGACGTTCCAGCTCCCCGTCCCAGTATACGGCAGAATTCATTGACCATTTAAACGGCCAGCCAATCTCCTTGCCATCTTCATTTAACACCGGATTTCCCTGTGAATCCAGCAATCCGGAACCTACATAGGCATATTCGCTTCCCGGATGGCTGGCTACGAAATTTCCCGCTACGCACCGTCCGGTATCCCAGGGGCCTTCTGCGGCACGGAACATCACTTCGCCTGTCTTTGCGTCGCGCAGCGCGGCTCCGCCGGTGTGCTCAAAACAGCTCCAGATTTCAAGCCCCTCGTGCTCTGGGTCAAAATCGCTGACATGCAGGGCGTCCCCATGCCCGAATTTATTAGAATATAACATCGTCCCATCGTGATCAATCGTACAGGCTCCATAGACGATCTCGTCAAACCCATCCCCATCTGCATCCGCCACAGAGAGGTTGTGGTTGCCCTGGCCAATGCAATCCTCATTGCCTTCGTCTGCCGTATCAAAAAACCATCTTTTTTGAAATTTCTTATCAACAATATCG
>CAJTSB010000057.1 GCA_910578825.1 uncultured Lachnospiraceae bacterium | reverse complement strand
GTATTAGGGGAAGCGGTATCGCTTTCCTATAAGGAATATCTGCTGTTAATAGTCCTGCTGGAGGCAGAGGGCAATGTGGTGGAACGCGACAGGCTTTTAACCAGTGTCTGGGGAGAATATTATACAGAATCCCGAACGCTGGATGTGCATATCCGCAAACTGCGGGTAAAACTGGGGGATGCAGGAAAACTCATTCAGACAATAAAAGGAATCGGCTATAAATTAGGAGGCGATTGGAATGAATAAAAAAATTTTTCGTTCGTCACTGCTTACCGTCTGTCTTGTATTGGCAGCTACCATTGCATTGATTATGGGGCTTTTGTTTCATTTTTTTGAAAAGCAGATACAGAAAGAGCTTGCCAATGAGGCCGGCTTTCTGGCACATGCTCTTGAAAATGAGGGAGCCGGATATTTTGACAGTTTTGATAACAAGAATAACAAACTTGCCGGAAATAACCGTATCACATGGATTGATGAAAATGGAACGGTATTGTTCGACAGCAGGGCAGATGTGTCCGAACTGGATAATCATGCTGACCGGGATGAAATTAAAACGGCAATGAAAGAGGGAAAAGGAATGAGTACAAGGTACTCCAAAACCCTGACGGAGAAAACAGTGAATTATGCCATACGGCTTTCCGATGGCAGCATACTGCGGGTTTCGACAGAACAGTATACGGTAGTAACCATTCTGATGGGGATGCTTCAGCCGATTTTATTCATTATGTTTGTCGCATTGATTTTAACACTGGTGCTTTCCGCAAGGGTATCAAAAGCCATTATAGAACCAATTAACAAACTGGATTTGGAAGTGCCTGAGAATAACGAAACATATGAGGAATTAACTCCGCTGTTACGGAAAATTGCAGACCAGAAAGAAACGATAGGGGAACAACTTGCGGATGCCCGCAAAAAACAGAAGGAATTTAACCTGATTACAGAAAATATGAGTGAGGGCTTTCTGGTTATTGATGCAGACGCCAATCTTCTGACCTATAATTCTGCCGCATTAAACCTGCTTGAGATTACCCCTCCGGCAGACAGGAGTGTCCTGCTGTTCTGCCGGGCAAAAGAGTTCAGAGGCGTCATATCCGATGTATTGTCAGGAATAAAGGCAGAAAATACGATGGTGCGGGAGGAACGCAGTTACAGTCTGATTGCCAATCCGGTTTTTGAGAAAGAATCTGTAATCGGGGCTGTTGTGGTGATTCTGGATATTACGGAACGTGAAAAAAGGGATGCACTGCGACGGGAGTTTACGGCAAATGTTTCCCATGAACTGAAAACTCCGCTGACGTCTATCTCTGGCTTTGCCGAACTGATGAAAGCAGGCGATGTTCTGGAAAATGATGTGACTGACTTTTCAAAATCCATTTATGATGAGGCACAGCGGCTGATTACGTTAGTCAATGATATTATTAAGATTTCTGAACTTGACGGGCAGAGTATTCCTTATGAAAAGGAAACGGTGGATTTATATGAATTGTCAAAGGAAGTAATCGGACGGTTGGAAAAAGAAGCCGATAAGAAGAATATTACCTTTCATTTGATTGGCGGCAGGGCAGAGATTATAGGCGTGCATAAAATTTTGGAGGAAATGCTCTATAACCTTTGTGACAATGCGATGAAATATAACAAGGAAAATGGTACGGTGGATGTTTTGGTAAACCAGACGGGAGATGGCGTGAATGTGATTGTGCGTGATACGGGAATCGGGATTCCTATATCACATCAGGACAGGGTGTTTGAACGCTTTTACCGGGTGGATAAAAGCCATTCCAAAAAGGTAGGTGGAACAGGTCTTGGTCTTGCCATAGTAAAGCATGGTGCTCTGTACCACCATGCAAAGCTCAGTCTGGAAAGTACTGTGGATGTGGGAACGGTGGTAACGATTGCATTTTCTAAAAAATAATAAAGATAAATATATGCCGGAAAACAGCCCGTATAAGGGCTATGCCCGGCATATTTTTAACGCAGTTTTAACATACTTGTTATCTGCCCTTTATGGTTTATCAGATGGAAATCGTATAAAATAACTTGTGTAAACAAGATAATTACTGGAATGGAGGAACTATGAAAAAGAAGAAAACAGTGAAAAAGTTAAAAAAGAAAATTGCGGTTTTGGAAACAGAAAATCTGTCATTACAAGAGAGCGTTTTGCGGGCAGAGAACAACAGCAGGGAAAAAAGTGCTTTTTTATCCCATATGTCCCATGATATACGGACACCCCTGAATGGCATTATTGGAATGACAGGCATTGCCATGAAACATTTTGATGATAAAGACAGGGTTCTTGATTGTCTAGGGAAAATTGACAGTTCTTCCAAACATCTGCTATCCCTGATTAACGATATTTTGGATATGAGCCGGATTGAAAGCGGCAGAATGGTTATGAACCATGAACGGATGGATATACGTGAGGTGATTAACGGTTGTGCACTAATTGCGGAAAGTCTGCTGGCACAGAGAAAGGTGGATTTTGTCAGGGAGTTTGGTATATTCCATCATCCTCTGCTAATTGGCGATGAATTACATCTGCGTCAGGTACTTATCAATATTTTATCAAATGCCATTAAGTTTACCCCGGATGGAGGGAAAATCTTTTTTCAGGTAAAGGAGGTTTCTGCTGGAGACGGAAAGGCGACATACCATTTTGAGATTGAGGATACCGGAATTGGTATGAAACCGGATTTTTTGGAAAAAATTTGGGATTCCTTTACACAGGAAAATAGCGGAAATTGCAATGGGTATAAGGGAACCGGATTGGGAATGGCTATTACAAAAAAACTGGTTGATTTGATGGGGGGGATTATCAAGGCAGCAAGCAAGCCGGGGGTTGGCAGTAAATTTATTGTGGAGGTAAGATTTGATACAGGAATACTGTCTGGTATTGCAGAGAAAGAAAAGACAGAAGAAAATATACAGGAATCAATAGTACGTTTGGACGGCATGAAAGTCCTGTTAGTTGAAGATACCCCACTGAATATGGAAATTGCGAAATTTATGCTGGAAGATGAAGGGATTGAAGTAATGACGGCAGAAAATGGACAGATTGCTGTTAATATTTTTAATAATTCGCCTGAGAATACTTTTAATGCTGTGTTAATGGATGTGAGAATGCCTGTGATGGATGGTCTGACCGCTACAAAATCAATCCGGGCATTGCCAAGAGCTGACGCTGTAACAGTCCCAATAATAGCTATGACAGCAGACGCATATAGTGAAGATATAAGAAGGACAACTGATGCAGGAATGAATGCACATCTGACAAAACCTGTCAGTCAAGAGAAAATGCTCTCGACTTTGGAGAAATTTTATTCTGTATAAATAATAAGCTCTTTTGGATATATATTTCTTTTGGCATTTTGAAAGAGATTAAAAAGCAAAATGAAAAATGCTTAAAAGCATTTTGTAAAAGATTTTAAGCATTTTTATGTCAAACTTTCCTGATTATCCTCTGCATCTATAAATATCTGTATTTCGTTGTTGAGATAAAACAAACCCATCGGTGTCCGATGGGTTGCATGTTTCAAGCAGATTATCTATTGCCAGTGCATTTAGTACATGGTCTGTCCATGCTGTGTTTTTTAATCCTTTCTCTGCTTTGTTACAGTCAATCCGTAGAATGTAACCGTCAAATGTAGTAATGTCAATACTGTTGTGGTACATATTGTACCTTGCGTATATTAGATTCATTTTCTTTGTCCTTTCATAATTTTTACAAGCATATCAAATCAGTTCCCACGCCTTAATTGTTTTGTGTTATAATGTGTTGTAGGTTTTCCTTTCCCTTAAATTTTCCCTTATTAGGGTAAATAACAACTGGGGGGAGGAAATAACATAAGGGAAAGTCTAAGGGAAAGTTCACCTCATACAAATTTAGTGTTTTCAAGGGTTAGAGTAATTTTTGATAACAAAATATAAGAGTTATTAAATCTCTTAGATTTTGTGAAAATCCAATCGGGATTTGCCAATCCGTTTAGACATTATGCCCAGAATTTATATGTTAATGGCGTTTTGGCTCAAGATGTTGTAATTCCCTCCAGTGTCACAAATATTAATGCGTATGCGTTTTATAAGTATGTTGGTTTGAGGAGTATTGTTGTTCCATCAAGTGTAAGGGTTATAGGAACATATGCGTTTTGTGAGTGTGACAATTTAACTAGTGTGAAAATTTCGTCAGGTGTTGTAGATATAGGAACATATGCATTTTATTCGTGTGACAACTTAACAAATATTAATATTCCTTCTAGTGTTACAAGCATAGGAGAGTGTGCGTTTAGAAGGTGCAGAAAATTGGAAGATATAGAGATCCCAATCAGTGTAACAAGTATTGAAAGAAGTACATTTGCTGCTTGTGATAGTTTGACAAATGTAAAGATCCCAACCAGCGTTAAGGTTATCGGATATGACGCGTTTGAGGGATGTAGTAGTTTATCTGTGCTAATAATTTTAAATCCTTTCTGTCGAATATATCATAGTAATAATATTCCAAGCCATACTGTAATACATGGTTATGATGATTCTACAGCAGAGTCTTATGCTGAAGAAAATGATAGGATATTTGTCTCATTGGGTACTGCTCCTGAAATATCAATTGCATCATTGATTATAAATAATGTGTCTGGAAAGGTGGGGGATATCTTAACAGTGAATGGAACTGTTCGATTGAATTATGGTGGCACTGTGTCAGAAACTTTAACTAAACTTATAGAGAAAATTATATGGACAAGTAGTGATTCTGAAATCGCAGAAGTCACAAAATGTAGCAGTTCCCATATATCGGATAATCAATCTGCCAATCTTTCCATTATTGTTACCCCATATAAAGCGGGAACCGTAACCATTACTGGAACAACTTCCAATGGACTTGTGGCAAGTTGTGAAGTGACAGTTAAGGATGATACAATTTCGGAATTTACCTTGGAACCATCGAAGAACGGTTCCATAAATGAGACATTTTCGATATTTGGTAGCTTGAAGTTGCCCGAAACCTCCAAATCTGAACTCCTACAGCAGGAAATAGACGCCATTACCTGGACGAGCAGCAATCCCGTAGTAGCAGAGGTTACCGGTTGCACCGGGGAGAATTCCTCCGACAACTGCACTGCGGATTTGACAGTTACTTTTACTTCCAAGATGGAGGGGACGGCAACCATCACCGGAACGACTTCCAATGGTCTTACAGCGAGCTGTGAGGTGACAGTGACGGACGATAGGAAGACGGTAACGGTCAAGGATTATACCTTTTACGTAACCAACACTTCCGGCAAGCCGATTTACAATGCCAGCGTCAGTGTCGGTGTGGACACTGTTGATACCGATGACAAGGGAAAAGCCGTCTTTTCATCCCTCAAGGCAAAGGAAGATGAAAACGGAGCCTTGTCATTTGACTTGGACGTGAGTGCCATGGGTTATGCGGATTTTGTGGAATACGGCTATGCCATAAATGAAAACCATGTCACCTATATCATGATGCTTACAATCAGTGAGGCAGACGAGGATAACGGCGCGATGCTCCAGAAAAACGACTGCTTTGAGAGCGTACTGTTCAAGGATGCCATGTTCGGCAACATTGACTTGATGGTAAACCAGAAGACCATCAGCCTTTCCGAGCCGGGAAACACGTTTGATTTGAAGGTTAAGGCAAAGGAGAATGTAAGGGACGCCATACGAAAGTATTCCATCTTCTCTGGCGGCAGGCGCGTGGTGGAAAGCCAGACGGGAGAGTTCAAGGACTTGAGGTATTCGCTGTTTGAGGCGGATAAAAAGGTGTACATACTTCTGGACGTGGAACCGGGGGATGGGAAATATGAAAGGATGCCCACACAGCGACAGCAGATTAATCTTCTTGTCAAGAACCCAGGGGAGAGTGCCAAGACGCCGATTGGCAGCTTGAGTTTCGGGGAAAGCCTGCAGTTTACAGTTCCTGAGAATACTCCGTTTATCGGGGGCGCTACGTTTGACCTTGCCAAGCTGAACATGCCCCTTGATTTAAAACTAAGCACGGATGGAAGCTTTATGATTTCTGTCAATACGGATGACGCCAAGCTGATAGACAAGAACAGCGTGCTGTTTAAGGATGCCGATAAGGATAAAGATAAGGTAAAAAAGGAATTGAAAGAGAAAGAAGTCGTGGACGATTCTTTATTCGGCATGTACAAGAGCGCAGTGGAAAAATCGGCTGAAAACCTGGCGAATGGCAAGGACGAGGAATCGTTCCAGAACAAGGAGCTTAAGTTTAGCGATTCCTTTCGGTTTTCAACAAAAATTGGAGGGTATATTTCTGGAAAGCTGAATGACTCGGTCAGGAAAGGAACCGGCTATCTGTACATCCAGGTGAAGAGTTCCTACAGCGCAAATGCGGATTTCGTTGTGATATCGGTGCCTGTTACCGTAGGAATTGAGGTCGGGGCAACCGGAAAGGCAAGCGCTAAGATTCAGGCAGATTTTACAGACCCAACGAAAAGCATTGGCGATTCGGTGAGCGCAGAGATTCTCTTTTACCTTGCGCCGTATGTGAAGGTGTCGGCGGGACCCGGTTGTTCCGAGGTAAATGTAAAGCTGAACGGCGGATTCACGCTGCCTATCAATTATTACATGATGGGAGAGAAAAAGGGCCTGGAATCCATTGTGCTGGAAGCGGACGCGAAGGTGTCAGGAAAATTATTCTGCCTTGAAAAGGAATGGGAGCTTGTATCCGGCAGATTTAACGTATACACCCGTGCGGATAAAAAAGACAATGCAAAGAAACGCTCGCAGACGCTTTCCGGCGGCAGTCTGTTTTCTGCCAATGATGTTTCTGATTTGCAGGTGGCGGACTATTCAAGGCTTGCGGCGGACGATGGCTGGAATTCGTCTTCCGTGAAAGAGGCGGGGACGCTTACCTTGGATGAGGCGGTATCGGGCTATGCCCGGACAAAGACGGTCTCTGCCGGAGATATGACGCTTATGGTTTACCGGGATGCAAATGCAGGCCGTGATGCCTATAATGCGGATACGCTATACTACAGCATTTATGACAGGACGACAGGAATTTGGAGCGAGCCAAAACAGGTGGACGGCAATGACACGGCAGATTATGATTTTGATTTGTATGCGGATGGCAGCGATATCTATCTCTTATATCAGGAGATGGATAGGGAGATTCTGCCATCGGACAGCCTGGAAGATATGGCGCGCGCTACCGGGATTTCTTTTGCCCGATTTAACACGGAGACAAGGGCGTTTGATGTCACAAGACTGGTAGAAGGCGGTTCCTATTGTATGTCCCCATCCATCGTGAAAAACGGTTCCGTCTTGACGGCTTTCTGGGTGGAAAACAGCGTCCCGGATTATTATGCATTGAACAATACGAACGATGTGCGTTGCCGTACATATGAAAATGGAAAATGGTCGGAAACTGCCACCCTGCTGGAAAATTCCTGTAAGGTCTGCGAGTTGGAAGGCTGTGTGCTGGATGGGAAGACATATCTTGCCTATATTACGGATTTGGACAACAATCTGTCAACGTTTGAGGACCGGAACGTCTTTCTGTCGGATCTGGGTGGACAGAAGGTCAAATTGACGGATGGCAAGGCGCTCAATGCCAATCTGGTCTACAGCAAGACGGATGGCGATTCCGGAATATACTGGTATCGGGATAATTCCATTGTCGCGCTTTCTTCGGCAGGGGGAACGCCGGAAGAACTGGTGGCTGGCTTGGAAATCAATCCCAACGAGGATTTCTCGATACTTACCGATGGAACAAGCCGGGCAATTCTCTTTACGGAAAAAAATCCTTCCAGTGAAAAGGATGTTGCGGAGGCATACCTGATGTACCGGCAAGAGGACGGAACTTATGCAAATCCCATACAGGTGACGGAGGAAGGAGGCTGTATCGGCGCATGTTCCGGAACTCTGGTAAACGGCGTGGCGTTGCTGAATTACCGGCAGGATGCTTATACATATGAAGGAAATACGGTAAATGTTGAGAGCAAACTTTGTACTGCGCTGGTGCAGGATTTTTCAAAAATTGTGCTTGAGAATTTAGAGTATGACTACGATACCATGAATCCAGGGGAAAAGCTGACCCTGTCGGCGGAAGTGAAAAATGCAGGCAACCATCCGGTAACATCCCTGGATGTATCTGTGTTGGCGCCCTCTGGACAGAATGTGTCCGAATCTCAGTGCCCGGTGGATTTGGGTGTTGGACAGGTGCAGAAACTTTCCTTTGCGATAGATGTTCCCAAGGACTTGGCGGCAGGAAATTATGTACTGCAATTATCGGAGAGCGGCAAAGAGTTATCAGAGCCGGCAAGCGCGGAATTTTGTCTGCTGTATTCTGATGTAAGCATATCGGCGGATCTGGTAACGCTTGGGGGAAATCCCTTCATATCGGCTGTTGTCGAGAACAGGGGAGATTTATCTACGACAGCGGCGGTGAGCCTTGTTAATTGTGATGACTTAGAACGGGTAATAGCGTCATATTCGACGGAACGGATAGGCAGCCATTCATATGAGACGGTACTGATTCCCATTACCGGGGAGATGCTCACTTCGGGCGGCATATATTCTGATTTCATGGTTGCCGCTGTTTCGGAGGAAGAGGATGCGTACCAATACAACAATAGCGCAATGGTGCAGGTAGGTAGTTATGTAAAGGAAATGTCTCTGGAAGAGGAATCCTTCACGTTGCAACAAGGCAGCAGAAAAACACTGAAAGTCATCATGGACGCGCTGGGAACCCCTAAATTTAAATATGAATGGCAAAGTTCGGATAGAAACGTGGCAAAGGTGGATGGCATGGGAACCGTGACCGCTGTTGCGCCGGGCATGGCAACGGTTACCGTGATGACAGAACAGGGAGATTTTGCCCAGTGTACTGTGAACGTGGTAGAAAATAATGGGAAACCGGACGACGGAAAGCCGGATGACGGAACCTCCAATAACGGAAACGTGACGGTAAATAAGCCGTCTATTTCCAAGTTACAGAGGAAACCCATGAGCTTTACCGTCAAGTGGAACCGACAGATGCCAGTTTCGGGCTACCAGGTGCAGTATTCTACCGACAAAAAATTTACCAAGAAAGGAACAAAGACAAAAACGATTAAGAAAGTGTCTGTTACCGAATTGACCGTCAAGAACTTAAAGGCAAATAAGAAGTATTATGTCAGAGTCCGGGCATACAAAACTGTCAATGGCAGAAATTATTATTCGGGTTGGTCGGAGGCAAAGAATATAAAAACCCTGCCGGAAGAGGTATCCATATCAAAGCTATCCGCAAAGAGGAATGGATTTTCCATAAAATGGAGGAACTACAATGTAAAACTGTCTGGCTATGAAATTGCCTATTCCACAAGCCGTAAGTTTGCCAATAAGAATACAAAGAAGTTGACCGTAAAAAACAGAAAGATAACGTCGAAGATGATCTCTAAATTGAAAGCGAAAAAGAAGTATTATGTGAAAATCCGTACGTACAAGACTGTGAAGGTCAATGGAAAATTAAGAAAGGTTTATTCTGACTGGTCTAAAGTAAAGGCGGTTACCACGAAAAAGTAGGAAAGTTTCAGATACATCTGTAATAAGAACCCATAAATGTCCGCTTTGCAGGAAGTATTTTCAGGATGCAAAGCGGGCTTTTATGGGTTTTTTAATAGTAAGGAAATTTTCTGTCGCCGATTTGAAGGCCGATGATCGGAAAAAAGCGGTCGATCTGCAATCTAAGGATTGTGAAGACGCTGTTCAGAGCGCCTGTGCAGCCAGGGTAAAAGCAAATTATATTATAACTTGATTGACGAACAAAATTACCTCTCCTGCATAGAATAAAAGAAAAACCATGGAGGAACTATGGCTGCAACAATAATTTTGGATGCCGGACACGGAGGTTATGACGCAGGCGCGTCCTATGGGGACAGGAAAGAAAAAGACGACACGCTGCGCGTAGCGCTTGCAGTGGGACAGGAGTTGGAAGATGCGGGATATAACGTGCTGTATACAAGAACCACGGACCGTTATGATTCGCCGATTGAGAAAGCAAGAATAGCCAATCGTTCCGGTGCAGATTATTTTATTTCCTTTCATCGGAATTCAGGCATTAATCCCAATACTTATAATGGAACACAGGCGCTTGTCTATGAGGCAGGCACGGAGGCTGCGCGCATCGGGGAGGCCATCAATCAGGAACTGGTAGACTTTGGATTTAAGGATCTGGATGTAGTGGAGCGTCCGGGACTTGTAGTGCTGAGGAGGACGCAGATGCCGGCTGTCCTGATGGAACTCGGGTTTATCAATAACGATATGGATAACCAGATGTTTGACGAACGTTTTGATGAGATGGTAGATGCTATTGTAGACGGGATAGAAGAAGCAATTCCTCTGGAAGGTTCCCCGAAACAGTATGGCGTGCAGGTAGGGCTTTTTACCCATGAATCGAATGCAGAATATCTTAGAGAGCAGTTGGAAAGTCAGGGGTATTTTGCAACGGTGCGTTGGGATAATCCCTATTATGCGGTGATTGTAGGGCGTGAATCTACGCTTGAGGATGCAAGGACGCTCCAGAACCAGCTCAGGCAGGATGGGTATGACACCTTGATTGTAACATTATAAACTTTTTATAAAGTACGAAAAAAAGGTTTACATTTTTTGACATATTTTGTATGATAAACATATCTTTTGTCAAATGTAATCTTAAAATAGAATCAGCACGAAGTCCGTGCAAGAATCCCAATGATAAAGTGAAATGTTAATTTGAATAACATCCGTTTTACATGAAGGCATCGAACCGGATGACGTTTTCTCCGACAGAGGAGAGTGATCCATGAGAATAGCATTTTGGAGTCAACAAAAGAAAGCAGGAACGGCATTTAACCTTGCAGCAGTCGCCACTACGGTGGTTTGCCTGTATCCGTTGTCTGTAGCAGTCGTTTCAGGAGGATATCACGATCAGAAACTTGAGCGGAAATTTTTTCAGGAGAACAGGCAGGATTCGGTGTTTGCGGCGGAGCAATCCGGACAGAAACGGATGCTTACAGCGGAAGAACCGCTACAGAACCAGGCGGTTGCAGCGGAGACGCAGGAGTTTTTTCTGTTCAGCGGTCTCGACTGCCTGCTTGGCAGGGAACGGCGGGAGGATTTGACGGAAGAGATTGTCAGGGCGAATATGCGCCAGATTGTGAAGGACAGAATGTACTATCTGCCGACCAGTGTCAGACCGGAATATGAATGGTGGCACAGGGATTGCCGTTTTGCGCGCATGAATCGCGTTATGGATGCGGTGGAATCGTATTTTGATATTGTATTTATTGACTGCGGCAGCAGGCAGGATGATTATGCGAGGAAACTTTTTCGGGAAGCAGACGTATGTGTGTTGAATATGAATCAGGATACGGAGGTTATCGGTAAGTTTTACAACAATCCGCCGGATTGCCGTGGGGAAATTTTTTTCCTGATTGGAAGGTATTTCGAGAATGATTTGTATAACCGGTTAAATTTGCAGCGCATTTATCGGCTGGAAGAGGAGCGACTGGGAGCTATCCCCTATAATTCTTACCTTCACGCGGCAGAGCGGATGGGAAAGATGGAAAATGGCGTTAAGAGTTATGTCGGCGGGGGTGGAGCAGAGAAACGCACAGAATTTGAGAAAGAGCTGGTTCGGACGACGAATCTGATTTTGAAACTGGCAGGTTTGGTTTCCTGACCGGAAACCTTTAACAGGTTTCCGGCTCCGGATAAGTTTCACCAAAAGTTTCTACGGTGACTTTTTTCAGAATCTGAGGTTCTGTGGGGCGATCTGAGAAATCCGTATCTGTCTCAGCAATTTTGTCCACATGTTCCATGCCCTCTGTAATCTTGCCGAATGCGGCGTATGCGCCGTCAAGGTGCGGGCTTGTTTTATGCATGATGAAAAACTGGGAACCGGCGGAATCCGGCGCCATTGTGCGCGCCATGGAGAGTACGCCGGCATCATGTTTTAAGTCGTTTGTGAAACCGTTTTGGGTAAATTCACCCTGGATGCTGTAGCCGGGACCGCCTGTTCCGGTTCCATCCGGGCATCCTCCCTGAATCATGAATCCTTTGATGACACGGTGGAAACAGAGACCGTCATAGTACCCTTTGCTGATAAGGCTGATAAAATTGTTTACAGTGTTGGGGGCGATTTCAGGATAAAGTTCTGCTTTAAAAACGTCCCCGTTTTCCATCTCAAATGTTATGATAGGATTTTGCGCCATGGTTGTTTACCTCTTTTCTTCAATATTCTTCTTCGATTATACATGATATCCCAGAGTTCGTAAAGTCATGAGCTGCCATATTCTGTCGGATATGGTAATGATTCAGCCTTTATGTTACATCTTAGCATTGTTTCATGAAGTTCTTGCAAGACTGCCATGAAAATTCTTATGGGAAGTAAACATATTTCCGAAG
>CAJTSB010000056.1 GCA_910578825.1 uncultured Lachnospiraceae bacterium | reverse complement strand
TTAAAAGTTGCCTAACCCTGATTATAAACTGTCCAATATTTCGGGTTCAGTTCATCCCCGGATATTTCCCAGTCCCTCACTTCTTTCCCTGTCCCGGACACCCGGAAACGGTATTCCCGGAGGTGGCTACTGTCATAGGTTATGTAATTTTTATATTCTTCAGAAAGATAATATAATGTCACATCACTGCTGTTTAACACCGGATGGTCTGCCGCCGGCCTTCTCTTTTTCCCTGCCTTAACCGTAACCCGGCACTGGTATTTCTTTTTCTTATAAGTGGCCGTAACCACCGCTTTCCCCTTTTTTACAGTCTTGAATGTAACCGCATTCCCTTTCCTCTTGGCAATGGAAACCACCCGTTTATTGCTGGTTTTCCATTTTACCCCTGCCCTGCCGGGCACTCCGTTTAATTTTAACTGGCATTTCTGTCCTACTGTTGTAGTCTTTTTCGCTGCTTCCAGCTTCGGCTTTATTTTCGCCTCTGCTGATATGCCGGACAGCAAAAACATGAGTGCCACTGCAAAGAGAAGTATCATTCTGCTTTTTCCCTTCATAAGCGTGTTCCTCCTTGTAGATAGTCGGTTTACTGAAACAATAAAAATCGCATGCACATCTTTATTGTTATAAATTATACCGTGCTCTATTTCAGAAGTCAGCCTGTTATTGGAAAAAAGTTTTTCGTTCCCTGCACCTGTTTTTTACCTGTCTGTTTTGCTGCCGTAAATTTCCCTCCGCCCCCGAAAACTCTGCCTCCTTTTCACTCCCAAAGTTTTCGCCAGATACGCATTTTGTGTCACAAAATGCCATCCGGTCAGTGGCACAGCCCCTAAAACCCCATAATATACCGGTAAATAGCGTAAAATATTAAATCTACATCATTTTGGGCATTTTCTATATCATTCCCACATCAAAATTTCTGTATTTTACACCATTACTACACCGCTAAAAAATCTCCATCTAAAATGTCTACACCATTATTTCTTATTTCTACACCGTTCCCACACCAAAATCGGCGGAATCTACACCATTTCTACATCACTCCAGCATACAATTCACCCATAAATGCAGACACAAAATTTGCTGCCAGCGGACAGGATATCTGATGCAAATCCAACCCATGGATACCCTGTTTGATACTTTCTGTAAAAGCTAAAAACTATATCACCTCTATACCGTTCCTATATCATGCCTGTATCGTTTTTTCGATTTTTATATCATTTCTATATCGTTGACAATCTCCATAGTTGCAGACGTTATATCATACCTACATCATTTTTCTAATTTCTACACTATTTCTATATCAAAATAGACAAATGTAATATCAATTCTATATCACTGATGTCTTCCGGAAAATTATCACAACAACTTAAATTCTTCTCTAAAAAATAAGGGCGGTTTGCCGCCCCATGCAGAATCACACATATATTATTTCCATCTGCACAATTTTCTCTGCTGTAATCCTGACATTATTTATAAGCCCACTCATTTCATCTGATTAGCAACCTTTAATTCCTCCGTAATCCCTGCCCCTGCTTTCATCTGCTCTACAAGCAGCTCCACCCCTGCATGACATTCCTCGTCCACTATGCAGATATTCATTCAGTTTCCCATCCAGCAACAGTCGGAGATATTCCTTTCTGTAGTTTGTCTACAGATACCGCTACATCTGATCGTGTCAAGCAAAAAAACAATAACTTTTCAACTTTTTTGATATTTAACACTTATATTTATCTATATGCTAAATATTTATTTTATGCGAATTTTAGCGTCCTCTAATGTTCCAACCAATTCCTCCCTCCAACTCTTTACCTTTATAAAATATTGTGTATCTGTACTTTTGGTTAAATATTCCTCCATATGTTTATTCATAATGGCCCCCTTCTCAATATAAATTGAAAGTTCTCTTTTATCTAAAGAATCGCATATCATTTTATAAATATCGGAAAATCTTCTTACAACTTTAAATACATAAAACAAATTATTTTCAGGATGATCATAAAACTGCAATATTGCTTCTGTTGCATCAGTAATTGACTTGATAGCATTACCACTACTACATCTTCCCTTTAACACATCTTCATAACATTTTTCTACTATAATATCTTCCTTGCACTGTTCTGACCTGGAATGGTACAAAATGAGGTGTCCTTTTCGCCTCAACTAAAGCTGTATCAATACATTTTTTAACCAAATCAAACTTTTTCATATCAATATAGGCTGATGCAAATTGTTCCCAGTAGAATGGGTTATGTTTTGAAAATTCAGTATTACGAATATAGTCATAAAATCCTTCAATCAACATAAACTTTTCACTTTCATCAGAAGTATTTGTCAAATACATGAATTGAGAATGTGAAACCATACTTTTCTGCAACTCAAGATATATACGACCTGATTTTTTATCAGCGGCTAAAAAGGCTTTTTTCATTGTATTTATAATGTCTTCTATTTTTATTATATCTTTCACTAATGACATAGATATTATAGATGATCTAACATTTATTCCGTAATCCCCCTCGTGTTCAAATATTTCAGATATAAATTCTATGTCATTACTTTTAATCGAAATATAATCCGCATTAAAAAGATCCAATATTTCATGGAAACTCAAATCATAATTAGAAATATTTTTTAACAAAGAAAATATTACTACTTCTTTCACTTTTGCCTTTTCTGTATTCAGTAAATCTGTATATAATTCGTGCAATTTTTTCTTTATGCTAGATGATTCAAATAATTGTAATAATAAATTTGAAAAATTAGCTTTGCAATCAGTTTTAATAAATTCAATCAATGAATCACTATCTTTTCCTTCAAATATACTATCAGTTAGCAACGAATTATTTTCAAGAATACCCGCCAAATCCTCAATCTCTTTGTCCTGTAATTGATTCAAGTACAAAGGATGTATGTCTTCAATTTCAATGTGCAAAGCCCTTTCTAATTGTTTGCAAAACATCAAATTTACACCATTCCTGGCCGATAAAAGAAATGTAATATTTCGATGACCATATTGAGCAAACTTATTTAATATATCCATATGGCCCGGATAGTTGTCAATTATCACAACACATTTTTGTGTCTCATTACATATAAGTTCTATTTCTTGATCTATTAAATCATAGCGATGAACGTATGAATAAACCTTAACATTTTCCCTCCTTAATTCATTTTCAACTAAATGTAGAAATGTAGATTTTCCATTACCAAGATTAGAAATTGCTATAAATACTTTATTATTTCTATACACTCTCAAAAAATAGTTCATTGCTTTTCTATTCAGAAGATATTGATAATCACCCCCAGAATCTTTTGCAAATAATTTTTCGCACTCTTTTCCTTCTGTATAAAATTGCACTATCTCTTCATAAGTAGGTGTTACGCTCGTCAAAGTATCATGAAATGTATATCTAAAACTTTTATAAGAAAAAGTCAAGCTAGGAACATAATTTTTTTTCTGCAATTCAATTTTCTCACTAAACTCCTCAATTCCGATTGGATAGCATGAACCATAACTTTCAAGTAATTCCTTTGATATTTCATCTATACCCGGTGCATCAATAAAAATCACTTTTTTTGAAATCTCCGGAGATGATAATAATCTTTTAATGTCTATGTCAAATTGCATAGAGTATCCAACAATTACTATTGCTGATGCCGCTTCAAAGTCATTAACCATAAATTCAAACCATGGATTCCCTGCCAAAGTATCGCATGAATAACTTTTATCAGTAAGTTTAAATTCATTATCCAATTTATCTTCATTAAGCCGTTCAATATACCCATTCATATGGACACATATAGAATTTTTATTAGTAGCCTCAAAATCATCTGATAAAATCACAGCGTCTCTTATATAGCTATTTGTATTTTCTTTTGAAGATATCTCAACAACTTGGTCATAATTCGTAGTATATACCCGCTTCCACTGCAAACTCATTATTTTTTTATGGTGTTCTGCAACACTTAATATATTGTAATGTTCTTTCAATTTAGCAACTAAGTCAGTAGCTGATTTCTTTTTCTTATAGACATTAGCAACTATCTCCAGCCCATATTCCAAAGACTTATCCATGCCCATGTCTTCTAATAAATCCATTTTCAATTTTTTTGCTATAGGAACTTCTTTATTCTTATTTTTGGCCCCATACGAAAATCCTGCGCCAGCAAATAACACTGCATGTCCATCTAATACTTTTTCAATCGCCTTTTCTAATTCCATAGCACCTTTTCCATCCTAACTTTAATATTTTAAGTTTATCTCGTAATAAAATCTTATATTTTAAAAGTCCATTTGCTAAATGTTCCATCTCTTCTCTTTATCACTTAACCTATTATACCCCAAAACTAGCAAAGCCACAAGCACCCACTCACAGCTCTGTCCGTCTTCTTATTGATTTTTCTCGCCGCCAAACATATCCCCGACCTTCCAAGCCACCTCAATCCCATTTCGCAACACTCTCTTTCAAACTCCTACAGATTCAGTAATAGCAGCAATACCCATGGTTCTTTTTCACCATAGTATCCACATACAAACAGAATTTCCGAAACCCACACCAATTTACATCACTAAAAATCCCCATGTTTATAAAAACTATATCATTGCTATACAAAAAAACAAATGCCTTATTACTTCTAAATCATTTTGGCAATTTTGATAATCAGGGCAAATCAGACAAATTTTCCATATAAAAGAAGGGCGGATTCCCCCCCCTCACATCACACATATATCATTTCTCTCTGCACAATCTCCTCTGCCATAACCCTGATATTATTCATAAGACCAACCCACTTCATCTGATTGGAAGCCTTTAGTTCCTCCACAATCCCTGTCCCTGCTTTCATCTGTTCCACAAGCAGCTCCACTCTTGCATGACACTCTTCGTCCACTTCGTGCAGATATTCATTCAGTTTCCCATCCAGCAACAGCCGGAGATATTCCCTTCCACAGTTTGTCTGCAAATATTCCCACCGCATTAGTCCGTATTTCCCTATGTTGTAGCGTGTTCCCTCTGGCAATCTTAAAGCCGGATAATAGCATCCATTTTCCGCCAGACGGTATAAAATTCTGTTTTCCCCAATAACCTCTGTCAGTTCTTTGTCCATAACCTGCCTCCTGTCCATATGTATGGATAAAGAAAGGCATTTGCCTCCCCTTATCCACTTCGTTACCTCCGCTACTTATGCCAAAACCAATAACACAATCTTTATCACATTCCCCGCTAAAAGCTGGACAGTTTCCAATACTGTCAATACCAGTTTCAAAATGTGTATTCCCATCCATGCAATTCTTTTAAGCATCCGACCCATAAAACAAAAAAGTGGCTCTGATTCCCTACTTTAGCATACCATTGCTCCATTTTATCTGTCACTCCAGTCCATTATTTTGTCCATAACATCCGGTATTCCGCTGATATCCACCGCATCTACCATAACTTTTTCTGTTTCCGGCTTATCAATGGGAGACTGCACCATAAGCGGTTGTCCTTTCATTTTTCCGCCAATTAAAATACAGAGTAGTTCTTTCCATATTTCCCACTTACACTCCTGCTTAACCTGCTCCAACCGCTGTTCCATAAATTCTTTTGTAACCCATTTTTCCTCTTTAGCATTGTTGTTATTTTCCAATGCATCAAAATACATTTCCAATGCGTCCATAACAACCTGATTTTTTGCTTTGCCATCAGTTAGCTTTCTGTCTTCAAATTTTTGCAGCATCCTTACATGCTGCTCCTTCTTAAAAGAAAACCGTACTGTAAACGCACGGAACAAATCCCCTTTCGCCATTCCATTCCTCCTTGTCAAATTTTGTTGTAAAGTGTTTCATTGCAAAAAATAATAGGGCAAAATCATCTGCAACCCTTTGATTTTACTGGGTTTCTTCTGACTTGCCCCTATTATAACACGGTCATCATCCACAAACAGCCTGTCAACGCCAAGCTGTTCAAAAGTCACTACATTGTCTTTCCTCGATGTGTCATTCAGCTTTTCAAGCCTTGCCTGGAGCGATTTCCTTGTTTTCTCCATCTGCTTAATGGTATAGCGTTCGCCGTTGTCGGCTTTTGCCTGCTCAATGGCAAGCTCAATTTCTCCAATCTGCCTTTCTATCATAGCCTCCTGACGCTCGATTGACAGCGGGATTTTCTCGAATTGGCTATGCCCGATAATCACCGCATCATAATCTCCCGTGGCTATCCGGGAACAGAACTTCTTCCGGTTGGCAGGCTCAAAATCTTTCTTGGTTGCCGCAAGGATATTTGCGCCGGGATAGAGCCGCAGGAAGTCACTCGCCCACTGCTCCGTCAAATGGTTCGGAACTACAAACAGGCTTTTTTGGCATAAGCCTAACCGCTTGCTCTCCATTGCCGCCGCTGTCATCTCAAAGGTCTTGCCCGCCCCGACACAGTGTGCCAGTAAGGTATTATCCCCGTATAAAACGTGTGCGACTGCGCTTTTCTGGTGGGGCTTTAATTCAATGTCCGGTGTCATGCCGGGGAATTTCAGGTGCTCCCCGTCATACTCCCTCGGTCTTGTGGAATTGAACAGCTTATTATATTTCGCCACTAAGTCCTGCCTCCTGTCCGGGTCACGGAACACCCAGTCCTTAAAGGCTTCCCTTATGGTGTCCTGTTTCTGTGCCGCAAGGGTGGTTTCTTTCTTGTTCAATACCCGCTTTTCCTTCCCGTCCTCCTCTATGGTGTCATACACCCGGCTGTCCTTTAGATTCAGGGAATCCTCCAAAATCTGGTAAGCGTTCCTGCGGCTCGTTCCGTAAGTCATGTTCACGAGGGAATTTCCATAGTCCGCATTTTTGCCTTTGACGTTCCACTGCCCGGTCACGCCCGAAAACTGTATGCCCATAACATTCCTGTCAAACAAATGCTGCGGCGTTTCAAAGGTGTCACGCATGAAATCCTCCATATATTCCGGCTTTACCCATGTTGCGCCAATACGCACCTCGATCTCGCTTGCGTCAAGCTCTTTGGGCTGTACCTGTGTGAGCGCCTGCACGTTCACCGTGTATTCCGGGTGGTTCTCCGCATAGGTTTTCGCTGTTTCCAGCTTGTCACGGACGTTGCCGCTTAAATACTCGTCCGCTGTTTCCCACCTGTCCGTTATGGGATTCTGGAAGATGATTCCCGCCAGTTCCTCCTTTATCTTGTCAATGCTTTTCCCGGACAGCTCCGCCATATAGTCGAGGTCAACCCTCGCCTTTTCCGACAGCGATACCGCAAGGGCTTCGGTTGCCGTGTCAACGCTTGTGACAACCTCCACTTTCTTAATGGTGCGCTTCGTGAACATATCCGCCTTGCCAACAAATTTGCCCTCCTCGTCCGTCTTTTCAAGGGAACATAACAGGCAGTAGCTGCCGTCCTGGTTAAACGCCCTCTTGTTAGTCTGTGAATTGATAAGTCCGTACTTTTTGGAAAAGGCATCATACAGCGAGTTTAATTCTGCCTGCTTCTCCTGAATGACGGTATCCGGGTATTCCTCCAACTGCACACGGATCAGCTCCTGCGTGCAATCCCTTATTTCCGCCATACCCTTAATGCGTTCCAGCATGGAATCTTTCATATCCACAGGCTTCATGACGGAATTTTCACGGTAATAAACCTTACCCTCCACAAGTGTATAGCTGTAATTCTTCACATCCGGGTCTGCGGGTATGGTCTGGTCTACCGCCTCCCCGTCCAGCTCATCAAGCTCCACATCCTCAATCTCCCCGTCAATGCGGCTTATGGCTTCCGCAAGCTGCTCCGCAAAAGGTCTTGACGTGTCGGGCTGGCAGGTGCTTTCCATGCCATAGGGTCCTGTTACCATCTCCATTTTTCCCACAATCATCTCCGGGTGTTGGGCAAAATAGCTGTTCATGGCAATCCCGTTTGCATCTTCCGAAAGATGCACCCAGTCCGCTTCCAAGTCCATAACCCTGTCACGCTTCTTTAAAAATAAAATATCAGAAGTGACTTCCGTTCCTGCGTTCTCCTTAAAAGCCGTATTCGGCAGCCTGACCGCCCCTAAAAGCTCCGCCCTCTGTGCAAGGTATTTCCGCACTTCCGGGCTTTTCTTATCCATTGTTCCCTTGCTTGTCACGAAAGCGACCACTCCGCCCGGACGCACTTTGTCCAAAGCCTTCGCAAAGAAATAATCATGTATCAGGAAGTTGTTTTTATCGTACTGTTTGTCTGCCACCTTATACTGACCGAACGGCACGTTGCCCACTGCCACATCAAAGAAATCGTTTGGGTAGTCTGTCTTTTCAAAACCGGAGATTTTAATATTGGCTTTTGGATAAAGCTGTTTTGCAATCCGCCCGGTAATCCCGTCAAGCTCCACTCCATAAAGCCTGCTGTCCTGCATCTTCTCCGGCAGACAGCCATAAAAATTGCCGATGCCCATTGCAGGCTCCAGTATATTCCCCTTTTCAAATCCCATATTTTCTAAGGCTTCATAGATGCTGCGTATAATGGCGGGGCTTGTGTAATGGGCATTTAAGGTACTCTCCCTAGCGGAAGCGTATTCCGAATCGGATAGCAGGCTTTTTAATTCCTGATATTCCCCCGCCCATGCGCTTTTACTCTCATCAAAGGCATCGGCAAGACCGCCCCATCCCACATACTGTGATAAAATCTTTTGTTCCTCCGGCGTGGCGGTGCGGTTTTCACCCTCGATTCTCTCCAGAGTGCGGATTGCCTCCATATTTTTCCTGAATTTCTCCTTCGGTGAAAATCCTGTGTTTGCCGCATCCATTCCGGCAGAATCGCCTGTGATGCGGAAATTGACAGCCCCCGACTTGTCAATCTTTGGTTCTGCCCGCTTTACGGGGCTTTTGACATCCGGCTCTGGCAAGGCATTTTCTGTTTCCTTAGCTAACAGCCGTTCAAAATTCTCCTTGCTCTCTGCCCTAAAGATCGGGTAAAACAGCTTCGGGTCACGGAGTTGTACTTCCCTGTCAGAAATATTTTCAATAATAAATTCCGTTCCCTCAATGGTGACAGTATCGCCAACCTTGTAATCCGGCTTTTCCGGTTCGGCTTTCTCCGGCTCCCCAAAGTGCATTTTTTCAATCACGATGTCATAAGGAAACCCGTTTTTATCACCCTGATATATGGTTGTTTCACTGGCTGTTGGCTTCTCCGGCTCCGGTTTGGTTTCTGACCTCTGGACATCATGTCCAGAAGTTTCCGGCTCCTGCCCCCGGTGGTCAATATCATTTTTTTGCTCCACATCAATGATACGCCACTGATCTACCTCTGCCGCATTCTCAAAATCAATATCGTTCTTGTGGCAGTAATCTACCGCTTCGTCAACCGTTCCAAATGTAGGCATATCCCCGTAGCTATCACGGTAGCCTTGTATTTCCTCCCCTGTGTTTCCGTCCATAACGGAAATATAGTAACTATCAGCAAAGGCATCTGATGTAAGGGAAATGGCATAATAAACCCCCGGCTCTGCCCCGCCCTCGAAGCGAGAGAACACTTCCGCCTCATGGCGGTCAATATCCCGCATGGCTTCCAGGTCTATGAAATCATCTTCTATTTCCTTCCTGTCCGGCTTATGGTCATACTCAAAGCGTGTATTCCCATTTATCTCTGCATAGAAGAAATCACTGTCCTCCACGGAATTGCCAAGCACATATACATCATCGCCGGACTTCCATTCATCTGTCTTTACACACTCCTGCCCGTTAATGGAAATCCTATTGCCGGATTTCAAATCCTTCTGACTTGCAGAAGGATTGACATCATGTCCAGAAGTTTCTTTTTGCGCCTGCTCTCTTTTGTACCTGCTCTGCTCCTGCATGGACTGGATTACCATATCATCATATCCAATCACATCAATCAAATCCGCATGAGCATCTATATACTCCTGTGCCAGCTCACGGTTGATAAAAAATCGGTTATGTTCGGGATAGGGTATCAGTAGCCCATCTTCTGCTGTTGTCACAAGGCGGTAACGCACACCCTCCCTGCCATCCGCATACTGGTGTGTATAGAATCCTATCCCCGGCTCTGAAAAATCCTCAGAGGATTCCAGCGCAACCGTGATTTTCTCCACTTCCTCCACATCAGCAAATCTTAAAGCGTAATTTTCCCCGCTTTCCTTTGCCCCGTCCAGTGTTTCCGAAACGGAAACCGGGCTTGCGTCCGTATCGTGGGTGTCATACAGGGCATACCCTTCCGCTTCCTTGTCAATCCAGAGAAATTCCCCGCTTGGCAGTTTTGCGCTCCACTGTGCAGGCTGTCCGTTATCATCATCTGCCTCATGTATGATATGCCAATCTAATTCTCCTTCCGCCATCTCCGGCAAATCTTCCTGCGCCTGTGCCTGCTCCGCTTCGTTCTGAGCCGCAAGTTCTTTCTCACGCTCAATATACCGCCTTGCCTGGTTGATAAAGCCATTCAGCACGGCAGGGTGGGAAGCTGCGACTATATCCCGGCTCTCATACATGGCATATGGTTCAATGGACTTTGCCCACTCCCTGTTATCATCAGAAAACCGTTCTTCCTGCCTGCGGTGCATAACAGAATTTGCCAGCACATAGCTTACACGTTCTATGCCGTATTCCTTTATGACCTCCGCCGCCGTTCCCTTTAGCAGACGGTGTCCGTCAAAATTCTCTGCGATAGCCCTGTCAATGGCATCCTTGCAGGAAACCTTTGTGTCACGCTCTATCTTCGCCTGCGCCTTTTCAAGCTCTTTCTGCGCCTGTTCCGCTTTATATTCCGCATAGGCTTCCTTACCCTTTGGGGATAAATATTTATCTTCCTGAATCAGCTTGCGGATACGCTTCTCCACCGCTTTCCACGGCAAAAGCACTTTTGCATAAGGCTCCATAATGCTGCCTTTTTCCAGACTGATACCTTTCCCGTCATGGTTCTCATAACTATGGTCAGCTCCGGCAAGTGCGTGGGTGCTGCCGCCTGTTCCATATTCCTTTTTCAGAAAAGCCGCCGCTTCCTTGCTGTCATGCCCCTCCATAAAATAGTCATAGATACGGAATGAGCCGTGTTCAAAGCTGCTCCCCCTGCCGAGCCTGTGGTCTATCTCGTCCTGCGTGATAAAATCCTCTTTCTTCACCTCCACGCTGTCCAATACCGGAAAGGTTTTCTTCTCCAGGAGCAGGTTGTCGAGTTCTGCCCTAAGTTCCTCTTTGGACATGACAGAACGGATACGCAGCTTTTTTTCACCGCTTTCAAGCTGTGCCAGTGCCTTATCCATATGGGAAACCGCCATATCCACGCCCTCCGGTGTGGACAACAGGTCTACCAGCCTTGCATGGGAATCTGGAAAATTGGCAGCTTTCATTTCCAGTTCTTCCGGCATTTCTCCCATGCCGTCACGGAAGAAAAAATACAGATGATTCGCAATGCGCCCTCGCTCCACCTCATCCACAAGGTAGGCTTCATTTGCGCCCATATAAGAGCCGTTTTCTACTTGTGAACGTATCTGTGCCTCAATCTCCTGCCAGTCCATTGTAAGCACCGGACGTTCCAGTGCGGACGTACCTTGTCCGATGCTCATACCCTGCTCGTCAAACCACACAGCTACCTGTTTCCCCTCAAATTCAAAGCCTTTCCCGGTAGTTCCGTATTCCTTTTTGAGAAATGCCGCCATTTCCTCCGGCATCTTACCCTGCTGGTACTTGGCATAAATGCGCTTGCGGCTGTTCTCTCTGCCGCCGCCACTCCGCAGGATTGTGTCAAGCTGCTCTTTTGACAGCGCTTCCTTTTTCGGTTCAGGGCTTGCCTTTTCCGCCGGGATCATGCCATCTTCCGCCTCTTTCATGGCAATGCTGCCCACTTGCTCTGCAAACATGGAAAACAAATCAAGCTGCTGGTACATCCCGTTTGTATCAATCTGCTCCGCCTTTTCCCCCGGAAGCAGGTATACGCCATCCTCAATATAGGAATTGACAAAGAAACGGGCATCTTCCCATGAGAGATTGGTTTCATTCTCCACTCCCGGTTTTCCGGTCATGTTGATATGAAGCCCTCCCTCATTGGCATAGAAACCAACCGGAATCCCCGCCGCCTCATACCCGTAATATGTGTTAAAATGGAAACAGTTCTTAAAATATTCCGTCTGCAGCATCGTGTCCTGCTCCATTGCGAAATATCCCGCAATCTCCGGTCTTTTATGGATAAGGAAATCATCCGAGCATAAGATGTCTTTCTGGCATCTCGCGACGTCGGCGTCTGCACCCGGATCCCCGTTAAAAGGGCCGGACAATGTTTTTCCTCCACGGTCGTGGCCATTATCCGGCTCGGGTGCTTCCGTATTCGGTTTTATACGTAGACCAGTTCCGTCAGTACGTTTTCCTCCGCCGAGTGTCTGATGTTGTTCATCATGCCCACCCACTTCATCTGGTCTGTTTCTTTCAGTTCCTCCGTCACGCCCGCCGCTTCTGCCATCTGTGCTGTCAGGACGTCCATTCTCTGCTCTGCCTGCTCCTGTACCATGAGGCAGTGTGCTTTCAGCCCTCCTGACAATACCATGCCCTGGTATATCCCCCTCCTGTGTTCTTTCAGGAAGTTCTCCCGCAGCAGTCCGTACCGGGTCAGTGTTCCTTCCGGTTCCTCGTTCGGCACCAGGTTCGGTATCAGGTAATCCCCGTTCCTCTCGTAGGTCAGTTCCATGTTCCATCC
>CAJTSB010000055.1 GCA_910578825.1 uncultured Lachnospiraceae bacterium | reverse complement strand
TATCAAGGTCGTGTGCTGTCGTTTTCCGCGACAGCTCATACATAATATCATGGTTGTTTTTTCTTGTCAAGGGGTTTTTACAATTTTTTTGTCATTTTTTTGTAACTCTCAATTGTAAATTTAAATTCCACCCCTCTATGGAATTTAATCCTGCAAGTCTTCCCCCACTCAATAGTGGAATTTATTCTTTCCGAATCATCTGTTAAAATCCTTTATATAAATATGACTGTTTCCTCCCAGCAGGAAGGACGTACTTATGAATAAGCAAAAACATTTAACTCTTGACTCCCGGATTATCATCGAAACGAAACTGAATGAAGGTGAGAGCTTTAAGGCAATCGGCAGATTATTAAACAAGGATTGCACCACCATCTCCAAAGAGGTTAAAAATCACATCTCTTTCGAAAAAAGCGGATCCTTTGGCAAAGCCTTCAATGATTGCCTCCTGGCTTTTCAACATGATTGCCTCGCTCAAAGGGTTTGTCACGAATGTACCTCCCACAAAAACCGGTTCTGCTGGTCCTGCGGCAAATGCCCCTCTTCCTGTTTTCTCTACGAAAAGTATGCCTGCCCTAAACTTTCCAAACCGCCTTATGTCTGTAATGGCTGCCCACAACGTAATAAATGTTCCCTGGAGAAGCATTTGTACAAGGCCTCTTATGCCCAAAAAGAGTATGAACTGGTCAGAAGGGAATCCAGGTCCGGTTTTGCCCTCTCGGAAAGTGAACTCAGACAGATCAATGACATTGTTTCGCCTCTCTTAATAAAGGGACAGTCCCTTCATCACATCGCTGTCCACCATGCGGATGAACTCATGAAATCCGAAAGAACTCTGTATTCCTATATAAACAGTGGTCTTTTTACCGCCAGAAACTTAGATATGCCGCGAACCGTCCGCATGCGCCCAAGAAAGAATGTTTCCAAAAATCTCAAAGTGGACAGGGCTTGTCGCCTGGGACGTGATTTTTCCTGTTTCCAAACCTATATGGAAGAACATCCGGACCTCTCTATCCGTCAGATTGATTCTGTAGAAGGCAGCAAAGGCGGCGCAGTTCTTCTCACCATACATTTCGTGGAACAAGGACTGCAGCTTGCTTTTCTTAGACAACATAATGATTCCCAGTCTGTGATTGATATTTTCAACCGTCTTTATCTGGGATTGAGACCTGATGTTTTTATAGAACTGTTCCCTGTTCTATTAGCAGATAACGGAAGTGAGTTTTCTAATCCTTCCGCTATTGAATCTGACATGCAGGGAAATCCCCGCACGAGAAGGAAGAAACTTGGAAATAAAAGCCCGTATGAGATGTTTAAATTCCAATACGGAAAGGAACTTCTGGATGCATTCCATCTGCAAAAGATTCCTGCGGATGAAATCATCTTGAGTCCTGCATTATTAAAATAACCACGAAAATACAAGCAAAAAGCTGGGCAGGAATCTATTACAGCCATCATCGCAGAATCTCCCCAGAGGTGGAATTTACTCACTCCAAAAAATCAACCGTAAATTCGACTTCCGCTCAGCATGCAATAAAATACCCAAAACCACAGCTTTTACTTGTATTTTAACTCTGATCTCAAGTATTTCATATATTAAATCCATATTTTTTTGTATTTTTGTCGGGATTCACTTTTTGAAGTAGAATTTAATCTTGCAAAGTGGAGTTCACCGTTTCAATTCACCATTTTTTTGTAACAGTTCAGCCTTCCACCTATATTGCCTGAAGAAAACTCCCTCTCAATGGCACAGTTTTTATTTTACTTCCGCAGAAAGTAACGCATCCAGCTTATCTTTCACTGCCTGTTTCGCAATCTTATCCATCTCTTCTACTGTCTTTGGCCCGCCACAGGATGCCAGCGCATAAGGGTCATTCAGCGCCACATTAGAATCCGTCAGCATTGCCCTTAACTGGTGGTGCATCCACTGCCGCTCTTTGGCTGGAATACCCGGTTCATAGTAATCTGACCAGGATACCAGATATTTTGCGGAAATAAAAGCTAAACTGTCAATCGGGGCAGAAACGGCTTCTTCGTATGCATCTGCATAATAAGACCGGATGGTATCTTCCATATCTCTCAACTGACCCAGATACGACTCAAAATAAGTCTTACGGGCAATGGATCCGTCCGGATCTGCTTTTCGATAAGGGTCAACCTCCAACTCTATCTGGTTTTCATTTTTCCACTGTTGATACATGGTCTTGAAGTTTTCATCTGTCATTGTGCGGAGCTGATCGTCTATTTTGCCAGCCATACTTTCGAAATTATTACGTCCCTCACGGGATATAATGACCTCATCCCGGTCAGAAACAGAAACCGCCGCTGCATCCTCCTTTACTGTCGCATCAATATAACCTGCCATCTGCCTCTCTCTCATTCGCGCCTTTACCAGCCTGTTTCTCTCCTGTTCAGCTTTTTCCATCTTTTCATCTAAAATTTCCTGCTGTTGTTTTTTCGCCTGCGCCCATTTTTCCAGATATTCCTCCAGAGCTTCCCTGTGCCTGTTGTCCTTCCCATTTGTCTTCTTATAAAAACTGTTCCGGGAACGCGCATAAAACTCAGAATCATTGTTGACTCCAGACCACGAATCTCCTCTGTAATCTTCTGCCGTAGCCCCTACGGTAATCAGCAAGGAAGCTTTCATCGGTGCAAAAGACGAGGTCAAATCACGCCGAAGTACAGATAAAATCTGCTCTCTATACTCCGGATCTGCCTTCATATTTTCAAATGCCTCTTCTGATATATTTATCGCAAGATTCACGATTGTTCCATTCTTTGGTATACGCTCGAGCTCCGCATAAAATTCTTTTTTAAATGCTGCCATTTCCTCCGCTTCCGATAATTCCTGAGCGCAGCCCGCCTTTTCTGTGCCACTGACATGCTCCGCACGTTTGACTTCTGTTGTACTGCTGCGATAATAATTATGTCCTGTCAAGTGAATGCTCATTTTCCACGCCTCCATCCTTACCTGAATGTTCTGTCACTGTGATTTTCATCCTCAGTTATCTTATCGAAAAAAAACGCAAAATTCTGATGCCTGTTTCGCGAATGGTTCGTCGAATTTTTTCTATATTTTTCTGGCAGCTTACGCCTTGAAAACGGCAACCTGTGTTTCCGGCAATTGTTATGAAAAAAGATTTCGGTTATGATACTATTGTAGCGCAAAACATGGTGATACATTTCCAAAGGGGGTGCCATTTTGAAAATAACGATTCACGTTGATGAAAATGCAACAGAATTGGAAGTTTCTGTTACATGCAGGCAATTAACATCAGATGTAGAAAAAATTTTAGCAACTTTACGGATGATGAATCATCAACTGACCGCACATAAAGACGATGAAATCCACTTGTTGGATATCGCACAGATTATATACATCGAAAGTGTAGAGCGGAAATGTTTTATCTATACCGCTGAAGAAGTATACCAGTCAGACTTTCGATTGTATGAACTGGAACAGCAGCTTGAGGAATACGGTTTCTTTCGGGTAAGCAAATCTTTTCTTATCCACTTGCAGAAGATCCAATCTCTGAAAGCTGACATTAACCGAAGAATCCGCGTCACAATGTCAAACGGCGAGCAAATCATTGCATCCAGGCAGTACGCCGACGCTCTGAAAAAAAGACTGGGGGTGAAATAAATGGAACCTAAAAAAACTATTTTTGACTATCTTTCACAGGTATTGGTGATTTTTGGATTTACCATACTGGTAATCAATATTTTCTGTTATATATTCGGAAACTCTGCTAAAGATTTTTCCTCCATGTTTGCGCTTGGCAACCAGGGAATTCCACTTGCGGTTGTTTTTGAATTTTTATGCGTATCTGCCTTGATTGCCGGCGTACGGTTTGTATTTTTCACGGACGTTCTGATTCGGAAAATGCCGCTCTGGCTACGAATGGTCTGCATGTTGACTTCCGTCGTACTGCTCCTTGCCGTCTTCATCATTGTATTTCAATGGTTTCCGGTAACAATGTGGCAGCCGTGGGCCATGTTCTTTCTCTGTTTTGGAATATCATTCCTCGGAAGCTATCTCGTGATGACAGTCAAAGAAAAAACAGAAAACAGACGCATGGAAGAAGCGTTGCAGAGATTAAAAGATCAGGAGGAAAACTAACATGGAATATGCTATTACTGCTCAGAACCTTTCGATTAGTTTCAGAGAAAAACAGATTTTAAAAGATATCACGCTTAACATTCAGCCAGGTGAAATTTTTGGTCTCCTGGGTCCATCCGGGGCTGGAAAAACCACGCTGATAAAACTGCTCACCGGACAGCTCAGACAAGACAGCGGCTTTGCCAGACTGCTGGGAACCGATACCAGAAAACTGTGCGCCCGGGAACACAGGCAGATTGGAATCATGATGGACACTTTGGGATTATACGAACGTTTATCCGCATACGATAACCTTTCCTTTTATGCAGATATTTACCACGTCCCCCGTCGCAAAATAACTGATATTTTAAAAGATATCGGCTTATATGAAGCGAGAAATACCGCCGTTTCAAAATTGTCAAAAGGCATGAAAAACAGACTGTCCCTGGCAAGGGCATTAATAAATGATGCTAAAATTCTGTTTCTTGACGAACCGACCAGCGGGCTTGACCCTGTCACAGTAAAAGAAATCCATGCCATTTTGGCGAAACAGCAGAAACAGGGAAGCGCCCTCTTTCTGACAACACATAATATGTTTGAGGCGGAATCGCTCTGCGACCATATCGCCCTGTTAAATGAAGGCCACATCATAGAATACGGGAAACCGTCGGAAATCTGCCAAAAATACAACCATCTGAACCGGTTTCAGATTACCTTAAAAAATGGAGAAGTGGTTTCACTCAAAAACAGCCGCGATTCCGTTTCGCAGATAAACGCATACCTGGAACAAGAACAGATTGAAACCATACATTCTACTGAACCAACGCTAGAAACCGTTTTTGTAGAACTGACAGGAAGGGGGCTTAACTGATATGCGAAACATAGCTGCTATTTTTAAAAAACAAATAAAGGATACTTTCAAGAATAAAACAGTTCTTATCCAATTTATCATGTTCCCCATCCTTACGCTGGTTATGAACAACGCCGTCCAAATTGATGGTATGCCGGAAAACTTCTTTGTCAACCTGTTTGCTTCTATGTACATCGGAATGGCCCCATTGACAAGCATTGCCGCCATCATTTCCGAAGAAAAAGAAACAAACACGCTGCGCGTACTGATGATGTCAAATGTCAAGCCTTATGAATATTTATCGGGAATCGGCAGTTATATCTTTTTTGCCTGTATACTTGGTGCGTCTATTATCTGCATTTCCGGTAATTACACATTGCATTCCAGCCTTGTTTTCATGGTAATTATGGCAATCGGCATCTTTATCTCGCTGCTGCTAGGCGCTGCAATCGGTACTCTGAGCAAAACGCAGATGATGGCCACCTCCCTGACGGTACCCGTTATGATGATTCTCTCATTTCTGCCTATGCTGTCAATGTTCAACACTACGATTGCAAAAATTGCCAGATTCACCTATTCAGAACAAATCAGCCTGATGATTGACCACATAAACTCCTTACAGCTCGAACCAGGCGATATCTGCATCATTGTTGCCAATCTATTACTTTTTGCAGCGCTGTTTATCGTGGCATATAAAAAATGTGGTTATGAATCAACCTGATGTAACATACAAGCAATCTTATTACGCCATAATTTAAAATAAAATTATCTATTGACATATCCTCCTATATATGATTTAATATTCATATGAACAGTTATTCATGTATTAGGAGGATTTACTATGGATAATATAAATAAAAAAACTATGGAT
Organism: uncultured Lachnospiraceae bacterium; assembly: GCA_910578825.1. Taxonomy (GTDB): domain Bacteria; phylum Bacillota; class Clostridia; order Lachnospirales; family Lachnospiraceae; genus Petralouisia. The sequence goes on along the minus strand of CAJTSB010000055.1, from coordinate 7,322 downwards.
GAAAAACTTAACAACCACCATGATGACAACTGCTGCTGCAGACACGAACACCATCATGAGCATGAACACCATCATGAGCACGAACATCATCATGAGCACGAACACCATCACGAACATGAACATCATATGGAACACCATCATCACCAACAGGCGCAACATCCGGATGCATTCCTTACAGACGGCGTTAAACTTACCTGTCTGGTGGAAAACCTGGGCTGTGCAAACTGCGCTGCAAAAATGGAAAGCCGCATCAACGAGCTGCCGGAAGTAAATGCCGCCACACTGACATTTGCGACGAAACAGCTACGCGTCTCCATAACGCCGGAGGCCGCCGAACATGAACCTGAGCTGATTGCAAAATTTGAGGAAATCTGTTCTTCTATCGAATCGGAAGTAACCGTGCGAAAACAGGAACGCCATCAGAGTGGAAAAAAGGCTTTACAAACTCATGAAGATAATGGCAAAAAACACAGATTCAGCGAGCAACAGACAGACCTTATCGGTATTATCATCGGCACACTGCTTTTCGCCAGCGGGGAAATTTTAGAGCAGTCCGCATTATTTCATCCCTGGATTTCTTCCGGCATCTTCATCGCCGCTTACATTATTCTGGGTGGACGGATTGTATTTACCGCCCTTAAGAACCTTACAAAAGGGCAGGTTTTTGATGAAAACTTTCTGATGAGCCTTGCCACCTTAGGCGCTTTTGCCATCGGCGACTTTGCGGAAGCGGTTGGCGTAATGTTGTTTTACCGCATCGGGGAATATTTCGAGGAGGTTGCCGTTTCCCGCAGCCGTTCCCAAATTATGGACGCCGTAGATTTACGCCCGGAAATCGTAAACCTTGTTCTTGCAGATTCCGTAAAAGAAATCCCGGCAGAGGATGCACAACCCGGCGATGTACTGCTTGTACGCCCCGGCGACCGCATTCCTCTGGATGGGGTAATTCTCGAAGGTGAAAGCCGGCTTGACACCTCTCCCATCACAGGAGAGCCGGTTCCTGTCAAAGCCGCAATCGGCGACAACGTTACCTCCGGCTGCATCAATACCTCCGGACAGTTAAAGATTCGCGTAGAAAAAACATTGGAAAATTCCATGGTAACGAGGATTCTGGATTCCGTCGAAAATGCTGCCGCAAGCAAACCCAAAATCGACCGTTTCATCACGCGGTTTTCCAGAATCTATACGCCCTTTGTCGTGGTTGTTGCGCTTGCCACCGCCATCCTTCCATCTCTGTTTACCGGAGACTGGAACCATTGGATTTATACTGCTTTGACGTTTTTAGTTATCAGCTGTCCCTGCGCATTGGTCTTAAGCGTGCCCCTTGCCTTTTTCTCCGGAATCGGCGCAGGCTCCAAAAAGGGCATTTTATTCAAAGGCGGCGTCTCGATTGAGGCATTAAAGAATATTTCCACGGTTGTCATGGACAAAACCGGAACCATCACAAAGGGAAATTTCGCCGTACAGAAAATCATTCCTTCCGGAAATTACAGTGAGCACGAATTGCTTTCATTCTGCGCAAGCTGCGAGCAACGCTCCACGCATCCTATCGCAGTCAGCATCACTGCCGCCGCAAAAGAACTGGGACTTTCACTGGAAACTCCCGCCGAACTGGAAGAAATTGCCGGACATGGCATCCGTGCGACGCTTTCCATAGGAACGGTGCTTGCCGGTAACCAAAAACTTATGGAAAAATTTCAGATAGAACTCCCGGAAAGTCCAACGTCCGCACATGGCACGCAGGTCCTGGTAGCCATAAACGGGTTCTTTGCCGGATGCCTGTTGATTTCTGATACGTTGAAACCGGAATCGAAAGATGCAATAACTTCCCTGAAACGGCTGAATATTAAGAGCGCCATGCTCACAGGCGATTCTCTTAATAACGCTCAGGCTGTGGCTGCAGAGACGGGAATTGATGAAGTGTATGCCAGATTGCTTCCCGAAGAGAAGTTGTCCAAACTTCAGGAAATCCGCGCCAAAAACGGCTCCGTCATGTTTGTCGGCGACGGTATCAACGACGCTCCGGTGCTTGCAGGAGCCGACGTCGGAGCAGCCATGGGCAGCGGCGCAGATGCCGCTATCGAGGCCGCTGACGTCGTGTTTATGACCTCCAACATGCAGGCCGTTCCCCAGTCCATCGCCATTGCAAAGACGACCACAAGAATTGCCTGGCAGAATGTCATCTTTGCACTGGCAATCAAGGCGCTTGTGATGGCGCTTGGACTTACCGGACACGCCTCCATGTGGATGGCAGTCTTCGCGGATAGTGGCGTTGCCATGCTTTGCGTACTGAACTCCATCCGTGCACTGTACCGGAAATAAACATCAGTCAATTTCTTTCGCCTGTTTTACCAACCGGCTGGTTCCCAGCCGGTCCGCCCCCAGGCGGATGAACTCTTCTGCATCCTCAAAATCAGAAATTCCTCCCGCTGCCTTAATCCTGACACCTTTTCCCACATGTTCGGCAAACAGCTTTATATCATCCATGGTTGCACCGGATGTGGAAAATCCCGTAGAAGTCTTGATATAATCTGCACCTGCATCGGTTACAATCTGACACATCCTTACCTTTTCTTCCTCCGTCAAAAGACAAGTCTCAATAATAACTTTCAAAATTTTATCTCCACAGGCATTTTTCAAAACGCGAATTTCTTCCTCCACCCGCTCGAACTGTTTATCCCTGAGCCATCCCAAATTGATGACCATATCAATCTCATCGGCGCCGTTTGCAATGGCGTCTCTCGTTTCAAACTCCTTGACCGCCGTTGTGTGATATCCATTCGGAAAACCGATTACCGTACAGACTTTCACTCTTCCCGCCAGATAATCCTTCGCCTGTTTCACATAAGAAGGCGGTATACAGACAGACGCCGTACCGTAGCTTACCGCGTCGTCACAAATTTGCCGAATCTCCTCCCATGTTGCCGTCTGCACCAGCAAAGTATGGTCTACCTTTGATAATATCTCTTTTCTATCCATCTCTTTTCCTCCTAATATAATGCTGCGCATTTGCCTTACGCATAGCTGTAATGGCACGCGCCGCTATCCGGCACCTGCCATGTCGGCGCAAGGCATTCCAGAAATGCTGCGCATTTGCCTTACGCCTACCCTATCATCCGGCTTATCGCCTCGCGAATGTTATCCACACCGATCAATTTTATGCCTCCTGTGTCTGTCAGTCCCGGAATGCTCACCTTAGGCAGAATACAGGCATTAAATCCCAGCTTTTTTGCCTCGGAGACGCGCTGCTGCGCCATATTTACCGCACGCACTTCACCACTCAATCCCACTTCGCCAAAACAAATCGTCTTTTCATCAATGGCTTTATCCTTATGGCTTGAGGCCAGGGCCATGACAATGCCCAAATCAATTGCAGGCTCATTCATACGGATTCCTCCCGCAATATTGACGTAAGCGTCACTGCCGGACAAAGCGAGTCCTCCTCGTTTCTCCAGCACTGCCATCAAAAGATTCATCCTGGTTAAATCCGTTCCTGCAGCCGTCCTTCTCGGTATTCCAAAATTACTGTGACAAACCAATGCCTGAATTTCCACCAGTATCGGCCGCGTCCCTTCCATGGAACAGGCAACAATTGAGCCTGACGCGCCCTGCGGCTTTCCATTTAACATAAATTCGGATGGATTTTCCACTTCCATCAGCCCTGACTCCTGCATTTCAAATACGCCAATCTCATTTGTGGATCCAAAACGGTTTTTAACCCCGCGCAAAATCCGATAGGAGGCATGGCGATCCCCCTCAAAATAGAGCACTGTATCGACCATATGCTCCAATACCCTTGGACCCGCTACCACGCCCTCCTTAGTCACATGTCCCACAATAAATATGGTAATATCCATTCCTTTTGCAATCTGTAATAGCCGCGCCGTGGTCTCCCGCACCTGAGATACGCTGCCTGGCGCTGAACTCACATCCTCACTGTACATGGTCTGAATCGAATCAATCACTACCACCTGCGGTTTTTCGCGAGCAATTACCTGTTCGATACGCTCCAGACTGGTATCGCAAAACAACTGTAAATGATCCGAAAATTGTCCAATCCTCTGTGCCCGCATCTTGATTTGCTGCAAAGATTCCTCGCCAGAAATATATAAAATGTCTTTCGTATCCGCCATATTCCTGCATACCTGCAGGAGCAGCGTTGACTTCCCGATTCCTGGGTCGCCTCCTGCCAGCACGAGCGAACCCGGAACAATTCCTCCTCCCAGCACACGGTCCAGCTCCCGAAATCCTGTCCGCATCCGCTCTTTTGCCTGCATGTCGATTTCAGAAAGCCTCGACGGTTTCAACTCTTCGTTTCCTCCCGACACACTCTTAACCTTGCCTGCAGATTTTTTCTCTACAACCTCTTCCACAAAAGAATTCCATTCGTGGCATCCCGGACACTGCCCCATCCACTTTGAGGACTCATAACCGCAAGATTGACAAAAATACACGCTAACTTTCCTGCCTTTTGCCATAAAAACTCCTTTCCTATAAGAGAAAAAATGTCCCAGGAGCCATTCTTCTCTCGGCTCCTGGGACGCCATTGCCTGTTTTTAGATTGGTGCTTATCCGACTTTCTCAATCTTGACTGTAACCGGTTTCTCTTCACTCAACTCCACGGAAACACTGAGTTTTCCACCCAGATTTGTCTTTACCTTTCCGGAATCCTCATCATTTACCATCACCTTATATTCGGTCTGCTCTTCCATTTCCAGTGTAATCTGCGCATCTTCCGGTCCCTCTACCTGAAACGTTACGCCACTGTCTGTTACCATGAACTGGCTAACCGCAGTTCCCGGTACAGATTCATACACAAACATGCCGTTGCGCTCAAGCTTGGTAATCTCTTTGAACGTCTTCACCTTATACAGGTCTCCGCCAAACTCAAAATTATCTGCTTTTGACTTGGAACTCAATTTATAATTTCCAAAACTAAGAGTCTCATTGTTATCAATACGAATTAATTCTTCTACTACAGCCATTTTACTTTCCTCCTGTTGCAATATACTTTTGCCATTTATTTTACTGATAACGACAGGTGACCTCAGGACTCTCCCAAACTTTGTCAGGTCCCCTCCCCTCAGGTCATATCTCATGCCATATTATATCACAACTCCAGTTTTTCGGCTAGTCCAATCTTGTTCTTATTTCCATTTCACAGTCGTATTTTTCTTTATTTTTTTGGAGAAATCAAAATCCCACTTTCCGGAATTTGCAGGCTTTAATACCGGCTTCTTCGCACACTTTCCACTTTTAACCGTCTGTGTGGCAAATACTTCTCCTTCATACATAAATTTGACTGTATATTCTTTCTGTTGTTTTTGCGGTTTTTTCTCCGGTTTGTTTACCGGATTCTGGGGTTTGCTCCCAGGATTATTGGTCGGGTTTGTCACAGGGTTTGTTCCTGGATTCGTTGGCTTACTGGTCGGCGTTGTTGCCGGCTTATTCCCTGAACTGCTGCCCGGGATCGTTCCCGAATTGCCACCTGTCCTCGTGGTACTTGAAGTATTTCCTGTATTACTTTGGGATGATGAAGAGCCGTTGGTACGGTCATCTTCAGATTCATCGGTTTCTTCTACGGACTCTGCCTCGTCGGATTCATCGGCTTCTTCCTGCTCATCTACATATTCTGCCTCATCGGATTCATCGGTTTCATCGGTTTCATCAATGCCTTCTGCCTCCGCAACAAATTCTCCCAATTCTTCCGCAGAAATTCCCTCAAGCGGAGCATCACGCTCTGCAAGCTCCAACAGCAGGTTAAGTGTCTGCAGCGGAAAACTCTGATAATCAATTGCCGCCGGATCTGTCATCACAGAACCGGAAATCGTATCTCCAATACAAGCAGCCTCTTCTCCTGCACCAATAAGAATTTCGTCACCGATTGTCCCATCTTCAAGCAGTGCGCCCATAGAAACTTTTCCTGAGAAGACAGAAACTTTTGTGCTGACTTCCTCATCTGCGTCAACCTCTGTCTCCACACGGAAAATTGTACCGCGCACAGCCATGACGGAGTTTGGAGAATTCACCTCATATTCAGAATCTGTGCTCAGAGGATTTTGAATTTCATTGGTGACAGCCCCCTGCTCCAACTGAATCTTCGTCCTGGAGTCTGCCTCATTTCCAACCGCTTCAACAGAGAGGACACTGTTCTCCTCCGCCATCACATATTTGTCGTCATCTAACTTCAAACGTACGGAGCTGTTATCTGCCACGGTAAGCCTGTCACCGGACTCCAGATAAAGGTCTTCTGCAGCACGGATATTTCCGGACCCTTCACGTTCGATATCAGCAGATCCCTCCAGCTCATAGATTAAAATAGAACGGTATGAATCCTGTCTTTTTATAAAATGACCGACCACCAGCACAATTGCTACCATAGCCACGCCCGCTCCGCAAAGGAGTGCAGCCATCTTCATTCCTTTTGATTTCTGCATGATAATCCCCCTGTCCTATTGTTTCCGAAAATCATAGTCTCCGCTTTCTGATACGTAAATTGTGGTACCACCCTGATAGACGGTATCATCTCCTATGATTTTCCATTTTCCTTTGCCAAGTTTATATGCTGTTCCCTTTTCCAGTGCATAAACGCCATTTTTCTTAATTCCATCACGCACCCAGGTCTCATATACCGATATCTTACAGGAAACTTTATTTCCCATCCGGTCTGTTGCAACAATCTCATGCCGTGCATTATCCGGCTGAATCGTATACACGCCATTAGCGGGCTGTACTTTCTTTCCATCGACGGTTACGCCATCAAGATAAGCATCCTGTACCGTAAATCTTGTCGCACCATAATAGGAATTTCCATTCATTATGCCGGAAATTACCGGAGCTGTAGCATCAATCACAATACCCTGAGAATTTGCATAAACTGCATTCCCTTCACTGTCGGTTGCCTTTACATACAACACATATCTGCCGTCCGTCGTAAGGTTTATCGTATCTGCATCACTTTTCCATCTTCCGGCAATTACAGCCTCAATCTCCTGTGGAGTGTATGTCCTGTTGCCCTGGAAGAGATTCTCATTTGCAAGATAATACTGTACGGTACTCTTACCTGTAGTTCCTTCTGCCTCCGTCACCTTAACAGTAAGACTTTGAGCCTTGCCAAACATCAGATTAAATGAAACATTACCGGAAAATGAACTCCATGTATTCTGGGTACCGGATAAAGTAATTCCAATCTCCGGTAGCTGCGGCTCCGGTTTGGGTCCTGGATCTGGTCCTGGGTCTGGTCCCGGGTCTGGTCCTGGATCTGGTCCCGGATCCGGCCCTGGATCTGGTCCCGGGTCTGGTCCTGGATCCGGCCCTGGATC
>CAJTSB010000054.1 GCA_910578825.1 uncultured Lachnospiraceae bacterium | reverse complement strand
CTTTTGAATCTTTCAAGGTTATTTCACTGTTCAGTTATCAAGGTCGTCTGTTGTCGTTTTCTGCGACAGCTCATACATATTACCATAATTTCCTGCCGCTGTCAACAACTTTTTTTATTTTTTTGTTGTTCTGTGATTTCTTAATTCTTATCGCAGTCAACTTGGACATTCTACCATGTAAACATTTGTATGTCAATACCTAATTTATCTCTTTTGGTAAAATGTAACGGAGAAGGAGGGATTTGAACCCTCGCGCCGCTATTAACGACCTGCACCCTTTCCAGGGGTGTCCCTTCGGCCAGCTTGGGTACTTCTCCATGTGGCAGAATAGTGAATCACTATTAAGCTTATTGCTGTTATATGACTTCAGATAAAACGGAGAAGGTGGGATTCGAACCCACGGTCCCTTTCGGAATCACTGGTTTTCAAGACCAGCTCCTTAAACCACTCGGACACCTCTCCTTAACAATCAATTTAATTTCATTAGCTGTATTCATTATCTCGTCATCACAGCGCGTTTATTATTCTAGCAAAACAATTTTAATATGTCAATAGGTTTATTGCATTAATTTACAGTTTTTTTCCTTTTAATTATTTAATTCTATTTTTCTTCCATCCCACACAGAAACAACTTCGCTATTTCCAAATCTTCCGGCGTCGTTATCTTTATATTTTGATAGGAACCTTCTATCAGGCGTACCTTTTTATTCAGGACCGTCTCCAACACCATGGCGTCATCCGTCACTGAAACGGATGATCCGGATTCCTCCAGTTCCATTAACTTCCGATATGCCTGAAGGATGAGCGAAAATGCAAACACCTGTGGCGTCTGCACCTGCCAGACAAGATTGCGTGCAGGGGTTTCCACTGCAAACTGACGCTTATCCGCAATTTTGATGGTATCCTTTACCGGCATTCCCGTCACACAGGCCTGACTCTGCTCTACCGCGTCCGCGCAACGTTCAATGATTGCCTGAGACACGAAAGGACGTGCGCCGTCATGTATCATCACGTAATCCGGCGGCTGGTGCAGTTTTTCCAGCTCCCTGAGCCCGCAATATACTGAGTGATAACGTTCCCTGCCGCCCGGAACGACCGCCCTTACCTTTGTAAAATTATATTTTTGAATAATCTCATCCTGACAGTATATGATATCCTCCCTGCCGGACACCAAAATAATATCTTCGACTCTGCTCTGTTGAAATGTATGCAGGGAATAATAAAGCACTGGCTTATCACAAAGCATCAGATACTGTTTGGGCACATCTGAGTTCATGCGCGTCCCTTTTCCCGCCGAAAGCACAATTGCCGCATACCGTTTTCCCATATCAACGCTCCCCTAACTTTAAGTTCGGAACTGCATTCAGATCCCAACCGTCACATCTGCCCGCAAGATATTCATAATATGCGGCTGTTCCTATCATTGCCGCATTATCCGTACAGAAAATGGGCGAAGGATGGTAAAATTCCACATTTCTTTTCTCACATGCAGCTTTCATCCCGCTGCGCAGCGTATTATTAGAAGCTACACCGCCGGCAATTGCAAATTTATGCACCTGAAATTCTTCTACCGCCATCATTGCGTGTTCCACCAGTACATCCGTTACCGCTTTTTGAAAGGATGCCGCAATATCCGCCTGATTAACAAGAATATGTTTCATTTTGCAACCGTTAATATAATTTAACACCGCGGATTTTACGCCGCTGAAACTAAAGTCATAAGGATTTTCCGCCACCTTTGCCCTTGGAAATGCAATTGCATCTGGATTTCCCTCCTTCGAAACTTTCTCTATCTTAGGTCCTCCCGGATATCCCAGTCCTATTGCACGCGCTACCTTGTCAAAGGCTTCTCCTGCCGCGTCATCCCTTGTCCGTCCCAAAATTTCATATTTTCCATAATCCGCAACTCTTACCAGATGCGTATGTCCACCGGAAACTACCAGACAGAGAAACGGCGGCTCTAATTCTTTATTTTCAATATAGTTGGCGCTGATATGCCCTTCGATATGGTGTACACCAATCAAAGGTTTCCTGGCAGCATAGGCAATTGCCTTTGCCTCCGCCACGCCTACCAGAAGGGCTCCTACAAGTCCCGGCCCATATGTTACCGCTATGGCGTCCATATCCGCCAGGGACATTCCTGCCTCTCGCAAAGCCTCCTCTGTCACCTGATTAATTTTTTCTATATGTTTCCTGGATGCAATTTCCGGCACGACTCCACCATAAATTGTATGAAGGGCTATCTGAGAAGAAATTACATTTGAGAGAACTTCCCTTCCGTTTCGAACGACTGCCGCCGCAGTCTCATCACAGGAACTCTCAATTGCCAGAATTACGACATCCTTTTGGCTGCTTTCCATTGTCCGAGTCCTTTCTATTCATCAACATACCGTGCATTACTGGTAAAATCCCAGAATTCGCCACGCATTATCATCATCTCTGCGCAGGATATAGGTCTGGCTTGCGCGCTCGCTTTTTCCCTTAGCTTTCATGTAATAAACCACATCCACATAGGCGCACTCCCGCCCCTTGACAGTCTTATATTCAATCTCGTTGCTGCCCTCCAGATTGATATTGTAAATGGTTTTATCTTCTTTATCAAAATCGGAAATATCTTCTTTGACCGATTGCAGATACAAGTCTGCCGGATTTTTCTGCTGCAGCTCCTCGTCCATCAAAAGCCTTGCCTGTTCCGTAAGCTGTGCAAGCTGTTCTTCCGAAAATTCCTGGCTGTAATAACATTTCAGAATTCGATTATAAAACTTCACCACCTCACGCGCTGTTTTCGGATAGGAATTCTCCAAATCTTTTGAAATAATTTGTTCCGCCTCTTTCATCACCGCTTCTTTTCCACCTGTTTTCTGCGTGAGATAATAGAAATATCCAACGCAAAGACAAGCGCAAAACACCACAATTAGTATCGATTTTATACCATTCTTTTTCATAATAGAAATCCCTCCCTTGTATAGTCAAATACCCTGCCAGGTCGGAGGAAACCATTACAGAAATGCTACGCATTTGCCTTCCTCCTACTCAAAATCCAGCTCTATTGTTTTGCCGTCCTTCCCTAACTTGGCATTGGCATAGATTTTACGCACTTCATCCATATAATCCTCCGCACGCACAAGCGAGGGACTGAAATGCGTCAGCCACATTTCGGACACTTTAGCGTCACTGGCTATCTTTGCCGCCTCATAGAATGTCATATGCTTATACTGTTTGGCCTTGGCTGCTTTTTCCTTTTCCGCATACATTCCTTCTATAATTAGTAAATCGGCATTTAATGCATTTTCCGTAATAGCAGGTACCGGTCTTGTGTCGGTACAGTAGGTCAGCTTGATTCCTTTTCTGGGCGCCCCCAACACCATCTGCGGCGTAAAAGTTCTGCCGTCCAACTCCAGAATTTCCCCCTTTTGGAGCCTGCCCCAGCAATTTTGAGGAATTCCTAATTGCATCGCCTGCTCAACCTGAAATTGTCCGATCCTCGGTATTTCTATCGTATAGCCGTAACAGGCAATATTATGATTTACCTTAAACGCAGTGATATGATAACCGTTTAATTCCAGATGTTCCTCTGGTTGTGCCAGCTCAATATAACGAATTTCAAAGGGCAGTTCCGGCGCAATGGTCCGCAGCGCATTCACCACGCGCTCCAATCCCTTCGGACCTATCATTGTCAGCGGTTCTGTCCGCTCTGCATTTCCCATAGTAAGCAGCAGCCCCGGAAGGCCGCTGATATGATCCGCATGATAATGTGTAAAACAAATAATGTCAATCGGCTTTGTGCTCCATCCCTTTTCCCGGATGGCAATCTGGGTTCCCTCACCACAGTCAATCAAAAGGCTGCTGCCGTTATACCTTGTCATCAGCGAAGTCAGCCAGCGGTAAGGAAGCGGCATCATTCCCGCTGTTCCCAACAAACATACATCTAACATAATGATTCCTCTCAGACGAACTCTGTGACCTCCCGCGCTGTCACTGGAATCTGCAATGTCTTTATCCATGTATCATAGCAGGCCTCACAGAGATCAAACTCTTGTTTTTGTCCATCTTTTTTGGAAAAATAACCCCATTCCTTTTCTACGTGCAGGTAATCTGCTTTCGAAATACCATTCCCCTCAGATATTACTTTTTTACAGCAGTTGCATATAATCTTCTCTTGTGTTTTCATTCGGTTATCCTCCCTTTCACAATGCCATATATATCCGGTGCTCGTATACCCCCGACCCAAAACCTCAGAAAAAGGCGTCAGGACGCCTCCCGTTTCGTGGGACCCCCTCAGATTATATTATATATACCGCATCGCTTTATTTTAAGTGGGAATTGTAACCATTCCTGCATCGGTTCGTTTGGCGGCACTGTCTCAGAGTTCACGCATCATAACCATGCCGTCCTCTCTGGGCATATCATACAGCCCTTTGCGGATGCCGCAATTGCGAAAACACATCGTCTCATAGAGATGTATCGCATTCTCATTGCTGACACGCACTTCCAGAGTAATCTGAGTAATCCCCTTTTTCCGCGCCTGATCCAGTAGATATTCCATCAATTTCTTTCCAACATTGCGTCCCTGTTCTTTCGGCAGTACAGCAACATTGGTAATCTCTCCCTCCCCTGAAGAACAATACATCCCACAATAACCTATAATCGTATTCTCTTTGAGAACCACTACAAAAATCACATCCTGATTCAGCGCATCTGCAAATGCCCGTTCCGTCCATGGACGTGAAAACACCATCCGCTCTATCGCTGCCACAGCAGAAACATCTTCCTCACGCATCATCCTGAAATGCAGCCTCTCCCGCTCCGCCTGGGACAGGCGAAGATAATCCGGTCTGTGCTCCGCAGCAGTCTGAAGTTTGCCTTCCTGAAAATACAAAACCGCCAATGACGCCACAGACGCCCCGCGCTGCTTGTTCATATGTGCCGGGGCAAACGCATACGGTACCCTGCAATGTTCCTGAATAAATTCACGAAATACAGGAACGCCATCTCCCAAAAATACTACCGGACGTTCCTGCGCATTAATACTGTCTATGATTTCATCAATCGCAACTGCACACTGCTTTCGCAGCACCCGCATTTTGCCCTCTGCAAAATCATATAGTCCGGTATAGGTCTGATTCCTGCGTGCATCCATCAGAGGACATACCAAATTACTGCACCCCCACAAATTATAAGCAAGCCCATCTACTGTCGGGATCTGAATTAATGGTTTTCCCAGTGCAAATCCCAGGCCTTTGGCAGTAGCGGAACCGATGCGGAGTCCGGTAAATGACCCCGGCCCGCCAGCAATTGCTATGGCGTCTATCGTATTCAAATCAAGCTCTGTCATCCTTACAATCTCATCAAGCATAGGCAAAAGCGTCTGGGAATGGGTCTTCTTATAATTAACCGTGTATTCGGCCAGAAGATTCTCCCCATCTACCACCGCCACGCTTGCCACCAGACCGGAACTGTCAAGTCCTAATATTTTCATCTATATTCTCCCTTATATTTCCCGAATGGTAATCCGGCGATAATCAAAACCTTTCTCCAAATCTTTCTCAAGACAGATTTGCCGATAATGCTCCGGCAGGATTTCCTCAATCAGATTCGCCCATTCAATCATCGTAAGCCCCTGCCCGTAAAAATAATCTTCATATCCAATCTCTTCCATCTCTTCCATGTCGCCAATGCGGTACACATCAAAATGATAGAAGGGCATTCTGCCCTCCTCATATATCTGTAAAATTGTAAACGTCGGACTGCTGATTGCCTCTTCAATCGAAAGTCCTCTGGCAATTCCCTGCGTCAGCACTGTCTTGCCCACGCCCAAATCGCCAATCAGAGTATACACTTCCCCGGGCTGCGCCTGTTCTCCCAGACGCCTCCCCAGCTCAAACGTTTCCTCCGCCGAAAATGTCTCTATTGTCTGCATACGTTCCTCCATGCCGGATATTCTGCAATAAAATACCGCAAATCACCTTCGCCTCAACATAACATTACCTTCATCTTCATTTCACGTGAAATGGATTCATTCTGAGGCGATACCCTTCCAGATGACTGATTGCAAGTCCCAGAATCGTCTCATACTGTTCCTCAATTGCCTCTTTTGGAATGATATACGCATTTACCCGGGTGCTGTAAATCAAAAGCTGGTTCTTTGTGGAAACCATTTTGTAAATCTGTTTCCACTCCAAATCTGCCGACTGCTCTCCCTGTGAAACGTGTACGCCCGCGTCATCAATTTTATAGCGCAGGGCATTTTTTAAAACATCCGAAGAAGAAATCTGCTTTTTCGAGCGAAGATAAAGGTTTCCCGGCACATATATCAGAAACACAACGCCAAGTACAACATACAAAATTGTATAAAAGATATTTACCCTGGAAAAAGTAATTACCGCCATAATCAACACCCATACGCCCACAAGGGTTGCAAGAATCCCCTGAAATCCGTGGTATGCATGGTAAATATTAAATCGAAACATATCCTTATCGGTAATCGTTACTTCAAATTCTGCTGACATCTTACGTGCTCCTTTCCTACGCGGACATTATACTCTTTTTGGAGACGTATCTCAAGGCTTTTTTACTTTTTCATCCTATAATACTGCACAATCTGATAATCATGGAGTTTTTCATAATCCGCACTGTTCTCCACGTCATCCCAGGACCAGAATTTCCCCTGCGCGTCATAGACGCCCTGCACGTTGACAACCGGGTAATATTCATATAACTCCAGCAGAAAATTCTGATAAGGGGTCAGAGCAAACCCCGCCTGCCGAAAAATATAGGCAGACAGATAATTAGAACTCATCTGCTCGATATAGTTTTCTTCCAACCCATAATTATTCCAAATGAGAAACGGCGTGATATACCGTTTCTCCCTCTCTTCATCTCCTACGTCATTCTCATCTTCCCCATATAAAACGTCGTACGTTCCATCTGACAACGCAGGCTGATGATCCCCGAACATGACAATCATCGTCGACTCTTCTTCCTTCTCAAAATATGCAATTAGCTCTCTGACCGCCTCGTCTGTATATTTCATCAGGGTGACATAGGCGGCTGCCTGTTCCAGCTCCGGATACTCTGTCAGATAAATTTCATTTTCAAATCCATCCACAGAATTGTAACCGCCATGATTCTGCATCGTCAAATCCCACACAAAAAGTTTTTCGCCAGGCTGCTTGCTCTCATACAATTCTATGACTTTCTTATAAGTCGATGCATCCGAGTAATATGTGCGAATCTGTTCGTATCCGTCAAAGGAGTCCTGAGTGATGAATGCATCAAACCCAAACTTCTCGTACGCCTTATCCCGGTGATAGGAACCTGCTTCAAATGGATGAATGGCGTAGCAGCTATAATCCTGCTGTTTTAATTGTGTGCATATATTCTCCGTATTTTTCTTTACAAAAAATTCGTATGCCGTCGCGCCGGTCGGCAAAGCAGAAACAGAATTTCCGGTAAAAAATTCATATTCTGTCTGCGCCGTATTTCCACCGCAGATGGAAACATAAGCATTGCCCTTGATCGTATTTTCAGAAAGGCTCTGATAAAAGGTATCATAGGGCATATTTGTTTCAACATGTTTCACATACTCGAGCGACGACCAGGATTCATTCATAATGACAATAAGATTTGCCGGCTGTAAGGACGCTGTCTCTGTCTGCGCATCACGATAAGGGTCCAGGATATGTTTTGCCCTGGCTGCCGAATATCCTGCCGGTCTGCGCAGCGTGGCATATTTGGCAAAAATCATGGTCGACATGAGATAGCCCTCTTTCTGATAGGTCTCAATCGGCATCCAGACCGAATATTTTAATCCCCATAAGGGATATAGGAATCCATAGAAAAACACGGTCATACCGACAAGAAATCCGCATCCGCCCACAGCAAATCCAATTCGTTTTTTTCCCTTTTCGATTCGATAAGGCATTTTCCAGGCGCATAAGAGCGAGGCCGCGAACAGAAACGCGGAAAATACAAGCGTCTCTGATATTTTTATCTCATACTCGCCCACCACCGCCAGCGCAGTTTGAAAAGAAAACAAATCATAGGGAACTAATGGCGCATTGCGAAACAGGATTACAAAATAATTGGCAACGCCAACAATGAATAACAATATATTGGTAAGGATAAAAGAAAGTCGCAGCCTGTTCGTCACGATAAACAACAACAGGTACAAGCAAAGACCGATTACAATGTTTGCAGTAAATTCGCGGGGTTTCATAGTAAACAGACCTCCGCCAAGATACTCCATAGCGCCGATTATCAGTAATGGCATAGCAAGCGCCCGCAAAAAAATAAACGCCTTCTCAAGGTATTGAAACCACTTTGCCGTGCTTTCCAGATGGAACGCGAAACTAAAAAGCAAACACAGGCACCCCATCAAAAGCAGTGCCATAAGCTGAGTATGATAATTCTTATAAGTAATGCGAAAACATGCAATATCAGAAATCACATTGGACGCACCCAACGCTGACACCTGACAGTTTTTATTCCTGCCCACCGGCCAGCGCAGTCCCATTCCGCAGACTTCCTGCTCCTCCACCCCCGGAACGATATACTGTGTTTCCCATGCATTATTCTCATTTTCAAATATAATTGTAACTTCTTCTCCGGCATATTCCGTTGCGTTATGAAGTTCAAACACCACATTTTCCGCCCAACGATACGTCGAATTAAATTTCCAGGAAATCCCTGCATTCTCGCCATCTTCCGAGATAACGGCGTCATCGAGAAAGAATTCTTCCACCTCTATTTCTTTTAGGGCCTCTTTGTGATTTATTGCAAAAAAAGCCAATGCCGCAATCAGCAGCAAAGACATCAGCAATCCAACAATATGTACCATTACCTTGACGTTTCTGATTTCAAACTCTTTACTGCGCCCAACGGTAACCCAGCCAAAACCAGGCACCGCAGCGCATATTTTCTTTATCTTTTGCAATTCCTTAATTCCTTTCTGTGTGGGTATAACAAAGGGCATACCAGTAAACGTGCCAAAAGGTTCACGACACTGATATGAAAAAACGAAACTTAGGTTTCATTATACCTTGGGGTACAAGGAATTGCAATTATATTCTTAAGAAATTATGAATATTTGTTAAGAATATGTAAATCCTCAATCTGATATGATCGTAAGCTTATCCTCAGGGGCTATTTTTTAATATTTTCAAAAAGGTTCACCATCTCTATTGCTGTGCAGGCCGCATCATATCCTTTATTGCCTGCTTTCGTCCCGGCCCGTTCTATTGCCTGTTCAATATTATCGGTTGTCACCACGCCGAAAATCACCGGGATCTCTGTCTTTAAGCCAACTGCTGCCACTCCCTTGCTCACCTCTGCACACACATAATCATAATGGCTGGTGGCTCCCTTTATAACCGCACCCAGACAGATAACAGCATCATACTCCTTGCTTTCCGCCATTTTCTGTGCAGTCAGCGGTATCTCAAACGCCCCCGGCACCCAGGCTAATGTGATGTCCTGATCCGCCACACCGTGACGCAGCAATGCGTCCTGTGCGCCACCCACAAGTTTCGATACAATAAACTCGTTAAATCTGGACGCTACAATTCCGATTTTCATATTACCTGCTACTACTTTTCCTTCTAATACTCTCATACTACAATTCTCCTTTTCTTATAATATCTGTAAGTTCTTTGTTATTTGATTGCGTTGCTTTTAATAGTTGGTCATATGCTGCATTTTGTTCTGTTTCGTCTTCAGATAGAAAACATCCGTCTTCTTTGCCGGCATCTGAATCGGCACGCGCTCCTCAATGGAAATGCCATAACCAGACAACCCTGTAATCTTCTTGGGATTATTTGTCAAAATACGAAGTTTCTCTGCGCCCAGATCACGAAGAATCTGCGCGCCAATTCCATAATCCCTAAGGTCTGGTGCAAAGCCCAGTTTCACATTTGCCTCCACCGTATCAAATCCCTGCTCCTGAAGTTCATAAGCTTTCAGTTTATTAATCAGACCGATGCCTCTGCCTTCCTGACGCATGTACAGAAGAATGCCCCTTCCTTCGGCGGCTATAGCTTTCATCGCCTCCTGCAGCTGCTCTCCGCAATCGCAACGTCCAGAGCCAAACACATCTCCGGTCAGACACTCGGAATGTACCCTGCAGAGAACCGGGTTGCCATCCGATACATCCCCCATCGTCAGGGCGACATGATGTTTGCCGCTCAGTCTTTCCACGTAGCCGTAAATTTCAAATTCACCGTACTTGGTAGGCATTTTTGCATGAGCCTCCTGCTGCACAAGACTCTCTCTGTCCATACGATACTTCACCAGATCCGCCACCGTAATGACTGTCATCTGAAACTTTTCTGCCAGTTCCAGAAGTTCTGTTGTACGCATCATGGAACCGTCTTCACGCATAATTTCACAACAAAGTCCACATGGCTTCAACCCTGCAAGTACCGCCAGATCGACCGTTGCCTCCGTATGTCCGGTACGCCGCAGAACGCCGCCCTCCCGTGCCTCCAACGGGAACATATGGCCCGGTCGGCGGAAATCTTCTGGTTTGGCGCCATCTTTCACCGTCAAAAGCGCCGTCTCCGAACGCTCAAAAGCTGAAATTCCGGTATCTGTATTTGCGCCATCGATGGATACGGTAAATGCTGTCTGATGGTTGTCCGTATTCTGTTCCACCATCTGCCTTAATCCAAGCTGAACGCAGAGCTCCCGGCTCATCGGCATACAGATCAATCCCTTTCCATGCGTTGCCATAAAGTTAATATTTTCCGGAGTAGCGAATTCTGCGGCACAAATAAAATCCCCTTCATTCTCCCGGTCCGGGTCGTCAATCACCATCACAATTTTCCCCTGGCGGATATCCTCTACCGCCTGTTCTACGGATTGCGTTTTTTTACTCATCTTCTCCACTTCCTTTCTCAGAAAAATCCATGTTCCATTAAAAAATTCTCATCAATCCTGCTTTCAGACTTCTCCGGCTTACTGCCAGATAAAAATTTTTCCACATATTTTCCCACCACATCGCACTCTATATTAATCATACTGCCCGGCTTTTTGTCCGTCAGGGCTGTCTCCTGTCTGGTATGTGGAATCACCGATACCTGAAAATCATCCGCCGTCACTTTCGCCACGGTAAGGCTGATGCCATCCAGCGCTACGGAACCCTTTTCCACAATATAACGCAGCAGATGATCCTCCGCCTGAACCGTGTACCAGACGGCATTTTCCTCCTGGCGGATATCCGTAATCCGTCCGATTCCGTCAATATGACCGGAAACCATGTGCCCGCCAAATCTGCCATCCGCAGCCATCGCGCGTTCCAAATTTACCGTTCCGGGCACGGAAAGCCTGGAGAGGCTGCTGCGACGCATCGTCTCCGCCATCACATCTGCCGTAAAACTGTCATTTGTCATAGACGTCACGGTCAAACAGATACCGTTGACCGCAATGCTGTCTCCTACACACGTTCCTTCCAGCACCTTATGGCATCGAATTTTTACCTGCGCAGAACACGCACCTTTTTTCATCTCACATAAAGTTCCCGTTTCTTCAATAATTCCGGTAAACATAACTCCTCCTTTCCTCTCTGATTCTTCTGATGATACCCATCTGCCTCTATTCCTTTTGAAATTTATGCTTTCATTTGATTCTCCCGGTAATGCAGATATCCTCTCCAAAAGAAGAAATCTCTGTCTCCCGTAATTTTACCGCATTTTCCATCCGTGGAATTCCGACTCCCTCCACCGGGGATTTCGCACCCGCACCTGCCACCAGTTTCGGCGCGACAAATGCATAGACTCTCTGTACCACATGTTCCTGTAATGCAGAGGCGTTGAGCATCCCTCCGCCCTCTAACAATATGCTGTCGATTCCACGTTGCCCAAGCTGCTGCATAAGAATCCTCAAATCCAGTTCCGGCATTGCCCCCTCTTTTTTAAGCGGAATCTCCAACAATGTAATTCCTTTCGCCGTCAGAAATTTTTGCATCTCCTGCAAGTTCCAAGGCATTTCCTTCTCGTTTGCTTTCGATTCGTAATATATTTCCGCCGCCTCAGGATTCCACGCAAGGATGGTCTCAATCTCTCCGGCTGTCTGCACAATCCGGCTGTCTGTTGGAATCCGAAGTCTGGTATCACAGAGAATGCGTACCGGATTCCTGCCATTTTCCATTCTGCAATTTAACAGCGGATCATCCGCAAATACTGTGCCGATGCCCACCATAATCCCACGATAGCGGTTTCGCAGACATTGCACATAGTTTCTCGCCTCCGTACCGGTGACCCACCTGGAATCGCCCGTTTCGCAGGCAATTTTCCCATCCAGGGTCATAGCATATTTCATCGCCACAAAGGGCAGTTTATTTGCCATATAACAGAAAAATACCTCATTCAATTTCCGGCACTCTTCTTCCAGAATTCCTATTTCAACCTGTATGCCATGTTCACGCAGAATTTCCACACCTTTTCCCGCCACCTCCGGGTTTACATCCAAACATCCCACATAGACCCTGGCAATCTTCTTTTCTATGATAATATCTGTACAAGGCGGCGTCTTCCCCTGATGGCAGCAAGGCTCCAGGTTCACATAGAGCTCCGCTCCTTCCACTTCCTTACCACAATGCAAAAGTGCATTGCGTTCCGCATGGAATCCACCGTACCTTTGATGATACCCTTTGGCGATGACTTTGCCGTCCTTCACGACCACGCAGCCGACCATAGGATTGGGAGACACTTGCCCCTCGCCCTCTCTCGCCAAATCAAGCGCCATGCGCATATATTCCTCCGGGGTTTTGCTGTTTTGTTTCATCATCATTCCCGATTCCTTCCCTTTAAAAACGGCGAAATGTGTTTGTATATCAACACCGTAATCACCACGCTGAACAGTCCTTTCACAAATGTAAATGGCGTGTTAAACACAATCAAACACTGTAATATATCCTCGACGCCCGGGAAAATCGCCTGGTATGCTGCCAAAATCGCATCCTCTGCCATAAAATTATAATAAAAAGGATATACAATATAATAATTGGAGAAAATGCTGACTATTGCCATCAATACTGCTCCGAGCAAAGCTCCCAGCACCGCGCTCTTTTTACCCTTCCACTTGCGGTAAATCAGTCCTGCCGGAAGTACAAAACATGCACCGAGAAGAAAATTGGACAGTTCGCCCACACCTCCGGTCGTGCTCAGAAAAAGATGCAACAGATTCTTAATCAGGCAAATGGCTACGCCACTGACCGGTCCCATCGCAAACGCTCCAATCAATTCCGGCAAATCAGACAAATCCATTTTGATAAACGGCGGCATGATGGGAACGGAAAATTCCAGAAACATCAATACAAAGGCTATCGCAGACAGCATGGCTATCATTGTCAGTTTCCAGACGTCTGCCCGTTTCCCGGCTGGTTTATTTCCTGTGTTCATTTCTATAAATCTCCTTCCTCTACAATTATGTATAATAGTTTTGCACACTTTCACGCTTTAGCATGACAAGGTCTTTCCTATCAGACAAGAAAGAATCCTGCTTTG
>CAJTSB010000053.1 GCA_910578825.1 uncultured Lachnospiraceae bacterium | reverse complement strand
GTATTAGCTTCTTCCATGTATTTGCTGAAATTAAATATTGTTCATATAGCGTATTGCTCTGATTCGCAATATCACGAATGCTAAAATACTCATATATTGCTATGCTTAATGAAGCTTGGCTGTCAAGCATTTCATTCTCATACTTGTTTAAAATTTCATCCAAAATAGTCACTGCCGAACAATTTTGTTCAATCCTTAAATCAATCTCATTATCCTGCTCACTTGTCATATCATCAATAATCTCTTGAAAGATTTGACGTGTGCTTTCGTAATGGCAATATAGCCCGCCTCTGCTTAATTTCGCCGCATCGCAGATATCCTTCATTGTAACTTGCTTAAAGCCTTTTTCTGCAAACAAAGAACATGCACATTTCTTTATATGTTTCCTTGTTTCCTGTCCTCTTTTATTCATAAGCAACCCTACTTTCCGACATATGTGTCTGAAATTATTATACGACACATGTGTCTGGAAGTCAATAAAAAGCGGCAAAGATTTCTCTCTACCGCCATCAACGTCTAACTATAAATAATTTCCTCGTTCACAATCTCCCTCGCACACGCCCTTATGTTATTTAGGTGTTGTACCCATTCTAAGGCGTTTTCTGCCTTTAGCTGTTCCGTTATGCCCTGTGCCTGTTTCATGCCCTCTATGAGCCTTTCAAAGCGTTCCTGCGCCTGCCTGTCGATGTCGGCAAGGTAAGCGTTGAGCCTGCCGCTTGTGAGAAGATTGGTGTATGTAACTTTGCGGTACTGCTTCAGATAGTCCAGATGCCGCTGTCCCCATGTGCCTATCGGCTGTTCTTCTTCGGCGGGTATAGTCAAGCACGGTAGTAAGTAATCGCCTTGCCGTTCATATTTGCCGCCCAGTTCCTCAAAAATCGTCTTTGCCATTGTCTGTTACCTCCACATTCTTTTTTATTTTGAATGTCCGCAAAATCCGTCCTACATCAGACGGACGCCACGGCACATCGAGATGATGTAAGGCAATCAGCCTGTCCTGCACGTTGGTTCCTGCGCCCATTTTCTGCGTGGAACCCAATAAAAAACGAACCTGCCCGCTTCTTACCTTGCCAAACAGCTCCGCTTTCCTGATTTCCGTATTCGCTTCATGGATAAATGCTATTTCCTCCGGTGGCACTCCTTTCTCAACCAGTTTATTTTTTATATCCTCATAGACATTGAATGAGCCATCCCCTTTTGGTGTCGAGAGATCGCAAAAAATTATCTGTGCGGACTTCTTCTCCTTCGTCTGCTCCCATATCTCAAACGCCTTTCCCACACAGGTTGCCGATTTGGAAGTTTCACTGTCCGGCAGCATATCGTTGATAAGGCGCTGATCCAGAGCCAGCTTCCTGCCGTCATTGGTGATTTTCAGCATATTATCCTGATATGGCTCCACAAGCCTGCTTCGCACCGCCTCCGCCCTGTCCGCAAGGGAGGAAACCATGTCCTGCTGGTACTCACTCGGCTTTAACACTACGTTTTCATACTCCGCTTCCGGCACAGGCAGCTTTAACATATCCGGTGTCTGAATGTCGGCGCTCTCCTTAAAAAGCGCAATCAGTTCCGGCAGGTTAAAAAACTTCGCAAACCTTGTCTTTGCCCGGTATCCGGTTCCCTCCGGGGCTAATTCTATCGCTGTCTGCGTTTCTCCAAAGGAAGAAGCCCAACTGTCAAAATGCCCAAGCCCAAGTTTCTGTAACGTGCCATACTGGAGATACCGCATATTCGTGTATAATTCCGTCATACTATTAGAGATTGGCGTACCCGTAGCAAAAGTCACTCCCTTGCCGCCCGTCAGTTCATCCAGATACTGGCACTTTGCGAACATATCCGAGGACTTCTGCGCCTCCGTCTGTGCGATGCCCGCCACGTTCCGCATTTTTGTGTATAGGAAAAGGTTTTTGTAAAAATGGCTCTCTGCACGTGTCAAGTAAAATCCAAAAAATACTGGAGACCGAAAATCCCTTAGGATTCCCAGCCTCCCTCAATCCATCTTTTAGGCATCCTTCAAAAAATCATCCGCATTCCACACAATCTCTATATTCCCATCTTCATATAGAGTGACATTTTTTACCAGCATCTGGATTGCCTCTGCATTAAATTCCGACAACCCCGCAATCACTGTCAATTCTTCCTCGGAAATATCCGGTACATGGGATAACTCTGCCAATTCCTGTTCCATGGCTACCAGCGTTTCGTTCAGGACATTGATTTCTTCCTGCAGCCTATCCCGAAGATTCCGCATTTCCTCCCTCGACAGCTTCTCCCTTGTGTAGTCATCATATGCCTGAAACCTCCTGTTCTCCAGCTTTTTAATCTTCTGGCAAATCACTTCCACATCCGGCTCATTTGCCTGTAATCTCTGCTGCATTTTCCTTTTCTTCTCCAAATCCTGCAAAAAGGATTCTGTCGTGACACGGATATAGGTCAATACTGTGTTTTCAAGAGTTTCTGCATCCATCCTTACCTTACTGCAGTTTAATTCTGCCGGATTCAGATTGGCGGGGCATTTATATTTTCCATGTCGCTTTATCAGGGCATGGCCGCAACACCCACAGAGAAAGAACCTTGCTGGTGAATTACCGAACCTCACCTTTTTTGCCTGGCTTTTTCGGTCCAGCTTTTCATGGGCTGCCTCATACAGTTCTCTGCTGACGATGGGTTCGTGGCAGTTTTCCACCACCGTCCATTCCTCCGGCTTTCTCCGTTTCGACTTGTAGCCCGTCCTCTGGTTCTGCTCAGTGCGGTTATTTACAATCGTTCCGATATACACCTCACTGTACAAAATATCCATCACTGTAGTAGCCGACCACTGGTGGACTTTGATTTCCGTGCCATGCTTTCTCTCCCTGCCGTGGCTTTTCTGGTAGTCAAGACATGTCTCTACACCTGCCTCATTCAGTATTCTTGCTATCTCTTTGTATTTCTTTCCCTCCGCCGCCAGCGTAAATATCCTTTTTACCACTTCTGCCGCCTCCGGATCGGGAATTAACTTATGCTTGTCCTTTGGGGATTTGACATAACCGTAAGGGGCAAAAGAGCCAATGAATTTCCCCTGCTCTGTCAGGACTTTCCTAGCCGCCATGACCTTTTTGGAGGCATCTCGGCTGTACATCATGTTGACGATATTTTTTATGCCAACCTCCATACCGCCAGTTTTTCCAACATAGTTGTCACTGTCATAGTGTTCATTGACGGCAATATACCGCACATGCAATAGCGGAAACAGGCACTCCATATATTTCCCGACCTCCAGATAATCCCTGCCAAGACAGCTGTAATCTTTGGTAATGATTACCTGTATTTCTCCATTCTGCACCTGCCCGATCATTTCTTGAAAAGCCACCCGATCAAACCTCGCCCCGCTGACACCATCATCCACAAACTCCCTGATTTCACACTCTGACAGGGCTTTGTTTGACTGTATATAATCCAAAATCAACTGTCTCTGGTTCGCTATGCTGTTGCTTTCGTTTTTACCAATGTCTCTATCCTCGCTGGAAAGACGGAGATATATGGCGATTACCTTTTTATCCATCATAACCTCCAATCATTTTACGAAGAACGATGTCTCTGCGTTCTTCCAGTGTGAGATTTAGATGTTCTTCTCACCTGCTGTCTGTAATAATTCTTTTAGAAAGTCATCATACTTTAATGTTATCTCCACATTCCCCTCTTTATCCAGCACAATCTTCTCCACAAATGCATCTGCCATCTCCTTTGTGAGTTTCCGTTTCCCCATAAATTTCTTTACTGCGGCAACCCATTCTTTATCCGGCAGAAAATCCTTTTGATAGTACCCCTGTCTTTCCAGCAGTTCCTCCGCTGACTGCTCCAAATCCGCTACCTGCTGTCGGTAGGATTTCTGGTACTGCAGATATTCCTCACTGGTAATAATGTCGTCCTTATAATCCTCATACAAACCTCTTTCCCTGGACTTTATTTTACAGATGCTGCTTTGCACTTTGGCAATCTCCCCCGCATAAAAACGATACTTGCGGACACCATAGCTACTGCGGTTCCGCTCCCTTGTCTGCCCTGTCTTTTCCAGACACAGTTTCATATGGGATTTAATGACCTGGAATACCACGTTATGGAGCTCCTGGTATTTTATCTTCCCATGTGCCACGCATTTCATATGCTGGTTGAATGGGGTAGTAGTGCACCGGTAATAAAAGTAATTACTCCCGCTGTTGCTACGGACAACCCCGATGTTTTTCCGGCAGCATGAACAGATACATTTCCCCGGAAAGAAATTTTCCGGTGTTTTCTCATGCTCCAGTGCCGCATTGCGGGCATGGAGATTTTGCACCTGCCTTTTGATTTTTTCCCGCACTTCTGCGAACATGCCTCTGCTGACAAGGGGCTCATGGGTATTGGGAATAATAAGCCAGTGTTCTTCTGAAACCCGCCTGTCTTTGTCTGGGTTATTAAATCCGCCCTCCCTTGTGGCATGCACGCTGTCGCCTGCATAATGCCTGTTTGTCAAAATCGCCTTAATGTGCAGATGATACCAGTCCCTCGCTTTTTCTGCCTTTTCTCTATTCCCCTGCTCCAGATAACGGTACTTGGGAGGCGAAACAATCCCTTCCTGCTGTAATACCCTTGCAATTTCAGAATATGTCATCCCATTCAGATACATTTCAAAAATCCGTTTTACGACTGGTGCTGTCTGTTCATCCACAACCAGCTTTTTTACCGTATTATCTTTCCTATAACCGTAGGGTGGGCGGCCATAAATATATGCCCCCTTCTTCCACATAGTCTGATAGCTGGCGTGCATCTTGTTTGAGAGGTCCCTCGCATACCATTCATTGATAATGTTTTTCAGGGGCATGGCCAAATCTGTTCCCTCACGATTCGTATCAAAATCATCATTGACAGCGATATAACGCACATGGAACAACGGAAATATCCTCTCAATATAGGTACCGGAATCAATGTAATTCCTGCCAAGACGGCTTAAATCTTTGGTAATCACTGTATCAATCTTCCCAGCTCGTATATCCTGCATCATGCGCTCAAACTCCGGCCGTTCAAAGTTTGTGCCGCTGAACGAAACATCTGCATAAATGTCTGCCAGTTCCATATCCTCCTGCCTGTCGATAAAGTTCTTCAGATAGGCAATCTGCGTTTCCACGGTGTCACGTTCCCGGTTTGCCTCTGTTTCGCAGGACAGTCTTGCATAGATGGCGGCATGGTAAAATTTTGCTCTGCATTCCGTATCTGCTATTGCTTGTACTGTCGGATTAGCAATCAGATTCTCTGTCGGTTGCACTGGCAAGGTGCCTGTCCATTCTGTTCGTTTCTGTACCTTAGAACTTTCAATGCTTTCTGCCATAACTACAGGTAATTTTTTTCTACTTTTTCTTGCCATGTCACACCGCCCTCCGTTCCATTTCGACAGCCCCGACAGCACCATCTGAGACCTGCCCTGTATCTTCCTGCACAATATTTTCCTCTGCTAAAATCTCCGTTCCCCTGAATGGAACATCCGGATTTTCATTTCCACCACAGCCAATTTCATACCCAATCCTGTCCAGGTTATCCATACACTCCCGGTAACAGTCGTCAAAATCAAAAGTGACTTCAATAGAATTTTTATCTATCACCCTGACCTCACGGATTAGTGACACCGCTACATTCCTTGTGAGTTTTTCGATATTCCGGTGCTCCGTAAAATAATCCAGCCACACAAACCCTTTGCTTTTCCGTTCCAAAATTTCCTCCATCTCCAACTCAATCTGCCGGATGGCAAGCTGGGCATTTTTCCTGCGGTCCTCATAAGCGGCATGAAGCTCCCGGTATTCCTCTCTGGAAATCATGCCGTCCTTCAAATCCTCATAGAGCATACTTCGTAAGTGCGTACAGCGTTCCACCTCTGCCTGTTTTTCTGCTTTCCTTTCCTCCAGTTTCTTTATATCCATCTGCTGAAACGGAACCATACCGATAAAAGCAAGAATCCTTTGTAAATCCATGATATTTTCAATGTGTCTCCGTAACAATTCCAATACGGCACTTTCCAGCTTATCCGTTGACATGCTATGGGGGCTGCATTCCTTTGTCGCCTTGTTGGTGGCACAGATATAATAAGAATACGCTTTGCCGCCTGCCTTTGTTGTCTTACGGATCATCGGCATGCCGCAGCCGCCGCATACCACCAGACCGGACAGCGGGTACACCTCCCCATTCCCTGGTGCGGTCCGGGTGTCCATGGCAAGCAGCCTCTGCACCACTTCAAAATCCCTGTCGGAAACGATTGGTTCATGGCTCTTTTCAATCCTTACCCAGTCGCTTTCCTCTTTCTGGTAAGCCTGCTTTACTTTGTGGTTTGGTGTTGTCTGCCTGCCCTGCACCAGATTCCCGATGTAAATCTCATTCGTCAGAATCCGCCGGACTGCCACCGAAGTCCACCCCGATTTTTCTTTTACCTTAAAACTGGTCTGGTAATTACTTCCCATGCTCGCCTTGTACTCTGCCGGGGGCAGGATGCCGGATTCGTTTAAACGGTTTGCAATGGCATCCTGGCTCATGCCATGTAACTTCATGCGGAAAATATCCTGTACCACGCCCGCCGCATAGGCGTCTGCCTCCAGTTTGTGCCTGTCATCCTCTTTCTTCCGGTAGCCATAGGCGGCAAAGGAGCCGATAAACTCCCCATTCCTCCGCTTGATTTCCAGATGGCTCCGTATCTTGACGGAAATATCCCGGCAGTAGGCGTCATTGATTAGGTTCTTAAAGGGGATAATGATGTCATCGGAACTGTCTTTCCTGTCCAGGCTGTCATAGCCGTCATTGACCGCAATAAACCGCACGCCAAGTGCCGGGAACAGACGCTCAATATACATGCCGGAATCAATGTACTCCCGCCCAAACCGTGATAAATCCTTGACGATAACACAGTCCACAACACCCCGCTTGATGTCCTCCAGCATCATCTGGAATGCGGGACGTTCAAAATCGGAACCGCTGTAACCGTCGTCCACACGCTCTGATACGACTTCAATATCCTCTTTGTCCTTCAGGAAATCTTTGATTAAATTTTTCTGGTTGGAAATGCTGTTGCTCTCTGCCTTCCCCGCAGCGGCAACATCGCCATCCTCTTTCGATAACCGGACGTAGATGGCGGCATGGTAGATTTTTTGTGTAACTGTAACCATAGAGAACCACTCCTTCTATTTTGTATTAGCCGGAAGAACCCAAAGGGAATCCTCCCTCATAGAAAGAGCTGCATTAGATTTTGTCCTGAAACCATTGTAACGCACATCTTTCCGTTTGTCCGCTGTTTTTTTAGATATTTTTCCATCTGCTCATTTGTCTTTGATTTCCATAACAAACACACCTCAAAAAAACTGCCTTATCTGCCCATTACTGAATATCAAATCATACGGATAATAACAGATTTTCAAAAGCATCCTCCAGAGAAAAACCGTTATCGGCAAACCGTACCTTTACTTTGATATTCCCCACCCGGACCAGATAGGGATTGCCTACCTTTTCGAGATACTGCTGCCTGCGCTTTTCTACTGACTGGTTCTTGTCAATCCTTAGTTTGGATATATCCATAAGGTTGCCAATCTCCACGTCTCCAAAATCCACCGCTTGTAATTCCCTGTAGTTTTCCAATGTCATTCATACCCCCCTCGCTTTTTGACTGCCGGATATTCAGCAGTTTTATTCCAAAACACATAAATCCACTGGTACAAACCAGACTCATGAAATGTTTGTAACACCATTGTACCGCCTTTATGCCTGATTGCAGAGTCCATAGTTCGGGCACTTTTAGTGACCGTGGCACGGACACCTCTGGTAATAAACGGATAAGAGCAATAACAAAAAACAGGCCGCTTTCTTCTGCCTCCAAGACCATTTTATAATGATTTTTTCATGCTGTGGAGTACACAGTTCGGGTACTTTTGTGACCGCGGCATGGTTACATGCCTCTGGAAACAAACCAAAATACAACCGTAAAACTGGAAGGCGTGCTGCTTTATTTTGCTTACATGGTTATTTTATAACCTTTTTTCCAGAATGTAGAGACCACAGTTCGGTTACCTAGTGACCGTGTGTCGGTTACCTGCCCGCTAAAAAACAGATAAAATAGTGGAAAAATAAAGAAACTCCCTGCTTTATCCTGTCCGCATGATTATTTTATAACCCTTTTCCCAGAATGTAGAGACCACAGTTCGGTTACAAGTGACCGTATGGCGGTTACCCCATAAATTCATAAACAAGGAATCAACAAGTTTTTGCAAAGGAATTAGCGAGGAAATCCACTCCTGTAACCCATCACAATCATCATGCTTTTCAAATCCACCCAGATTTACAAATAATTTTCGCATAAGAAAAACAGCCCAGGTTTTACCCAGACTGCCTTATGATTCATTGTAATTCTTCTGTTTCCACCTCCATACAGTACCCAAGTTCTCTCACGCACTGTATGGAAAGGGCAGGAATGTTACTAAGTTTCTTTCGTATATTCCGTATGTGATATACAACAGCAGTTCTCTCGCCACCGGTTGCATACCCATTCCAGACGTTTTGATAAATCTGCTCATAAGTCAGCACCCGCCCTTTATTGACCGCTAGCAGATAGAAGATGTCAAACTCTTTTTTTGTCATGCTGATTTCGTGGGAATTGCTGTAAATTTTTCTGCGTTCCGGACGGATTTCCAGACCGGGGAGGGATAATATCACTTCATCCTTTAATGTATATTTGTAGAAATCCGGATACTTCTGCAACAAATTCATTATATCAGCAAAAGCCGCACTTTCATTATCCGTAAATTCCATGATAAGTAGTTTGCCGATATTACCACCTCATTCTTATTGCTTTCAGATAAAAATCCGCCTGACCTTTACTAACTTCAACACTCTTTTTTCTAAATTGCGGTTATTTATTTTGCTGACTAAATTATTTCGGCAGGGCAAAAACTAAATAAATCTCCCATTTACTCAATGGTTTATAGAAAACACATCTTTGTTATGAATCTGGGTACATCCCCCTGCAGGCATTCTCAATCATGGAAACACATTTTTCAATGCCGAATACACTGCTATCCATACATAAATGGTAATTGGTAGAATCACCCCATTTTTCATCCGTATAATACCGGTAATGGTCTGCACGCAGTTTATCCCTCCTGCGAATCATATCTTCCGCATTTTCCTCCGAAAACTGTCCTCTCTCCAGACAACGGTTCTTTTTATGCTCCATATCTGCATGGATAAAGACATTCAGTACATCATTTCTGTCCCGCAGTATATAATCCGCACATCTGCCTACTATGACGCAGGGACCTTTTTCCGCAAGCTCTTTGATGACCTTTACCTGCGTAAAATAAAGCTGATCCTGTAGCGGCTGATAGTCCTTATAACTTCCCCTTCCCGCATATGCCACATGATGGGCAATATTAAAGAGCATGCTGCCATTCATATGTTCTCCTTGTTCCTCAACAAATTCCTGATGGAAGCCGCTTTCCTTTGCAGCCATTTCAATAATCTCCTTATCATAAAACGGCACATCCAATTTCTTTGCCAGTTCGCTTCCGATACTGTGTCCACCACTTCCGCACTGCCTGCTGATTGTAATGATTTTTCCCTGCATAGACAGATACCTCCTAAATTTTTTTCCAATATAATTTCAGCATAACCAGAGTTGTTATAAACGCCAGCACATCTGCCAACGGTCCTGCCCACAACGCCCCTTCTACCCCTAATGCCATTGGCAGCAATAAGGTTGCCGGGAGCAGATAAACAATCTGTCTGGAAAGGGACAGGACGGTCGCCTGTGTAGGCTTTCCGATTGCCTGGAAGAAAACACCCGTTGCCATCTGCAGCCCGTTGATGGGACATGCCAGAAGAAAGATACGGAAACATTTCACCGCAAACTCATTGTACAGCTCTGATTCTGAACCAAACAGCCTCACGATACTCATAGGTGCAAACTGGAACACAAAAAATGCCAGAATTAACATAATTGTTGATGCGGTCAGTATAATACGGTATGCCTGCTTTACCCTGTCCTTCTGCCCACTCCCATAATTATAACCGAAAATAGGCTGCGCCCCGGTTGCCAATCCAAGCAGGACGGCGGAGATAATCTGGTTCACCTTCATGGTAATCCCTATCGTAGTCAGTGGAATTTCCGCTCCATATTTCGACTGTGCACCGTAAGATACCAGTATGTTATTTGTAACCGCCATCACCAGCACTATGGCAATCTGTGTAATAAAACTGGATATCCCCAGGCCGCTCACCTTCACCAGAACCTTTCCTGAGATACGGAAACAATCCTTATCCAGCTTAATACACTTAAATTTCCAGATATAAGCAAAATACAGAAACGCATTCAATATCTGTCCGGCAATGGTCGCCCATGCTGCACCCTTAACCCCCCAGTGGAAAACAAAAATAAAAACCGGGTCAAGAATGATATTTGTTATACATCCCACAAGCAGCCCCGCCATGCTGTATTTCGGGCTTCCATCCGCACGGATCATGCCTGCCATGCCGGAATCAATGGAAAAAAACAGGACTCCATAGGAAATAATCCGTCCATAATCCATTGCATAAGGCAAAATATCTTCTGTCGCACCAAACAATATACATAGGGGTTCCAGAAACAGATTAAACAGGACACAAAGGACAATGCCAACGATTACCGTGACTGATATGGAACATCCCACGCCCCTTGCCGCTGACTTTTCATCTCCCTCGCCCAGTTTCAGGCTCAGGTAGGCTGCAGCCCCATCACCAATCAGCAGGCTTAATGCAATGGCAATCACCGTCATCGGCATGACAACATTGGTAGCTCCATTGCCAAGATACCCTACCCCCTGCCCGATAAAAATCTGGTCAACAATGTTATAAAGTGCGTTGACCACCATGGAAATGATACTTGGGACAGCAAATGTCAGTATCAGCTTTCCAATCCGTTCTGTACCAAGTGGATTTGTCTTTGTTACTGTTGTATTCATTTTTGTAGTCATGCTGCGAGCCTCCTTTAACGACATCCTAAACGATAAGAATAAAATTCTACCCATATCTGTTTCCTTTTTCCGTCAATTCCATATTTTCCTGCATTTTTCCCAGTACTTCATTAAAAACTTCCAATTCTCCCGCCCCAATACCTGCCGTCAGCCTTTTTTCCAACAGGGAAATATGCCTCTCAATCTGCTCTTTCATCTCCACAGTATGGCTGGTTGGCAATATTTTTTTCAGGCGGTCGTCACTGGAAACCTTTTCCCTCCGAATAAAGTCCTGTGCCTCCATTTTCTTTAGAAGCGTGGAAACGGACGCACTTCTTAGGTTCAGTTCCTCCTCTATATCCTTCTGATAGATTTCCTTGTCCGGATATGACATAAGGACAAAGTTCAAAATTTGTATTTGCGCACCGCTTCTTCCTGTTGTTGTGTCAAAAACTCTCTTAATTTGATTAGCCAGCCCCAGAACAGAAACGGCACACAATTTTCTATCCATAAATTGCATCACTTCCTTCTATCACCTGCCTTTCTGTTTACTGTCAGCACTTATTTTCTTTGAGTGCCAGTCTCTTCAGTACATATTAAAACATACCCGCCCTTGAAAGTGAAGTGAAAATATGGTATTATCAATGACAAAAACGCAATAATCGAGGTGACCACCATGAACACAGACCAATTAAACAGCTTTATTCAGGTTGCTGAAAATCTGAATTTTGCAAGGGCTGCTGAAATATTAAAGATTACCCAGTCTGCCGTTTCCCGGCAGATTCATGCACTGGAAGACGAACTGGAGACAAAACTCCTGCACCGTACCACCAGAACCGTTACCCTCACTCCTGCCGGAATCAGTTTTTTGGAAGATGCGAAAAATGTTATGGGCAGGCTCAAGGTTGCCCGGCAGAAAATACAGCACCACCAAAGTACGAATATGCAGGTCTTAACCATCGGCTGCCAAAATGAAGCGAACCTTGACCTGCTCTGCAAAATACTGAAATCCTGCCGGGAACAAATGCCACAGCTTTATCCGTTTTTGAAAGTAATCCCCCACAGGTCCATTTTAAATCTCTTTTATCAGGATGAACTGGATGTGCTGTTTGGTTTCCAGCATGATATCCCGGCAAAAAACGACACAATCTATAAGGAATTGTTCCAAATACCGCTGTGCTGTATCGTTCCCGCCACACATCCTTATGCTGCCAGAACCGAACTTGCAAAAGAGGAATTATATCTGGAGAATATTGTTGTCTGCAACTCCTATGCGCTCCCCTCCAAAGTTGCGGAAATGCAAAACCAGATTTCACAGCATATCCTGCCGGAATCCACTTATATGTGTGAAAACCTGCAGGTGCTTCTTACGCTTGTAAGGGCTGGTTACGGCTGCTCTGTCCTTCCACAGATGAATTTTATAAACTCTGATATCTGTGCAATCCCTTTAAAAGACAGCGAACCTTTATCCTATGGTATCTTTTATAAGAAAAGCGCACAGAGTCCTCCTCTGAAAAAATTTATTTCTATTGTGACAAATGCATCCATGCCTCCAATGGTCAAAAGTGATGAATAAATAACCCTGATCCGGTAAATGATAGTCGTCAGTTCCGGTCAGGTGTAAATATAAATGAAAGACAAACATGGATTGACTTTTACACAAAAATTGTTAAATTTTTTATGTGCTGTTGAAGGACTTGCAATTAATCCGGTTGTTAAAGCGACATAAGAGCCAATGGTTTTATTCCGTTTTTAAATTTTGTTATTTACACAGAAAAAAGAAGGTCTCCGTCAAGTTATCACCCCTGCCGAAGACCTTCTTTTCAATCCTTCTGTAACATTTCTGGTAAATTGGATAATATCAAAATGTGATGCTGCATATTCCATATGCCTATTTAGAAATACAACCAACAACTTAGACAGATTGCCCAGGATGTTTTTTCAAGGGACTATGTTAAATATAAACTGTCCCATTCATCAGGATATCCGCCCGCTGCTCTGGGGTTAAATTCCTGCTCATTAAAATCCGGAAAAACAATTCCTGTCCTTCCTCAGGACTTTCTGAATAAACCGCATGGGAATTATGATAAATCACCTCAAATACATTATCCAGCTTGATAAACTCCCCGTTGGCGTGTCCATGTCCGGCAAGCCGCTCCAGTGTCTTATCCATATCATCCAGCGTATCCTCCACCTCTATCAATAATGCCATATCCTCTTTTTTCAAAACACAATCCTCCCCTGTAATCACTGTTTTCTGTTATCCGTCTGTTTTTCTTTTCTGCCATATTTCCATTCATGCCCCGTCATATTCCGTCAGCAGCCTTGCCCGTTCCTCTGGTGTTATTTCTGAATTGTCCAAAATATCCGTCAGGCATTCGTAGTTTTCATCTTCTCCCCTCAGTCTGATTTCCGCACAGGCACCATCCTCTATCACCCTGCATACCCGGTCCAGCTCTTTCAGCACACCGCTGTCCCTGCCGTAATTATCCCACTCCCCAAGCAGGAACACATTGATTTTCTTAACGGCATCGTACAGATAAACCAGATGTGTCATATCCTTAACATCCAGAACAGAGCCTTTGGCACGAATTCCCCTCTCAGAGGCAAGCTGCATTCCATCCTCAAACCCCAGATGGTAGGATTCCTCCCCATACCGGATATTATACTTTGTCCACTCACCTTCCAGCCTGTCATACAGTTTCCAGCATTTCTTTGACATTCCTGAATCCTTTGAAAATGCTTTTGATGCCTCATGCAGACTTTTCATCTGCTGCCGGAACGTATCACTGTCACGCAGCCTCGCCTCCAATGCCTCCCCGGTGCGGGCGGCAAGAAATTCTTCTGATATAAAATCCACAACCCATACCCCCTTTTACCTGCGGAAATAATCCAGGTCAAATTTATTCTTTTCTGCCAAATCTTCCAAAGCCCCGCCACTGATTTCATAAATTCCATACGGCCTTGGCTTTGGCTCATTAAAGCCGGTAACAATGACATAAAACCTGCCATCTGCATAGAACAGTGTTTTCCCATGGTCATCAAGATTCCGGCATGCCACCGCCTTAATCCCCATATAGTTGCACAGGTACTGCAGGGCATAGCGGCTTGCATAACAGTCGCCTCTTCCTTTCAGAAAAATATCAATCCAGTTATAATTATACAGTTCATAGTCTGAGGTTGTGCTGATATACCATGCCGCTTTTTCTGCTTTCTCTTTCGTTGTCATGGATGGGGCAATATACTGCCTCTCAAAATCCGCAAACAGCTTGTCTATATAGATATTCACTTCAGAATACGTCCTCACTGCCGCTGTCAGCTTTCTTCCATCCTCCAGAACAGCCGTTACCGTTGCCGTCACACACGGTTCGACATAAGCCGGTCCCCAGTCCATCCGCAGCAGCCCATAGTCCGTGATAGTAAAATAGCCTGCCCCATCCTGAATTGCACCCCAAATGTTGGACATGAGAAAGAAATCATGTATAATATTTGGAGGTGCATATTTTTATGTCAAAAACAAAATCTGGAAAACATTATCCAAAGGATTTAATCGCCCAGGTAATTAATGACTATGCAGGGCATGTCCGTTCTGCCAAACAATTATCAGACTATTATGGCATACCCTATAACACGGTCAAGTATTGGATAAAAAGATATAACAAAAACGGAATGGACGCATTGTTAAAGCCACGCAGTGGCAGAAAGTATATTACTTATGACCCCTCTTTTAAACTGCGGGTGACAGAATACTGGCTGGAACATCCAGAGGTTTCCTCCAGCCAGATTTCGGAGATGTTTCGTGTCAGCCGCGGCGCCGTAAGAAGCTGGCGGAAGATTTATCTGGAGCAGGGAGCTGACGCTTTAAGG
>CAJTSB010000052.1:5923-15047 GCA_910578825.1 uncultured Lachnospiraceae bacterium | reverse complement strand
CGGGGAGATTTTATTTTGTCAAAGTTCAATTTTCATTCTCTATAGGAATGCTTATAATCTCCTCGACTGACTGCCAGCTCATAGCCGATGCTTTCCATTCTGCGGCTAAGACAGTTACGGCATTCCGCGGCCTCATCGCCGGTACAGATTTTATTATCGTATAGTTCATACTTCCTGCGAACAGAAGTCGGCGAAAGGTTCGGCATAACCACATTCGCCCCCGCCAAAACGCCTTTTTCCCTGCCGCGCGCATCGATCGTTCCAAGCGCGGTTGTGGCGGGCAGCAGCAGTTTCGGCAGCATGACCCGCAAAAGCCCGATCATAAATAACGTTAATTCCACGGTTCCCCCGATCTCATTTGCAAACGGCGTATCATGGTGCGGCACAAAGGGACCGATACCCACCATATGCGGTTCCAGCCTGCGGATGAACATCATATCTTCCGCCAGATGCGCCGCCGTCTGCCCGGGGCTGCCAACCATGAACCCAGTTCCGGTCTGATACCCAATTTCCTTCAAATCCTCAAGGCATCTCTTGCGGTTCGCCGCGGACAGCTCTGGTGGATGAAGGCTCTGATAATGTCCCTCATTCGCTGTCTCGTGCCGGAGCAGATAACGGTCCGCCCCGGCCTCAAACAACCTGCGGTAACTCTCCTTTGTACGCTCCCCGAGAGAAAGCGTAATCGCACAATCCGGATAGGCGGTTTTTATCGCATGCACTATGTTTTCCAGTTTTTCCTGAGAAAACCATCCATCCTCGCCTCCCTGGAGCACAAACGTCCGAAAATTCAACTCGTACCCGCTCCGGCAGCATTCCATAATCTGTTCCTCCGTTAAACGATAACGCTCTGCATTGCGGTTACTCCTGCGGATACCGCAGTAATAGCAGTCATTTTTACAGTAATTTGTAAATTCAATCAGGCCTCTGGTATAAATTCGATTGCCATAATATCTGCGCTGCCATTCCCTGGCCTTCCCAAATAAATATTCCGCCGAATCCTGGCTGCGGCTTTCTATGAGCGTTATCCACTCTTCTTTCGTTAGATATGACTGTGCCTCTAATTTGTCTATTAACTGTTTGGACAAATCCATATTGCCTCCAATTTTCTGTTTCATGTAGAATAAAAATCCCCCATACCAAAGGCATGAGGGTTTGCATACGCTTACAACAGAGGCCATCCCGGACCTCTCCTGTGATTCTTTCTTACATAATGTTTGTTTCTGCAATCCCCATCCCCTTCAGGTTTCCCTTGTGGTCTGGTTTTCTTATCTGACGACATTATACTTTACAATTTAAAAGATGACAAGATATTTAGATTAAAAAATTCTTTCGACAATTTCTCTGCTAATGGAATCGAACTTTTTCATAATCTTTTTCATAAATTCTTTCGAAATCTTTATCTTTCTTTTAGAAATTGTCCACACTTTGCACACAATTTTCTTTTATACTTGGTTTATCAAATGAAGTTGATGGCACATACATAAGCGCGCACCGTTATCAGCTTCGACTAAATACTACTAACTTTATACTATATAAAGTTGTTTTACATATATGAAGTTGGTGCCACCGCCCAAGATGTGGCACCCCATGAAACATTTCATAAATTTACTCCCCCAAAAAGCGTTGCCGCATGGCAGCGCTTTCCTTCCGTTTATCAGGCATTGAAATACACCGTCTTTCCATTGATGATGACATACTCAATTTTTGTGTCTGACACCATGGGATTGCCCGATGCTATCACAATATCTGCATCCTTGCCGACTTCCAGGGAACCCACCCGCTCCTCAACCCCGATATGGCGTGCTGCATTGATGGTAATCGCCTGCAGGGCGTCAAACTCATCCATACCGGATTTTACCGCAAGTCCGGCGCACAATGCCAGATACTGCTGGGGAATCACCGGCGAATCTGTGATAATCGACACCTGGCATCCTGCCCGGGCAAGGTCTCCTGGTGTCTCAAAGCTCTTATTTTTCAACTCAAATTTTGTTGCATGCCCCAAGGTAGGTCCTACCGCCACCGGATATCCCTCCCTTGCCAGATCATCCGCAATCAGCGAACCATCCGTACAGTGATCAAGAGCAAGCCTGAGATGAAATTCCTTTGCAATCCGAATGGCCGTATAAATATCATTTGCCTGATGGACATGCGCCTTCAGAGGAAGCAACCCCTCGATAACTGGAATCAGAGCCTCCAGCCTTGCATCAAAAGGCGGACATTTCAATATGTCATCTCCCGCCGCCTGTTTCCTTGCCAGATAATCCTGCGTCTGCCGCAAAATAACCCGCAACTTTGACGCTGTACTCATGCGGGAATAATTATCTTTGTCCTTATAGCATGCCTTGGGATTCTCACCAAATGCACATTTCATGGCAATTTTGTCTTTAATCACCATATCGTCTATTCGTTTTCCAGCCGTCTTGAAAGCCGCAAATGTACCGCCAAGAACGTTGGAGCTGCCCGGACCTGCCGCTACACAGGTAACGCCTCCTTCCACGGCAAGGCGAAGACTTTCATCCTGTGGATTAATCCCGTCTATCGCTGATAACTGCGGCGTCAGTGCGTTTGTCACTTCATTGTAATCCGCTCCTTCAAATCCAACGCCGTACCCATCCAGCCCCAGATGACAATGCGCCTCCACAAATCCGGGGTAAACCTGCGCTCCTGCAGCGTCCAGGGTTCTTGCCCGTTTGATGTTTCTGCTCTTTAACACCGGAGCAATTTCTGTAATTTTCCCGTCCTCCACCAAAATATCCGCCACATACGGTTCCCGATGAATTGCATCGTGAATCCACCCGTGCTGAATAACCAGCTTTTCTTTCATGCCTGATTCTCCTCCTCAATTGTATTGGCACGCGCCGCTTTGCGTCACCTGCCTTTCTGTTAGTATGGCGGATTTTATGGAAACTCATTCCTTTGATAAATTCTTCTCACTTCCTTTTATAATTCCTTTTACTTTTGGGTTGTCTGGAACAAAGCGGGCAAGCCCGCATCAACTTTCCTGTCCCTCATTCATGAGGAGATTGCACGCTTTGACGCGCCGAGTGCGGTCGCTTCAGCGACATAATACCTTTCGCACGAGTGCGCATATTTGTTTGTTATCTTATAGGAAAGATACTTTCATGCTTTAGCATGACAAGGTATTTCCTATAAGATAACAAAACTGCCGCATCAGACCGGTTTCCCGGTCGATGCGGCAGTTCATGTTTATGCCTTTTTATTTTACGGTAAGTGTGAATGTCATTTTCTTCTTGTTGAAGGTCTTAACCGTGATAGTTGTCTTTCCTTTCTTCTTCGCCTTAATCTTACCTTTGGTATCTACCGTAGCAATCTTCTTCTTAGAGGAAGTGTACGTAATCTTATTGCTTGCCGTTCCCTTTGGCAACGTTACCTTCAGGGTTGCAGATTTGCCTTTCTTTAAGGTTGCTTTCTTATTCTTAATTGCTTTCTTATTCAAAGTAACCTTGGAAATCTTCTTCGGCGCTTTCTTAACGGTAATCGTGTACTCTGTTATCTTTCCGGTTGTATTATTCGTTGCTTTGACAACTGCTTTACCGGTCTTGAGTCCTTTTACCTGACCCGTCTTTGCATTTGTTATCTTAACAACACTGGACTTGGATGTCGTATAAATGCTGCCATTGCTATTTACGGAAAAGCTCTCCTTCAAACCAATGGTTGCTTTTTTCTTTGTTGTAGTGTAAGCCACAAGCGCTCTTACCGCATTGTCCAGATCTGCCTTCGCCTTATTTACCTGCGCCTGTGTTGCCGCTTTGTTGGCTGCAACTGTCTGTGCGGCCCGCAGCGCTGTCTGCATCTTCGCCCAGCTTCCCGGTGTATAAGCCGCCTGTCTCTTCGCCTTTGCTACCGCGATAGAGGCATTTAAAGCAGTTTTATTTACTTCTTCGGTTGCTCCGCCATTCTTTTGCAGTTTACGTTCTGCTTCGGCAAGTGCCGTCGATGCGGCATCCACCTCTGCCTGTGTTATGTCTTTGGCATTTAAGACCTTCTGCGCGTTTTCAAGCGCTGTCTTATATGCATTCCATACTTCTGCCGTATACTGATTCTTATCGTAAGTTCCTTCCCTGTCAACCGCCGCTTTCAGGTTGTTGTAAGATGCTACGGTAACAAGTTTCTTAGCAGCATCCGCCAACAATTTATTTGTGGCTTCTATGGTGCTCGTGCTCGCATCTGCTGCAACTTCATCCGCCCTCTTCAGCACGCTGGCTAACGCCGCATAGCCTGCCGGCAGATAATCGTTCTCCTTGTATGCCTTATACGTTGCAAGGCTGTTTTTAAAGGCCTCTACTTCAGCCGCCGTTGCCTTTTTCTTCAAAGCATCTTTTGCATTATTCAGAGCAGTGTTCAATGCCTCAATCTGAGACTGGCTCGCATCTGCTGCTGACTGCTTGATGTCATTCAGTACCCGGGTGAAATCTGTCCAGCTTTCCTTTGTATATTCTTCCTCTTTGACAGATGCCAGAACATTTTCTACACTGGTTGTCAACGCGGAAACTGCTGTCTGGCTTGCTTTCTTCTCCAGCTTATCCTTTGCCGTATCCAGAGATATTTTCGCTGCCGCTATCTGATTTGCTCCCGGATCTGTACTTTCTGAAACTGCCTTAACTTCTGCCAGTGTATATGCAAAACGTTTCCAGCTTTCTGCCGTATATTCACTTTCTGTATATTTTGCCACCTCTGTCTTCAAGTCATTGACTGCTGCTGCCGCCGCTTTCTTATCCAGTTTCGAAATAACGCTCTCCAGCGCGCTCTGTGCAGCCGCTACCGCTTCTTCACCCGGCTCTGTGCTGTTTGCAACTGTATTTGCCTGCGTATATGCCGCTTGTACCTTTGCCCAGCTTGCCGCTGTGTATTCGCTCTCCGTGTATTGGGCCACAATTGCTTTCAGATCATTGATCTGAGCCGTTGTTGCTTTCTTATCCAGACCTTCCGCTGCTGCAGCCAGTTTCTTTCTTGCGGCATTGATTGCTGCCTTTCCGGAATTTTCTTCTAAGACTTTCTTTGCCTCCTCCAGCGTTTTTTCAAATTCTGCCCAGCTTGCAGTTGAATACAATTCCTTATCGGTTTCGTATTTTGTGACCATATTCTGCAAAGTCGCCACCACTGCTGCATCGGCTTTCTTATCCAGTTTTGCATTTGCAACTAACAATTCCTTCTCAGCCTCTGTCAGCGCAATCACGCCGACATTTGCATCTTCTACAGCTGCTTTTGCTGCTGCAAGCGCTGTCTGCAACGCATCCCAACTTTCGGTCGTATAGTCGCTCTGGTTCAGTTTCTTTACGGCTGCGTCTATGTCTGTTACCTTACCGGACAATTCTGTCTTCTGCGCATCGGTTGCTTTAATATCGCCAATCACTTTCCAGTCAAAAACTGCAACCGGCATCTTTGTACCGTTTCTTTCCGCATGTTCCATCGTAACACGAATCGCAGATGTGGTAACCAGTTCAAATTCATAACTTCCTTCCTTGCTCGCGTCCAAACTGCCGGCATTTTCACAGGTCCATGTGCCTATTTTGGTAACCTCTTCCCACTCTCCATTCTCTACCGTGCCGCTCTTCAAATACTCAATCTTAATAGAAGTAGGAGTCACAACGCCGCCATCATCTTTAAATCTTATCGTAGAACCATTAATCGTTGCTTTCTTATCGCCAAAATTATACATCATCCACTGAGGACGGTTATTAAGGTTCGGATCACTGTGTCCATTCCAGATCGTTCCCAGCTCATCATCTGCAAAGTTGGAAGCGCCTTCATTCCATCCAACAAAGTTTACGGAAGGCGTTGCATATCCGCGAAGCTGCGGAATCGGAACAACCGGTATCTCCGGTTCCCCATCATCTGGCGAAACATCCGTTCCTCCGCTGGAACTTGCATTGGCCGCATTTGTCCAAATCAACATCTTAGAAGAACTGTTCTTCGGATTCTCCTGTCCTGCTACAAATTCCGCATCATCCCCGCGGTTATTCCATGCGTAGTACGGAATTGCCTGCAATTTAGCATCAATCTGATTGCTGCCGCTTTGATATTTTACATTACCCGTAATCTCCACAACGCCATTCAACAGATCTTCATTATAAGTTGCTGTCAGCTGCGCGTCTCTCGGAATCACAAAGTTCAGCGGGTTAAAATCTGAAATTTCCGGGTTGAGCTGTGCATTTCCAGCTTTCTCCATACAATATACAATCGGACCTCTCTGAATCGCAATCCTGCCCTGCGTAGCCACAATATTCGGGTCTGCATCTGTCAGGCGGATTTCCATCGGTATATTGATTTCTACTT
The DNA here is from genome assembly GCA_910578825.1 of uncultured Lachnospiraceae bacterium. Taxonomy (GTDB): domain Bacteria; phylum Bacillota; class Clostridia; order Lachnospirales; family Lachnospiraceae; genus Petralouisia. Next base: position 8,750 of record CAJTSB010000052.1, on the reverse strand, counting down.
TGTCATTCTTATTCCATGTTCTGTCGATTGCAATGTAGCCCTTTTCCGGCGTAGCTGTAACCGCCTGATTATTCACCTTAACGGTTACGGTCTTATTCTCCTGCTCGTTTACCCAGCCCGGGACACGGATTTTCATCGTAAACTTCTTTGCTGTTTCCGGATTCACCGTCATAACCACGTTTCCGTCCCATGGGTATTGCGTCTCCTGTTTCAATGCAACCTGTGTACCGCCTACGTTGACCTTACCATCGCTTCCGGCGTACATATTAACAAACACGTCATCCTTATGTACCGTGTACATATAACCGCTGGCTGCTGCAATTGTACGCATCAGGTTCGGCGGGCAGCATGCGCATCCAAACCACTCAGAACGTTTATTCCCATTACTTACCTGTAACAATGTGCTGTAATAGAAACGGTTTCCATCCAGGTTTGTTCCTACCAGAATGGAGTTGTAGAGGTTTGTCTCTATCATGTCTGCATATTTTCCATCTTCATGCAACAGATTCATTCTCTGGTTCCAGTTTGCAACTGCTATCGCCGCACAAATTTCCGCATAGGACTGTGCCGGCGGCAAATCGTAGTCTGCACCGAATCCTTCCGATGAACTAGTAGCGGTGGCCGCTCCAACCGCACCGGTAATATAAGTCTTCTTTGCTGTTACGGACTCCCAGATAGTATCCAGACTGTTCAGATAGTCATCCCTGTCTGCGTTTCCATTCGGCAGCATGGTTGCAATATCCGTGACACCTGTATAAAAATATCCTGCGCGTACAGAATGTCCAACGGCATTTGTCTCATTTTTAAACGGTTTTCTATCCTGTGAATATTCGTCTCCTTTATAACCGCTTTCTCGCAGGCTGCTGTCTTCACCACGCCTGTCAATCAATATCTTAACCGTGTCATAATAATCCTGTCCGGCTCCTTTGCCTTCATATTCTTCTGCCAGCTTGGCAAATTTTACCAATGCAAGCTCAATTTCCTCATGTCCGGGAACTTCATGTCTGGTTCCCGCCGGACCAAATGTCGCAACAATATGTTCTGCGAACCGTTTTCCGGCTACATAAAGCCTGTAATCCGGTTTCCCGATACCTTCACGGTAACGGGTGTAGGCAACCACGCCCTCCAAGAAATGACCTGCATTGTACATCTCATGGTTCCAAAGACTCAGCCAGCGATGTGTACCCGCGGAACCGCCTCCGCTGGAACTCTGGCTGCGTAAGGTAAAGAAGGTATCAATATAACCATCTGCATACTGTACTTTCTCAATCTTCTGAATCCAGCTTTCAAGCTTATCTTCTAAAAACTTCCTGGTTGCAACCATCTCTTCATCTGTCTCATTCTGGGTTGCAGAAAGCGTATAGGAAATCGCTTCAATACTCTTATAAATATCAGAGTCCTGGAATACATATCCATTAAACGCATCATAGTCCTTTTCGCCATTTAATTTCTTGATGGCATTATCATAGTTCGGCTCTCCGCCGGATGCCTTTTCAATCTCTTCAATTGCCTTTTTCAGGGAAGCCTTCGCATTCACTTCCTGCTTCGGCGCCCAGAAAACATCATTCAACTGTACGTTTTCAAAGGTAACGCTGCTGTTACTTTCTGCAGAAACAACCGCATCCTTCACAGTCACTACCGCGGTTGCCACGTATTCTTTGTAGCCATAAGCAGCGGTTCCTTTGACCGTAAATGATTTTCCTTCCTGGCCTTTTGCATATTTTGCCGGGTCCACAGTCTCCCATGTCACCGGAATCAAACGTGAATTGAATTCTTCGGCAAAATCAAACGCCGGCTTTGTCTGACTCTTCAGAGACGGTGTCGGATCGTCGAACTCCAGACCATTTGCCACTACAGAATCCGGCAAAATCGGTGCGACACCGGCTGCCGTAGATGTCTTATAGAGATCTATACTCTTAACTTCCTCCGAACGCACCCGAATTGCGAATTCTGTCTCTTTGCTTTCACCTTCGTATGTAGCTTTGAGTTTCAGCGTAGCCTGACCCTCTTTCAGTCCCTTTAAGGTAACGCTGCTTTTATTCGCATCTCCTTCAATCGCTGCTACATCCGCAGGGGCAACCGACCATTGATAAGTTGCAGCTTCTGCGAGAGTTTCCGGTATCGTACGTCCATCGTATGTCTGTCTGTCTCCTGTTAGCAGCTTACTGCTGCCACTGATTACCGCATTTTTTATCTGCTCTTTAATCCTCTTTCCATATACTTCCCATTCACTGATGCCGATTCCAGAGACTCCCTGAACATTACGGCCTACCAGCATACGTATCGCCGTTGTCGTCACCGGATTTTCAAAGTTGACAATATTCCAGACTCCATTGGCACCGTTATATCCTCCATGTTCAGTGCCTGCATCCGTAATATCCTTCCAATCTCCATTATCCTGATACTGTACTTTTGCATTTGAGGGCCATACAACACCACCGCCATCAGACCACCACATCACACGCATGGATGCTACCGTCTGCGGTTGGCTCCATGTGAGTGTAACCGGCAATGGATATGCAGATTCCGCCGCATTCCAACTGTTCCAGCTGGTACTGGCATTCCCTGTAGCCAGTGTTCCATCATTGACGTTTTTCACCGGCGTATTTTCACGCGGCGCCGAAGCTGTAGCGCTACGCGCAAGATTTCCTTCCGCCACCGGTGTATCAGCCAGCTCAAGATCACCTGCCGCCGCCTGCAAGGACATTGCCGGAAGCATCGTGAATACCATAGCCAGGCTCAATACCATAGCTAATAATCTTCGTTTCATCCTTTTTCCTCCTTTTTCTTTTTCATAATGATACTTTATTATATCAATTTTTCTGAC
>CAJTSB010000052.1:0-5913 GCA_910578825.1 uncultured Lachnospiraceae bacterium | reverse complement strand
TTAAGGTTACGATATCCCATTTTTGATTTACAGTTTTAAAAAATTTCAATGCATAAATCCAACAAATCATATTATGATTGCTAAAAACATTTTTTTACATCTTTTTTTGCAACATATCTTGCCCAAAACCATATATTGTGTTATTATACCTTTCAAGATATATATTTAGATAACAAAAGAGGGGGAATAATAATTGGCTAAGGGAATTTATATCAGCGATTCCATTCATGGGCTGACTCGTTTATCGGGATTTGAAAAGAAAATCATTGAAAGCGTCGGTTTTAACCGCCTGCACGATGTCTACCAGAACTCTACCGTCTATTTAACATATCCATCTAATCGGACAAAACGTTTCGAGCACTCAATTGGAACGATGCGACTGTGCTCTGAAATGTTTTTTAATTCTATCTCTAATTCATCTCCAGACACCTTGGAAAAGTTTTATACACTTTACAGAGATGCTTTAGAAGATGTAAGAAAGGATTTAAATAGCAACAAAGAATTTGAAACTATTCTCAAAAAGTCTCCAAAAAAACTTCCCGAACTAAAATGGGATAATTTTCAATGCTCACTTATTCCCAGCATTGTAAACAAAGAATATGAAACGGTTCATATGATCCTTATTCAGGCAATCCGAGCAGCCGCATTGTTACATGACATCGGTCATCCTCCTTACTCCCATGTGGTTGAACGAGCGATGAAGTCTGCTTATAACCGACAAAAAACTAGAAATGACAAAAATAATATTGACTATTTAAACGTAATGGAAAATTATGTCGGCGGAAAGAAACCGCTTCATGAGGTCATGGGGGATGAAGTCAGCAGGAGTATCCTGAAAGGCATTTTAATGAAGACTGATAACGCAAATGTAAGGATATTTGAGGCTTTAATCTTACAGTCTGTATTGAAAATTTTTAATGAAGAAGATGTTTTTTCTTATCTACATAGAATTATAGACGGCAGCCTGGATGGCGACCGATTAGATTACGTAACACGCGATTTGGCTAATTCAGGCATGAATGTTGGAAGCATTGATTACAGTCGTATCATTTTAGATATGCGCATTATATTTGTTAATAATATTCCGCGTTTTTGTATTCCACTGAAGGCAGCAAATGCTGTAGATGATTTCTTTAAACGTCGCTTTGATTTGTACAAAAACATCATACATCATCACCGAGTGATAAAGACAGATTATTTAATGGAGTATACCGTAACAAACCTGATTCAAAATTATTTAAAAGAAACACCTGTTAATAGTCAAAATAATGAAACGGAAACCATTCCATTTGATATTTCCGGATTATGGGCTCCCCTAGGCTCCGGGACTTTAGAGGAAAGAGACTGTGTTTTATCACAATGGAATGATTCTTGGCTGATAACAGTTTTAAAGAAAATATATTATGAACAGTATTATGAAAAAGCCGAACCATATACTGATGACGATGTTATATCCAAACAATTTGCTGAATTGCTAATGAACCAGCGCCATTACCTGTCATTAATAAAGCGAGCAGAAGACTTTAAATCTATTGATGATAGTCTGCGCGAAGTTCTATTGGAACATAAAACAGAACTTCAGGAAAAGGTAAATGAACTAAATAAGAAATCCGAAACATACATCACCAAAATTCCAGAAAATGAAAACAAAAAAATGGTAGATGTAGCAGAATTTTTAGACCAAATCACCAACCTTACAACAGAAAACACCAAAAACGAAAACTCCTTCATTTTGGCAAAACTTTTTGACCATAAAAAAATCTTTTTGTTGGCAAACTTTGAAGATAGTATTAAAAAAATTGCTGACAAAGTTTGTGAAGAAGAATTACAAAAAAATTATCTTAATGGAATTGTCGTATTTAAACAAATTTCGTTAGGCATTAGTCCAGACGACCCTATTTTTTTCTTTGATAACAATGAAAACACATATACGCTAGATCAAGTTAGCGGAATTGTTAAGACGCTACGTACAGAAAATCTTTTCCGACCTGTGTTTTATTTTTACGTATTAGTTGATGGCAGGAAAGAGCTCTTTTTTGAGAAAAAACCCAAACTTCTGTCTGCTATAGGCGAACGTATTGGAAAATATGTTTTGGAGACAATAACTAATAATTTGAATATTTTAATAAATAAACTTTAAAAGGAGCGTAATTATGTGTAAAGTAATCATTGACAAACCAGAAGAAAACGCAGGATTTATAATTTTCAACCATTTATATTCCCGGAAAAACGAAGACTTCACGTTACAGGATCTATTACCAGAATTAAAACCCTATGGCTTAAATATGTCCGAAGAAAATTTACGGAGGGAAATTAATATGTTAATTGAAGATGGCGCCGTTTCCCAACGTGTAGGGCATTACACACGTATTTCCATGTTGTAATGGTCTCTAATATTATATAAGTAATAAATAAGGTATACCTACACAAAACCGGAGCAAATCTGTAATGGTTATACAGATTCGCTCCAAACTTATTCTCTCTAAGATACTAAAACAATTTTGAACCTTTTGATCAACTTATCTTACTAATCTCTAATACCTTATAAAAAATATTTCTCCATCCCAGTTTATGTGAAATTTGTTTAAAATTACTTTCTTGTATAAAAATACAACGTACATATTTTCCTTTAAATATTTGTCGAATCTTTTTTCTATCTTCACTGCTAAATGTCGAATAGTCTTTAAAAACAAACGCGATTTCTGAAATATTTTCTTTCCTGTGTTGCAAAAATATATAATCAAATACTTTCGTTGTTTCATCTATATCTTCCAAAACACAAACTAATATTTGTTTTCCTAAATGCTGTTGAGAAATTTCATAACTTTCCCAATTTGGTTCTACCCAAAAACAATTTGATAAAACGCGTAAATTTGATTTTACTACAAATCCTTTTGCATCAATAAATATATCCCTTACTTTTTCTACAGCATTATTCGTTTTACTTGGTCTTCTTATCGGTTTTTCAATTTTTATTAAAATTTCCCATAACCTTATCAGTGCCTCTTTCGTTTGTTCTAAAGATATTTTTCTGGCAATAACAATATTTTTATTTAAAATATTTATTTCACTTTTAAAATCCTCAAAATTTATCTCGTGAAGCTCTAAATCCTTTTTCATTTGAATAACTTGATATTTTTGCATTGGAAAAACAGTCTCATCATTTTGTTTTTTATTTGTTATGTTATTAAGCGATTTTGTTAAAATTGTTATTGGTGAAGTCTCCGCACATCCAATATAATCATCATATTGTACTAAAATAGCCGCACAAATATGATATGCTGCTTCCATCTGTGTAATAATTGTCTCTTTATCCTCATCATACAAATCATTTATATGATTTTTACCTTGCTCTTTATGATATGCAACCAGCTGTTGACGATTACCATTAACAAGCCAAGGATGCGGTTTTTGAGTTATATATTCTCTTACTAGTTCTATCAATGCTTCTTCTCTAATTTCAAAAACACCCATATTCTTTAAAAAGTCGAGAACACTTTCTGCCATACGATTCAATTCATTATGAAAAATCTTCTCATAAAAAATCTTGTTATTAGTAATATCATCTATAACATTTTTTAATATTATATGTCATTTTTTCTTGAATACCATATTTATTTATTACTAAAATTTCTTTACTTCTACTATATTTTCTTGCATATCTACTGGCCCAACAGCTTATATTAAACTCGCTTTCTTTCAATGATGGTTGAAAATGAATTATAGTATAATATACAATATCTCTTAATTCTTCGCTTGATAAAATATCTCTATTACTTTTAAAATCTGGTGAAGATATTCTTTCTATTACCTGGCATGTTAAATCTAATGCCTCTAAATAATTTACACCTATATCCACCAACGAATGGACAATTTTCCAAAAGTCAAACTTTTCTAAATTTTGATTTTTGTTTGTATAAATTCTATTGCTTTCATATTTTAAAAAATATTTTGTATTAAATTCCTCTATGGTCTTATTAAATTTTAAAACCATACTTGTTTGCTTTTCCAAAGTTGTTTCTATACTTTGTAACCCTTGTTCCTTAATATCAACTAGTTTTGACAAAGTACTTTTCAATTCATATTCTCCGTTTCCTTCTAAAATAACTGAATCTGTATTCCACAAATTTACACTGTCAGACGTTACAGAAGACAACTCTTGCTGTTTTAACTTTAATTCTTTATGCCGACATAACTCATAAATATACTTTCCATTCTTGAATTTCCTTAAAAGCTGATTGCATAAAACCCACTTTTCTGCATCAACTGTATATGTATATAACGACATTTCAATCTTGGTATTTTCATCAAAACTTTCACAAATAAAAAACCCTGGTATTGCATAATTATCTGCAATTACTGCGCCTGCTGTAAACTGTTTAATATCTCGCTCTAAGTCGTCATAAGAATTTATTGCCGCTCTATGTGTATGCCCACAATATATAATATCTATTCCCCTATCCTCAACCCAATGTTCAAACTTTTTTGCTTCCGACAATTCAAAACATTCTATTCCATGATGCATTATTAAAATATTTATCCTTTTATCATTTTTTATGTCCTTCTCTATTTCTTCAATTTTACTATTAAATATCCTTATTTTCTGAAAATCTTCTTTATCTTTAGATAGAAGACATGTATCTATTGATATTATCCTATAGAGTGCATTTCTCGGAGCAAAAACTTTATATGCCTCATATTCAGTTGATGTCACACTTTTATGAAGCAACTGAAATCTATCGTGTCCATAATCAAACAAATCTTTGTATCGCATCCAAAAATTTTCATCACCATTACGAATTGACTGGATTAAACAATTTCGACTTTTATTTTCTCTATCAACATCGTGATTTCCTGGACAAATATACACCCTTTTATTAGGACACTTACAAGCTTTAACTATATCTTTTATATATTTTATAGTTAATTTTTGATCCCATTTATTCTTTCCAAATTGATATAAACAATCTCCAGTAATTAAAATAAAATCCATTTGCAAATCTAACTTTTTTAGTTTTTCAACAAGTTTATTCCTTACATTGTGCGAATCAAAGCCTTGAAACCCAAAATGAATATCTGATAAATGTAACCACCTCATATTTATCTCCCTTTCACATAATAGTATTTTGCTTTACTTTTTACAAAATAGCAAAGCCAAAAATATATTTACAAATCCACATTTTCTTGCTATCATCACAAAAAATATTTTTTGCAACATACCTACAAGTTGAAGACAAATACACTGGAGAACACAGTCTACATAACTTACAGAAACTATCTCTTTTTTATCTTCAATAGACAGTAGATTTGCCGCAGGCAGTGGAGAAGGCGGTGGACTACTGCATACGAAATGGGATTCTGGCTGATTTCCTGTCAAAGAACCGAGCGGAGGCGATTGCAATGAGCATCTTTGAATATGATGAAGAAAAGCATATCAAAAATGAGAAAGAAATTTCCTACAAGGAAGGACGCAAATCCGGTCTGGAAGAAGGACACAAATCCGGTCTGGAAGAAGGAAAAGAACGCCTAAACCTGCTTAACATGAAATTAGTGGATGATAATCGTATTGATGATCTGCATAAAAGCATGAAAGACAAGAACTGCCGCACCAGCCTGGATTTCCCAGCCGGTGCAGCAGTTTATGTTCATGCCATCGCATTACCTTATGGTAAACAAAACCATAATTCTTACTTATTTTACTGTCAGCGTAAATGTCATTTTCTTCTTATTGAAAGTCTTAACCGTGATGGTCGTCTTTCCTTTTTTCTTCGCCTTAATCTTTCCTTTGGCGTCTACCGTAGCAATTTTCCTCTTGGAGGAAGTGTACGTAATCTTATAGCTTGCCGTTCCCTTCGGCAACGTTACCTTCAGGGTTGCAGATTTGCCTTTCTTCAAGGTTGCTTTCTTTTTCTT
>CAJTSB010000051.1 GCA_910578825.1 uncultured Lachnospiraceae bacterium | reverse complement strand
GTCATAATAGTATTGGGCGATGGCGAGCACGCTGCCGTCCGTGTCGTATTCGGTCGTCATCGTGAGGTTCCCGTTGCCGTCGTAAGCGTAGTCTGTGCGCGCGTATGCCTCAGGCTCCCCGGGGGCGTTGACCGCCTTCCGGTAGGAAATGAGGTTCCCGGATGCGTCATATTCGTATTCCTGCCGGGCGTAGCTGATGCTGCCGCCTTCATTCTGTGCCACGGGGGTGCATTCGGTGGTAAGGTTCCCGGTTGCGTCGTATGTGTACGTGGATGTGTGGAGGGCGTCCTCAGGCGTGCCCGTGTAAGGCTGTATGGCCTTTACCAGGTTTCCATTTTCGTAGTAATTCACAGTTGTTTCGCCGTCCTCCGCAACGCTCCTCGTGAGGTTGTCGTCGCTGTCGTATTCCTCTACGGTCGTGCCGGACGCCGTTTCCGTGGTGACGATGGTCGTGCTGTGGAATTCGTTTTCCTCGATTTGCTGCGTGGTGGTCTTCCTGTCGTAGTTATTCCCTTCCAGGGGACCTTCGGAGCAGTATTGGGTGACCGTGTTATGGGCATCGTCGTATTCCGTGGTGAGGTAGACGTTGCCGCTCCTTGCAACGAGTTCCCTGCCCTGGTCGTCCTGCTTTAGGACCTCATACAGCCCGGTTTCGTCTTCCCAAATGTTTTGGGCCCCGCCTTCGCCTGTCCCTTCTTCCGTTTGGTTTTCTGCTGCCAGCGTTTCTGCCTGGCCTGCCTGTGACGCGTATGCATGCATTGGTGCATACGGGATGGATGTGAGCATGACTGTTGCTGCACATAATAAGCATAAGACTTTCTTTTTCTTCATTTGTATCCCCTTTCTTAATTATCCTCGCCAGCTACACCGGCTACAATGTCCGGATGCTGTTAAATGGTTCTGGTCAGCCTTTCCTGGCTGCCTTTCCCTTCCCTCAATTATAGCGTATCACCTGTAAAGGGATACGTCAATTGTCTTAAATATTTCTTAAAATAATTTGCTAATATGCTAAAGTATGATTGTCATTTTCATGGAAATAGCTGCTCTTTTTTGTGCAATATGTCAAGTTATTTTATTAATAATGTAATTAAATTTCAATGAATTTGCACTGGTAAAAACGTTGCTATTTCATCACCTTAGTAATATAATATAGCCGTTCACTTTGATGAAACAGCTTAATTCCATAGAATCAGGAGTATACAGCATTTCCATAAGGTTTACAGAACGGAGGTTTCTATGAAGACATCTACAGAGTTACGAGAATTACTAAACCGCATCGACCACCGGGGCTACCCGGCATACAAAGACACCCGAGACGCCTGGCAGTTTGACGGCTATCTGTTATCTATTGATCATGTACAGGGAGACCCTTTTGCAGCTCCTTCCAAAGTAAGCGTTCACGTCCCGGGGAAACTCGCAGGATTTCCAACAGAGCTATACGATGAGAAACATAAGCGGATTGCCTTGCAGGATTTCCTCATTCGCCAGTTTTCCAGACAGGTGCAGGGCTTTACCTTTAAGGCAAAAGGCTCCGGCAAGAGCGGGCTGCTATCGGTCAGCCATTGCGGACAGGAAATTTTAGAGCGCACCGCATGTGAAATTGACAAAAACGGCATGGTAATTGTACGTATGGAAATTGGCTTTCCCGCCAACGGTAGAACTATCAACGCGCGGGAACTTATCAAAATATTATTTGAATTCCTCCCTGGCTGCGTGAAAAAATCACTTTACTACCGTGCATTGGATGCAAAAGCCGTCCAGAAAAATAAAGAATTATCCGAGGATCAGCAATTTATTCGCAGGGAGTTGACAAGGCTGAAACTGGCAGCATTTGTGGCAAACGGCTCCATTTTGCCGCGAGAATCCGGTATTTCTGATCGCCCGATGAAAAATGCTGTTCCTTTCACATCACCCGATTCCATGGAAGTGACCTTAGAGCTTCCCTATCATGGAAATTTGACTGGCATGGGAATCAAACAGGGCATCACCCTGATCGTTGGCGGAGGATACCACGGAAAATCCACCTTGTTGAAAGCTCTGGAACTCGGTGTTTACAACCATATTGCAGGTGATGGCAGAGAATATGTAATTACCGATGATTCTGCCATGAAGATTCGTGCGGAAGATGGCAGGAGTATCAAACAGGTGGATATCTCCATGTTTATCAACAACCTGCCTAATCGTAAGGATACCGTTCACTTCTGTACGGAAGATGCAAGCGGAAGTACCTCTCAGGCGGCAAACGTCGTGGAGGCAATGGAAACCGGCGCTAACCTTCTTCTCATAGACGAGGACACCAGCGCAACTAATTTCATGATTCGAGATGAGTTGATGCAGAGGGTGGTTCACCGCAAATCTGAACCGATTACGCCTTTTATTGACCGGGTACAGGAATTATCCAATAACCACAAAATTTCTACGATTCTTGTAGCGGGAAGTTCCGGCTCTTATTTCCATAAGGCAGACCATATCATCCAGATGGATCACTATCTTCCGAAGGATATCACAGATTTTGCAAAGAAAGAGGCGGCAGACTTTCCGCTTCCGGAGGAGCCGGTTTCCCCTGCAACAGAACCTTCCTACGCGAGAACTGTAAAATCAGACAATTCCTTTCGCAAGAATGACCGGATCAAAATCAAAACCCAGGGAAAAGATTCCATTCTTATCAACCGCGACGCCATCGATCTCCGCTATGTGGAGCAATTGACGGATACAGAACAGCTCGGTACTCTGGGACAATTAATGAAATATGCGCAGCTACATCTGTTTAACAATCAGCGCACACTCGGAGAATCGGCGGAAGAACTCTGGAAGATTCTGGAGCAAAAAGGTATTTCTGCTATCTGCGAGGGCAGCTATGTTCCCGGCGGATTTGCAATGCCAAGAAAACAGGAAATTTACGCTTGCCTCAACCGTTATCGGGCATTAAAACTGTAAAAATTATAACATGGTCTGTGTTCATTGAAACATAAAACAGGGCGGCGACAAAAGATGATTTCTCTGCTTTTGCCGCCGCTCTTTCCTGTAACCGAATGTAAAAACTGTTATTTAACGGTTACTTTTATGTTTTTCTTCACTTTCGGATTCGACTTACTCGTAACGGTAATCGTTGCTTTTCCTTTCTTCTTAGCCGTTATCTTGCCGGAACTGTTGACCGTTGCCACCTTCGTATTGCTGCTCTTATAGGTAACTTTCTTGTTGGTTGCATTCCCCGGTAAAATCTTAGCTTTCAGCTTAAATGTCTTCCGGACTTTTAATGTCTTTGACTTTGCGTTAAGTTTCATGCTCTTAACCGGATTGACAACCTGAATCGTTACGGTCTTCTTAATACTTCCAACCCGAGCCGTTACCTTCACCTTTCCGACTTTCTTCTTTGCCTTTACAGTTACCTGATTGCCCTTTGGCGTTATGGTCGCATATTTTTGAGAATTAATACTCCACTTTACGGTTCCCGTCGTATTCTGCAGCTTTGCAGTCAGTTTCAAAGATTTACCTTTCGCCAGATCCCTGGCTCCTGTAATGGTAAGAGATGGCACAAGTATACTCTTAGCGCTTACCGTAATCGTACAACCAGCTGTAAAACTGCTGTCAACCTTGCTGGTTGCCGTAACCACTGCCCTTCCCTGTTTCAATGCTTTCACCTTTCCGTTTGCATCTACGGAAACAATGGAAGGTGCGCTGGACTTCCAGCTTACCTGCTTATCTGCACTGTTCGCTGCTGTTAGGCTACAAAGAATCGTTGCCGTCTCTCCAACTTTCATAGACTTTGTTTTCGGACTTACGCTCAGACTGGTAAGCGTGGATTCCCGAATCACCAGCTTATAATCTGCTTTTGTCTCATGATCTTCGGCAAATACCTGAATCGCCACATTGGTGCCGCCCTTGTCCAGTGTAATCCTTCTGACCCTGGTATCATCCACAAGTTCGTTATTGATATACAAGAGACCATAAGTATCTTCCAGCACTGTTTTTACTTCTACCTGCTGTGTCCCTCTCGGCACAACCAGCTCATAGCCATCGTTTGTCTTGCTGATACTGCCAATATTGGAGGTCATATTCTTAATGCCCGCATTATGGCTGTATTCCGTACATGTGCTGGCATTCTTATGCAGCTTGGGAGACTCCTCTCCTTCTTTGCCACTGAAAGAAATCCGAATGACGTCTCTGACCTCTGTCTTACCCGTTGTATCATCCTTCAATTCATAAGGTGTTGCCAATGCGATTGCTGCTGCCGGAATCTCATATTTTTTTGTATAGATATCTTCTTTTCCCTCATAATTCAGCGTATCTTGCGCAATCACAACATCTCCAACCTTGATTACCATGGTTTTGCCGTTATCCCCTTTGGAATACTGACAAATAATATAATTTTTCTGTTGCTTATCCACCTTAAACAGATAAGAGAAACTTCCATTCGCTTTCGCATAACGGGTGAGATTACCCATGTCTCCAACAGAACCTTCCCCTTGTTCCTCCAAATGCGGATAATTCTGGGCATTGCCTTCTGTCTGTGAGCCATAGCCGATGCCGACGCCGCTTAAAATGACACGGTTTTCCCTTCCAGTTTCTTTGGAATTCAATACCTGCTGTATGATGGTTTCTGGATCCGATTCGTGGAACAACCAGTAAATGCCATACCTCTGTTTGGTAATTTTATGATATGGCGTAAACTTCAGATTGTCTTTACCGCCCCAGTCCGTTCCTGTCAATGTAAAGGTCAGGGAATTGGCGTCTTTTACGAGGTAATTTTCAATGTGCGCAATATATTCCGCCACGGTGTCTTCTGCCAGTACATTGAGGTTTTCTGAACTCAACGTACCCTGATTGGAAGTAGAACCATATTGTGCATTCGTAACCCTCTTCTCTCCATTTACAATCTTATTCTCACAAACATCACACTGCACACCAATAGGGTAAGTACCCCTGTCCTCATCAATACCAAGTTCTGCTGCAAGAACAACCGGTCCATACTTAAAACCGTAGGTTGTGCCTGAATTATCCGGAAGAGTATAAGCACGGATACCCATCGGCAGCGTTAATTCTACCTTATCATTATTCTGCCAGGTCCGGTTCAGCGAGATATAACCATTGCTGATATCTGCATTCTGAACAGCTCCGTTCACCTTGACTGTCGGATTTCCCATTGTCCAGTCTGGCACACGCAGACGCAAATCAAATGCTGCGCTCTGTCCACTATTTACCTGAACGGTAAACGACGCCTTATCGGTATCCGGAATCGATGTTTCCTGCTTTAACGTAATGTTTTTTGCCTTCCAGGTGACATTGGAGCTCGTGTACTGGTTTACAATCAATTTGTTATCCGTGTAGTAATAGAAACTGTCCCCAAGCTTTGTAAAATTCTCAAGCCCGGTTCCGGTACAGCACCAGAAATAGTTTTTCTCCAAATCCGGGTTGCAGTATATCTTGAAATATCCTGTTGCCATTGGCTGGAAGTACGTTGTCATTCCGGTCTCTGCGTCCACACTTGCCATAATGGCATTGATGAACGTATTCTCATAGTAATCCGCATACTTCTTATCGCCTGTGATGCGATACAGTTCCCTTGTCAGTTTCAGCATATTATGAGTGTTGCACGTCTCACAGTTACAATGAGAACGTTCCAAATCCAGCACATTATCGGCGCCGAAGAACTCACACTCACTGTTACCACCTGTGATATAGGTGTGTTTTTCTGTAATCAGGGTCCAGAAAGCTTCTGCATATTGCAGGTACTTCTCTTCATCCCCTTCATCTTTGAGGGCACGGTAACGGTTCAGCGCTCCCATGAACTTGGGAATCGTACAGTTGGCATGTCTTCCATTTAATACATTCGGTTGCTCTGCAAGTACCATATCAAACAGCGCTGTCTCATCAAACCAGTGTGCAGCTACCTTAAAATGCTCTACATCCTCATAACCATTTTCTTTTGCATATTTGTAAAGTTCATAGAGGCAGTCGTTCATACCGCCATACTCTACGCCCAATACCCGGTTCTGAATGGTCGTATTCCATTTGGAAGTCCTGTTATAAACCCATTCTCCCAGACCTTCCGCCACTTCAAGCGCAGTTGTGGAAGTCTCTCCATTTGTCAGTTTATATGTCTCTACCAAACCATTGACAATCTTATGCATTGTATACCATGGTACCCAGGTATTTTTTGTTGAGCCGCCTTCCAATATATCAAACTGTTTCTCCGGCTGGCTTAAATCCAATATAGTGGCGCCGAAGATAAATCCTGTCCCACGTTTGTCCTGACAGTCTTTTAACTCTGTAATTAAATATGCCAGGCGCTCGTTCAAGGTAAATCCATCTTCGCCTCTTTCTTCACCATAACCGTTTGCAATTGCCTGAGCGGCCGCCGCAAGATAATGTCCCAGCGTATGTCCGCCAATAAGACTGTTTTCCCATCCTCCCGGATATGGTCCTGACGCTCCGGATCCATTTTCATGAATATCCATATTTTCAATTTCTGCCTTTCTGTATCCTGCAGTCAAGCGGAAATTATACATTAATCTATCCGGATCAAACTTATTCAGGAATTCCACATCCTTCTCCGTAATCTGATTATAATAACTATCCGTAACGGTTATATCTCCATAAGAAAATTCCTGAAGTTCCTTCATATCGCTTTCTGCCATAACTTTAACGTCAAATATTTTCGTCATGGAAAAACCATTTGCTGCCATAATCGTTGCCGTCAAAGTTACCGGCACATCCTTATTTCCGGCTGTCGGTCTGTTCACTTTTCCGGTAGCAGAAACAACCGCCTCGTTGGAACTGCTCCAACTGATGGTCGTCTCATGTTCCCCTTCTGTGGGAAGTACAATGTCGGACTTAAGCTCTGTGCTGTTCAAATTCAGGGCCGAATAATCTTTTCCAACGTTTTTTCTGATTTCCTCCTCTGTTGCCTCCTTATATTCTTTGATCAGGATGTAACAAAGGTTAATCGCCTTATTGTCATTTCCTGTTCCCCTTAAGTTGACCGTCAGTTCCCCATCCGTTACTTCCACGACCTTTTTCGCCGGTTTCTGTGCAGACGCCTCTACACCCTCCTTCAGCGTAACCTGACTGTCCTTTCCATAATTCAGGTAAGCGTCAGGGGATTTGGAACAACTCCATGGATCTGTACAACAAATAGTAACTTCATATTTGCCGTTCTCAATCTCAAATTTGTAATCCAGATAACGCGTTTTAATGTCTTTTTCAAATTGATTTTTTGTGTAACGATTCGAGGTTGTCTTTGATACATCTCCATCGACAGTATTGCTTTCGTATGGCCACGTCCAATCCGTACTGACGCCTATTTCAACGCCATCCTTTTTCGGAGCGCCATTTGTCAATGGATTGCTGACGCTATCAACAATTCCCCACTGATACCCGGTCACCGGATCTTCTCCATATACCTGATCGGTAACGCTGTTGTGCGTTCCAAGCTGATCTCCTTCGCTCACCGTGTCCACAAAATAATCTCCACAGTCTACAAAATAGACAATGGACGTATCCTCACGTTCCGCTGGGGCAGCCGCCCTTGCCAATTTCATCCCACCGATTGGCAAAGACGTCACGCACACTGCCGCTGTCAGGCATCCCGCTGCCGCTTTCTTCAAAAAGCGCAAAATGTTTTTTTGTTTCATTTCCGTCACCCTTCCTCCATTTTAAAATTTTATAAGTTATGACTTCTATTATATAGAAAAATACACAAAATAACAACTTTATTTCGCCAAATTATGTTTGTTTTTACAACAAAAATGCCAAAAGAAGCATTTTCTTTTGGCATTTTACACATAATTAACTTTTATTTGACGGTTATCGTTATCCTGGCCTTTTTCTTATTGAACGTCTTTACTGTAATGACAGCTTTGCCTTTCTTCTTCGCTTTAATTACGCCTTTGCTTGAAACAGTTGCAACCTTTGATTTACTGGAAGAATAGCTCAATTTATAACTACAGGTATTCTTCGGGAATTTCACCTTAATTTTGAATGTTTTTCCTTTTTTCAGAGTCTTCTTCTTCGCATTCAGTGAGATCTTACCTGGTTTTTTCTTAACCGTAACCGTACATTTTACTAATTTCCCATTTGCTGTCTTTGCCGTAATCACAGATTTTCCGGGCTTTACTCCCTTAATCTTACCGCTTTTGACGGAGACAATGGACTTCTTACTCGTCGTCCAATTTACCTTCTGCGAAACTCCTTTTGGTTTTACTGTTGCCTTTAAGGTAACAGATTCTCCCTGTCCGATGGTTATCGACTTCCCGACATTGAGACTCACACCTGAGGGCTGTATTACTGGTGGATCCTGTTTTGGTGGATCAATAACAGGCGTTTTCTGTCCAATTGGTATTCGAATGATATTCACAGACCGACTGGAAAGCTTGCAGATAAGCGCATTGTTTTGTATGGTTTGTGTTGCCGTCTGTGGAACGATTACCTCATTTCCAATCGCATTTGCATCGTCCGGTCCGCCGGTTAATGTTGTAATCTCTGCTTTCCCTCCTACATACAGATTCTTCAGGTTCAGCGTAATCTGTTTCTTCTGTGCATCCGGGTTAACCAGTTTCACATAGATATTGTTGGCATCCTTGTTTACCACCTGATAAATATCTGTCTGATACTGATTCAATACGCTCGAAAAATCATACTTCGCCGTATCTGCATCTGGTACAAGCGTACTCACATAATTTGCCTCAAGTTTTCCACCCACGCCAAAATTAAAGAAAATGTCCATGGCGTCATTCGTCTGAATGGATGTATGTTTCTCCTGATTGTAATGTTTGTTGGCAAAATTATTTCCAAGCATCTTTGTTACGAGACTTGTGCTGCCGCGCTGCGGTCTGGTAACTTCCATATTGGCGCCTTCTCCGTTGAGATTATACCAGTAATACTGTTTGTCATATCCGGCGCCGACAACAAATCCGCCGTCTCCGGACGTTTTTTCTGCTGCCTGAACCTCTATGCGGAAATTCTTCCATTTCTCCTGCACGGCTCTGGGGAGATAAACAGCATTCTGTCCGCTCGTTCCGGTAAAGACAAGGCGTCCGCCTGAGATGGAAAAGCTGTTGCTTCCCTTATTTCCAAATGTTTTCCATCCATTAGAATTATCATCAAAATCATCTTCCAGAAGAACTTTGCCGTCCTTATCATAAATCGTTACTTTGTCAATATATCCTTCTGCCGCATACGTACCCAAAATAGGACTTCCATAATTACTGTAATCTTTGCCTGCTGCCGTAAGCTCCGTACCAATCAAATCCGTACCATAATTGTTGGAGAACATCTTCTGTACATAGTAATTCGTTGATTTCGCCGTATCAAATTCATCAAAATAAATTAAGTCGTGATCCCAGGTTCCGCTGTTTACCTTAAATAATAACGGTGCGTAGGAGATATTCTTTACCACATCTGCATTGCGCTCCAGTCCGGTAAGATAACATGCCTCTGCAAGCGCTGTATAATACTTGTTATTGCCTCTGACTGCATATTCACCTACAAACACATCGCTTCCGCCCTGATCGGTACGCTGATAGTAATCGTAACGATCCGACTGATTATACATAAATGATTCCGATTCATAATAATGTTCATCTACAAGCGTCTCTCCCGGCATATTTTGCGCCAGGCGGTCGTATGCATATTCCAGACCACGTGCGAAATATCCATCATTTTGGGGACTTGAATTGGAAGTTGGTCCCGCACTGGAAATGATATGCAGTTCATGTCCCGGATAATTTGTTCGCGCATAAAGTTCTACCGCACTCTTGATTTCCTCAAAATTATCAAAATATTTTGCAAATGCATTTTCATTTCCAATTCCGAGATACTTGAGGTTAAACGGCTGTGCATGACCGTTCTGTGCCCGTTTCTCCGCCCATTCATTCTTTGTCGCATCACCCCAGCAATAATCAAGCAGGTCAGTAGCCATGTCAATGAACTCCTGCAATTCTTCTCCCGTTTTTGCCTCTACATCCTTTGTCTCATACTGGCAAAGGACGCCGGCGCTTAAAATAGGGAATGGCTCCAAATCAAAATCCTCACACAAAGACAAAAGTTCGTGATATCCAAATCCAAAGGACTGCATATAGCCCCAGGTATGATTTTTATCTTTTCCAAAATTTTCCCAACGGTTTGTGTTGCTCTTCCTTACTTCCAGTGGTCCGATTGAATCTCTCCAGTCATAGAGGCCTTCCCAGTTAAAACCTTCCACGATACATCCACCCGGAAAACGCATGAACGTCGGATTCAGACCCATCATCAAATCGACCAGATCCTTACGAACACCTACACCGCAGGCATAATTTGGATTGCCATAGCCATAGCTGTCGTGGGGAACAACAGATACCATATCAAGAAACAGCTTATCATTTGCACCTGCATCCTCTACGGAAAGCATAAGTTTTCCCTTCGTATTTTTGGAAACATTCGAAGTAAGCTCTGCGGAAACTTTCTTCCAGGAACCATCCGCATCCAAATCAATCTCCTGTTCATTGGTGATAGCTTTGTTGCTGCTGTCCACCAGTTTTACTTTCAGGATGCCAATGTAACCCTGAGGCGCTTTTGCAAATGTAGAAAATGTATAAGTTCCCGTCTTTTTTGCAGCATCGAAAGGTTTCACCGGCATAGCTGCGCTGTTGGGATCGCTCTGTGGAGCAAACCCGCCATTTTGTAAAGTAACATTCCCTGTCACGATGGCATAGTGTGGATTAGTCTCATTCAGGCTATCAGAAACACCTTCCTCACCGTTTACAGCAAAATTTCCTTCCGGAGAGGCCGTCCAATGCAATTTATAATTGCCGACTGTCTCATAACCGTTTTTCTTAAAATATTCGCTGGTATCATCTCCTCTTTGCACATAGGCATTCTCAAAGGAATAATTCTTTACCATCTCCGGATACAATCCGCCATCAGCGGAACTATTGATATCCTCGAAAAACAATCCATAAAGGTTTTCATTTAATTTCTTTGTCACATTATTTGCATCAATTGTCATCGCATACTGCGGCAGTTCTTCCTTAATTCCTGCAACCTGCATAATCTGCTCTTCATTCAGTGCATTCTTATAGACGCGCAAATCCTTGAAATCTCCCTGATACAAGGGGTCGTCATAGTTAGATCTGCCGATGTAGGACTGAAGACCTGTTCCAAAATCACTGACGCTTCTTGCTACCGACTGCGTTCCAACGGACGAACCATTGATATAACATTTCAGAGAATCCGGCTGGATGACAATCGCATAATGCGTCCATTTCCCACAATAAGATTCCGTATTGGTACTCTCCCGAAACCCCTTTTCGGTACTGGAGGGATTCTCTTCATTGACAGAATTTGTCATGACAAGTTTTAATGTATTGTGATCTTTTTCACAGGGAACAAAATAATAGTAATTAGAAGGCATTCCATGGCTGTTCTTCTCACTTCCTAAAAAAAACGCCGCCAGCCAGCTCGTCCGCGGATCATTATCTTTCAGCCACATGGCAATCGTCATTGTATCCTGATTGTCAAACATGCCCTGCGGCAGAGTGATATATGCACTGCTGTCCTTATCGCCACCTGGCAGGGAGGCTACCCCATTACTTACCGTAACGCCAGTTCCAATTGCAGCGTCATTATGGTTGCCGGAGGAATCCTTACCCCCATCCTGAAACTCATAGTGAGCGAGCAACTCCGTACCTGCCAGCAGATTCTCTTCTGCCTGTGCGCTTTCCCCTGCCTGCGTATTTCCTATGGGATGGCATAATCCCATGACAAGCGCAGTTGTAAGAACCAGACCAACAACTTTTTTGATTTTACTTCCTTTCATAAATTATTTCTCCTTTCCCTTCCTGGACTATCTGTTATTATTTTCTCTTGTCTGTATTCCCTGTTCTGGGCGTCATATCTCATAGACCTTGATTATAAAATCATATAATATGGTAACAT
Organism: uncultured Lachnospiraceae bacterium; assembly: GCA_910578825.1. Lineage (GTDB taxonomy): Bacteria > Bacillota > Clostridia > Lachnospirales > Lachnospiraceae > Petralouisia. The sequence continues at coordinate 3,752 of CAJTSB010000051.1, read as the reverse complement.
TTTAACAAAAAACTCTATAAATGTGAAGTGTAATATGTAATTTTATACAACTGCAAAGCCTGAATTTCATCCTCACAGGAGAATTTTTATTTTACTTTTACAATTCCGTTACTGCCGTTCATAATAGCAGGTTTCCCGCTCATATTTTCAATGCCATTATCCAAATAAAGAGTATACTTTGTACCCTTTTTCAATGGTGGAATATCATCCTGTGTCTCATAATAATATTCTCCATCCTGTTCATAAATCGCACAGCTCTCCTGAACCTGAAATTCATCCTCGACTGACAGATCTCCATTATTTTTGTATACTTCCAATATTCGTACATAGCGTAACGCACAAAACCGGATTACCATTCCATATCCCTCATGATATTCCGTAAGACTGTTTTTTGATGATAATTCATCCAGAACTTCTACCTTTACTATGATTGATGCTTCGTTTTCCATTTCTTTGCGCGTATAAATCACAGAATCCGTATCAGAAGATATCCTGTTATCTTCCGGGACGTCTTCTAAATAAACAGTTCTACAAAATAAACGTAGACCAAATTCTGCAAAATAATATATACTGACGCCCAATATTGCAGACATTATCAAAACTACAGACATTATCACATATCTTTTCTTCATACCATTCCTCCTAAATAAGCCATTCTTAGATGGCTAAATAATCAGATTATTATCAACTATATTTCATTAAGAGTCCGGAAAATAATGGAATGTTGCAACCAAATTTATTGTTTATTGCTGAATCTCACTATTTTCATACTCCCTGATTTTTGATATAATATAAAAATAAAAAAAATTTTAAAAAAATGAATGGATTCTTCCTTGTCAATCGTATTATATATGAAGTCATTAATAGATAAAAAGGAGGAATCTCTATGGGAAAGACATTTTTAGGAATTTTCTCAACACTTATTGCAATATCCGTCGGAACAACCACTCCATTGGCAACTGTCCCGGCAGAACAACGTAATTACGTTAATGAAAACTGTGTGAATGGACAAAACTACGTTGACGAAGACAATGATGGCATCTGCGATAATTATACAGACGGGCAGGGCAGAGGCTATGGATGTGGCAGAAATTTTGTCGATGCAGACAACGACGGCGTTTGTGATAATTATACAAACGGACAGGGCAGAGGCTGCGGACGTGGACATGGAAATGGTTTCCGGGGTGGATGCGGCAGATAAAGCATACAAAAAGGATATCATTATGCGGAGCGAACAAGAGGTAGACAGGGCCATCGAGCGATATTCCGATACCATTCGAAGGCTTTGTATGTTACATTTGAAAAATTATGCCGATACCGAGGACATATTTCAAACGGTGTTTTTGAAGTATGTCCTTAGCTCTGTTTCCTTTGAAAATCAAGAACATGAAAAAGCATGGTTTATCCGGGTTACAATCAATGCATGCAAAGATTTGCTGAAAAGTTTTTTTCGCAGCCGCACTATTTCACTGGATGAAGTAATGGAACAGCCAGCCGAATTATCTCCCGATTACAGAGAAATTTTGGAAGCCGTACTTTCCCTTCCTCAGAAATACAGGGACGTTGTATATCTGTATTACTTTGAAGATTATACTGCACCGCAGATAAGCCGTATTTTAGGGAAAAATGTAAATACCATTTACACGCTTCTGACGCGTTCCAAACAGATATTAAGGGAAAAGCTTGGAGGTGAAGGATATGAATCATAAGCTGAAAGAGGTCTTCCAGCAGATACAAGCAGAAGATGAATTAAAGAACAATACCAAAGTATTTCTTCAACAGAAAACACAGGGATATACCAAAGTGAAAACAACAAGACGTCAATATTACGTATACGCTGCTGCATGTGTATGTTTACTTCTTATGCTGTTTGGAGGCCGTTGGCTTTACTTTACTCCGGTAGCTCAAATCAGCATTGATATAAATCCTTCCATAGAATTGAACATCAACCGTTTCGACCAGGTAATTTCTGTAAACAGTTTTAACAAAGACGGAGAGGAGCTTGTAAAATCGCTGAATCTGAAAATCAAGAATTATACGGACGCCATCAATCAAATAATGAATGATGAAAAAATTTTGTCGTTATTGTCCAAAAACGAAATTATGACAATTACTGTTACTGGTCCCAATGGAAAACAATCCTCCAGAATACTCTCCAAAGTTAAAACATGTACAGCCAAACGAAAAAATACCTATTGCTACTTTGCCTCTTCAGAAGAAGTTTCTGAAGCTCACAACATGGGACTTTCTTGTGGAAAATACAAGGCTTTTTTAGAAATTCAGGCTCTTGATCCGAATATCACTCTCGATGCGATTCAGGATATGACAATGAGGGAAATCCGGGAGCTAATTCATAGTCTGTCAAAAAATAATGAAAATGAAGATTCATCTGAGAATAACCAGGAAACCCAATATCAGGATCATGGCAATTGCCATAATAAAGGGCATGGCAATGGAAGGAATTAATTGACCTTTCTCATTTATTAAAGCTCTCCTAATATTAGCTGATTGAATATCAATATCAGAAATAATTAAACCCAGCATTAAAACTACTTATAATTCTTTATAAGACTTCTTAAAAAGTGCCAGCATTAAAAACAAAACAGCATAGTTTAACGCCTGTGGATTATTTACAACTGACTGTCCAAGATAACCTACAATTCCAGAAAAAAATATCCAATCTACGATAGATTTCTCTTTTTTCTGGATAAACATTTTTCCGGCAGAAATCCAAATCATACCATAGGAAACCAATCCGAAAAATCCCATTGTCACTAGATATTGCAAAAATTCATTATGTGCATTCAGATATATACCATCAACATAAGATGAATACTTACTTAAAAAGGCTATACCAAAGCAGTCACATCCACAGCCAAACAATTTATAAATCCATTTAAAATTTGAAAATAAATTATACGTGTAAATCCATAAACGCCCTCGTCCCGTTCCCCATCCATCCTCAAATACTGAAATTTCATAAATTAATACTGCTATTGCAATTGCAACAAACAGAATAGATAATACAATATTCTGCTCTAATTCGGTAAACTTTATCTTTAAGGTAATTTTCTTTTTTATATCTGTTTTCAGAAAAAACAATGCAAATAAAACACCTGTTCCCATAACAAGCCATATTTTTTTCTTAATTATAAGCAGGAAAATACCATCTATTTGCACATACTCACCAGAATAAAACGTTATTATCAGAAAAACAATTCCCATAATAACACTGAAACTTAACATAAGTTTCATAAAATCCTCAAGAAAATTTTTATGTTTCATAAGAAAACATCCCACTACAAGGAATGATGACGCCAACCCGAGAATAATTCCATCACTCTTACATATGATGACATTATAAAAGCCAAGATTCACATAAATAAACAACAATCGTTTCATCCAGCAGTTTTTGAAATTCAAATATAAAAGACATCCCATCGGAAACATCATAGATAAATACCCTACATACCAGTTCACATTCCCTATCGTAGAGATGTAATTATAATAATTTTCAGATATTCCCTGATGGAGTTTAAACAAATCAACATGAAAAGAATGCAGGATTCCCATCACATACAGAATTGAAGAAGATAAAATTGCCATTATTGACATATATGAATGAAATTCTATGTTTTCAGAAATAAAAAAGTATATCACAACCAGAATCCCAATAGTCAATATGTCCATAACCCAGGATAACGTATAATAAGTTTCGCAAATTAATTTCATAAAAATAGACATGGTCTATA
>CAJTSB010000050.1 GCA_910578825.1 uncultured Lachnospiraceae bacterium | reverse complement strand
ACGCAGCGGTAGCGGCACGCGACGCTTTGCGTCACCTGCCATTTCGTCGGAAGGCATTCCAAAAATGCTGCGCATTTGCCTTCCTCCTATCTCTTAACGCCTTTTCCATCACGACATGCAATCCTCAGCCTGTGCAGCATAATCTGCCTGTCCTTCTCCACAATCGTTCGCTCCTCATCGCCCAAAAGATAAACAGCTTTGAGCGAATCCTTCGCATCTATCTTCATTCCACGCACGCCGATGGCGCCTTTTTTCTTCTGTGGAACGCCTGACGCCTCGAAACGCAGAAACATTCCCTTTTCCGTTTGCAGGACAATGCTCTCGCCCTCTGTCTCTGCAAGCGTCTCCACCATCAGCAAACGCTCACCATCATTTAATTTTGTCGCCGCCGTTGTGCGTTTGGCAACGTCAAATTCCGCGCCATCCACCTGTTTCATCATACCGCCGCTGTTGACAAACAAAAGTTTTCTTCCCCGCAGATTTCCCAGGCAGTCAATATATATGATTGTTTCCTCGCCGCTGTTATAATTGCTGATATTATCAAGCGGCGTTCCCTTATCCCGGAACCGTCCATGCGGAAGGTCTAAGACCTTTACGGTGTGGAGCTGTCCTTTGTCCGTAAAAATACAGAGCTTATCGGTATTCATACCATGGATGACATATTTACTTTCCTCATCAGCCGCCTCCTGGTTCCGTTCATATGCAGACACATCAATAGTCTTGACATATCCAAACCGATCCATCAAAAGAACAACAGGCATCTCTTCTATTTTCTTTTCCTCGTAAACTGCCTCGCCCACATTTTCAATCTTCGTCTTTCTGGGCGTGCCGTATTCTTTCTGAAAACGCGTCAGCTCCTTAACAATCACTTTCGCCATTGCGCTGCGGCTGCCCAGAATTTCCTCATATTTTGCGATATTGGAAAGCGTCTGTTCATGCTCTTTCATCAACGCCTCAATTTCCAGCCCGATCAGTTTGTACAGGCGCATCTCCAAAATTGCCGTCGCCTGCCGCTCCGTAAAGCAGAGGTTCTTCGCATCCGCCTCGGAGCCCTTATAGCGGAACTTTATTTTCTCCGTATTGCCATTCATAAGACAGTCTTTGGCGTCCCTGATATTCTTCGAACCGCGCAGGATTTCAATAATCAGATCGATAACGTCGCACGCCTGAATCAATCCCTCCTGGACTTCCTTTTTGTCCAGCTCCTTCGCCAACAACGTCTTATATTTGCGGGTGGCAAGTTCATACTGAAAATTCACGTGATGGCGAATAACCGGTATCAGGCCAAGCGTCTCCGGTCTCCCGTCCGTCACGGCAAGCATGTTAACGCCGAAGGTATCTTCCAGGCGTGTCTTCTTGTAGAGCATATTACAGAGGTTTTCCACATCTGCGCCCTTCTTCAGTTCCAGTACAATCCGAATGCCCTCCTTGGAGGACTGGTTGGAAATGTCCACAATGTCCGTGGTTTTTTTCGCCTCCACCAGATGATAGACGTCCAACAGGAACTTTCCAATATTTGCCCCCACCATGGTATACGGAATCTCTGTGATGACAAGCCGCTGCCTGCCTCCCTTTACTGATTCTGTCTCCACCTTACCGCGAAGCCTGATTTTGCCCGTGCCGCTCTCATAAATCTGTAAGAGGTCGTCCTGGTTGACCACAATGCCTCCAGTCGGGAAATCCGGTCCCTTGATGTGCTCCATCATCTCTGCGGTCGTGATATCGGGATTTTTCATATATGCCTTGACGCCCTCCAACACCTCGGAAAAGTTATGAGGCGGTATGCTCGTCGCCATACCGACTGCAATTCCTTCTGCACCATTGATCAGGAGATTGGGTACCCGAACCGGAAGTACGCTGGGCTCTTTCTCTGTCTCGTCAAAATTGGGCACGAAATCCACTACGTCCTTATCGAGATCCGCAAGATACGCCTCTTGCGTAATCTTCATAAGACGTGCCTCCGTGTAACGCATCGCCGCCGCACCATCGCCCTCAATGGAGCCGAAGTTGCCGTGCCCGTCTACCAGTGGCAGCCCCTTCTTAAACTCCTGCGCCATAACGACAAGCGCCTCATAGATGGAGCTGTCCCCATGCGGGTGATACTTACCCATCGTGTCTCCGACAATTCTTGCACATTTCCGGTATGGTCTGTCATAGCGGATTCCCAGTTCATGCATATCGTAAAGCGTCCTGCGCTGCACCGGTTTCAAACCGTCGCGGACATCAGGCAAGGCCCTTGCGACAATCACGCTCATGGCATAATCAATATAAGATTTCTGCATCAGCTCCGAGTATTCCGTACGGATAATCTGTTCATTCTGCTGCATGATTTATTCCTTTCTAAATATCCAACTCTGCGTCATGCGCATGCTCATGAATAAATTCCCTTCTGGGCAGGACCTCCGTGCCCATCAGCATTTCTGTCACGTCAGACGCCATCCTCGCATCCTCAATCTCTACCTTTTTAAGCATACGCGTCTTTGGATTGAGCGTCGTCTCCCATAACTGTTCTGCGTCCATTTCACCCAGACCCTTGTACCGCTGTAATGTGAAAGACCCTTTATGGCGTTTGCGGTATTTCTCCAGCGCAACATCGTCGTACAGGTATTCCTCTTCCCCCCTGCTGGGCATCGCCTTATACAGCGGCGGCATGGCAATGTAGACATGCCCCTCAAAAATAAGCTCCGGCATAAAACGATAAAACAGTGTCAAAAGCAACGTGGAAATATGCGCGCCGTCCACATCCGCATCCGCCATGACGATAATCTTGTCATAGCGCAGTTTTGTAATATCAAAATCATTGCCATATCCTTCGGAAAATCCACAGCCAAACGCGTTAATCATCGTCTTAATCTCCGCGTTTGCAAGCACTTTGTCAATGCTTGCCTTTTCAACGTTTAAAATCTTACCGCGGATAGGAAGAATGGCCTGGTAATTCCGGTCTCGCGCCGTCTTCGCAGAGCCTCCGGCGGAATCTCCCTCTACAATAAAAATTTCACAGATGGAAGCATCCCTGCTCTCGCAATTGGCAAGTTTTCCATTGGAATCAAAAGAAAATTTCTGTTTCGTCAGAAGGTTTGTCTTTGCCTTCTCCTCCGTCCTGCGGATTTTTGCCGCCTTCTCCGCACAGGAAATCACCTTTTTGAGCGTTTCCAGATTCCTGTCAAAATATAATTGAATCTCTTCCCCGGTAACCTTGCTGGTCACGCGCGCCGCGTCCTGGTTGTCCAGTTTCGTCTTCGTCTGCCCCTCAAATCGCGGAGCCGGATGTTTCACCGAGACAACCGCTGTCAGTCCGTTGCGCACATCTGCCCCGGTAAAATTAGAATCTTTTTCTTTGAGAATGCCAAGTTCTCTGGCATAGCTGTTAATAACCGTTGTAAATACCGCCTTAAATCCGGTCAGATGCGTCCCACCTTCCGCATTGTAAATATTATTGCAGAATCCCAGCACATTTTCACGGAATTCATTGATATACTGAAACGCCACTTCTACCGTAATGCCTTCGCTCTCTCCACTGAAATATACAACGTCATGAACCGCCTCGACCTTCCGGTTCAAATCCCTGACAAATCCACGAATTCCCTCCTCTTCGTGGAATTCCACGTGTTCCGTAATCTCCCTGCGCTTATCCTCATAGACAATCGTAAGATGGGGATTTAAATATGCCGTTTCATGAAGACGGCTCTTAACGTCCTCCTCCTTAAAATGCGTCTTTTCAAAAATTTCCGGATCTGGCAGGAAATTAATTTTCGTCCCCTTTTTGCGCGTCTTTCCGACGACCGGAAGCAACCCCTTCTCTAATTCAACGACAGGCTTTCCGCGTTCATACCTGTCATGATGTATTTCGCCGCCTATATATACTTCCAAATCAAGATATACAGACAACGCGTTGACAACCGACGATCCCACGCCATGAAGCCCGCCGCTGGTCTTATAAGCGTCATTGTCAAACTTCCCTCCTGCATGGAGGGTGCTGAATACAAGGCGTGCAGCGGATACGCCTTTCTCATGCATTCCCACCGGGATTCCACGCCCGTTATCTTCCACGGTACAGGAACCATCCTTCTCCAATGTTACCTTTATTGTATCACAAAATCCCGCCAGATGTTCATCTACGGAATTGTCTACGATCTCATAAATTAAATGGTTTAAACCTTTGCGGGACACGCTTCCAATATACATGCCCGGTCTTTTCCTTACGGCTTCCAGACCTTCCAGCACCGTGATATTCCCGGCGCCGTATTCCTGTTTCTCTGCCATTGTTGTCTCCCTTTCCTTAAACCTTCTTTCCCCTTATTTCTTATTTCTATTTTCTGTTTCCATCATTTGAAAATACCCTGTCCAACTCCTCCCGCAGCTCTTCACAGGATGAATAGCGTCTCTCTCGCTCCTTCTCGGTACACTTACGAATAATCCGTGCAAGTCTCCGGGGCATGGTGCGCCTCATAGCATGTACAGTTATCGCACTCACATCTACTTTACCGGGATCTACCCCTGTCAGGAGCTGATACATCGTCACGCCCAACGCATAAATATCAGCGCGCGCATCCAAAACATCACAAAGCTCCAATTGCTCCGGGGCCGCATACCCTCTCGTCCCAAGCATAAACGGAAATTCCTGCGCATCCTCGCACACTTGCACGGCGCCAAAATCAATCAGCCTGAGATTTCCCTCGGGCTGTATCATGATATTATCGGGTTTCATGTCACAGTATATCATCGGCGGCACACTCTCATGCAGATACGACAACATCAGACACAGGTCTTTGCCCCACCGCAGCACTTCCTCTTCCGACCGGGGTCCCAGCCTGCGCAGACGCTCGCCCGCAGTTTCACCCTGAAGATATTCCATCACAAGGAAATCAGACTCTTCCATTTCCAGTATTGCAAAGATTTCTGGAAAATAAGGATATTTAAGCCCACGCACAATCTCCGCTTCCCTGCGCGCAAATACATGCAGACGGCTGTCTGATGATTTTTCAATCTCCTTCAACGCACGATTTCTTCCATCTATCCTGTCATAAACCAGATAGACATGCGAATTTGCTCCCTCGCCAAGCTGTTTTCTTATCTCATAACGCTGCGCCAGCGTTATTCCCGTTTCCAACATGAACTTCCCTTACTCCCACATTTTCTCATGCTCTGCCTTCTTATCGCGGAGCATCAATTCCTGTACCGCTTCTTTGCACGGTTTATTGTAGAATAAAACAAGATTCACCTGCTCGATAATCGGCATCGGTACCTGGTACTTTTCGGACAATCCCATAGCGGCCTTCGCAGAATAAATACCTTCCACCACCATATTTACCTCTTCTGTGGCCTCTTTCATCGTCTTCCCCTCGCCAATCAGCATCCCCGCCTTGCGGTTACGGCTATGTCTGCTAGCACAGGTAACAATCAAATCTCCAATCCCGGTAAGCCCGCTGATGGTCTCATACTTGGCTCCCATCGCCAAAGCAAGGCGTCCAATCTCCGTGATTCCCCTGGTAATCAGCGCCGCCTTTGTGTTATCTCCGTAACCAAGGCCGTCCGCCATACCCGCCGCCAGAGCAATCACATTTTTCAAAGCGCCCCCCAGCTCGATTCCCAGCATATCCGGGCTGGTGTAAACACGAAATACATCATTCATAAAAATATTCTGGATGAACTCTGCCGCTTCTCTTGTCCCTGCTCCCGCCACACAGGTCGTCGGCAACCCCCTGCCAACCTCCTCGGCATGACTGGGACCCGATAATACGGCAACCCTCGCCTGTGAAATCTCTTCCGCAACGATATCTGTCAAAGTCATCAGCGTCTTTTCTTCAATTCCTTTTGCCACATTGACAATCAACTGATGCTCCTCTACAAACGGCTGTATCATCTTCGCCGTACTGCGGACAAATACGGATGGAACTGCAAGAACCAGCAAATCCCTGCCCTCCACAGCATCTTTTAAGTCCGTTGTGAGCCTGATCTCCTCTGCCAGTTTTACACCAGGCAGTTTGACCACATGCTCCCGTTTCTCTTTCAGCATTTCAATTTCATCTTCCATAACAGACCAGATCGTCACTTCATGCCCATTATGATTCAGCACGGATGCGAGAGCCGTTCCCCAGCTGCCCGCACCGAGCACACTTACTTTAGCCATCTGTTATTTCCTCACTTCTTCTCAAGATTTCCTGATTTACTAAAAGAAAATTTATTCTCTGTTCCGGTGAGCAAACGCCCGATATTCGCCTTATGGCGCCAGATTCCCATCCCCGCAAACAATGCGCCTACCATATACGCTTCCATCTTAAGCCCCGGCGCAATTTTCAGATATCCCATCTCGCCAAACACCACAAGCTGTGCAAAAAAGCAGAGCATTACCAGAATAGAGCCCAGTGACACATAACGGGTAACTGCAACCACTACGATAAACAAAAGAAGGCACAGAACAGCCATTGGCGGATAAAACGCAAGGATAAATCCTGCCGTACATGCAATTCCCTTACCTCCCTTAAACTTCAGATACGCCGGGAAATTATGCCCCAGTACAGCGCCAAATCCTGCATACATTTCCAGGAGCATTACTCCACCCGGATATGTACCCCGAAACAGCAGCCATGCAAGGAGCATGGCCAGTATCGCCTTGCACAAATCCCCCAAAAATGTAATCAGTCCCGCTTTCAGGCCAAGCGTCCGCAGGGTGTTCGTCGCACCCGCATTTCCGCTCCCATGCTGCCGGATATCAACATTATGCAGTTTCCCGTAAATATAGCCTGTCTGAAACATTCCCAGACAGTAACCAACTACAATGCATATCCCTCGTGCCAGAATCATGTTCATACTTATTCACCCTTCCTCTCCCGAATAATGAATTTTAATGATGTTCCCTGAAAACCAAAGGCGTCCCTGATACGGTTTTCCAAATATCTGGTGTAGGAAAAATGCATCAACTGTTTATCATTGACAAAAATCACGAACGTGGGCGGTTTTACAGCCACCTGCGTCATATAATAGAGTTTCAGCCGTTTTCCTTTGTCGGAAGGAGGCTGCTGCATCGCCACTGCCTCGGACATAATTTCATTCAATACGCCAGTCGCCACCCGCATGGAATTATTTTCCAGCACCACATCAATCATATCAAACAGTTTCTGCGTCCTCTGCCCGGTCTTTGCAGAAATAAAAAGAATTTCCGCATAAGACATAAAGCTCAAAATTTCGCGAATCCTGTCCGTGTGCTTATAAATCGTCTTATCGTCCTTCTCAACTGCATCCCACTTATTTACTGCAATAATAATACCTTTGCCACGCTCATGTGCAATGCCGGCTATTTTAGCATCCTGTTCCGTCACACCCTCGGTAGCGTCAATCACGACTACGACCACATCTGCACGCTCTACAGCCGTCACCGCACGGATAATGCTGAACCGCTCCAGTTCTTCCTTAATTTTGCTCTTACGGCGAAGTCCGGCAGTATCAATAAACACATACTCTCTGTCCTGGTAGACAATCTCCGTATCAATGGCGTCCCTTGTCGTGCCTGCAATCTCCGATACAATCACGCGTTCTTCGCCCACAAGATGATTGATCAGAGAGGATTTGCCTGCATTCGGCTTTCCCACAACTGCAATCTTAGGCCTTTCATCCTCACCCTCATCCTCTGAATCCTGTGGGAAATGTTTCGTCACCTCATCCAGCATATCACCGATGCCAAGTTTCGAAGAAGCGGAAATCGGCACCGGATCTCCAATTCCAAGATTGTAAAATTCATACACATCCGGCATAAATTTTTCGAAACTGTCCACCTTATTTACGACAAGCACGACCGGCTTGTGCGAACGCCGCAGCATATCGGCGACCTTTGCGTCCGCATCCTGCAACCCCTGCCGCACATCCGTAATAAAAATAATCACATCTGCCGTGTCAATCGCAATCTGCGCCTGTTCCCTCATCTGAGAGAGGATGATATCTTTGCTCTCCGGCTCAATTCCGCCCGTATCAATCAGGGTAAACGTCATATTCAGCCAATTCACATCCGCGTAAATCCTGTCTCTCGTCACGCCGGGTGTATCCTGCACAATGGAAATTCGCTCGCCCGCCAACGCATTAAACAACGTGGATTTCCCCACATTGGGGCGTCCTACAATCGCAACTACCGGTTTACTCATTCTATTCTCCATTTCTGTCCTGATTCTCTTACTAACTGCTCAACAGACAGGATACTAAATCCTGTCCGCTTGATTTTACAATATCTATCTTTACTTGTAAAGCACTTTCCACCTGCGCAAGCGTCACATCATCCAAAAATACTTCCTCACCGCTGCGCAGCAGATTGCAGGGCAAAAGCAGCCTGTTTCCTAACTCTTTTCCCTTTAACTGCTCTATGATATCTTGTCCGGTCAACAGACCGGAAACTGTAATCTGCTCTCCAAAAAAATGATTGACAATCGGAATCACCTGAATTCGTTTCTCCGGAAATGATTTCATGAAAATTTCCGCCAACTCGCGTATCGTCGGCGCCGCCAAAAGTCCTGTCGCAATCGTGACAGTTCCTTCCTCTGTCTGCTTTGCTGCCGCGTCAGCCATTGCCTCCGCAAACTCTGTACGCAGAAGGCGCAACATTCCCACGCCGTTTTCCAATTGGATATAGCCGTCATAGCTCTCTTCTTCTGGCAGCTCTTTTTCCGCCAGAAGATACCACTCGTCGCTGGCATGGATAAAATGCAGTCCGCATTTTTGCATACAAATCTCCTGAAATTCATGAATCAGCTTAAGAACCTGGCAGGCGTCTTCTTTCGTAAACGCCTCTAACGGAAACAGACCTTCGCGAAAACGACTCAGACCTACCGGGACTACAGACACACTCTCCATCACCGGCATATACTGCATCAAATCCGTAATGCTGCGCGCAAGCTCCTCCCCGTCATTGACCCCTTTACAGAGCACTATCTGTCCGTTCATGGGAATCCCCGCCTCATAAAGCCTGTCTATCTTTTTAAGCGCATCTCCCGCAAAACGGTTATTCAACATCTTACAGCGAAGCACGGGATTGGTTGTCTGTACCGATATATTGATGGGTCCCAGCCTGTACGCAATAATTCTCTCCAAATCATGTTCCTTCATATTTGTAAGCGTTACATAATTGCCCTGAAGGAAAGAAAGTCTGGAATCATCATCCTTAAAATACAGCGTATCACGCATACCCTCCGGCATCTGGTCGATGAAACAGAAAATGCACTTGTTATGGCAGGATCTGTAATCATCCATCAAACCGTTTTCAAACTCAATTCCAAGGTCATCTTCGTATTCTTTCTCAATATCCAGCTCCCACTCTTCCCCGTTTTGTTTACGGATGGCAACTGTCAGATATTCCTCGTTACAATAATAGTGATAATCAAAAACATCTTCAATCTCATGACCGTTCACCGACAACAGCACATCGCCGGGTGCTACTTCCAGTTCCTGTGCAATGCTGTCCGGCAAAACCCGGTGTATCACATGTTCTCTTCCCACTCCTGCTTACTCTTCACTTTCCTCGTCTACTACTCCGCCTGCCACTGCTCCCGCCACAGACGCGATAACCGCGATAATTACTGCAATTAAAACAACTCCGCCAATTAAAAATACTAACATACGTCTCTCACATTCCTTCTCTTTTTTGCCTTTATCATAGCATATTCTTCAAAATCTGTAAACAGCCACTTGCTTTACGCGCAAGCGGCTGTCTCCACACAAACTATTTCTTCACTTTTATTTTTACCGGTTTGCAGTAATCACTGTAAATCATCGTTTCTTTGCCAACCTTCCTATAAGAACGGACTTTCACATAATATGTTTTGCCTTTCTTTAATTTCTTCAGGGTGTAAGTGGTCTTCTTGGTAGTGATCTTCTTTGCAGACTTAAACTTCTTATTGGTGGCATATCTGATTTCATATCCGGTTGCTCCGGCAGCTTTTTTATATTTCACAACAATTTTACGCCCTGCCGTATTCTTAAGTTTGGAAATTTTATTCTTTTTCGGGCAAATCTGGAAAGAAACGGATTTCTGACCGGTAAAATTACCGATCCCCTGAACCTTCGCATTTCCTACGCCAACGTTCTTATTATTACTGTAACTAACAGTATAATCTTTCTTCTCCGTCAGCGCCTTTCCCTTGTATACAACGGTTACCTTCGGCGCTAATGATTTACCTGAATATACGGCTTTCGCTACCGTTATAACCGCATTTGAGATAGTAACCTGTGTCACATCCTCTTTGAGCGGATTTCCTAAATCATCATTATTTCCGTTATTATTTCCTCCAGAATTGTTATCTCCTCCGGGATTGTCATTTCCCGGATTATCATCTCCTCCCGGATTATCATCTCCTCCGGGATTATCATTTCCCGGATTGTCATCTCCTCCAGGATTATCATTTCCTGGATTGTCATCTCCTCCGGGATTATTATCTCCTCCGGGATTGCCAGGCTCTTCCTTCTTATTCCATTTTGCCGTCAACACAGTATCCTTCATAATTGCTGTATCAAAGTCAAACACACTGTTCGCACCTTTTGCAAACCAGCCGGCAAATGTATAGCCATCTCTGGTCGGCTCACTTATCGCCTGAACCTTTGCGCCTCTTACGACGTTAATATTCGTGATATTACTACCATTCCCCGCATCAAAGGACACGGTAAAAACAGGAGCTCCCTCACCCTGACAGACAGCCTCCACCTGGGTTTGCCCCAGTGCGCAGCCATATACGCGGAACTCTTTGACATTTCCCAGGAAATCTTTATCTCCGCCGTATGGGTTATGCGCATATACAGCGTTGCCAATGTAGGCAAACACATTTTTGCCCATCTCCGCCAGAGAATAATCTTCTATGGTGTTTCCGACTTTTACACCGTCTTTATATAACGTAAATAATTTCCCTTCCATCACTATTGTAAGGTGCATCCACGTACCGGCAGACGGGGCATCTATGGTTATATTATTCGTATCATCCGCCCATCCATTGGGACACGCGTTGACAAGAATTTTATTCTTATTCTTATCATTTGTATTTACAATGAAATGTTTGCCGGAAGAACATGCTTTACTCGCGCCAAATCCGAATACATTGCTATGGCTGCCACGATTATCTTTCACCCAGAAAGAAACCGTCATCCCATTCTGTTCCTGACTGCGGTCAAACATGGCTGTCGGCAGGGAAATGTAACTGCTCAATGCATTGCCGCCGGAAAATGACGCCCCGTTTTTCTCTGAAAATGCAACACCCTTGACCGTGCCGTGATTTCCCTTTCCAGACACGTCCTTGCTGTCTCTTGTCAGTGGATAATGCCCCAGCAGATCTTTCTCAAGCTCTTCCATCGTCTTTAGCGGAAAACTCTTTCCTGTTTCCGCCTGTAAAGACTGTATCGCTCCCTCCACTTCTTCTGTGGTAAGAGCACTGTTATGCCTGTTATGCTCCATGAAAGTTTCTGCCGTCTGAATTGCCGCATCCAATGTCTGCATATTATACTTCCCATTCGCCGCATTGTTACGGACAGCTTTTGCATCGCTAATCGCTGTCTTTAGTCCACCCAGCATAACCTCATTGGAATATACATTGCTCTCAAATACGTGTCTTGTCAGCTCTTCCGTCACGAAATCCATTACAATCCAGCCATAGTGCTTACCAGATGTCATCGCATATTTTAAGAAATTGGCATTCACCGTATCTGCTATGAAAGACGGTTTAACTACCGTTCCTGCAGAACTAAGATAATTCAGGAAATACGTGTAGTCTGGATTCTCTGCGTTAGGTGAAGAGTCAAGTCCCTCTTTCACAGCATTCTATTTACTGTTCGCTGCAAGCCCATACCAGTCCTGAATCCACAGGGACGCGCTGCCAATACCCGTATTCTTTACTTTAACATAAGCGGGAGAACTTGCGGAGGAACCACCCTGATCCGGCCATTTACTGAAATTAAGTCCCGCCTGCCCTTCTGCTACGCCATCGGCATAGCCATGCTGGTAATACCTTGCCAGCACAATCCTGCCGCGCGTCTCCTCCAGGCTCGGTCTTCCATTTGTCACAAACCAATACTGCGGATTCTTATTGATATCCGCATGGATATAAGTCTGCAAAGCCTTATCTCCGATACTGCCATTGTCCTCCTTCATGCGCATGATGATCGTCTCCGTCGGATGCGCGTCCAGGAAAGCATAGCAGTCCGCCAGCACCTTCTGCAACTCTAACTGCGTCTTTTTCCCGGAATCCTCATAACACTTATACTTACTATGGACACAGTACAGGTTTCCATCCTTCGAACTTCCGTCGAGACGGATATCCAGATAGCGAACGCCGAGTTCCAATTGCTCTGTAATGCTCTTATCCTGACATTTGGTAAAACCATCTCCAAGTACGGCAAGTCCTTCTACATACTGCGTAGCGCTGTCATGCGTGCCCGGGATATTGATGGCGGACAGTTTCGTACTGCCGTCAATATTCGCCATCCAGTCTGCGGCGGACACCTTCGTCCATGGAGCTGCTTCCTCTGCCTGTGCTTTTGGCGAATCGAAAGCAACTGTGGTAAAAATCACCACCATGGCCAGAAAAATACTAAAAATTCTTCTCCAGTTTTTCCGCATAATCTCCCTCCTTATTTTTTACGCAGATTCTCGCGTTCCTGAATGTAATTCTCCAGAACTTTCACCGAACCTGAAACGCCGAGAGGACTGCTGTTGAGACAGATATCATAAAACCTCGAATCACCCCATTTATGCTCAGAATGTCTGTTATGATAGCGCTTTCTCTTAAAATCATGACGTTCCATCTTTCGGATGGCTTCCGATTCACTCAGTTTATATTTGGACATTACGCGCTCCAGTTTGTGCTCCCTATCTCCGCTGATAAAAACAGAAATCATTCCATCCACATCCTGAAGCACAGTTTCCGAACAACGTCCCACAATCACAAAAGATTCCCCATTCTCAGCTTTTTCCCTGATATAGTCAAACTGTGTTTCTGCAAGAATCTCTTCCATAGAGTTGGAATATTTTCCCACCCGTCTCGACAACATAAGGTTTCTCGGTTTCTCGTCATATTTCTCCAGGACTTCCACATTTATATCCATCTGATTTGCAATTTCATCCAACATTTTTCTGTCATAGAATTTAATACCCAAATCCTCTGCTATTTTCTCCGCAATCTCGTGTCCTGCACTGCCGAATTCCCGGCTTACCGTAATAATTAACTGTTCGCTCACACTATTCCTCCTTTTCCAAATGTTTGTGAAATCCGGCAACCTGCACCAATACGGTTCAATTGCCGGACTTCGGGTTAACAGTAGCGTACAAAAATAATTAACATAGATACCGTAATTACTAACAACGTTGCCGGAACTGCCGCTTTACAGTATTTTCCCCAGCCTATCACATAGCCGTTCTTTGCTGCAACGGAAGTACCCACCACGTTTGCGGACGCACCTATCGGCGTCGCGCTTCCACCAATATCAGTTCCCATGGAAAGCGCCCAGGTTAGCGTTGCAAGGTCAACGCCCTGTGCCGCTGCAAGACTCTTGATTACCGGAACCATGGTTGCCGCAAATGGAATATTATCTACAAGCGCACTTGCAATTGCAGATATCCAGAGAATAATCGCAACCATCATGTACAGGTTATCTCCACTTACATTGCCAATAAATGCAGCAATCATCTCCAATATGTTTGTCTGTTCAAGTCCTCCAACTACCATGAAGAGACCGATAAAGAATAAAATCGTCTTATAATCTACTTTCTTCAAAAGTTCCAGTGCAAATTTCCCTGATGTTATCAGCGTGATAACTGCAATAAATGTTCCAATGAACGCAACGGTCAATCCTGTATATTCATGTGTCACCAGCATAATGACCGCACAGGCAAATATAACGCTGCTGATAGCAAATTCACGCTTATTTAAAATTGCTTCCCTGGGTGTTGGCATTGCCGAAATGTCAATTGTCTCACCATCTTTTGTCCTTAAATCCTTATGGAATACCAGGAGAAAATAAATTACCACAAGAACCAGACTGATTGCGGCAATCACACCCGTATTCATAATAAAGTCTCCAAATGAGTATCCCAGAGACGTACCAATAATGATGTTTGGCGGGTCTCCACACATCGTAGCCGATCCTCCAAGATTCGCACAGAAAATTTCTGACAAAATCATCGGTATCGGATTAAACTTCAACAACTTTGCCAGTTCTATCGTCACCGCAACCAAAAACAGGATTACTGTGATACTGTCGATAAACATCGCAAGCCCTGCCGACATAATCATAAATGCAACAAACAATGGAATCGGTTTGTAATTAACCAACTTTGCAAGCAACATACAAAGCCAACGGAAAAATCCGGCTTTCGCCATACCTTCCACCATGATCATCATGCCTGCAATAAAGATTATAGTCGCCCAGTTAATTCCGGCCGTGCTCTCTCCTTCACTTCCAGACGCATACCAAAATCCTAATTTCAGCATACTATGTAAATTCAACGTCTCAAGTATTGCATGAGTGTCCCTCATAATAATACCGAATACACCTACAATTGTTAATACTCCACATCCTAAAGTAACAAAATGTCTTTCAATCTTATCTAACACAATCAAAACAAACATAACAATAAATATTGTTACTGCTAAAATCTGTGCCGCTGCCAAGCGAATCATCTCCTAACATAATTTTTCAAATTTTTTTATAGTATCTGCTCTTTGCAGTTATCCTGAATCATATGGCCAAAGCCAAACAACCTTTATTATTTATCTATGTAAACGGTATCACTAGTCAGTTATGCAGGCTGCAATCGTTACCGTTTGCCAACTGTAGCCATGTCCTGTAAAATATCTACTCACTCCTCCGTCATATTATAACTCACACGCCTGTTATTTTCCAGAATTTTTTACACTTTTTTCACAAAGATTTATTAGATAATTTATAGTTTCCTGTCACAAAAAATCAGCCTCAAAAATACGGTTGTGACAACAGAAAAAGCCCTGAAAACCTTTCTCTGTTAAGACTTTCAGGACTGCTATAACAGGGGAAGAGGGATTCGAACCCCCGTGAACGGTTTTGGAGACCGCAATACTGCCGCTGTATGATTCCCCTATATACTATATTATATTACACTGTACCTTCAAAAATTCACACAGATGTACATCTCATTCTCCAATCCACTTAGCGGAAGTTCCGTTCACTAAATTCAACCTTCGCCTTCGGCTCGCTTTCATTAAGTTCCTCGGAACGACCTTCGGACTATGCTCCGCCTTCGCTTTGCTCGCCCTCGCTAAGTCCTCTAGGTCAAGCCCTCGACCGATTAGTAGCAGTCAGCTCCATGCATTGCTGCACTTCCACCTCTGCCCTATCCACCTCGTGGTCTTCGAGGGGTCTTACTCCTTTCGGATGGGAAGTCTCATCTTGAGGGGGGCTTCACGCTTAGATGCCTTCAGCGTTTATCCCGTCCGGGCTTGGCTACCCTGCCGTGGCGTTGGCACGCCAACAGGTACACCAGCGGCCCGTCCATCCCGGTCCTCTCGTACTAAGGACAGCTCCCCGCAAACTTCCTCCGCCCGCGCCGGATAGGGACCGAACTGTCTCACGACGTTCTGAACCCAGCTCGCGTACCGCTTTAATGGGCGAACAGCCCAACCCTTGGGACCTGCTACAGCCCCAGGATGCGATGAGCCGACATCGAGGTGCCAAACCACTCCGTCGATGTGAACTCTTGGGAGTGATAAGCCTGTTATCCCCAGGGTAGCTTTTATCCGTTGAGCGATGGCAATCCCACTTTATGCCACCGGATCACTAAGTCCTACTTTCGTACCTGCCCCACCCGTCGGTGTCGCAGTCAAGCTCCCTTCTGCCTTTGCGCTCTTCAGATGGTTTCCGTCCATCCTGAGGGAACCTTTGAGCGCCTCCGATACCCTTTCGGAGGCGACCGCCCCAGTCAAACTCCCCGCCTGGCAT
>CAJTSB010000049.1 GCA_910578825.1 uncultured Lachnospiraceae bacterium | reverse complement strand
CCCCTTATAAATGAGGGGCAGGGGAGTTGATGCGGGCTTGCCCGCTTTGTTCTGATCAAAATTTTGAATGGCGTGCAAAGACACATGGGAAAACTTAGCGTAGACATTATGTTGCAGATTTGTTAAAATTCTAATATAAGAAATGTTTTCCATGATGAATACAGAAACTGTTCAGATGCATGGAAAGAACAGGGAGGAAGGCGGAAGAGAAATGACAGATGAAGTCAGTGATGTAAAAGATAATACCCATGCGACGACCTTAGAAAGTTCAAATCATAGAACCGTTTATTTTGATGTTCTGAGAATCATAGCAATTTGTGCGGTGGTTGTGGTGCATGTGTCGGCACAGAATTTTCTCAAATCGGGTGTAGATACACCGGAATGGCAGGCATTAAATTTCTATGACAGTATTGTGCGCTGGGGCGTGCCTGTTTTTGTGATGATAAGCGGCGCTTTATTTTTACAGGGGGAACACAGGATAGAGAAACTCTACCGGAAGAATATTGCAAGAATCCTTGTGGCGTTTATTTTCTGGTCCATGCTATATGCAGTGAAAAACATGATTTTTACAGATTGCAGCTGGAAGGATACCTTAAAACAGTTTCTGTTAGGGCATTATCATATGTGGTTTCTGTTTATGATTGTAGGGCTTTATATAATTGTTCCCCTGGTGAAACCGATTGTGAAGTCCATGGAGCTTACGAAATATTTTCTGTTGCTGTCATTTGTTTTTACATTTGTGATTCCGCAGACGGTGAAACTTGTATCGTTAAAATATCCATCCATTGCCTCTCTGGCAAATGGTATGCTGGGCAAAGTATATTTTCACTTTACGCTTGGATATGTAAGCCTGTTTGTATGTGGATATTATTTAAACAAGGTGGATCTGGGAAAAAGGATGAGGGCAGTCATTTATGTTTTGTCAATCTGCGGATTTCTTGTGACAATTGTCGGCACATCCATGCTTTCTGTTTCAGGACAGAAGGCAAATGTAATGCTTTATGATTATTTAACCGTCAATGTAATGCTGGAGGCAGTTGGAATCTTTGTGCTTATGAAAGATATTTTTGAAAGAAAAGCTGTCGGTGTAAGGATAGAAAAGGTATTAGGGCTTTTGGCTAAATACAGTTTTGGGGCGTATCTGGTTCATATTCTGGTATTGGATGAACTGGTGCGCATTTTTGGGTTGAATACTCTGTCTTTTTACCCGGCGTTTTCCATACCTGTAATCAGTGTGATTGTCATTGTGATCTCTTTTGTAATCTCGGCGGTGTTAAATCATATTCCGCTCCTGAAAAAAACGGTGTAGTCTGCCGTAGAAGTTTGTCATACGAAAATTTACGGTTTTCGCTATTTGGGACTGGATTTCAGCCTGTGACTGTATTATAATGAGCACGGCAAATACATACAGAGGAACAGGGAATTATGAGAACCTATGAGGAGACCGTAAATTTTATTCTGGATATTCCAAAATTTACAACCAAAAACAAACCGGAGCATACGCGGGAACTGCTGCATCGACTGGGGGACCCGCAGGAACGGTTCAAAGTCATCCATGTGGCTGGCAGCAATGGAAAGGGCAGCGTCTGCGCTTGCATAGACAGCATTCTTCGTGCGGCTGGAAAGCGGACAGGACTGTTTACTTCTCCGCACCTTGTATATCTGGAGGAGCGGTTTGCCGTGGATGGAAAGCGCTGTGACAGAGAATTGTTTGTCCGCTCTTCCGATAGGGTTGCGTGTGCTGCTGATTTCATGGTGCAGCAGGGAAAGCCTTATCCCACCTTTTTTGAATATATTTTTGCGGTAGGAATGCTGATTTTTGCGGAAATGCAGGTGGAGTATGCTGTGTTGGAAACCGGGCTTGGAGGACGGCTGGATGCTACGAATATTATAGAACATCCAATACTCACGGTGATTACATCCATTAGTCTGGAACATACGGAGATTTTGGGTGACAGCATTGCAAAGATTGCGGCGGAGAAAGCCGGAATTGTGAAACCGAAAGTTCCGGTAGTTTACGACGCGTCTTCAACCGAGGCGTCGAGGGTAATTGCAGCCTGCGCGGACAGGCAGGGTTGCCTTTCCTATCCGGTTTCTTCAGATAAAGTTAAAATTTTATTAAACACGGGAAAAAAGATTGCATTTTCTTTTGATTCTGGTTATGATGGTAATGTTACGAATTTCGAAATTCCATTTGTCGCGCCCTATCAGGCGCAGAATGCGGCGATAGCCATACAGGCGGCAGCCTGCCTGGCACAGTGTGAAAGTATTTCATACGATGCCATGCAGCGGGGGCTTGCTGAAGTGGTATGGAAGGGGAGAATGCAGCAGATTAGCCCCGAGGTGTACTTTGATGGAGCGCATAATTCAGATGGAATTCAGCGGTTCCTGGAGGCGGCAGGACAGATTTCCGATGAACCGGGAATTTTACTGTTTTCCATGGTGAAAGAGAAGGATCTGGCGTATGCAGTCAGGCATTTGCTTTGCCGAGGGAACTGGGAACAGATTATCCTTACATCCATTCCGGGAGAGCGGGGATGCAATAGCAGGATATTGAAAGAGATGTTTGAACAGACAGCGCGTGAGAACGGTCTGGCTGTGAAGATTACAGAGATAGAGGAAACAGGACAGGCGTATGCATATGCCCTGACAGTAAAAAAGCCGGGGCAGGTATTATTTTGTGCTGGTTCGTTGTATCTGATTGGAGCATTGGAGCAAATTGCAGGAGGTATGGAATGATTGATTTTGAAGAAGAATTGAAGAAATTTAAACCCAGCCTGGAAGTGGAAGGGGTTGAGGATGCAATATATGACAGGGATCTTACCGACATGACGGATATTATGCAGGAAATTCTCAAAGAAGCAAGGCAACAGCGGTAGGAAGAAGGCAAATGCAAAGCATTTCTGGAATACCTTCCGTGCCGCAAGGCGCGTGCCGATACTGATTAGGAGGACAGAAAGGAACGATATGGATTCTTATAATAAAATTATCCGTCTGTCAAACACCTTGTATAACGACGGATTAAAAAAAGCGAAAGTGCGTGATTTGTCCGGTGCGGCATATTCTCTGCGCAAGAGTCTGCAATTCTACAAAGCAAATATTCAGGCGCGGAATCTGCTGGGGCTTGTCTATTATGAAATGGGCGAGGTGGTAGACGCGTTAAGCGAGTGGGTAATCAGCCGCAGCCTGAAACCGGAGAACAATCCGGCGGAGCAGTATCTGGAAGTGATTCAGTCAAACCGCGCCCACTTAAGCTCTGTCAATCAGACGATTAAGAAATATAATCAGGCGTTGCTTTATTGTCAGCAGGACAGCAAAGACCTGGCAATTATTCAGCTCAAAAAGGTGCTTTCGATGAATCCCGGATTGATAAAGGGGCATCAGCTTCTTGCGCTTTTGTACATGGAAGAAGGTAAGTATGAGCGTGCCAGGAGAGAACTCTGCGAGGCGGAGAAGATAGATACTGGGAATTACACGACGCTGCGTTATCTTCGGGAGGTCAACCAGCGTATGCAAAAGGACGTCTCATCTTCAAAGGTGATAGGCCATAAGAAGGAGGAGACAGCCTCTTACCGCAATGGAAATGAGACGATTATCCAGCCGGTAAATGTCAGGGATACGTCTCCGTTTATGACGGTTTTAAATTTGTTTATTGGAGTGGGTATCGGAGCGCTGATTACCTGTTTTCTGATTATCCCGACGGTTCGGCAGAATGCTGTTTCCGAGGCGCGTAAAGCGGAACTTCAGGCCAACGATGAGTTGACGACCCGCACGCAGGAGATGAATGGGCTCAAACAGGAGATTGAGAAGTTAAAATCACAGATTGGCAATATGGAAGGCGAATCTGAGGATACGAAGAAAACCATCGAAAATTATGAGCAGATGATAACTGTTTGCTATGATTTTTCACAGAATGATATTCAGGCGGCAGGGGACGGCATGGAGAAGGTTGACGCGGCGCTTTTGGGCGCGCAGGCAAAGGGTGTTTATGATAAAATGAGCGTACTGGTGAACGAGCAGTATCTTGCTGTTGTCTACCAGCAGGCGGAACAGGATTATAACAGCCGGAATTTCCCGGCCGCAATCACCGGGCTTGAGAAGGTTGTTCAGGCGGAAGAGGATCACAACGATGGATATGCAATCTATCATCTGGCGCACAGTTATCGCCAGACCGGAGATGCGGAAAATGCCAAAAAATATTATCAGCGGATGATTGAGCTGCATCCGGGGACACAGCGGGCAAGAGCCTCTCAGCAATATCTGGATCAGTTGAACAGGCAGTAGTTTTAAATCGTGATACATGGAACAAAAATAAGAAAATCAAACGAATACATTACAAAAGACGTCAAATGGATATGACGTCTTTTTTTTACCAATTTATCCTATTAATACGGAAAGGAAGGAAGCATATGGAGCATAAATACAAGAAAGACTATGGATGCCTTATTTTGAGGATGCCTGCGGAGCTGGATCACCATGCGGCAGAATTTCTGAAGGAAGAAGCGGATGGACTGATTATGAAATATCCGGTGCGCAGCCTGGTGTTTGATTTTTCGGATACGAGATTTATGGACAGCTCCGGAATTGGAGTTGTGATTGGAAGGTGCAAAAACGTGCGTTTTTCTGGGGGTTATGTAAAGGCGGTGCATCTCAATCAGCAGATACGGCGAATTTTTCAGTTATCCGGATTAAGGAAAATCATGGAAGTGGAGTAGGCGAAAAGGAGGAACCTATGGAAGGATTAAAAAACGAGATGAAGATGGAATTTTCGGCGACATCTTCTAATGAAGGATTTGCGAGGGTCGCAGTGGGGGCTTTTGTGGCGGAGTTGAATCCAACAGTGGACGAGCTTGCGGATATCAAGACCGCGGTCAGCGAGGCGGTGACAAACTGTATTATCCACGGCTATGAGCAGAAAGGCGGCAGCATCTGGATTCGGTGCAACACTAAGGGAAATCAGATTGAAATCTCGGTCATGGATGTGGGAAAGGGTATTTCTGATATTGCCAGGGCCAGGGCGCCGATGTTTACCACCAAGCCGGAGCTGGAACGGTCCGGAATGGGATTTGCATTTATGGAAGCGTTTATGGATGCGGTAGAAGTAGTCTCCGAGCCGCATAAGGGAACCTGCGTCACCATGCGCAAGACGATAGGGGAAGGGTGAGAAACTTGGAAGAGTCCAGGACAGTGGAGACAGAAGAGGAAAGGGAACGCTTACATAGGCAGCTTTTGAAACGCTCACAGGCGGGCGACCGTCTGGCGAGGGACGCCATGGTACAGAACAATATGGGGCTGGTATGGAGCATTGTACGAAGATTCCATAACCGGGGTTATGATCCGGAAGATTTGTTCCAGATTGGGAGCATTGGGCTGATGAAAGCCATAGATAAATTTGACGACTCCTTTTCTGTGAAGTTTTCGACTTATGCAGTGCCCAAAATTACCGGAGAGATTCGGCGTTTTCTGCGTGATGACGGTATGATAAAAGTAAGCCGGAGCTTAAAAGAGAGCGGGGCGAAGATGCAGCAGGCGCGGGAGAAATTGCAGGCAGATTATGGAAGGGAACCCACGCTTCAGGAATTATCAGAAGTGACAGGTATGCCGCGGGAGGAGATTGTTATGGCGCTTGAGGCAAATGGGGAGGTAGAATCCATTTATAAGAATATGACGTCTTCCGAAGGTAAGGAGGTCTGTCTTGCAGAGCGTCTTCCACAGGAGAAGGACAGCCATGAAATGCTGTTGAACCATATGGTTTTGGAACAACTGTTAGAGGAGCTTGGGGAAGAGGAACGTCGTCTGATTGAACTTCGGTATTTCAAGGAGCAGACGCAGAGCAAAATTGCGGACGAAATGGGAATCAGCCAGGTTCAGGTAAGCAGGATGGAGAAGAAAATTCTGCTGAAGATGCGGGAAAAACTAAACCGATGATGGCTGCAGCAGCAAGACGAAAAATTTTTTGATTTGTAAATCGCAATGTGTTGCGTGAAAATTTCAACAGCAAAAAACAGAATAAAAAATTGGATATGATGACATACTACTTCCAAAGCTGGAAAAAGGAAGTGAGTATATGAGTCATAGTACCGTTTATCGGATATGCCTTCTGATAGTTGTGATACTCACAATTATCGGAGGTATATTTTATTATGTGAATTATATGGAAAGTCAGGTGGATGTGACAGAGGGAACTCTTGTGATGGAAGATGGAGGCGAAAGATGGCAGAGACCGTATATCTGAAAATAGAGCAGAATGTGAAGGTGACGGAGCCTTCCGTAGTCTTAAAAGACATTGCAAAACTTACCGCTACAAACCGTCCGCTCATCAATAAGATGAAACAGATAAAGGTATACAATTTCCATGTCCCTGCCAACCAGAGTAAGAAAAAGACGCAGATGCAGGTATTTTCCGTTCTAAAGATTATTGAGATAATCGGGCAGGAATTCCCTAATGTGGAGATCCAGAATATCGGAGAAAAAGATTTTGTGGTGGAATATGTGCCGAAGGAAGAGCCGAAGTGGCTGTTGTATCTGAAGACGGCTGTTTTATGCGTGCTAATATTTTTTGGATCGGCATTTACGATTATGACGTTTAACAATGACGTGGGCGTGGGCGAGGTGTTCATGGACTTCTATCAGCAGGTTATGGGCACGGAGTCGAATGGATTTACCGTATTGGAGGTCTGCTATTCGATCGGACTCTTTCTCGGAATCATGGTGTTTTTCAACCATGTGGGACACAAGAAGATTACGCATGATCCGACGCCGATTCAGGTGGAAATGCGTACCTATGAGAAGGATGTGGACACCACATTTATTGAGAACTGCGGGCGCAAGGGAACGAGTAATGATGTGGAATAGCCATTGGCTGGCAGGGGCATAGGAAGAAAAGGAGCCGAATGAAATGTGGATGAAAGAAGTGTTTTTGGGATTTATCGGTCTTGCAAGCGGGACGGCGGTTTCCGCAGGCGTATTCAGTTTTATCATTACGGTAGGCGTGGTGCCAAGGATTATCGGAAAGAGCCGGACGGCGAACGACGTTATTCTCTATGAGAATGCGGTGGTTCTGGGCGGAGCGCTGGGAAATATTTTTTCACTGTTTCATATTCCGTTGCATCTGGGAATTGGCCTGGTTATCCTGTTTGGATTGTCGGCAGGTATATTTGTCGGGTGTCTTGCGGTGGCGCTTGCAGAAATTCTCAACACGTTTCCGATCATGTTTCGGCGGATGGGAATCAAGGAAGGGTTGAGCATGATTATGCTGTTTATGGCATTGGGAAAAATGATGGGTGCGCTTTATTTTTACGCAAACCATATGTCCAAATAAAATAATAACTATGGAAAGAGAGGTAAAACTATGGCGAGTCAGCAGACTATGGAAGAGAAAGAGAAGAAGAATCAGGAATATAACGAATATGTCAAACGGGTGACCCCGACCCATTCTCTGCCCGCCAATATGGTGAAGGCGTTTGTTGTTGGCGGCATTATCTGTGTTTTGGGACAGTTCATCTTAAATATGGCGGCAGGTAGTTTTAATTTGGACAAGGAGACCGCCGCAGGCTGGTGCAGTATGATACTGGTATTTTTGAGCGTGCTGTTGACAGGATTGAATATTTATCCCCGGATTGCCAACTGGGGCGGCGCGGGCGCACTGGTGCCGATTACCGGATTTGCCAATTCTGTTGCGGCTCCCGCGATTGAATTCCAGAAAGAGGGGCAGGTATTCGGAATCGGGTGTAAGATTTTTACAATTGCAGGGCCGGTAATTTTGTACGGAATATTTACAAGCTGGCTGCTGGGATTGATTTATTGGGTATTGATACTGATTGGAGTATTTTAGAAGAAGGAAGGCGAATGCGCAGCATTTCCTGAATGCCTTCCGACGAATTGGCAGGCGACGCTTTGCGATGCGTGCCGTTACCATGTGAAAGGAGGAATCGCGTATGGATGGAAAAGTGGATAACAGTTATGATATGCCTATGGGCTTAAGTTTCCAGCTTGGGATGAACCCGAAAGCGATGGATGTGTATGGCAAATTGAATGATGAGGAAAAACGTCGGGTGGTAGAGGCGGCAAGGAATGTTACCACCAAATCAGAAATGCATCAGATTGTGGCAGGGCTGGAGCAGAATTTTTGCTGATACGGTGTAGGAGCTTGTTTTGGGAATTGATTCTTTGTATGTATCCCCGGGGGTTTATCTGGAGGGTAGGGAATTTTACAGGAGCGATATAATAGCAGGGTGACGGATTTAAGGTTCGTTGGCCTGCTATATGATGTGTTAATTAAAAAAGTTAAGGTTACTCAGAAAAAGAAATCATTGTAGGAAAATAATTGTTTTACTCAGGGATTAGATTTATAATAAATGTATGTTTGATTCGAGAATATGGAAAACTGGAGATTATTTATGTGTGATAATAAACTATCATTTCATGTAACGGTAAAATGAAATTTTTAATGGTGAAGAAGAATGATTAAGAAATATTATGCTAAGTCAAAACTACCAAACGGTTGTCAGCGAACGGTCAAAGAACATCTGCAGGCAGTTGCAGAGCTTGCCGGGCAGTATGGTAGCGAATTTGAACGAGAGGATGAGACCCGAATGGCTGGGTTGTTTCACGATTTTGGCAAATATAGTGATGTTTTTGCGGATGTGTTGGAAGGCAGAATGAAGAATATAGACCATGCTATGTGTGGTGCAGCTTTCCTTTATTCGCTGAAGAAACATAAAAGTACGTATAAACCAATTATAGAGGCGATCAATGGACATCACACCAGTTTGGTAGCGTTTGATGAATTGGAATCTGTATTATACAACAATTTCTATAAAGGAACAGAGAATTCCTTAAATAATTATAAAGCCGCTGTTGCAGGGGGAGAGAACTATAAAAATGCAGCAGAAAATTTCAAACATGATTTTTCGGGTTTTAAGTTTCCCAAACTACGGAAATTCATTGCTCAAAATAATGAAAAGATAGAATCGCATAATATTGAAACCATGTTATACACGAGAATGTTGTTTTCCTGCCTCGTGGATGCCGATTATAGTGTCTCTGCGGAAGACAGGAATCCGCAATATTTACAGGAGACAGAACGATTAGGGTTTGAAGCAGAGGTGTGGTTAGAGAAATTAATGGCATTTCAGAGTGAGCTTTCCAGGCAGTCTGTTGCGGATGCCTCACTAAATCAAATCAGAAACAGTTTGTTTATACAATGCGGGAAGATGGGAGATGTTGAAGAAGGGTTGTTTACGTTGACTGCTCCCACTGGAACAGGTAAAACGTTAGCTCTTTTGCATTTTGCATTGCGTCATTGTCTGGCTCATGGGAAACGTCGGATTATTGTGGTACTGCCTTTTTTAACTTTGGCGGAACAGAATACAGATACATATGATCAGATTATCCCGGATATTTTAGTAGACCATAGTCAGAGTAATCTCAGTGATGATGCAAGAGAATTTGCGTCTCGCTGGAGTGTGCCATTTATCATTACCACTTCCGTAAAATTTTTTGAATCTCTTTTTGCAAGTCGTCCTACAGATTGCCGAAAATTACATCATTTAACAAACAGCGTGATTCTTTTTGATGAGGCTCAAAGTTTACCGTTGGAAGTGACTGAAACCACGCTTGAGGCGGTAAATGAGTTGTGCCGAACCTACCATTGTACGATGGTTTTTTCTTCTGCTACCCAGCCAGATTTTGCAGCAATCTCCGATCTGGATTGGAAACCAACAGAAATTATGCCAGAATATCCCAGGTTATTTTCTTTATTAAAACGTACGCATGTGGAGTGGAGGTTGAGACAGGCGATGCCGCTGGAAGAGGTTGCAGGTGAAATGGCAGGGTTGGAAAGTGTATGTGTGATTGTAAATTTGAGAAAACATGCAAAGAAATTATTTTGCCAGTTGAAAGAACTATGCGCTGGAGATGAAGTGTTTTTTATCACAACCGATTTATGCATGGCACACCGTCGGATAGTGGTGGAGGAGATTACCAGACGTCTTAAGGGTAGGTTTCCATGTCGTGTAGTCGCAACACAGTGTATAGAGGCGGGCGTTGATTTGGATTTTGACGTGATGTATCGGGCATTGGCGCCGCTGGACGCCATAATTCAGGCTGCCGGGCGTTGCAACAGGAATGGAAGACTCGCAGGGGGTGGTCGTGTAGTGGTGTTTGAACCTCAGGAAGAGGGTTTTCTCTATCCGGGGAATTCCAGACAAAAATCTGGAAACTGGTATGAAAATGCAGCTGTTTTGGTGAAACGTCTCTGTACAATACAGCCGTTGGATATTGATAGTCCGGAGCAGATCAAAAAGTATTATCAGGAATTATTTTCAGAGCAGGCGGATAAGGAAAAGTTACGGTTGGCATTGAAACGCAGGGATTTCATGAAGACAGATAGGGAATACGAGTTAATCGTAAATAAAGGGATGAAAGTGATTGTTCCTATTCCACAGATAGTATCAGAAACGGAAAATGAGAAATATCTGGAAATCATAGAAGAGGCATTGGAAAGAGGAGTTAGTCCATCGTTGATGCGCAAGGCTGTAGACCTGACGGTGACTGTGCCCGTCTATCAACAGGAAAAATTGGAATATTATATGGAACGACTGGCTTACGCGGGATGGAAACAGGAAGATGGAGAAAAGAGCGAATATTATATTTTGCGACGACAGTATGAAAAGTATTATACAAAAGATATGGGATTACAGCTGCCAGAAGAAATAGCAGGAGGAACTATATGGTAGTTTTCCTTCAATGGTTGAAATAAACAGAGTGTAGAACACTGATAATTTAAAGGTTTTACACTCTGTTTTTCATTCTGTATATGTTACTGTAGCGTTTTCCTTTCCCACCAGTATATGTCTGGATTTTTTTGAAATTATTGCGTGCAGATTTTGTTACATCAATATCAGGTGGAATAAAATCATCTGGTTTGGCGTTTATGTGATTTATTACAACATAAGTATAACAAAATGTGATAAGGGTGTAAGGTTTGCTAAGAAAACGCTAAGAAATAAAGATTTAGGAAAAAATTCTTGACGTAACTTTGGTTAATATATAAAATTAACATAACACTTGATCCTGTTGTAGAAAATTATTTTTTCATAATATGGAAATTATTATATTTTTCTGTGGCAGGAGGGAATAGAAATATGTTAATTTTTTATGGAGTTTCTTCCGTTTTTGCCATGATAGCTTTGCTGATTTTTGTACATCAGATGGTAGGGACGGAGATATGGAGGTGATTATTTGCAGGAAATTGTATTGGAAGTGTGGGGGGATTTTGCCTGTTTCTGTCAACCCTACAATAAGGTGGAACGTCTGACAGCGCCATTCCCAACTCCTTCGGCAGCCAAAGGAATCTTGTCGGCAATTTATCTGAAACCGGCAGAGTTTTACTACCAGATTAACCGCATTGAGGTTTTAAATCCAATTCGTTATATTAGTTTTAAGCGCAATGAGGTTAAGTGCAGGGTGAATGACAAAGTGATTTTTGCAGAAGAGGAACGAACCCAGAGGCAGACGGTAGCATTGAAGGATGTCCGTTATCGTATTGCGGCATCAATCATACCGAGGGAAGAATTTACAGGAAAAGAAAAGCAGCTTTATGAGCAGGCGTTACGTCGTATTCGCAATGGCAAATGTTTCCATCAGCCCGCGCTTGGGATGCGGGAATTCGCGGCTTATTTTGAGGAGAGCAATGGGAGACGGCAGCCGATTGAGGAGAGTTTAGATGCCGGTTTTATGGTGTATGATGTATTCAGTCCTTATGACTATGTCGTGCGTAAAAAAGCAGAACCACAGCTTTCCCTGTATCATGCAGTGATGGAACATGGAATCATTCAGGTTCCGCCGTATGAAAGCCCAGAGGTATTGAAGGGGGGAAAGATATGTTAAAAGCGCTTTATGATTATGCAAGTAGACATGATTTGATTCCGCCGCCAGGATATGTGGAAAAAACAGTCAAAGCATATGTTTCTCTGTCAACTTATGATACAGATTTTGCAGAAATAGAGATGGGTGGAGAGAAAAATGTACTTTGTCCAGATATTGGCAGTCTCTCAAATGGAAAAGATAAATGTAATGTATTGGCAGAAAAGCGTTCGGTGATTTTTGGGGATACATCATCTGCCAAGAGTAGATTTTTTTGGGATGCAATGAGGGAGACAGCAGAGTATGAACCAGTAATAAGAGCTTGTCTGAATATCATGGAAAAACCAGAACTGATTGAAAAAATTAATCAAAAATTAGATTCTCACAAAATAAAAGTGGGGGACAGAATTGCATTTAAGGTGGATGGGAAAGCGATTTTAAACAGCGATAATATACAGAACTGGTGGCAGGAGTTTCGCAAACAATTTTTGCAATCAAAAGAAGAGGTTGACAGTATTTGTATGATTACTGGGCAGCCAATTAATCCGGTTGCCACAACGTCTAAAATCACTGGTCTAAGGTCTGTTGGCGGACATTCTAGCGGGGATGCTTTAATTTGTTTTGATAAGGCGGCTTTCTGCTCTTATGGATTGAAGAAGGCAGAAAATGCACCAGTGTCGGAGGAATCATTTGCCGCAGTCAAAGCCGCCTTGGACAGTCTATTGAAGGAGGCGCCTATACTTTCAGGGATGAAATTTGTTCATTGGTATGATTGTGAGATAGGGCACAGGGAAGATCCTGTTTATCAGTGTGGAGATTTTGATTTTTTTAAAGACGAGAATGATGATGAAGAGGAAGAAGAGACGACAGAGCTAGAAAAGCAACAAAAGGAGTTTGCTGCAGTAAAGAATGCGGACAGGCTGATCCAGAGCGTGGAGTCTGGTGAACAGACAGCGGCATTAAACAGTAATTATTACATTTTACTGTTGAGCGGTGTTGGCGGACGAATTATGATTCGCCGATATGAGCGTGGGAAATATGCCGATTTGCAGAAAAATCTTCAAATGTGGTATCAGGATCTTGAATTGATAAATGCATCGGGAAAAGCATCCATTTCAGCATGTAAGCTAAAAGCCCGTCTTATTCGTTTGTTAAAGTATAAAATGTCAGATGCAAAGAAATTTGAGCGATTAAAAGATGAACTGACAGGTGTTGCGCCATCGATTCTCATGGCGATACTCACAGGAGGCAGATTGCCGGATACCGTAGCGGAGCGCGCCCTGAGGTATATACGTTCACAAATGCTGGCATCTTCGGAGTCAGGAAATTTTGCTGGGCAGGGGAAGAATACAAAGCAGAAATCTTCCAGTTCATCAGACAAACGAAGGGTTCAAATTCCGGATGGAAGGGCTTGTCAATGGCTGAAAGTCTGGCTAATACGAAAAAAACGCGCAGAAGGAGAGGAGGCATTTCTTATGAATGCATATAACTTAGAACATCCAAGCCCGGCATATCATTGTGGTGGCCTAATGGCAGTGTATGCTTACATTCAGCAGAAGGCAATTGAGGGAGTAAACGCGGGGGTAATTCAGCGTTACTATGCCTCTGCCAGCAGAACGCCAGCAATGGTTTTGAGCAGGTTAGCGAGACTCGCTAATCATCATCTGGCAAAATTGAAGAAGACAAAATATTTTGAAGACCGCCTGGCGGAATTGTATTGTGCTTTGGGGGATAAGATACCGGTTACGTTAAATCTTGAAGAACAGTCTTATTTTGCCCTGGGATATTATCAGAAGTGGGCGGAACTTCATACGTCAAAGGCAAACAATGAAATGGGATTGTTTTCTGAGGATGATGAGGAAATGGAACAGATTTTAGAAATAGAAGATGAAACAGAGATGGAGTTGGCAGAGGATAAGGAGGAATAGAAAATGGCAATTAAGAACCGTTATGAATTTATGTATTATGTTTCCTGCGTAAATGCAAATCCAAATGGGGATCCAGATATGGATAATACACCGCGCATGGACCCAGAGACAATGAAGGGCTATATTTCAGATGTAGCGACAAAGCGCCGCATACGAAATTATGTTGATTTGGCTTATCACGGTGAGGACGGCATGAATATCATTATTCAACAATCTACAAATATTAATCGTCATATTGCGCGGGCAAAACGAGAGGCAGGTTTTGAGGACTGTGCGAAAGAAAAAGAGGCTGTTTATGCAGGGCGCAGGAAGGCATGTGAGTTGTTTTACGATGTGCGTACGTTTGGAGCAGTTATGTCCACGGGACCTAATGCAGGGCAGGTCAGGGGTCCAGTGCAGATTACGTTTGCAACCAGCCTTGACCGTATATTACCCATGGATATGGCAATCACGCGTATGGCGGTAACGGAAAAAATAAAAGAGGGGACAATGGAGCAATATCAAGAACTGGAGCAGAAGAAACCGGAAGACGAGCTTCGCACAATGGGTAGAAAACAGATGATTCCTTTCGGACTATTTGAGGTACGTGGATTTATCAGTGCTAATCTGGCAGGTGAGACAGGATTTGACGACAATGACCTGAGAATTCTCTTTGAGTCGGTTTTAAATATGTATGAGCATGATCATTCTGCCAGCAAAGGGGAGATGGCGGTCGTTTCTCCTTTGATTATTTTTAAGCATGTAGGCACGGATAGTGATGAAACGCAACGCATCCGTCAAGCAAAACTGGGCTGCGCGCCGGCACATAAATTGTTTGAGTTGGTACAGGTTTCTAAAAAATCGGAGGTGGAATATCCCAGAAGCTACCGCGATTATGATGCCTGGATTGATATTAAAAATCTTCCGAAAGGCGTGGAGGTTGGATTTCAGAGTGACCCTTATGGAGAAATCAGTTGGAATCATTTAGAGAAGGGGGAGAAATGGTTCTGTGAACGATGAAAAGGATTTCCTGTTGATTTCACAACTGACTCAGGCAGGATATTGCCTGCGGCGGGCAGCGCTTATCATGAATGAACAGATTTGGAAAGAGAGTGCAGATACGGCAAAAGGGCGCATGGAGCACAGACGTGTTCATACCCGGAGAGTGGAACGGCGTGGCAAAGAGGTTAAACTGTATGAGTATACTGTATTTTCCGATTCACTGGGAATAATGGGAAAATGTGACTGTATTGAAACAATTGCAGATGAGACTGGATGCATGTTACCTTCTGTGGACTTTCCGGTGCGTTTGTATCCAATTGAGTATAAGCATGGCAAGGTGCGTGCAGAAGAGGAATATGAGTTGCAACTATGCGCTCAGGCTATGTGTCTGGAAGAAATGTATCACACCACCATTGCGGAGGGGGCGTTATTTTATACATCGTCTCACCGAAGATATCCGGTTTTATTAACAGAGGAATTGCGTGAAAAAGTATGCCATTTAATAGTTAAACTGCAGGATATCCGAGATAAAATGATTACCCCTGCGGCAGAATACAGTATAAAATGTAAACGCTGTTCGTTGCGCGAAATCTGTATGCCAGAGGTTGGCCATTCTGCAGAGAAATATTGTAAAGATTTAGAACTTGCGGCAAAGGGGGAAGGTGAAATATGAAACATATGCTGGAAACGATGTATATTATGACACCGGATAGCTATCTTTTTCATCGTAATGACAATATCTGTATTTCTTTTGGTGGTGATGAGAAAGCATCTGTTCCGGTAAATCGGGTGGAATCGATTGTATTTTTTGGCAAGAATTCTGTATCGACTTCTTTGTTGTCATTTTGTTCTAGATATGATATAACAATGGTTTTCCTGGATATGTATGGAAGATTTTGCAGTAGGGTTTGCGGTCCTGTAAGCGGAAATGTTTTGTTGAGGAAAAAGCAGTATCAGGCAATGGATGATCAAACGTTTTCCTGCCGCCTAGTGAGGAATATTCTGTATGGAAAAATTTACAATGGAAAAAATGTATTGATGCGTCATGCCCGTACAAGCAAGGAGTCAGAGAAAGAAGAAAATTTATATCGGGGTGCGGAGATACTTAGCAATATAGCCAGGAGGCTGGATGAATGTCAAACGGTTGAGTCCATGCGCGGCGTGGAAGGGGCAGCAGCAACTGCATATTTTTCTCGGTTTGACGACATGCTTTCCAGAAACCATGAATTTCGTTTTGAAAACCGTAGTCGTCGCCCACCTCAGAACGAGGTCAATGCAGTTATGTCATTTGTCTATACTCAGCTTACACATGATATGTGTTCTGCATTGGAAACAGTAGGGTTGGATCCGGCAGCAGGTTACCTACATATGTTAAGACCCGGGCGACCCTCATTGGCTTTGGATTTGATGGAAGAGTTACGTGCTCCATTATGTGATCGCTTTGTATTATCATTATTTAATAAAGGTCAGCTTTCAGAGAAAGATTTTGAGACAGATTGTGATGCCGTCTATTTGAATGAAAAGGGGCGTAGGACGGTTATTAATGTATGGAGGGCGAGAAAGCAGGAGCAAATCCTGCATCCATTTTTAAAAGAAAAAATTCCCATCGGGTTAATTCCCTATACCCAGGCAATGTTATTTGCGCGGGTGCTTCGAAAGGACCTGGATTGTTATCCGCCTTTTGTCTGGAGGTGAGTTAAATGATGCTGGTTGTTACATATGATGTAAATACGACAAAGGCAGCGGGGGAGAAAAGGCTGCGCAAGGTTGCAAAAATTTGTGAAAAGTATGGTGTGCGTGTGCAAAACTCTGTCTTTGAGGTTTTAGTTGATACTGCGGAACTCGTAGTTCTGAAATCAGCACTTGCGGATGTCATTGATAAAGAAAATGATTCCGTGCGCTTTTACAGGTTGGGAAATTCTTATCAGCATAAAATTCAGGTGATGGGTAAGGAACCGTTGGTTCAGGCAGGGAGTGCATTGATTTTTTAATTGCTGCGCAGGTATGTTTCATACATGATTTACTGGGAGGTTGGCGCAGGAATTTGTGGTAATAGTTACAAAATATTATAAGATAATTTTTATAGAAAAAGGAATTAGTGTTATTTATTAGTATAAATGTTTAAATATACAGTGGAAACAGAAGATAATTTTGTCTGTTTTTGCTGTCGCCCCTTGCGTAGGGGCGCGAATTGAAATTTGCCAAAATCGAGCTGAACAGCCAGGGCGATTAGTCGCCCCTTGCGTAGGGGCGCGAATTGAAATGAGTTAATGTCAGAATATGTAAAATCCGGTAAACGTCGCCCCTTGCGTAGGGGCGCGAATTGAAATAGATAGCGATTATCCTCTATACCGTTAAGCGCCCGTCGCCCCTTGCGTAGGGGCGCGAATTGAAATCTTTACGTAGCACGCGTTATGTGCCAGTTGCGTGTCGCCCCTTGCGTAGGGGCGCGAATTGAAATTTTTACGTAACATGCGTTGTGCGCCAGTTGTGTCGTCGCCCCTTGCGTAGGGGCGCGAATTGAAATAGAACATTCCTCTTGCGAAATGCGCAGAAATGTTGGTCGCCCCTTGCGAAGGGGCGCGAATTGAAATTGCTGTGTTATTCACATTTCCAAGCCCAATATTGTCGCCCCTTGCGAAGGGGCGCGAATTGAAATGAGAAGTCTGGGGTGTTTTCCGAAATCGGGAAGTCCGTCGCCCCTTGCGAAGGGGCGCGAATTGAAATACAACGTCTGATGCCCGATTGAAAAATTCTTTTGTCGCCCCTTGCGTAGGGGCGCGAATTGAAATACAGCGTACACAGCCTATACAAAAGATGCGGTCAGTCGCCCCTTGCGTAGGGGCGCGAATTGAAATTGCATGAACCTTTCCGGAGTGCCATACTGGTTTTGTCGCCCCTTGCGTAGGGGCGCGAATTGAAATATGTTAATCGCTGCTTCTTCGCCGTGCTCCGCAAGTCGCCCCTTGCGTAGGGGCGTGAATTGAAATCTACCGGCATAGTCATAGGTACTCCTGATTCCAGTCGCCCCTTGCGTAGGGGCGTGAATTGAAATATACCGGCATACCCCGATAAAAATAATCATTGGATTGTCGCCCCTTGCGTAGGGGCGCGAATTGAAATTGCTGTGTTATTCACATTTCCAAGCCCAATATTGTCGCCCCTTGCGAAGGGGCGCGAATTGAAATGAGAAGTCTGGGGTGTTTTCCGAAATCGGGAAGTCCGTCGCCCCTTGCGAAGGGGCGCGAATTGAAATACAACGTCTGATGCCCGATTGAAAAATTGTTTTGTCGCCCCTTGCGTAGGGGCGCGAATTGAAATACAGCGTACACAGCCTATACAAAAGATGCGGTCAGTCGCCCCTTGCGTAGGGGCGCGAATTGAAATTGCATGAACCTTTCCGGAGTGCCATACTGGTTTTGTCGCCCCTTGCGTAGGGGCGCGAATTGAAATATGTTAATCGCTGCTTCTTCGCCGTGCTCCGCAAGTCGCCCCTTGCGTAGGGGCGTGAATTGAAATCTACCGGCATAGTCATAGGTACTCCTGATTCCAGTCGCCCCTTGCGTAGGGGCGTGAATTGAAATATACCGGCATACCCCGATAAAAATAATCATTGGATTGTCGCCCCTTGCGTAGGGGCGCGAATTGAAATTGCTGTGTTATTCACATTTCCAAGCCCAATATTGTCG
>CAJTSB010000048.1:8176-18856 GCA_910578825.1 uncultured Lachnospiraceae bacterium | reverse complement strand
TATAAAAACTGAGATATAAACCTTATATCTTTTTCTGATTTTCATTTCATATACCTTTCACCATTCATCTTGAAATTTCACTAGATTTTTTAACTATCTGGAATCCTTAGAAATATTGGATAAATCTTTATATTATTTCATCAATTCAACTTTCTTTCATAGAATTCCAGACAGATTATCTTATTACTCTTCCTTCAACCTTTTTTCCAACACAATCTCTTTTCCTTCATCATTTCCACAATTGTCCTTTACAATTTTCAGATAGAGCTTACCTTTTTTGTATTTTAATACTTGGGTTTCCCATATTAAATCTATAGATTCAGTATCTCTTTTTCTTCCATTATAGAAAAATATTTTAATTCCATCAAAAGACCATGTTGTTTGAATATTTCTTTTCTCACCATCTATTTCCATAACTGCTTTCTCATGATCTATAGGAATATAAATATAAGGCTCATCTGAAATATAAGAATAATTTTCTTCCCAATCATCATACCATTTCTTTCCGCAACCAGATAATAAAATAGATGCTATACATATGACACAAACGATACATCGAATATATGTCCTTTTTATTACTTCCATACAAAATACCCCACAATAAACCCTGAACCATCATTAAACGTACTTAAAAAATCCTTATCTCCAAGTGAAATTGAACAGTTGTATGCAGCCGCTACCTTACATCCCACACCACTGAAGGATGTAAAGGCAAAACGGTAGTTTCCCACCTTTCTGTCCTGTGTTGTTGTGTCTGTCTGGTTAAACACATACCGATTTCTCTATCAGATATTACAAATCCTGTTGCGCACTCATCAATGGAAGACTTAGCGTCAAGACCTCCATTTTCTGTGACAATGATGGCTTTTATCTACCACCTTCATACTTAATGGATACCACATTTCCATCACATTTACAAGGATAACACCCTGAACGTTGAGTTAACCTTGTAAACGTTATATGTTTCATCTTTTATCACCTGTATTTTGCCTGAAATATCTGATAAGCCTTCTCGAAATCTTTCTTTCTTCTTACGGAAACTTTCAATTCTGTTCCCTGTATCATAACTTTTTCATCCTTATATTTGCTGATTTCCTTTAAATTAACGATATACTGCCTGCTGATTTTATAAAACAGACGGGAATCCAGAATTCCCTCCAACTCAGACAAAGAACCTTCCATACGATAAATTCCATCCTTCATGCATAACTCTATTGAACTGTTTACCGCATAAACATATAAGATATCCTTTTGATAAAACACATACTCATTGCGTTTTCTATGAACTGTAATTTCTTTTATTCCAGGCTTTGTTTCAATGTAATCTTTTAGCGCCTCCATAATCTCTTCCTTCTGGAAGGGTTTTGACACAAAACGAAACGTGTCAATGGTAAATGCCTCTTTAAATCTCTCTGTTCCAGCGCCTGCCATAATGATTTTTCCTGAAAATCCTTTTTCCCTTAACCTTTTTCCGATCTCAATGCCATCCATTTCCGGCATCTCCATATCCAGAAAAATCAAATCCAACTCCTCATAACTTTTCAATAAATCCCTGCCTGTATCATAAGTAAAAATTTCTGCCGCTGTTTTTAATTCCTTCAAACATTCACTTATAGTATCTTCTAACAATGTAAGGCTGCTTTTCTTATCATCACAAATTCCTGTTTTTATCATTTTTTCCCCTTTTTATCTGCTGTTTACAACTGTAAACAACATTCTCCTCTCATAAAGTACATTTCCATGGTACTAACAATGCCCCACAATCTGTGTGGGGCATTTGCTACATTATTCTTCTATCGGCTCTTCCCTGCTGTCATTCTCCGCCCTTGCAATCAATTCATTTATCTGCTCTTCATTCGTGTCTTTTACTGAGCTGTCCATTGCCTCTGATACTTCTTGCACAGAACTTTCTATATCTTCCTGCCTGTTTTCCATCAGAGATTTATCTTCCCGCACCTTGGCGATGCTTGCCACTGTAATATCATCTGCAAGATTCATCAATTTCACACCGGAGGTAACACGTCCAAGAATAGAGATTCCTTCTACTTTCATACGAATAATGATACCTTCTGTAGTAATCATCATGATTTCATTGTCATGGTTTACGGCTTTAACACCTATGATGTTACCTGTTTTTTCTGTAATCTTATAACATTTTACTCCCTTGCCGCCACGGTTCTGTGGTGAAAATTCTTCCATCCGCGTCAATTTTCCAAGACCTCTTTCTGATGCAATCAGGACATATTCTCCCTGGGTATTCATCTGCATACCCACAATTTCATCACGATCGGAAAGGTTCATTCCAATGACTCCCATGGAATTCCTTCCGGTACTTCTAACATCCGTCTCATGGAACCGGATACATTGTCCAAATTTTGTCACCAACAAAATATCCTTCGTATTATCGGTAAATTTCACTTCAATCAACTCATCTTCTTCCCTGAGGTTGATTGCAGCAAGACCTTTTTTGCGAACCTTGGAATAATCAGTAATCGGCGTCTTTTTTACAATTCCTTTCTTTGTCGCCATAAACAGATAATGGTCGTCCTTATATTCCTTAATCGGTATTACGGCTGTAATCTTCTCTCCCGGCTGGAGCTGCAAGATATTGATGATGGCCGTACCTCTCGCCGTTCTCCCGGCCTCGGGAATTTCATAGGCCTTTATCCGATATACCTTACCGGTATTTGTAAAGAACATCAGATAATGGTGGGTGGTTGTCATCAGAAGTTCTTCGATATAATCATCATCTATCGTTTCCATTCCTTTGATGCCCTTGCCTCCACGATTCTGACTGTGGAAATTATCAACGCTCATTCGTTTGATATATCCCAGTTTTGTCATCGTTATCACTGTATTGGTAACCGGAATCAGGTCTTCCATGGAAATATCATATTCATCAAATCCAATCGAAGTTCTTCTGTCATCTCCATATTTATCGGAAATCGCCATGATTTCCTTGCGAATCACACCAAGCAGTTTCTTTTCATCAGCAAGAATCGCTTTCAACTCTGCAATCAGATCCATCAACTGATTATATTCCGCTTCCAGCTTACTGCGTTCCAAACCGGTCAACGCACGCAGACGCATATCTACGATTGCCTGTGCCTGTGCCTCAGAAAGTGCAAAACGCTCCATCAATCTGGTCTTTGCAAGCTGAACATTTTCACTGCCGCGAATAATGCTGATTACTTCATCAATATTATCAAGGGCAATCAACAATCCCTTTAAAATATGTGCGCGTTCTTCTGCCTTATTGAGTTCGTATTTTGTTCTTCTGGTTACAACTTCTTCCTGATGTTTCAGGTAACATCCCAGCATATCAATGATATTTAAGACTTTCGGTTCATTGTTCACAAGAGAAAGCATGATAACGCCGAAAGTATCCTGAAGCTGGGTATGCTTATACAATTGATTTAATACAACATTCGGGTTGACGTCCCTGCGAAGTTCAATACAGATACGCATACCTTCCCGGTTTGACTCATCGCGAAGGTCTGTGATTCCATCCACCCTCTTATCACGCACCATATCGGCAATTTTCTCAATTAACCGTGCCTTGTTTACCATATAGGGAAGTTCTGTTACTACAATCCTGTTCTTCCCGTTTGCCATAGGCTCGATATCTGTCACCGCACGCACTTTAATCTTTCCCCGTCCAGTGCGGTACGCCTGGTCTATTCCAGAAGTGCCAAGAACCATACCTCCTGTTGGAAAATCAGGACCTTTTATAATATTCAATATTTCTTCAATTTCTGTCTGCCTGTCCTCTTCGATTCTGTTATCAATGATTTTCACCACAGCTGCTATAACTTCCCGAAGATTATGAGGAGGAATATTTGTCGCCATCCCCACCGCAATTCCCGTAGTTCCATTTACAAGAAGATTTGGAAAACGTGACGGCAGGACAAGGGGTTCTTTTTCCGTCTCATCAAAGTTCGGCCCAAAATCCACGGTATCTTTGTTGATATCTGCAAGCATTTCCATGGAAATCTTACTTAAACGCGCCTCCGTATATCGCATTGCCGCTGCGCCATCTCCGTCCACAGAGCCAAAATTACCATGACCGTCAACCAGCATATACCGGGTAGACCATTCCTGCGCCATATTTACGAGAGCGCCATAGATGGAGCTGTCACCATGAGGATGATATTTACCCATCGTATCACCGACAATACGCGCACATTTACGATGCGGCTTATCCGGTCCGTTATTTAATTCGATCATGGCATAGAGAATTCTCCGCTGCACGGGTTTCAAGCCATCCCTTACATCAGGAAGCGCTCTGGATGCAATGACACTCATAGCATAATCTATATAGGAACGTTCCATTGTTTTCTTTAAATCAACATCATCTATTCTGTCAAAAATTGTATCATCCATTCAATTTCCTCCTAGTTTTCCCAAATAAAACTCAAAGGTTATGCAATCATATCTTTCAATTTTATTCGACTGGCTGAACTGTTAAACATCTAAGTTCTGAACATACTGAGCATTTGTTTCAATAAATTCACGTCTTGGTTCTACTTTATCTCCCATCAGAGTTGTAAATGTCAAATCAATCTCAGATGCTGTTGTATCGTCAATGGTAACCCTCTCTAAAATTCTGGTTTCCGGATCCATTGTCGTCTCCCAGAGCTGCTCGGCATCCATTTCTCCCAGTCCCTTATAACGCTGGATTTTATTATTGCCGTCTCTTCCTATCTCTTCCAGAATAGTATTAAGTTCATTATCATCATAGGCATACCAGGCTTTTTTGTTTTTCTCTATCTTATAAAGCGGCGGTTTCGCCAGATATACATAGCCCTGTTTGATTAACTCCGGCATAAACCGATACAGGAATGTCAGCATCAGGGTACTGATATGTGCGCCGTCCACATCTGCATCCGTCATAATGATAATCTTATGGTAACGCAGCTTTGTGATATCAAAATCTTCATGTATTCCAGTTCCAAATGCCGTAATCATAGCTTTGATTTCAGCGTTTCCATAGATTTTATCCAGCCTTGCTTTTTCAACATTCAAAATCTTTCCACGCAAAGGTAAGATTGCCTGCGTCGCACGGCTTCTTGCCGTCTTGGCTGAACCGCCCGCGGAATCTCCCTCAACGATAAATATCTCACAGTTTTTGGGGTCTTTGTCAGAACAATCGGCAAGCTTACCCGGAAGAGAAGTTCCCTCCAGTGCCGTTTTTCTTCTCGTCAAATCCCTTGCTTTACGCGCCGCTTCCCTTGCACGCTGCGCCATCAATGATTTTTCACAAATTGCCTTCGCAACTGCCGGATTCTGTTCCAGGAAATAAGTAAGCTGCTCACTCACAATATTGTCTACTGCGCCTCTTGCCTCACTGTTTCCGAGTTTCTGCTTTGTCTGCCCTTCGAACTGCGGCTCCGAAATCTTAACACTGATTACCGCCGTCATGCCTTCCCGGATATCTTCTCCGGAAAGCGTAGATTCATTTTCCTTTAAAATCTTATTCATTTTCGCATATGCATTAA
Organism: uncultured Lachnospiraceae bacterium; assembly: GCA_910578825.1. Lineage (GTDB taxonomy): Bacteria > Bacillota > Clostridia > Lachnospirales > Lachnospiraceae > Petralouisia. The sequence goes on along the minus strand of CAJTSB010000048.1, from coordinate 13,358 downwards.
ATGTTTTAGTCAAAGCATTACGAAATCCCGCCAGATGCGTACCGCCTTCCGGGGTTGTAATATTATTTACAAAACTATAAGTAGCATCGTTATAAGAATCGTTATGTTGCAGCGCAACTTCAACAAATACGCCGTCTCTCTCACCCTCACAGTAAATGACGTCCTCATAAAGCGCTTCCTTACTGCGATTCAGATAAGTAACAAATTCTTTAATTCCGCCCTCATAATAGAATTCTTTTTCCTGTTCAAGTCCTTCTCTCTCATCTATAAGACATATTTTAATTCCCTTTGTCAGAAAAGCCATCTCACGCAAACGCTGCTTTAAGGTATCGTAATCAAACACCGTATCTTCAAAAATACTGCCATCCGGACAAAATACAACCTTCGTCCCTGTCTTCTCCGGTTCACATTCCCCCGAAACTTTCAGGGAATACATACTGTTGCCTCTTTCATAACGCTGTTTATATATTTTGCCTTCATTATATATTTCAACTTCCAGCCAGTTGGATAGGGCATTTACCACGGATGCTCCCACGCCGTGCAATCCGCCGGACACTTTGTATCCCCCGCCGCCGAATTTACCACCTGCATGAAGAACTGTAAAAACGACTTCTACTGCCGGAAGCCCTGCTTTTTGATTGATTCCAACTGGAATTCCTCGTCCATTATCTGTTACCTGAATACAATTATCTTTTAAAATTTTAACTTCGATCTTATCACAATAACCTGCCAGAGCCTCATCCACAGAATTATCTACAATTTCATACACAAGATGATGAAGTCCTCGTGAAGACGTACTTCCAATGTACATGCCGGGACGTTTGCGGACTGCCTCCAATCCCTCCAGAATCTGAATCTGATCTGCCCCGTATTCTGCATTTGTATTTGTGTTTGTATCTGTATTCATGTAGTTCCTCCATTTTCTAAACACTGAAACTTTTCAATTTCATTACTCACAGTTCCATTAATGACTCTGAATATCTTATCTATCTCAAACCTGTTTTTTACAAATTCATCTAAACCGGTACAGGTGATTACCGTCTGAATATCATGAATGCTGTTTAAAAGAAAATTCTGTCGATTACTGTCAAGTTCAGAAAGAACATCATCTAAGAAAAGAATCGGCGTATCCTTAATCACATTTTTCACCAGTTCAATTTCGGAAAGTTTCAAAGATAATGCACAACTTCTCTGTTGCCCCTGAGAGCCAAACTTACGGATGTCAATGCCTTCAATCATAAAACACATATCATCCCTGTGAGGACCTACTGAGGTCATTCTGCATTTTAAATCTTTTTCCTGATTCCTCATAAGCTCCTGTTCCATAAATTCTTCTGAAACATTCGGCTCATAACTGAGAATCAGTTCTTCTCTTCCGCCGGAAATGTCATTATGGATTTTCGGGACAATCTCATTCAGCCTGTCTATAAAATTTTTGCGGGATGCAATAATTTTTCTCCCGTATTCTATCAGCTGCATATCCCAGACGGAAAGCGTGTCTTGCAATTCCGGTTTGAAACTGATATCTTTCAATAATTTATTTCTCTGATTCAAAATTTTATTGTATTTTGTCAACTGGTATAAATAGATTTTATCCAATTGACATAACTCCATATCAAGAAATCTCCGCCTTTGTGATGGACCGTCCTTGATAATATTCAAATCTTCTGGAGAAAAAAACACGATATTTAAAATCCCAAACAATTCTGAGGCTTTCTTAATTGGAACTTTATTGATGGCAATTCCCTTGGTACGATTCTTCTTAATATGCATATCAATCTGGTAATCCAGACCATTTCTCTCAACAACCGTACGAATATGAGATTCTTCCTGTCCGAATCGAATCAGTTCCCTATCCTTACTTCCCTTATGTGATTTGGTTGTACCGCTGACATAGACTGCCTCAAGTATATTTGTCTTTCCCTGTGCATTATCTCCATATAAAATATTAGTTCCCTTATCAAATTCCAGACGCATTTCGCCATAATTCCTGAAATTGTTCAGGGCAACGGACTTTAATATCATTTTTTTATCATGATTGTCTCCCCCTGAAAGGAAACAACATCTCCGTCTTTTAATTTTTTACCACGCCGGGTTTCTACCTCTCCGTTTACGGTGACAAGCCCATCCTGAATTACGAGTTTAGCCATCACGCCGGAATCAACCAAATTTACAACTTTCAAAGCCTGGCCCAGTTTGATATAATCTTCTCTTAACTTAATCTCTTCCATATCTGCCTTTCTATAGAGACCAACAGTCTTCTATTAATAACGAAATATCCGATTACATTACAACCATCAATTTGCCGCCGCATTAAAATTTACCGGAAGAATCAGATAAATAAAACTGTCTTCCTCATCCCGAATGAAACACGGAGCTTTCGGATTTACCATATACAATGTAACTTGCTCTTCATCAATTACTCGAAGCGCGTCGATAAAAAATTTGGGATTAAACCCGATCATGATATCTTTGCCCTCTTTTGTAATATCAATATTTTCATTCATGGAGCCGATGAAAGAATTAATCTTCAATTCCATATTATCATCTGTAACTGTCATAATAATTGGTTTCTTATCTCCTTCTTTGACAAGAAGCGTAGCTCTGTCAATACAACTTAAAAGTTCTCGTTTATTTATCTGAATCTTTGTTTCATAATCATGAGAAAGCATCTGATCAATCTTAAAATAATCTCCTTCAATCAGCCTTGAAACAACAACTGTATTTCCAAATTCAAATACAATATGATTATCCGTAAAATACATATTAACATATTCGTTGGCGTCTCCCGGAAGAATTTTGCTTACTTCCTGAAGTGTTTTCCCGGGAACAACAATTTTATGTTCCTCATAATTTTGCTTTAATTCAATGTTACGAATGGAAATCCGGTGTCCATCAAGAGAAACGACTTTGAGTTTATTTTCTTTGATTTCAAACAACTCTCCTGTCATAAGCTTGTTGTTATCGCTGTCAGCAATTGAAAAAATTGTCTGTCGTATCACTTCTTTTAATGTAAACTGCGATAATTCAATGGAAATGTTTCTATCAATATAGGGAAGGTAAGAAAAATCTTCTCCTGATTTTCCAATAATATTAAACCTTGCCTTTTCGCAGGTGATAATAGTCTTAAATGAATCATCTGTCTCAATGGTTACTTCGTTATCCGGAAGTTTTCTCACAATCTCAGAAAAAATCTTTGCATCCAGAGCAATTACACCGCGTTCTGCAATCTCTCCTTCTATTTTTGTCTCAATACCTAATTCCATATCATTTGCTGTTAACTTTATTTCATTTGTAGATGCATCAATCAAAATACATTCCAGAATCGCCATTGTGGTTCTGGAGGGTACTGCTTTTGATACAATATTCACTCCCTGTAAGAGATTTGATTTTGAGCATATGATTTTCATGATGTGAATAACTCCTTCCTAGACAAAACAATATATTTATAGTAAAAGATTCATATTATTCTTAATAGGGCATGTTTATATGTTTATAAAACAGGTAAGCCTGTACTTTAAAGGCTTTGCGTACATAAAGTCTATATATAACTCTGTGAATTTCATCTTGAACAGCTCTTGAAAGTCTGTGAATAAAATTAGTCTGAAATTCTAATATTTAATTTGGGTTAATCTTTTTCTTAATAGTTTCAATTAAATGGTGGAAATTTTCGTCTTTCGCATATTCGTCCGTAATTTTTTTGATTCCATAAATAATCGTGGAATGATCTCTGCCTCCGAGCAGCGCGCCAATGGTGTCCAAAGGAGCAGACGTCATGTTTTTGCAGAGGTACATTGCAATCTGCCTTGGCTTTGCAATGTCGTTGATTCGTGTTTTGGAAATCATCTGGTCTGTGGAGATGTTAAAATGTTCTGCAACAATCTCAATGACAAGCTGTGGTGTGACTTCCCTTGGCTTGTCCGGGGAAATAATATTCTGTAATTCCTCTATGGCAACTTCCATTGTAATGTTTTTGTGCTCCAGATTTGAAAGAGCTAACAGTTTGTTCAATGCTCCTTCCAGTTCCCGAACATTTGATTTGATGTTTGTGGCGATGTAGTCTAAAATATCATCATCCAAAAAGAATCCGTCGATATCCTCTTTTCGGCGCAAAATTGCCATACGTGTTTCGTAATCGGGATAACCGACGTCGGCCAGAAGCCCCCACTCGAAACGGGAACGTATTCGTTCTTCCAGTGTTTCCATATCTTTTGGAGGTTTGTCGGAAGTCAGGACAATCTGTTTTCCGGCGGAATGAAGCACATTAAACGTGTGGAAGAATTCTTCCTGTGTGCTTTCTTTTCCTATTATAAACTGTACATCGTCAATCATCAGTATGTCTACGGTACGGTATTTTTCCCGCAGCTTGTTCATCGCCATAGCATTACCGTTACGAATTGAGTCGATCACCTCGTTTGTGAATTCTTCAGAGGTAACGTATAATACTTTTTTATCCGGTTTCTGCTGTAAGATGAAGTGTCCGATAGACTGAATCAAATGTGTCTTGCCAAGTCCCGGGCCTCCATAGATATAGAGGGGATTGTATACTTCTCCTGGAGAATCAGCTACGGCAAGACATGCAGCGTGTGCAAATGAATTATTTTTACCTACTACAAATGTTTCAAATGTATAGTTGGGGTTTAGGTTTGTATTTTGTGAATTTATATTTTTGGAATTTATATTATTGTAGGATTTGATTCTGCCTGTCTGATCTGTTCCTATGAATTCAATATCATAATCAATTCCGGTAATTTCAGCAATGACAACTTTAAGTGGAAGTGTAAACTTTTTTTTAACGTAGCTTAACAATATTTGTTCAGATGTGATGAGTATATAAAGTGTGGAACCTATTATATTATAAACCTGAAGAGGCCTTAACCATGATTCAAAGGCTACGTCCGCAACATCATATTCTTCTTTGACTGTCTTTAGTATTTCTTCCCATTTCTGTAAAATTAACTCCATATAAATCTCCTTTGCAGTCTCTTATAGTCTATAATAACGCAGATTGCTCAAATAATCAATAAATTTTTATTCATGTATAGGGGATAACATAAGAAAAAAAAACGGTGTATGATTGAAATATGATGAAATAAGAAGTTTATAAACATCTTATCCACATTTTCTTGATAACTTTATGTAAACGTTTATAATGTGGATAGTTTGTTGATAATATGTATTT
>CAJTSB010000048.1:0-8166 GCA_910578825.1 uncultured Lachnospiraceae bacterium | reverse complement strand
TTAATATAAGTGAATTTTAAGATGTTGGTATTGTGGAAAATAGTTCAGGTTTTTTATTTATTTACATTGATGGAAATGGATAACTTTGAAATGTGGAAATTTGCGTGGAGATATGTTGATACCTGTTTGTTTATGTTTATGAAAAAAACTGCCAAAATAGCTTGACTTAGGGGAATTATTTGTTATAATAAAAATGATGTTTTTTAACGCAGAGGAGGTGCATACCCATGAAGATGACATATCAGCCAAAAAAAAGAAAAAGATCCAGAGTGCATGGTTTTCGTAAGAGAATGAGTACAAAGGGCGGAAGAAAAGTTTTAGCAGCAAGAAGATTAAAAGGAAGAAAAAGGTTATCAGCATAGACCACAGCAATTGTGGTCTTTCTTCTACCGTAAGAAAGATAATTGTATGGATTGTTTGTATTATGAAATTTTCAGAATCGTTGAAGAAAAACAGTTACTTTCAGAATGTATATAAGAATGGAAAGTCATATTCCAATCGTTTTTTTGTCATGTATGTTTTGGAGAATAGTCTGGAGAAAAACAGGATAGGAATATCAGTCAGTAAAAAAGTAGGAAACAGCGTTATCAGACATCACATTACCAGATTAGTGAGAGAGGCTTACCGGTTACAGGAAGAGGAGTTCAATAGTGGTTTGGACATTGTAGTCATAGCCAGAGTGTCGGCAAAACATGTATCTTATCATGAGACGGCGCGGGCGATCCGCTATCTTGGAAATCTTCATCATATTTTGAAAAATGATACGAAAAGTTAATTAAAATGGCACATAACAAGTTGCAGGATATTAAATCGGAAAAGAAGATGAATTGTTTTGAAAAGAATCCTTATTTATTTTATTAGGTTATACCAAAAATACTTATCGCCTTTCAAGACGACAAAATGTCCTTATTATCCTACCTGTTCTGCTTACGGTTTGGAAGCAATTGAGAAACATGGGGCATTGAAAGGATCTTTGTTAGCCGGGTGGCGTATTTTGCGATGCAATCCTTTCTCAAAGGGAGGATATGATCCAGTTCCCTAATTTAGGAGGTTTATCAAATTGACAGAAATTATTTTGACTCAGTATCCAGGTAAAATCATTGGACCGATTTCACGTTTGATTGGTTATATTATGAATAGCCTGTATATGTTTCTGAATGATGTGTTCGGTATTCAGAATATTGCTGTTTGTATTGTATTGTTTACATTTATTATTTATTTTCTGATGACGCCTTTGACCTACAAACAGCAGAAATTTTCCAAACTGACGCATGAAATGCAGCCGGAAATCAATGCGATCCGGGAAAAATATAAGAATAAAAAAGATCAGGCTTCCATGCAGAAGATGAATGAGGAGACACAGGCAGTATATGAAAAATACGGTGTTTCCGCTATGGGAAGTTGTGTACAGATGTTAATCAACTTTCCAATTTTCATTGCCATGTATAATGTAGTGAGAAATGTACCCGCGTATGTAGGCAGTGTAAAGTTGGTTTATACCGGTCTTGTTGATAAGATTGTTAATGTAGATGGATTTAAGGATTTGATGGAGAAAGTCGTAACAGATTCAAGTGTAGTTACTAAACTGGATTTTACGGATGCGACTACGACTTCTAATTCCATCATAGATGTTCTCTATGCTCTTCCAAGTACCGGATGGGATGTTTTGCGTGATAATTTTGGAGGTCTGACAGATGCGATTACTTCTGTAGAGGCTTCTGTACAGCACATGAATAATTTTTTTGGTATCAACATTGCAAACTCTCCTGTAAATCTTATTTCTACCGGATGGGAAAGCAAAGATTTTATTTTGATTTTTGGAGCAATTTTGATTCCATTGATTTCTTATTTGTCACAGGTTGTCAATATTAAGTTGATGTCTACTGGAACCGTTAGCATGACAAATGATGAGAACGATGCAATGGCAAGACAGATGAAAACTATGAACAGGGTTATGCCTTTGTTTTCCCTTGTTATGGTATTCAGTGTTCCGGTCGGAGCTGGTATTTACTGGATTGCCGGATCAGTTATTCGTTCCATTCAGCAGATAGCTTTGAATTATCATTTTAAAAATCTGGATTTGGAAGCTATCATTGAGAAGAATAAAGAAAAGGCTAAGAAGAAAAAAGAAAAACAGGGAATTCATGAGAATCAGATTGCAAATGCAGCCAGAATTAACACAAAGAAGATTACAGAGACAGTTGTAACAGAAGAAAAAGAAGAGATACTTCGTCAGACTGCAGAATATGCAAAGAGTGCCAAAAAAGGAAGCCTTTTGGAGAAGGCAAATATGGTAAAAGATTTTAACGAACGTAATAATAAGTAAAGGACAGGGGGAACTTGATATGGATTATATTGAAATATCAGCAAAAACAGTAGATGACGCTATTACAGAAGGTCTTGTGAAACTTGGAACTACAAGTGATAAAGTAGAGACAGAAATTATTGATAAAGGAAGCGCCGGATTCTTGGGAATCGGCAGTAAGCCTGCAGTAGTAAAGATTTGGAAAAAGTTTTCGATTGATCAGTTTGTAAAAGAATTTTTAGGCGACGTCTTCCGTGCAATGAATATGGAAGTTGAGATTATTGTTACCAAGAGTGAGGATGAGAAAAATATTGATGTTGAACTGAAAGGGGATGAGATGGGCGTTTTAATTGGAAAACGTGGACAGACTCTGGATTCCTTACAGTATTTGACAAACCTTGCGGTTGGTAAACAGGTAAATGAATTTGTTAAAGTAAAGATTGATACAGAGAATTATAGAAAAAGACGCAGGGATACTCTGGAAAATCTGGCTAAGAATATTGCATATAAGGTTAAGAGGACAAAACGTCCGGTTTCTCTTGAGCCAATGAATCCTTATGAGAGACGCGTTATCCATTCTACCTTGCAGAGTGATAAATATGTAAGCACACACAGCGAGGGAGAAGAACCTTACAGATATGTGGTAGTTACTTTGAAGAAAAATTCATAGTTCAAGTCAAAGGCTTTCTCAGATGTTTGTCGGGAAAGCCTTTTTACTATCGTGCAATCAAAATGAAATTATTGATTTTATTTATGATTTGAAAGGAAAAATTATGCGAGGAGATACCATTGCAGCAATTGCAACTGCTCTGTCAAATTCTGGAATTGGAATTGTGCGGATGAGCGGGGAAGAATCTTTGAAAATAATTGATAAAGTTTATCAGTCAAAACATGGTGGAAAAGTTTTATCGCAAATGTCGAGCCATACAATTCATTATGGATTTATTTGTGATGATGAGAAAATAATAGATGAAGTTATGGTTGCAATTATGAAAGCACCCCATAGTTATACCATGGAAGATACGGTAGAAATCAATTGTCATGGTGGGACGCTCGTTATGAAACGGATTTTGGAGACTGTCATAAAATATGGTGCCAGACCAGCAGATCCGGGAGAATTTACAAAACGTGCATTTTTAAACGGAAGGATTGATCTTTCTCAGGCAGAATCTGTGATTGACGTTATTAATGCCAGGAATGATTTTGCCCTGGATTCTTCGATACACCAGCTTCGAGGCAATGTCAGGGAGAAAATAAAAAATCTTCGTGCAGGAATTATTCATGAAATAGCTTATATTGAATCTGCGCTGGATGATCCGGAACATATTTCGCTTGATGGGTTTGGGGAACAGCTGCATCTTACGATTGGAAAAATTGCGAAAGAAATAGAAGAACTCTTATCTGTATCCGAAAATGGAGAATTGATGAAAGAAGGTATTCGAACGGTAATTGTAGGAAAACCGAACGCTGGAAAATCTTCTCTGATGAATGTGCTTGTTGGAAGGGAGCGTGCAATTGTAACAGATACGCCTGGCACGACCCGGGATGTTTTGGAAGAACAGATTAATTTGGATGGTATTCTTTTACATGTTATAGATACTGCAGGTATCCGTGATACAAAAGAAAGAATAGAACAGATTGGTGTTGAGAAAGCAAAGGAATATATAGAAAAGTCAGATCTGGTCATTTATGTTGTAGATTCTTCCGTGGATTTAGATAAGAATGATGAAGATATTTTAAAACTTTTGCAAAACCATAAGGTGCTTATTCTTTTAAATAAGTCTGATTTATCGCAGCTTATTTCAGAAGACGTTTTGAGGCAAAAATTGTCACAACAGAAATTATCATTTCCTATGATTTCGATATCTGCGAAACAGGAAACAGGAATTGAGAAACTAAAGAATACAATTCAGGAAATGTTTTTTTCCGGAGAGATTACTGCAAATGAAGAGATTATCATAACAAATGTAAGACAAAAATCTGCTTTACAATCTGCCTTGCAAAGTTTGAAACTGGTGGAGCAGAGTATTGAAAATCAAATGCCGGAAGATTTTTATTCGATTGATTTGATGGATGCTTATGAAAAACTTGGAAATATTACCGGAGAGACAGTGGAAGAAGATCTGGTGAATGAGATATTCTCGAAATTTTGTATGGGAAAATAATTAATTTTACATTTAATTTTATTTATTCTATAAAGGAGGAAATCCTATGCCTTGTGTAATAGAAAATTATGATGTTTGTGTGGTAGGAGCCGGACATGCAGGATGTGAGGCGGCGTTAGCCGCTGCCAGGCTTGGATTAGATACGATTGTATTTACTGTCAGTGTAGAAAGTATTGCCCTTATGCCCTGTAATCCCAATATTGGAGGCAGTTCCAAAGGACATCTTGTCCGGGAAGTTGATGCGCTTGGCGGACAAATGGGGATTAATATTGATAAAACCTTTATTCAATCAAAGATGTTGAATGTTTCCAAAGGACCAGCTGTACATTCTTTACGCGCACAAGCTGATAAAGCGGAATATAGTCGCAATATGCGCATGACATTAGAAAATACGGAACATCTTACTTTGCGTCAGGCAGAAGTAACAGAACTTATTATTGAGGATGGTGTGATAAAAGGTGTAAAGACTTTTTCCGGAGCAATCTATAATTGTAGAGCTGTTGTACTTTGTACCGGAACTTATTTAAAGGCCAGATGTCTTTATGGCGATGTTGTCAATCATACAGGTCCCAATGGTTTGCAGTCCGCAAATGAATTATCTCAGTCACTTATAGATAATGGTGTAGAAATATTCCGCTTTAAAACAGGAACTCCGGCAAGAATAGATAAAAGATCCATTGATTTTAGTAAGATGCAGGAGCAAAAAGGAGATGAGAGCGTAGTTCCATTTTCTTTTACAACAAATCCACAGGATGTACAAATTGATCAGGTTTCCTGCTGGCTCACTTATACGACGAAGGAGACGCATGAAATTATTAAGGAAAATCTGGATCGTTCGCCTTTGTATTCCGGAATGATTGAGGGAACGGGACCGAGATATTGTCCTTCCATTGAAGATAAGGTGGTAAAGTTTGCAGATAAGGAACGTCATCAGGTGTTTATTGAACCGGAGGGATTGTATACAAATGAAATGTATGTTGGCGGTATGTCCAGTTCTCTTCCGGAAGATGTCCAGTATAACATGTATCACAGTGTTCCGGGATTGGAACATGCGAAGATTGTCCGCAATGCTTATGCCATAGAATATGATTGCATTAATCCAAGACAACTTTATCCGACGCTGGAATTTAAGAACATAAAAGGATTATTTTCCGGTGGACAGTTTAATGGAAGTTCCGGTTATGAGGAAGCGGCAGCGCAGGGGCTGGTTGCTGGTATCAATGCTGCGATGTCAATACTTGGAAACGAGCCGCTCATCTTAGATCGCTCCGAATCTTATATTGGAGTCTTGATTGATGATTTGGTGACAAAAGAAAATCATGAGCCTTACCGCATGATGACATCAAGAGCGGAATATCGCTTACTTTTAAGGCAGGATAATGCAGATTTACGCCTTACAAAAAAAGGATATCATATAGGATTGATTGGACAGGATCGATATGATTGGGTAGTAGAAAAGGAACGTTTGATTGCTGAGGAAGTAGAGAGAATTGAACATGTGAATATTGGAGCGAATGCAAAAGTTCAAAAATTATTGGAGGATCATCACAGCACCCCTCTCAAAACAGGGACGACACTTGCAGAGTTGATTCGCCGTCCGGAATTATGCTATGATGATCTGGCAGAAATAGACGAAAACAGACCAAAGCTTGCGGGTGATGTTATTGAGCAGGTGAATATTCATATTAAGTATGATGGATATATCAAACGACAGATGAAACAGGTCAGGGAATTTAAGAAACTGGAAAATAAAAAATTGCCGCAGAATTTTGATTACAGCGGAATAAATAGTCTACGCATTGAGGCCAAACAAAAACTGAATTTGTATCAGCCGGTGAATGTTGGACAGGCGTCTCGGATATCTGGAGTTTCGCCAGCAGATATTTCTGTTCTCCTGGTTTATATGGAACAGAGAAATCGTCAGAAGTTTGATTCTCAATAGTTACTATTGGTAGCGTAAATGTAATAATAGAATTGGTAATAGTGAAAAGGGAGAATATATGGAATATCAGTTAAAAAGATTTCAGGATGGATTGAAGGAATTAGATATTTGTCTTACTGAAAAACAAATAAATCAATTTTTAGATTTTTATGAATTGTTGGTTGAGAGAAATAAGGTTGTTAATTTGACTGCAATTACAGAATTTGAGGAAGTGGTTGAAAAACATTTTCTGGATTCTCTCAGTCTTGTGAGAACTTTGAATATGAATCAACCATTTCGGATTTTAGATTTAGGAACTGGAGCTGGGTTTCCAGGCATTCCTTTGAAGATTGCATTTCCTCAGTTAGAGATTGTGCTGATGGATTCTTTGAATAAACGAGTTCTTTTTCTTGAGGATGTGATTGCAAAGTTAGATTTATTAAAAATCCGCGCAATACATGGTAGAGCGGAAAAAATGGCAAGAAAATCAGAATACCGGGAAGGTTTTGATCTTTGTGTTTCCCGTGCAGTCGCTAATCTATCTTCTTTAAGCGAGTATTGTCTTCCATTTGTAAAACAAGAGGGATTATTTGTTTCTTATAAATCGGGAGATATCGAAGAAGAAATTGATCAGGCAAAAAATGCTATCCGAGTTCTGGGAGGTGAGATAGATGAAGTCGAAAAATTTGTTTTGGCTGGAACAGACATTTCTCGATCTTTTGTGAAAATAAAAAAGAAAAAGCGGACGCCCGAAACTTATCCCAGAAAGGCGGGTACGCCTGCCAAGAAACCTTTATAGAAATTTAGCTCAAGAAAATGAGGATGTGGTTATATGCCACATCCTCATTTTTAAAAAATATCTTCCATTATAAACAGGTATCAATAATTTGTAATAATTTTTCCGCTGTTTCAAGCTGTGGTAGGTATTTTGATTCAGATATATAAAAGGATTTGATAGAAGGATTATAGTATAAATAGGAATCAACAATATTTCGAATTCCCTCTTTTTCCAAACTTCCAATCAGGTAAATATCGTTACGCATTAATTTCAGAGCATGTATAATATTAATGTTCGTATAATCAGACTTTATGCTTGATAATAAATATTTGCCGCGACTCTCTCCAAGATGAGCAGATTCATAATAATATTCTGTAGTTGTTGAAGAGAGCATTTGTTTTCTGCTAAAGTATTTTTTTGAAAAGATATTATTTATAATTTTTTTGCTGAACATGAGATTATAAAAAAATGTTCCGATGATTGGAAGGTCAATCATATATTTTACGGTATTTTTCTTTTTGTCCGGTGACTTACAAAGTTTGGATAAATTGGAGGGATTGATTGCAATTATCTTGTTAAAACATTCATGGTTCATATGACATGCCATAAATGTAAAGGAAGAGGATTCTCCTGTTGTGATTACATCTGTTTCTGCTCCAATTATATTTTTTATAAAATCTGTGATTAACTGTACGTAAAGGAAATTGGTGTATGTGATATTAGGTTTGTCACTCCGCCCGCAGCCAAGAAGATCCAGTGTATATACTGTATGGTGTTTTGAAAGCTGTTTTACAATTTTATTCCATTCATAATCAGAAGACATTGGATTTAAATCATGGATTAAAAGCAGGGGAGACCCTTTACCATTTTTTGTGTAATAGATATTTCCATATCGCCAGTTATAAAATTTTCCCTTATCAGATTTCAGATAGTTTTTCAGAGAAGAAGAAAAACTGATTGATTTATTGATGCCGTAGATGGTAACGGAAGTTAGAGT
>CAJTSB010000047.1 GCA_910578825.1 uncultured Lachnospiraceae bacterium | reverse complement strand
CGCCGCAGGCGGAGAATCCTGCAAAGCAGGATTCTTTCTTGTATTACAAAACCTGTCTGACCAGACAGAATTCTACTGGAATTTCTGCATACACTCGCTGAATTTCTGTTTTGCCTCATCTACTTTCTGAGTCTCCGCAGAAGGCGTCGGATAATAGCCTCTGTCATGCATCATAGTGAACACTTCTTTCTGGATATTGTGCTCTTTTTCCAGGCAATCAAGAATCGCATTTCTTACATTGTCATGGACACATTCATTGGAAAATGTGTTGTAAAGGGTTGTGGCTGTTTTTTCTGCGGTCAGCGCATCCGCAAACATTTCTTTTTCTGAATAAAATGACTGCTGCATAGTCTCCTCCTAATGATTGATTAACTTAACTGGGAATACAGGTTGCGAAAATGCTCCTTGTGCTCATTGGAAATCGCGGTAAATTTTGCCTTGACTTCCGTATCACTGCAGTTGTCTGCCAGCACCTGAAACTTCTTAATCAGAAGTTCTTCCCCGGAGAGCAAATCATTTAAAGCTGATAATTCTTTGTCTGAAATCTGGTTCATGGAAATCTCCTTTCATTGTGGTTTTGTCTTCCATAGTATCTGCTGTTTTTTCCAGAATATGTATCAGATTTCAGGAATAAATCAAATTTCCTATGCCAGTAACATGACCGCCACAAGCCCTGCAGTCAGCACGGTACTTATCCAGAACGCCTTGCCCGGCCGGTACTTTCCATCCGCCCCTATTATTTTTTTCACACGGTACTGCTCGAAAAACAGCTCCGCCACGGTAACCAAAAGGGACAAAAACAGCCAGCCCAGCATCCCTGTGGCCTGCGGCGAATTATTTTCAATGGAACGCAGCGCCATTTTGACGGCTATACCTGCACAGACAAAGAATATCCAGCCCATAAACCAAATAAGAGAGACATAACCGGCCTTTGCCATCTTCTGATCCTTTTCCCTCACCATCGTCCGTTCTATCCCTCGGTAATTATAAAGACAGATTGCCAGCGTATAATCCAGAACGTAAGACAACATCGCACATATACTGACAATCTCTGCCTCGCGTTCCCCCAGTAAAGCACAGACTCCCAGAAGTAAAACCACCCCGAAAGAAACAGCGCAGATATGCATATCCATCTGTATCAGAACTTTCTTTACTTCCTCCACCCGATACTCCACTTTGCTGTCAAATCCTGCCAGTCCGGTGAAATTTCCACTTTTTACAGAATAGGACAGACACAAATGCACGAATCCCTGACAGAATACGCTGATAATCACCATTTCCATAACCAGTTCCACCATCAAACGATCACTCATCCCACCTGCAATCAGGTACAGGACAATCAATGCGAATGTTGCCCCCACAATCCTGCCCGGTGTCTTTGGCATCTTTACCTCTGCCTGCCTTGCATCCTCCATATATTCATCCAATGTCATATCAAAAACCGCTGCAATCTCCTTTAATGTGTATACATCGGGCAACGTCTTATTCCGCTCCCAATTAGACACCGCCTGTCTGGTTACATGCAGCTTATCGGCAAGCTCCTGCTGGCTCCATTGACGCTGCCCGCGGCACTCCTTTAATTTTTCTCCCACGCTCTTTTTCATACACCGTAATCCTCCTGACAGATTTTTATTACTACCCTTAGACTACCATTTTTCCCTGCGGATGCCTAGCAATAATCTGTTGCATCCTATCAATTAAGCCCAGACGCAAACCTTTATAACATAGAAAATGCCCTTTTTCGGCAAGAATGCTCATATGCTAATCCCTGCCAAAAAAGAGCGTTATATTTCCAAATCACAAACTCATTTACGGATTTAACCGCTTACATACCGTATGTGTTTTCTTATCTGCATACCTGCGTACCCCGCCGCAAATGCCGCAGCCGCCGCCACAACCACAACCGCCGCCGCCGCCGCAAGCCTGATACGAATAGGTAATTCTACCCGAGCTGCCCTGCATCTCAAATCCTGTTTTGTCATCTACTATTTCTGCATCAAGCAGAAATTTCAACTTCTGTTCCATCCTAAATCCTCCCTAAGAAAAAAAATGTGGAAATCCATTATTCTTCAATAACGATTTGTCAATTTTAGAGTGACTATAAAAATCCATTCCGAAACCAAAATTTATAGGAATCAATTCTTTTGAAAATGCTCTTACCACAAAAGCTCCCTCTATCAATGATCTGTATCTTACAAACACAGGAGAAAGCTCCCTGACATTTCCGCATTTACCAGCATTGATATCAGAACTATCAATCTCGATTCCATGCAGCAGATAATCAATTTCACTATTGTAATTGGTATATCTGTAAAGAGTCCCATGGTCTTTTGGTGTAACAACTTCCTCTGGCGCTATAGTTTTTTCTGCTGACACGCCCAGTATATAAGATGCTTCCCATTCATCAAACGCCTTTCGCACCGCTTCTTTTACAGAAGAAAATGATGCCGCAGCGCCGGATACAAAATATGGCGGACCGATATCACTTATTGAACAAACGAATACCACGTATGCATAGTCGCATAAAAGCGATACTATGAGTACCGAAATCCCCTTTTCCTGATATTGCCAGATACGCTGCCTGACATCATCTGGCAGGCTGTCTTCTCTGATCCTGCATGGCTCCTGTTTATAAAACCAGCTTTTCATCAGGGCGTCTCTCTCGATTAATTCAAGCAGCGCAGCCTGCTCTGCCGCTTTGATATCAAAATGCGCCGCGCAGCCGCTGGTATTCGCCACATGGTATAATGTCCCATTTCCTCCAGGCACATCGAAACACAAATCCGCCGGAACATATACATTCCTGCCTTCCAAATCATATCCCTGTAGCCATTCGATTGTATCTTCGTTGCAAAATTTTGTCAAGCCATTTCCTGCAATCTGAATATCTGTGTACGGAATATATGCGGCAGGGTGCAAATAATTCTCCTTCTGTTTATCTGCGCGCTCCAGCCGGTCAAAATAACGGCAGCTTATGGTATATCTTTCATAAGTTTCCATCACTGCTTTTAAATAAGCCCTACCATAGACAGGATCGATACCGGTTCCAAATTCCGTCCGTCCATGCGCATCTTTGAATTTTGACACGACAACCCGCCGATTTGACAGTTCAAACGGTTCCTCGTCCGGCAAAAAGAAATTGATATCCAATCCTTTTATGTGAACTATTCTCTCTATAATACGCTTTTCCCGCTCTTTTTTCAAGAAAATTTCATCTCGTCTGCCCTCCGTATCTTCATATCCCAAGGCATAACATGCCAGGGGAACCATATGTTCCGGCATCTGAAACAGCCGCCGTACCGCCTCGTCACAAAACCCGCCGTATTCCACGCCGCCAAGCCCCAATTCCTGCGCCGCTATCGTCATATTTTGCAGGGAATGGCCGGCTTCCAACAGAACATACCGATATCCAGAATTTGCATACTTTATCATATGCCGGCGAATATCCGCACCCACAAAGAAAATGCAGGGAGCGCCAAATACACATTCGGTATCGTTAAGTGAATACGCAAGCAGCTCCAAACAGATGCTAATGTCCAACAATAACAGCCTTTCTTCCTGTGGATCGTACTGGTATAACCCAGCGGGCAATTGCCCGGAAACTATCCGATTGATAACATATACCGACAGCGGGAATAACGCGCCAGCCGATGCCGTCGGACGTATCTGGAAACTATACGCCGCCTTGCATATGGCAAATAGTTTTTCCTTTTCCACCGGGATATCCCGGAAACTCCTGCAGGAATGACGTTTTGACAATACGTTAAAAACAGGAATGAATATCGCATCCGTGTCCTCATATACGGCGGCAGGCTCCTTCGCAATATAATCCGGCGTGGTCTGCGTCAGCTCTTCGATTTCCGCCAAAGACAGAACTGACGGAAACTTGGGCGGATTATACGTCAATGCATGGTATTTCAAAAACTGTTCGCGGGAATCCATAAGGATTTCACAGACAACCAAATCATCTATCGCATCCTTTACGGTCGCTGCCGGAATGTGCATTTCTCTCTCTATGATATGCGCAATCTCTTCTGCAGATATCGTTCCGATACTTTTTTTCAGCAATTCCAGTATCAGTTTTGAATTAGATTTAAATTTGCAAAGTTTCCCAGATGGCGTCCGAAAAACCAGCTCGCTGTCAGTCTGAGAAAGCATATGCGCACAGCAAATGGGATATAATGTCTGTTTCATTTCCAATTCTATCAGAAACCTTTCTAAAATAATTATTTTTTAGTCTGTTTTTCCTTTTGGGGAGGTAATATTAACTTATAAATGCGATCGCGGAGCAAATTTTTTTCATTTCTTTTGGCTTCAAATCCATATCTATTGCCGTCCAGCCTTTTGAATGGACAGTTCTTTTCATCTTTCCATTTAAATTCTCCTTTAAGGCTATAAGACGTTAATACCGCCCTGGTGTTTGCATAATTATTTTTTTCGTTACTGTAAAATCGAATACAAAAAGAATCCATACCGGAAAAACCCAGCGCATCCGGGACTAGCCATATACTGTCAAATTTTTCAATAATCTCATCTTTAGTAAAAGCATACACAATGTTTATTGTTGCCTTTTTTTCTCCTGGAATCCCATGTTCGAAGTTAAGCACTGCAAAACAATCATCTCCCGGAACTTCCATGTTCATGATCATCGTATCTGCCTCCCGATTTGAGCCTCCAACCTCAATATCAATTTCAGGACTTATCTTATGATCCTTATCCCCGGAATAAATAAAATTTGCCGTGTATACCGGTTCCGAACTAGGATTGATTACTTCCAATCTCCATTTAAATTGAAGTCGGTCTTCCTGGATTTCTTCATTTTTTTCTAAAATTTCCACCTCAAGAACACATTCCTGAATCCATAAATTTGTCCTGAAATTGTCGTATGCATCTTTATAAATCAGATAATGACCCGCCGGCGTGTACTTTTGCTCTTTAAATACATCCTTACAGGCCTCCATGCGCTCGTTTAGCGCATCGAATTCCCCATTCTTTTCTGTTAAAATATATGTTTGCTCTTTCAATTCATTCTCACAGGTCTCCAAACGCTTATTCAGCGCATGGAACTGCTTATCCTTCTCTGCTAATTCCTGTTGCAGATGATTTACATTTTTCTTAAGCCTGGAATTTTGTTTTCGAAGAAAAAAATTATTTATTATAAAGACTATTGTTAAAACGACCGTCAAAATACTTATAAATGGAAAAGGTTTGTCTTCAGAAAAATTTTTATAAAAACTGTTTATTTGGGCAAAAATTGTAGGTCCACTTAGTAAAATCGCAAAAATATCAGCTATTAATGATGCCCTATCCGCTACCTCTTTTTCTTTATCGTTCATTTTACTTACTCCCCATAAAATAAATCTTCCATATATGCCAAATATTATTAAATATAGCATATTTTGACATTTTTTGCAAATCCAATGCAAATTATCAACCATCCGAAAAAAGCACAGAATGAACTGTGATATCTGATCATGGGCAACAGAAACAATATAAACAACAAAATATTCCATTTTAAAGACGCCATAGAAGAAATTTCTCCTATGGCATCAAAATAATTTGCCGAATATCATCCAGCAATTTACCATTTGCATTACATAATCAACGCAGCAGACACATTTTATTACATCCGCTCCGGCGCCTCAAATCCCAGCACATCAATGCAGATTTCCAGGGCATGCCTGGTAAGCTCCAGCAAACAGATGTAACCTGCCTGCACCATCTCATCCTGCTCGGCAAGAATTTTCGTCTCATGATAAAAATGGTTAAAAGCATTGGACAGATCATAAATGTATGCGCACACCTTATGGGGCGCAGTATCTGTAAACGCCGATTCCATCATACTGTTGAATTTACTGATTTCAAGCATCAGAGCCTTCTCGCTCTCCGAGTGCGCCGGAAGTATCTTTGCCATTTCCGGCAAGCTCTTCTCTGCCTGATATTTTTTGAGGATGGATTTGATTCTAACTATCGTATACAGGATATAGGGTCCGGTATTCCCCTCAAAGGAAGTAAAACGCTCCACGTCAAAGATATAATCTTTGGACGCCTGATTCGATAAATCACCGTATTTGATGGCAGAAAGCGCCACCATTTTCGCAGTCTTGCGTCCTTCCTCTTCCTCCACGGTATGATTATCCGTAATCTTCTGATACATTTCCTCGTTGATTTCATCTACCAGATATTCCAGACGCATAACGCCGCCCTCGCGCGTCTTAAAAGGCTTGCCGTCCTTGCCATTCATCGTGCCGAATCCCAGAAATTTCAATTCCGTCTCCGGTTTTACCAGCCCGGTCTTCCTTGCACAGCGAAATACCTGTGTAAAATACAGTTCCTGACGCTTGTCCACCACATAGATAATCTCGTCCGGCTGATAATCCCGCATACGCCATACGATGGTCGCCAAATCAGTCGTATTATAGAGCGATGCGCCGTCTGACTTGAGAATCATACAGGGCGGTACCTCTTTCGTATCAGATTCTTCTTTTACATCTACGACCAGAGCGCCCTCGCTGATATGGGCAAATCCATCGTCCTTCATCTTCTGCACCATGTCCGGTATAAAGGGCTGCGCATCCGATTCCCCTTTCCACAACTCAAAAGAGACATTCAAATTCTCATAATTACGTTTCAAATCACTGACGGACACATCTAAGATATGTCCAAGCAGGGCCTGATATCCCTTCCGTCCATGCTGCAATTCATACGTCGCCTGCATTGCCATTTCCTTGTAGGCGTCGTCTTCTTTTGATTTTGCACTGGCAAAAGGATAGATTTCCTCCAGTTCTCCAATCGTAAAAGGCGCCTCCTTTGGATATTCCCCTTCATAATCCTCTTTAAAATATACAAGCTCCGGTTTGCGCTCTTTCAATTCGGTGATAATCAATCCCATCTGCAATCCCCAGTCGCCCAGATGAACATCACCAATCATCGTATGGCCCATGAACTTCCCGATCCGTTTCACGCTCTCCCCGATAATCGCAGAGCGCAAATGTCCCACATGAAGCGGTTTTGCTACATTGGGTCCGCCGTAATCAATCATAATCGTTCTGGGATTTTCACATATTTTGCAGCCCAGACGTTCGGAATCCTGCGCCATTTCCTGTAAATAATCTGCCAGATATCCCGGATGTAATTTCAAATTCAAAAATCCCGGTTTTACCGAATCAACGGTCTCAAACATCGGATTTTCTTTTAGGCTTTCCGCCACCTTATCTGAAATCATAAAAGGCGCACACTTATATTCCTTTGCCGCTGCCATCGCGCCGTTGCACTGGTATTCGCACAAATCCGGGCGATTGGAAAGCGTTACCTTTCCATATTTTCCATCGTACCCATTGTCCTGAAATGCATTTACAACTTCCCTGCTGATAACGTCTAATATCTTTTCCATTTCCGTATCTCATTCCTTCCTTTTCCACTGTTCTTTTTATCATAACAAAAAGAAGTGCAGATGTCACTTATATTTGTAAAATTTTATCCTCTGGCAAAACATCCGTTTTGCCGTATGCTCCATTCTTTATCATAGGAAAATTTCCTATGATAAAAAATGTTCCGCCAGCGTAAACGTTCCCACAAGTTCCACGCTGCCGGTCATATAAATCGTGTTGTCCTTATCCATTTCTACCAGAAGACTTCCTCCTGGCATCTGTACCGTAACTTTCTCATCGACCAGTCCCATCCGCCTTGCGGCTGCCGCCGCCGCGCATGCCCCTGTACCAGATGCAAGCGTATAGCCTGCCCCGCGCTCATAGATTTCAATCGCAATATGGCTGCGATCCTGTACTTTACAGAGCTGCATATTCATGCGGTTTGGAAAATACGGCGACTGCTCGACATACGGCCCCAATTCCTTAGCCTTCTGCGGCGTAACCTCCTCCATCATAATGACACAGTTGGGATTGCCCACAGACAGACAGGTTGTGTTATAATCATTGTCCCAAAACCTGAGATGGGCGTTGACAACCTCCCCCTCCAGCCCATTGAAAGGCATCTGCGGAGCGGCATATGCCGGCTTTCCCATATTTACGCGCATGGTACCGCCATTCTTTTCAAGAAATTCCACTTCCACCTGCCCTGCAAGCATGTTCAGCGTAAACTTCTTCTTCCTGATATACCCTTCGTCCAGAAGATATTTTGCAAAAATGCGGACGCCATTTCCGCTCTGTTCCGCCTCTGAGCCATCCGAATTAAAAATGCGCAGCCGCATTTTTCCGTCTTCCCAGAGCGGACCATACAAAAGGCCGTCCGCACCCACGCCGAAATTCCTTCGGCACAGCATTTCAATATTTCTGCTTTGCAATGCAAATGTATTTTTGTTGGGGTCTAATACCAGATAATCATTTCCCAGACCATGATACTTCTTTAAGATGATTTCACCCATACTGTTTCACTTTTCCAAAAAGATTCTCTCTTTATCTTATGCCCTGGTTTTATGCAATATACGTCTCCAAAAAGTATCGGCACACGCCGCTGCGGGTCATCTGCCATCCTTCTTCCATACCTGTCTGACAGAACGGCGTATCATGTTCTTTAACAGCCTCCTCTGTCCAGGTGTTATCCGCTCCATCATCTGGCGGTAATGTCTCTTCCATATTCTAGCTTTCTTCCCCATGAGCAGCGCTGTCTTCCCCACTGCTCGCACTATGGGCAGCGATGATCTCTTCGAGCTGCCTGCTTTTTTCACTCAAAATCGCCTCCACTCTCTCCTGGGTCACCCCACTCATCCGATGTTTCCCGCTGGCGTCCATTCCTGTCTCCAACTGCCTCTCTAACATTTCCCGGTCCGCAAGCAATCTCTGTATCTGCATCGCCATCTTCTGATTCTCTTCTTCTTTGAGTTTGCGGACAACTTCTTCCGCTACTTCCCGCTCCTCCTGCATCTTCTGATGTTTCTCTTCGTTCGCCCTGTGCTCCAGTTCTTCCCTGCTTGTATAGATGATATTACTGCGTTTCACAATGCTTCTGGCAATTCTTTCCCGATCATTTCTCTTATCAATCGCATCCTTCATGGCTAAATCTCCTATTTCCCACTGTATGAATTTAGATACAAACCTGTATTTTATTAATTAAAGTATAGCACGAAATTTCCATGAATAAAAGTAGTAAATTACGTGCATTATTTTAATGTGAGATTACTGCAACTTAAAAAAATCGGGAGGTAACACCATGGCGGCATACAAAGTAGAAATCTGCGGAGTCAACACATCGAAACTCCCTGTATTAAAGGACGAAGAGAAGGACGACCTCTTTTCCCGCATCAAGGCCGGGGATATGGAGGCACGGGAAACTTACATTAAAGGAAATCTCCGGCTCGTCTTAAGCGTCATCAAACGTTTTTCCAATAGCAATGAAAATGTGGACGACCTGTTTCAAATCGGCTGTATCGGCCTGATAAAATCCATCGATAACTTTAATCCGGAAATTGGCGTCAAATTTTCTACCTATGCAGTGCCAATGAAAATCATTTGTCGTAATACTAGAGAGAAAAATCAACATGGACGTGCGCATCCGTAATTACCACTTTGTGAACCAACTTTCGAATGATATGTTTTTTCTGTCTGACGTCCATGGTATCCCACAATCCGTTCATTGTTAACAAAAGTTCCGTCTTTTCCCGTTTCTGCGCCAGGGCAGTATCATTTTGCGTATTCCAGGCAATCTGCTCGTTGATGGTATGAAGTTTTTTCTTCAAATCCTCAATCGTCTCCAGGAGAATCTCATTTTCCTCCTCTTCCGCATAGACCATGTACAGTTTCTTAATCTTCTTATTGAGGGCGGTTTGCTGCTCATACAACAAAGATAAGGCGTCGCCGGGCGAAAGCGATTCTGTCTCACCAGGCTTATAGTTATTGGCAAATGAAAAAATTGCCTTGACAACGATCTCCTCCACCTCATCCGCCCAGATTCTTTCCTGCTCGCAATCGGGATCTTTGACAAGATACGGTTTGGACTTCTGCTGTGAGTAGCAGACCAGTTTGCAGCCCTTGTTTCCCCATTTCTGATAGCGCATCCTGGCGCCGCATTTTCCACAATACAACAAACCGGTGAGAAGATGTTCCGACGTATTTGCCCGGACAAATCTTCGTTCCAGCATACACCGCATGGCAATATCGTACAGCTCCTTAGAGATAATCGGCTCGTGCTTTCCCTGATATTCCTCCCCATTATACTCGATAATTCCATAGTTGCTCTTGCGCGTCAATATCTGATACACCAGCCGGTCATATTTGAGCCCCAGAAGGTTTGCAATCTCCTGCGGCGCTTTTCCTGCGATATATAACTTATAAATCTGCCTTACTTTCTCTGCATCCTGATTCGGCACAAGAATGCCGCTTTCCCGATCATAGTCATATCCGAACGGCACCCGTCCCCCGCCCATCCACAAACCAGATTTCACGCGCTCCTTCATTCCCATACGCGTACGCAGCCGTATATTTTCACGCTCTAACTGTGCAAATGCCGACAAAATTCCCAGCATGAGTCTTCCCATGGGCGTAGAGGTATCCATGCTCTCATTGAGCGATACGAAATCCACGCCATGGGGATTAAAGACATCCTCAATCAGATACAGCGTATCCTTCTGCGAACGTGACAGCCTGTCCAGTTTATAGACAATCACATGTGAAATCCTGTCCCGGTTTACGTCCTCAATCAACCGCTGCATCCCGGGCCTGTCAATATTACTGCCTGACCAGCCGCCATCAATATAAAATTCATAATTCCGAATTCCCTTCGACACGCAATAGGCAGAAAGCTGTTCTTTCTGCGCGTCAATGGAATAACCTTCCTCCGCCTGCGAATCAGTCGATACCCTTATGTAAATCGCCGCTGTCTTCATGCCATATCCACACCTTTCCATGAAATTCGGGTGTCAAAATGTCCTGACACCCGAACGTTGTTCTTCCATTTCCTGTTCCCGAAAATTGTTGCTTACGCTCTGTTTCATAGCTTCCATGTAATCAATATAATCCTTCTTCGTAATCTGTATCTCGCTCAGTTCCTCCGGTTTAATTGATTTTCCATTGATGGAATAGCTGACTGTCATATATTCACCCTGCATTCTTATTATAATACGTTCGTGCTGATGATGAAAGTATTCCCAGAAACAGGAAGAGTATTCAGTTCGTAATTTAGCCAAGTGCAACATCCAACGCCATCATCAATGTAAACCCAAGTGCAAACATCACCGTTCCCATCTTGCAATGTTTCCCCTCCGACATCTCTGGAATCAGCTCTTCCACCACGACATAAATCATGGCTCCCGCTGCAAAACTCAGTAAATAAGGCAATATTGGAACGATAAATCCGGACGCCAGAACCGTAAAGATAGCGGCAACAGGCTCCACGACGCCTGAGAACACGCCGCATACGAAAGCCTTTCGTTTCTTCATGCCATCCGCTTTCAATGGCATCGAGATTATTGCTCCCTCCGGAAAATTCTGGATAGCAATTCCGATGGAAAGCGCCAACGCCTCCGCCATGGAAATTTCGCTGCTGCCTGACAGACATCCGGCAAACACCGCTCCTACTGCCATTCCCTCGGGAATATTGTGGAGCGTCACAGCCAATACCATCATTGTCGTCCCTTTCATTGCTGTCCGGGCGCATTTTGATTCATCTCTCTTTTGATAGAGATGATGAGCCTCACGCTCCAAAACCATCAAAAACAGAATTCCTATCCAAAAACCGATTACCGCAGGCACAAATGCCAGTCTTCCCATTCCTGCCGCCTGTTCCATTGCTGCCAGCAGCAGGCTCCAGATAGACGCCGCGACCATAACCCCTGCTGCAAATCCGTTCAAAATCCTCTGCAATGAAACTTTCAGCATATTCTTCATAAAAAAAACACAGGACGCCCCCAGAGCCGTTCCCAAAAACGGAATGAGGATGCCCTCAATCACTTCTCCCTGCATGTATGATTCCTCCTAAAGGCCAAAACAGCCGTTTTCATAGATGTGGTTCTTCCCAACCACTTCATCAATAATCAATATATGCCAGAAGAGATGTCCCTGCTAATGTGATTTATCGTGTTTCGATGCTGTCATTTCCATTTAAAAGTACACGGCAGATAAATATCCCTTCTTTGACAGAAAAATCTGCATCCCCGGTATATTTCTCCACCGTATTTAAAATGCTCCTCACCCCTGTTCCCTCATGATCCTGTGCCTGCGGCAGCCCATTGCAAAACAAAATATCGTCTATGCAGCTGTTTTTGCAAAGTATCAGAATCATCTGATTCGTCTGCTGCACTCTTACCTCAATCTCACGCTCTCCTTCTGTTTTCATACAGCCATGAACCGCATTTTCCATCATATTGGCAAGTATGGAAACAAGATCCACATCCAAGACAGTAAGCGCATCTTCCAGATGAATCTCTGCGTAAAACGCAATACCTTGCTGTTTTGCCCTCTTGCTATACGCGGATACCAGACTGTTCAGCGCATGATTTTTGCAATATCTCTTCTCCTGCTTCTGAGCCTCAACTCTCTCGTATTCTTCCAGATACTCAAGAATCCCTTCACAATCCTTCTGTATGGCAAGTTCCATGACGACAAGATTGTGATGGCGGATATCGTGGCGCGCCTGTCTGGCATTCTGCTCAATCTTCTCATAGGAACTTATCTGCTCCAGCAGGAGTTTTTCATGCAGACACATCTGTTTTAACTGATGCGTGTGGTTCGCCTGCGCCATGAAATAAAACAGCAGCACATACACAATCAACAGAAAACCATAGGAAATTGCCATCATAATGATGTGCTCCATATCCCGCTCCTGCTTATATTCATTATAAAACAACAGTACGGACATCATGACAAAGGTCATACCGGAAATAACGGCAATCATTCCATATCCGCTCTGCATCTGACGATAAATCTGTATTATCCTGTTCTTAAAAAAGCCCACGTAAAGAGAAAGGAAAATAAGGTTTAAAAAAATTCGCAAAATCCAGACAGGTGCACTCCCCGCCCCCGCAAAACTTCCTGTCAAAAGGGAAATTACCCCATAGATAAAAGTCCAGAGACAATAATATGCCGAAATTAGAAATGCAGACTTTGCAGGATGAGAAACCGAAAGCACGCACACAAAAACGCCCTCAAAAAAAACCGCAGTCAGGAGATAAGCCAGAAAAAAAGTGTAATGACTCAGGGAGCTGCCTGTAAAAATAGCTACAATAACTCCCTGAAACAAGAGTCCTGTCAACACAGTAATAAAAAATGTCTTTTTCTTTCCATACTTTGGCTCCAGCACAAGGTTGTAAAACCAGACAACATGAAATATATTATTGATGATATTCGTAATAATTGCGTCCGTCATTTCCTGCTCCTTTTATAATTGTATTTTCCAGCGCCTCTTTGTTTTCTTAAATACAAAACTCCTCCTTCCCCCCAAAATAATAACGAAAGTATTTTTCGCGGAGGGATTTATAGGCGCCTCTGGGCAGATAGATTTCCTTCCCGTTATCCAACTGCAGCGTCTGAGCGTTCATCCGCTCAATATGTTCAAGGTTTACAATATAGGAACCTCCAACTTTCGTACATTCCCTGCTTTCGGAAAGCATTTCGCGCAGTTTCGCCATCGTCATGCGAAGATATATTGTCTCTCCGTCTTGCAAATATATGCACTGTTTCTTCCCCTGCGCCTCACAATAAACAATATCGCCATACGCCACCCTGCGTAATTGATTATCCACCCGCAGGAGAATATAACGAGACTGTTCTCTTTTAATATCACGAACCGCCTGTTCAATGACCGTGAAAAGCCTGTTTTCTGAAATCGGTTTGAGCAGGTATTGAAATGCATTAACCTCAAACGCCTCCAACGCATGATCCTTGGAAGAGGTAAGAAAAATAATTCTGCAGGCATTTCCCTGTTTCCGCAGCTGCTTTGCCGCTTCAATTCCTGAATTATGCGGCATATAGATGTCCATCAGTATCAAATCCGGAGAATAACATTCTTCCTCAATTGTATAGAGCAACTCTGCGCTGTCTTCAAACCGCCGGATCATAAACTCATTCCTTCCATGCCAGGCGCGCAGTATTGCCTCCATTTTATCCAGTTCTTTTGTCTCATCGTCGCAAATCGCAATCTGAATACAACACATGTCCTGACCTCTTTCTGTCTGACTGATTTTATGTCAACTTTCTAAAATAATTATATCATGTGCATAGATTTGTATTGCGGTTATTTTTGTACTCAAAAGCGTCAATTTTGGTCTTTGTCCTTGGAGGATATTTTTCCAGTTCCTAATAAAGCAACAGGGAGATGACTTCTTTACGAAGTATCTCCCTGATTGCAGACAAAATATGTCGCTCTTTCTGTTTCCTTCCTATAAATAATTTTCGACTTTTTCTTCCATTTTGCAGCAAATATTGCAAAAAATGGAAATTATGCAAGAAATATTGCTAAACGCTGTTTGCCCGTTCACCATATCAATAGATAATATTCTACTAATTACTTTGTCTTCTTTGCCTTTCTCTCCGGCAGTTCATCAAACATTTCCTCAACCATCTTCTGTAACTGTTCTTTGTCATCCAGAATGGTAACAGGCAGCATTTCTTTTGCTCCCTTATATGGCGGTTCTGGTATGCTGTCCGGCATGAACTCCTGACTTGCCTTTGTCACTTTTACCATAAATCCATTTTCATAGATGCCGCCGAAAATTCTTTCCCTGTAATAAAATACATATCCGCCCATCATTGGCCTGTTACGGACATTTCCTAAATCTGAAAGCTGATCCATTATGTAGGATGCTAATTCTTTATTCTGCATGTTCCTCTCCATTCCTAAGCATTCGAATACGACGATTGATTGTTTCTTTTAAAAATATCACGTTTGCCGCCAAAATGCAAGCTTTCAAATTTACATTTTTATCACGGAAAATTTATCTGTTCCATAATGCAATCCTGTCACTCATCATCGCAGACGCCTTCCTGCACTTCGTCCCCATCAATCCGATAACTGCTCAGTTCCCGATTCATGCCTGAGATATTCTGAAATGTTTCTTCTGTCGAATCCTCAATATTTTTCATATCTGTATTCATGGACAAAAGCAGCTCCGACATGCGCACGATTTCTATGCTTGTCTCCTCAGACGCCGCGCTGACAGACTGCATAACGTCATTGATGCTCTTTAAGGATTCCTCATACTGCTTTGTAATCTGCTGCAGCTGTTTCATAGAGATACTGATATCGTCTGACTGTCCCATAAATCGGTGGGAGACATTGCTAAATCTTTCATAATCGCCGCAAATCTCATTTTGCATAAAGGAAAGCATCTGCTCTGCCAGTCTGTTCAAACCTTCTACTGCCTTCACCACATCGCCGCTCATAGTCTGAATCTCATTTGCCGCATCGCTGGTATTGCGCGCCAATGTTTCGATTTCCTGTGCCACGACCTCAAATCCACGCCCCGCTTCTCCTGCTCTTGCCGCCTCAATTGAAGCATTCAATGCCAACAGGTTCGTCTGGGCGGAAATACTTAAAATAGCGTCTGAAAGCTCCTTGATCCGAAGAACCGCGTCCGCCCTCTCTTTCTCCACCTGCATACCCGCAGACATACTCTGCACGTTTTCTCCAATTCTGATTGCCGAGCTTTGGGCAGTCTCATTCAGTTCTTTCGAAGAAATATAGATCTCTTTCAGATGATTGGTATTTTGGGTAACAATATCCACAATGCTCTGAATATCCTGATATACAAAATCCACCTGCTCGCCGACGGTTCCGGCAGACGCCGCAATCTCCTGCGAAGACGCCACCATAGTCTGAATCGTATCATTTATATTGGTAATGCGGGAAACAGACCCAGATACATGGGTATTGATATCTTTCATTTTGAATTCAATATTGTTTGTCCCGCCCTTTATCTGTCGAACCGTGTTGGCGGTTTTCTGCAAAAGCTGGTTCAGACTGTTTCCAATCACTTCCAGTTCATCACCGGAATTAATCTCCAGCACCTTTGCCAAATCTCCATCATTCGAGGCCACTTCAAGAATCTTGTCATTGACCTTTCTGAAATTACTCTTCATTCTGACAGATACAGCCGCGGCTGCGATAACCGCAAAGAAAATACCGATTGCCACTGAACATAAAATATTGCGTATCAGGTAATTTAAAGAAGTCCGTATAGATGAGGCCTCATAGTCAACCGCCACAATCCCCAGTGTTTTTCCATTCTGCGTAATCGGCGCATAACCGCTGTAAAAGGTTCCCCACTCATCCGTAAATGCTTCCTTTGTTACGCTTGCCTTTCCTTCCATCGTCTCAAACATAGCGTCCTGCGCCTCGTAGTCCTCGGCATACTCTCCGGGATCATCTGGATCCGTATCTACCACAAACTGAAAATTGCTTTCGTCTTTTGGCATGAGGGTATAAACATAAGTGACCGAATTTCCTGACAGAAAAAAACTCAGCGAATCTTTTACCATCGACAGAGCGTCCTGATCGCCCTCCATTGCTTTTAAAAAAATATCCCCGTCCACATTTTCTGCGGCAATCACTGCAATTTCCATCACATCATCCATCGTCTTCTGCCTTAAAAAGCGTCCCATTGTGGAATAAGAAACGCCTCCTACAATCAGGGCCACGACAAGAGACGCCCCCAGAATAAAAAGGAACAATTGTGTAGAAATACTGATTTTTCTGGTTTTCATACCTTTACTCCTTTCCGTTTCCCTGTTGACCTATGTTAA
The DNA here is from genome assembly GCA_910578825.1 of uncultured Lachnospiraceae bacterium. Taxonomy (GTDB): domain Bacteria; phylum Bacillota; class Clostridia; order Lachnospirales; family Lachnospiraceae; genus Petralouisia. The sequence continues at coordinate 3,194 of CAJTSB010000047.1, read as the reverse complement.
ATGTTAGCATATGATGTCGCATCAAATCCACTTTCTGGCACAATACGCATTTTTGGGGGTACAACCTGTGCTTTCCTAAAAGTATCTTTCCTATAAGGCTTTCCTATTAAGAGAGCAAAGCGGGCAAACCCACATTCATGAGGGGATTGCCCGCTTTGACGCGCCAAGTGCGCATATTTGTTTTTGACTATTCTTCTATTTCGTAATCTTAACGCTGGATGCCTGCCCTTTCTTTTTCAGCGATTTCTTATAGTCTTTCAGCTTGCTCTTCGGTACCTTGATGGACGCCTTCTTATTGATGCCCTTGAATGCTTTCGCTCCTACCGATTTCAGCTTTGTACTCTTGATGGTTATCTTTTTGAGTTTCTTGCAATTGTAGAATGCCTTGGAACCAATTTTAGTGACATTCTTCCCGATCGTCGCGCTTGTAGCCTTGCTGCATCCCGAGAACGCACTGTTGCCAATGGATGTGACAAGGAACTTCCTGCCTCCGATGGTAATCGTATCAGCCACCTTAAGGCTCTTACTTTTTTTGCTCTTAATGCCGCTTAAGGCAACTGTGCCTTTTCCATTCGTTCTGGCATCTGTAACTTTGTATTTGTAACTTCCAACGGTATAGCTGGCATTCTTTCTGACGATGATGTTGAATGCTGCAGCGGTTTCTCCCGTATAATTCCCTTTTCCTGTGATCGTTACGGTCGCCGTTCCGATATTCGTGTTGTTTTTGTAGCTTACCGCGTAGTCCACACCAGCCTTTAAATTACTGCCATTGTACGTAATGGTAAGGGACGGCGTCTTCGCCTGACCTGTGTAAACCTGATCCACAATCTTGTTCACGACAGCTTTCGTTATGCTTGTTTTTGATGCCAGCGTAAGATCCTTGTATTTTTTCTCCGCGTTTGTCAGTACCTCATAATTATTCACGAGAGCCTTCTGCGCGTCTGTCAATCTATCGTACGCCTGTCTTGCAGCATCAATTTTTTCCTTGCTTGCGTTATTATAAGATACTTCACCAATGGCATTGATCAGCGTTTGCACATTCTCAACTGCCTGATCCACTGCCACCTCATCTGTCTGATATCCAATCGCATACAGCGTAAACTTCTTGTTTTCATCCCCGGCTGCCATCTTCAATTCGATTTTATGTTTAGCAGATTCTTCTCCCTGCAAGGCGATGCATACTTTACCATTATTCCAGCCTGAATTGTTAAAGCAGCTCAAGGTAGATTTCTTCACGCCATCCACATACAGGTCTGCAGAACCATACGCTGTCTCACTGGTTTCTTTATATAAGAGCATAAATGTTCGACAATTCACTTCAATCGTCAGCGGACCTCCGGCGTCATTCCCATTATACATCCAGTTATCCGGAAACCACTTTTCTCCTGCCTTTCCATTATATAAATACTGGAATGTCGGAACAGCTTCGTCCTTGCCGCTGAATCCTCCCGCATTGATTGCGCTGATTGCAGGATCTGAGTCCACGGTCGTTGTCGCATCAATCATCTTCATCCCTTCAAAGGAAGAAGACGTCAGCGCTTCAATGGAATCCACATCTGTAATATTATCCGTTTCTGCCGTCTCTTTATCAACACGATCCATCAATTCAAGAGTGCAATCCGCCATAAGCTTATATCCATTTGCATTTGGATGAAGCGTATCATTGTAAAACCAGTCATAAAATCCATCGCTATTATAAACATTCTCGATGGCATTTCCCGTACTAATCATAGGCAGATCATATTTTGTTCCATATTTGCGATAATTCATTTCCTCTACACGATTTAAGTTGTTAAATACGGAAAATACCAGAACAACCGCTGAGCCGGATTTTAACGCCTGGCGAATCAGACCTTCATATGCGCCGCCTCTGGTTTCACAGCCGGCATCATTTACCGCAAACTCGACAAACAAAATGTCCGGATGAGTGCTGCCCTTGGGCAGACGCTTTATTACATCGCGCCCATAGCGGATAATACCAATATCCGATGACGTACCGCTCATGCCTGCATTGATAAAATGAACATTTCCGCCCCCGTCTTTGCCGTATTTCCGGGCAAAAGCTGTTGCAGAGACTTCTGCATAACATGCGGAATTCGGATTGTAGCCGCCGCCCTCCGTGATGGAACCACCAATATAAGCCAGTGATACGTCTTTTCCGTCGCGTGCCTTTTGAAGAGCCGCCTTTATACGCGCATTGTTGCCGGTAGAGAAAACGCCTTTCTCAACCATCTGCTTATAAAGCTCTTCATTCGGCTTAAATTCATTGATTTCTTTCGGGATACCAGAAATCGACAAGTCATCTACATAGAATTCTGCCGTCTTAGATGTGGAACACTGAATAAACAGGGAAATCTCATTGGCAACTTCCGGAACGGTAAAGGAACCGCTCAGTTCCGTCCACTCACCGCTCACACAGTTAGATGCATCTACTGTAGGGTATTGAGTCTCGTTACTGGCATTCTTATATTGTATCCCCAGGTCAATTTTCTGTTCCGAACCCGAATCCTGTTTTACATAGACAATGAAATCATATGTATTCCCATTCACTACATATTTCACGAGCGGCAGCTGAATGCCATGCCATGTATCGGAACGTTCTTTGACTGCCAAACTGTTATTGCCTGTACCATGGTGTACCGAAGTAGAGACTTCAACCTTTGCTCCGCGTCCCGTAATCCCCTGATATTGCCCATCTTCAAAACCATTTCTGTAAAATTCTTTTTTCTCGCCCTCTGCCTGTACATTTGCCGGAAACATCGTCAATACCATTGCAGCTGTCAGAACCACAGCACATACGCGTTTCCATCCATTTCTCATTACTTTCTTCACAGTTTACTCCTTTCATTATAATGAAGGATTGCAGAAACTTCATCGCCAAAATTTCTCAATCCTTCGTTAATTTTATAGATAATTTATTATAGTATGTTATACTGTCTTTTTCACCCCCAAAAACTATAGGTTATTTACAAAAAATCTCTATAAATATTTAGTTTTTTATATATTATGTCAAAATTCATACATGTATGAAACGAAAGATATATGGTCATAACAACACAGATAATTACTTGGAGGTTTTTCCTGTAAGCTAAAGCAATGGGTAGTGTCAATAGTTTTTCGCAAATATAATTTCTGCCGTTTAGTAGCTGACAGTTAACCGGCTATGATATCAGACAGCAGATCATCCTCCGGTT
>CAJTSB010000046.1:9754-20148 GCA_910578825.1 uncultured Lachnospiraceae bacterium | reverse complement strand
TTGCAAGAACTCCATGAAAAAATGTTAAGATGTAACATATAGGCTGAACTGTTACACACTTCCGGTAATTATTCGGTCTGTTTGTTACCACTTCTGGATCAACTCCTGTACGCGTTCCAGCAAAGCAAACCTTACCTGATAATTTTTCTCTTCCATGAGGCTTTGATATTCCTCCGGCGTCAATGCGCGCTGCAGGGATTTCTCTGCCTCCTCGTCTACAACTTCATAGACGCTGTTGTAAAAACAGAGATTTGGATACATGACGCACCACCAGTTATGTCCTTTACCATCTCCAATCACAACTTCCAAAGCCTCATATCTGCCCTCCGGAAATGTATAGTCCCCGTATGTTTTCTGCGGAAAATCCGTGACTTTCAGGGACGCTCTCACATCATATGTATAGCCCTCGCGCGCAATGATCTTCTCTGCTGTTTCCGTGATCTGCGGGAGATTTTTTTGGATGACCTGACGGCTCTTATCTATATTGGAAATACTGGAAAGTTTCGGCTGCATATAGGAGCCTATGGCGTCCCGCACTTTCAGCTTTAACTCCTGGTCTTTTTGCGTATCGCTGTTTGCCAGCACATGGAAACGGATGACCTTATCTGCAATCTCTTCTGTCATCCGCTGCCTTCTGCACTGCCACATCATACAGCACGAAATGGCTGCAATTATCAATATCGTTCCTGTCTTCATCCATCTTTTCATTTTTCAATACCTTCCTTCACTGATATTGCCGGCTAAGGAAAGTATTTCCAGAAAAATGATTTTTACACAAAAATTTTATTCCCAGTTTAAAATATCAATATCTACCTCAAACAAATGATGCACACTTTGGTTGTATGTTTCCGGCTGGTTTTTATATTTCTGATATAATTTTCGGTTATATCCGCCCAGGGAAACGTAGCTGTTTGTGATATCAATGCCATACTCCTGCTGCAATTTTTGCGCTGTTTCCTGCAACTTTGTCATCAGGCGTTTTTCCATCCTCTGTTCTATCTGATATTCCTGTCCCATAGAGCTTGCCTGTCCCGCCTTCATCTTTCCCTTTCCGAAAACGGACACGGAAACCGTCGGATTTTCTCTGTCATCCGCTACGGAGACAGACACGCGGATATCCGAAATTTCCGCCGCCTCCTCCTGATTTAATTCACAGATAAATGTTTCGATCAGATTTTGACAAAGGAAAATCTGCATCGCCTCCTCCACTGTAATAATTCCGACATAGTCAAAATTACTGATTACCGCATAACCGCTGACCGCAGGCCGGTTTCCCTTCTCAGACAACACCGGGAGTAACAGCAGTTCATTCTGATTATGCCACTGGTTCATGAGACTTCCGACCGTAGCAATCTTTTTTTGTCGGAAATCTTTCTGACTTTCCATCATCTGCTCAAGATAAGTTCCCATGGAGCCTTCCGTTTCTTCCGTAAGGGATAAAATTTCTGCCGCGGAACCATTCGCGACAAACAAGGTGATATTTCTGGCGGCATTCTCTTCCTGTTCCAGATTCCGCAGCAGATTTCGCAGGCTTTTTGCATCGGAAAGCAGGCGTTCTCCGAGCACCATCGCTTTGATATGGTTATAGTCCAGCATTCGGTTTGTGTTATTTTCATAAGATTTTTCCACATGGTACATATTGCTGCCCTCAAGAGACATACCCATGGGCGTATCCATGGTTTTTCCTTTCTCCGATATCTGCGCAAGGTCGGGAAAATCAAAACTGACAACCAGTTTTTTCTCAACATCCTCCTTCTTCACCGTCTCCTGCAAATCTATACCCACAGCAAGCGGAAATCCACGCTGTTCCAGCTCCGCCGACTCACAGCCGCCACACAGGAACATAAGACAAAGCGCGGCAAACATCATTTTACTCTTCCACATTCATGGTTGCCCCCTTTCCAGCTTTTCTTCCCGTTCTTATCTGATAAAATAACAGCAACGCCAGTAAGATGAGATACATCCCGGGCAAAGCGATGCAATTTTGATAAATGTCATAAATTTCTCCCAGAAAACGATGTTCAAATAATCCTTTTCCCATGAAAAAGGCGAGCGCCGCCACTACGTACAGACTGAAATTCTTTTTCGTTTCATGGCATAATTCCCGCAGCACCAGCGTCCCCTGAAAAATTCCGGTATTCAAGAGCGCAAACAGCGCAAAAAACCATACTGCGGTCATTAGGACATCCTGTCTTGTGAAAAAGCCGCCCGGCAGGTTTACCATACCCATCAGCGTCAGAACCGGACGTTTCAGAACGCCCATGCTGTTTTGCCCGAACACGCCCAGAAGAATCAGATAGATCACAACATTCAGTGCCGTCACCACCAACAACGCCTGCTGTCCACACACCGCCAGCTTTTCCGGTTTTGTACAGAATGGTCGTAAAAACAGCAACGCATTAAATGGGAGCAGGAAAATCATCACCGATGTACTCCCACGAAAAAGCTGCTCTCCCTGCGAGGCTACAATCGGCGTCCAGTAGGATGAATTTACGTCCGGTATGGCAAGAACAAGCATCAGAATCAATGGAACTCCCAGAAACCAGAAAATGATTTCATACACCCTTGCCCTGCCCTCGATGCCGCGCAGGCAGGCATATACGGCCAGAAAAATCAGCAAGACTGCGATTCCGTCAAACGAACCCTCCGGCAAAAGCCAGCCCAGCGTCAGCGTGGTAAGCTCATACAATGCATATCCGGATAACGTCACAAAATACAGAAAATAAAATACCATGAACACATCGCTTACAATTTGTCCCGCCGTGTCTTTCATGTAACCGTAATAGTCATCTTCCATATATTTCATATTTGCAGCCACGAGCCACAAAAGCACGATGCCTCCTGCCATTCCAATCAGCAGGCAGAACAACCCATCTGCCCCGGTCATGGCAGAAAAAATCCCCGGTAGCAACAGGCTGCTCATGCCAAAAATATCCAAAACAAAAAGTCTTCTTATCTGCCGTAACGATATTTTTAAATTGTCTGCAAACATTTCATCTGTCACTTCCCTTCCTGGTTTTTCTCATTTTCCCGGTTGAATTTCAGCCGGGTGCGCGCACCCTGTCTGGTATATACCGGACGTTTTTTGAGGAAATCAAGCGGAAGGCGCAAAAATGTATCGCGCTCGTCCTGATAACCACTCAGATCCGCTCCGACAAAAGGCGTCAGATAAGGAATTCCAAAACTTTCCAGATGGGACAGATGAATCAGCACGGCAAGCAGTCCAACCAGAAAACCAAAAAATCCAAGCAAGCCGCACAAAAAAATAAATACAAATTTGAGTATCCGAAACGCCGTAGCAAACTCTTCATTCGGCACGGCGAAAGAACATAATGCCGTAAGCGCAACCACAATCACTACAATCGGACTCACGATATTTGCATCCACCGCCGCCTGCCCAATAATCAGTCCGCCTACAATCCCTATCGTATTTCCATTGGCTCCCGGCAGACGTACACCGGCCTCACGCAGCAATTCAAACGCAATTTCCATAATCAAAATTTCCACCATTGCAGGAAACGGAACTCCCTGCCTTGACGCCGCAAGGGACAGAAGTAAATCGGTGGGAAGAAGCTGTGTATGAAAATTCGTCATCGCCAGATATAACCCCGGAAATACCATGGCAAGGAAAGAGGCCACGTAACGCAGCGTCCTCGTAAAAGATGCAATTTCCCATCGACTGTAATAATCATCGCTCGTCTGTATAAACGAATTATATGTCGTTGGCAGAATCAAAGCCACCGGAGAGTTATCGGACAACAGTACAATTCTTCCTTCCAGAATCGCCATTGCCGCCCGGTCAGGCCGCTGCGTCGTCTGAAACTGCGGAAACGGTGAAAATTTTCGTTTTTCCGTAAGCTGCTCGATGATACCGCTGTCCAGCGCGCCGTCAATTTCAAATTCATTCAGCCGCTCCTCAATTTTTTTTAAGATTTCCGGATGAATCAGATCTTTGATGTAGACAAGATCCACATTTGTGTTCGTGCGCCTGCCCACGAACGTTTCTTTGACTTTCACATGCGGGCTTCGCAAACGCTTGCGGATCAATGCCGTATTCAGCTTTATAGATTCGGAAAATCCTTCGTTGGAGCCGCGGATTACCTTTTCCGACTCTGCCTCATATACGCCCCGCCCCGGATATCCCTTGTCGGGAATTTTCAGGGCTCTGTTATAACCGTCCAAAAAGAACAGCGCGTCTCCGGTAAGCATTCCCTGCGCCGCGTCCTCTAACGTTTCAAACGGATTTGCATCAGACACATCCGCTACATTTTCACGTACATAATCTGCAAGCTGCGTCTCCGGCAATGTCCGAAGCGTTCCTAAAAATTTTCCAATTGCCGAATCTTTCCAGTCCACGCTGCTGACCGTTACCTCAATATAAACGATATAGCACTCGCTTTTTAAATTTTTTCCGACTTTAATTCTTCGTTTTTTGATATCCTCGCAGTCAGAAAATAATTCCTCAAAATTCTTAATATTTTCCTGCAAATCAGGGGTAATCTGAATTGGCATAAATTCCTCCTAATTTTTGTCTTTACACCACAGGAAACTGCATTACATTTCCTATGACACAAAAAAGGATAAGACAATTCTTATCCTTTTCTCCATTACTATATATCGTTACCGAATTTTTCCTTTTTATTCCTCTTGTACTACTTTGTATTATAGATTCCAGTCAGATACACCTGCTTTGCAAGGGATCCCTCACGCAGTTTTTCGTAAGCTTTCTGCGCCAGTTCCTCATCCTCATACAAGCCAAACACAGTCGGCCCGCTGCCGCTCATCATGGCATTGAGCGCGCCTGTCTCCAGCATTTGCCCGCGAATCTCAGCAATCACCGGATAATTGGGAATCGTCACTGTTTCCAGCACATTTCCCATATGGGCGGCAACTTTATGCAGATTCCCCTCGCGAAGTCCCTCCAGCAGAATGTCAATTTGCGGGTGTTTGTCAACCTTGTCAAGCTCCAGATTTTCATAGACAAATTTGGTAGAAACACTAATAGGCGGTTTCGCGACTACGACGCTGCATGAAGGCATGGGAGGCAGAGGCGTAAGCTGCTCTCCGATTCCCTCTGCGAGAACTGTCCCGCGCATAATGCAATAGGGCACGTCCGCGCCAATCTGCACGCCGCGTTTCATCAATTGCTGTTTCGACAGCCTTAGCTGGAACATGCGGTTTATTCCGTACAACACTGCCGCGGCGTCGGCGCTCCCCCCCGCCATTCCTGCTGCAACCGGAATGAACTTTTGTAAATCAATAAAGACTCCCTCTTTCAGCTGAAACTCGTCCATCAACAATTTTGCTGCGCGGTATGCCAGATTGTTCTCATTTTCCGGCACATAAAAGAGGTTGCTCTTTATCTGTATTCCCGGCTCATGCGTTTTTTTGATAGTAATCTTATCGTACATCTTAAGCGTCTGCATCACCATGCGCACCTCATGGTAACCGTCTTCCCTGCGCCTTAAAACGTCCAACCCCAAATTAATCTTTGCAAGCGCTTTCAATCTTATCTCCAACATCGATTTCTCCTTCTGTTTCAATTCCCTGATTCTGACTTCTATTCTAACCATTCGAAACGTTTCCGTCAATTTTTTTCTGAGAAACCTGCAATTTCCCTCCTTCGTGAATCGCATTTATTTTTTAGGAACAGTGTTAATTTTTTCCTTCCTCTTCCGATATAAGTAATGAGAACTATAAATCCAAGGTTACGGACAACCAAATATATTGCCAAGGAGGGAAATATTATGAGTGTATATGGTGTAAACAGCACAACAGCTTATACCCCAACATATCAGACAACAGCCAACGCGAACACAGACGCTAAGAAAGCAGCGGAAGACAAGAAAGAAAAAGAAGAAGGTGTCGTATATAACAAGGGCACTTCCTCTACAAAGGCTACCTATGCCAAAGAAGATGTCATCGCTCGTTTAAAGAAAGATGCAGAAGACAGAACTTCCCAGCTGAGAAGTCTGGTACAGCAGATGATGGGCAATCAGGGTAACAAAATCGGACAGGCGGACGACATGTGGCGTTTCCTCGCAAAAGGCGATTTCACCGTTACTCCTGACGTGAAGGCTCAGGCACAGAAAGATATCGCAGATGATGGATACTGGGGTGTAGAGCAGACTTCCGACCGTATTATTGAATTTGCAAAAGGTCTGGTAGGAGACGATCCTGAGAAGGCAGAACAGATGCGCGCTGCATTTGAAAAAGGCTTTAAGGCAGCTACCAAATCCTGGGGATCCAAGTTACCGGATATCTCCCAGAGAACATACGACGCTGTAATGTCCAAGTTTGATGATTGGGCAGGCGTTGAGCCAAAGGCTTAATTTGAATTGATAACAGCATTTTGCATGTAACAATGGAAGATAGCTGAAAGCAACAAGGAAACCCTCACTTTCACGCATGATAGTACATGGAAGTGGGGGTTTTTTATTCTTATTATTTGTATCAAACACAAGAAACACCAAAGAAAGGACAATCATATGGCAATTATGCTTCTTCTATGCTGTGCCGTTATCCTATCCTGCATCATAGCAAATCGCTTTTCCAGCAAATTTGGAATGCCTGCTTTGCTGTGTTTCATGGCTCTTGGTATGGTATTCGGCTCCGACGGGCTGTTTAAAATTTCTTTTAACAACTATACGATGACAGAACAACTCTGTACTATCGCGTTGATTTTTATCATGTTTTACGGCGGTTTCGGAACGAAATGGCAGACTGCGCGTCCTGTTGCGGGAAAAGCCGTCCTGCTCTCCACGCTGGGCGTTATCATCACCGCTTTCCTGACCTGTTTCTTCTGTTATCAGATTTTGCATTTTTCCTTTTCTGAGAGCTTTCTCATTGGCGCAGTTTTAAGCTCTACCGACGCAGCATCCGTATTTTCCATTCTGCGCTCCAAGAACCTGAACCTCAAAGACTCCACCGCGCCTCTGTTAGAAATTGAAAGCGGCAGTAACGATCCCATAGCATATATGCTGACAATGGTCGCGCTTGCCATGATTTCCGGCAACAGCGATACCTCGGTGCCTGTTATGATGCTCACACAGATTGGCATTGGCGTCAGCATCGGCATTGCCTGTGCATGGCTCGGCATTCTTGCCCTCAAAAAAGATGACTTAATCACCCTTGGTATGGACACCGTCTTCGTGATTGCCCTCGTGCTACTCTCCTACGCACTTCCTGCTGTATTAGGCGGAAACGGATATCTGAGCGTCTATCTTACCGGGATTCTGCTTGGAAACAGCAATATCAACAACAAGATCACGCTGGTACACTTTTTTGACGGCATCACCGGACTTGCCCAGATTTTGATTTTTTTCCTGCTTGGGCTTCTGTCCTTTCCCCACCTGCTGCCAGAATTACTGTTCCCGGCATTGTTTATCGCGCTTTTTCTGACGTTCCTTGCCAGACCTGTGGCTGTATTTTTAATTCTACTGCCCTTTGGCTCTTCTCTGCGGCAGTGTCTGCTGGTATCATGGTCCGGTCTGCGCGGTGCAGCGTCCATTGTGTTTGCCATCATGGTAATTGCAGGCGGAACCAGCCTCGAACACGATCTGTTCCACGTTGTATTTTTTATCTCTCTGCTCTCCGTCGCCATTCAGGGCTCTCTTCTGCCTATGGTTGCCAGAAAGCTTGATATGGTAGATAACAGCTCCGATATCCGCAAAACCTTCAACGATTATCAGGATGATTCAGACCTGACCCTAATGCGAATGTACATTCCCATCGGGCACAACTGGGAAAACCGCAGGATAGAGGACGTCAGTTTTCCTACCGGTTCGCTTGCCCTGATGATCAAACGCGAGGACGATACCCTGATTCCACGGGGTAATACAACCATCCTTGCCGGCGATACGCTCATCTTAAGCGTTCCCTCCTTCCGCGAGGAACATGATGGGAAATTAAAAGAAATCCTCGTTGAACCCGGACATAATTGGTGCAATTCTTCCATTGCAGATTTGAACCTCCCGGAAAATATTTTGATCGCCTTAATCAAACGTGGAGATGAAAATATCATTCCCCAGGGAAGTACCGTCATCCATGCGAATGACACTGTTGTTATTTTTAAATAATACTCTAAATGTGAATTATTTTTTATTAGACAATAGACTTTTTACTCTGGATATGATATACTTATGAAATCCCAAACTGCTGGCACACGAAGGAGTATGATAAAATGACAGATAATGAATTGTTACTTGCCATAGCTGATATTATGGACAGGAAACTTGACACAAGACTCATACCTATCGAGAAAAATATTCACGAAATGCAAAGTGATATTCAAAGCATAAAAGGTGATATCGTTTCCATGAAAGATGATATTGACGACATGAAATCTGACATTGTTTTTATGAAAGATGATATTGATTTCATGAAAGCCGACATCGTTTCCATGAAAGATGATATTAATTTCATGAAAGCCGACATCGTTTCCATGAAAGGCGACATCACTTCTTTACAGAGTGATGTACATAACATAAAATTGATTCAGGAAAATATTGTTCTGCCACGACTGAACACAATTGAATCCTGCTACACAACTACATATAGTCGTTACAAAGATTATGCAGATAAAATGGCAGACGCTTTCGTCGATATTGACCTGCTGAAAAAAGTCGTATCTGAACACAGCGAAAGACTGCAAAAAATTTCATAGTTTTTACAAGTTGATAAAAATCCTCATTTCCATCCACATATCGTGAATGGAAACGGGGATTTTCGATTTCACACACTTACTTCATTCCTGATTATTTCCCACATTCTATACAGACACCTGTGGTGGCAGACCCGGATATGGATTCTTAATTTTTATTTTCTCGCTCCTGTTCCCTGCAGCGTCTTTTAAATATATCTCGTAATATTCACATTCTGTATTAAAATAATCCAATCCAGCCTGAAAAGTATTCCATTTCTTTTCCAAGACAACTCCAAGCATTTCCCAGCCTCTCGAACCCTTCAGATAAATCTTTGTCCCGACTTCCCCTTTTACTTTGATTTGGCTATAGGAAATCTTTACCTCAGGCATTTTCGGGGCAGTCACATCTTTGATTTTTCTGGAAACCACTTTTCCCCTGCGGTTTCCTTTTTTTAGGTAAAAATACAGCGACCCTTTTTTCTGCACCGGAATTGTTATCTGTTTTTTTCCATCTGTCTTAAATTCAACCTTTTTCAATGTCTTCTTCTCATTCTTGATCACAAGCGTTGTATTTTTTCTGCCCCTGACCTGAACATTCGTTGTCTCACTCGTAATTCTCTTTTGCACAATGGGTTTTTGTATAGATGAACTTTCCTTCTCCGGTGCAACTATCGGGAGCTTTGTCACCCTGCGCGTTACCACATCGCCACTCTTTCCAGATGCCTCTGCAATCAGGTAAAATTTTAATTTACTTCTGCCCCTCTGTTTTTTTATTTTTACATTTTTGAGACCCTCATTGGCATAAAACTTCTTATAGACAACCTTACTGCCATTTTTGATGTACAGTGTCGTGTCCTTGAACACATAAACCGGGACAGATGTGGTACTCTCCGTAACTTCCCCTATCAGAACCTTTGGCGAAAACCGCCACTCTGAGGGCGGAAGACTGCACGCGTCAACGTTTTTCGGCTGTGCAGATAACAAGATAAACATGACTGCCAGCAAAAGTGAACATATACTTTTGGTTGTACGTCTCATGATTTCTCCTTTCTCTCGCTCATTGCTACTTCCATTTAAGCTACATAACTTCCTCCACATTTTCCCTGCTTATCACATTAAATGTTTGGCGGATCCGGAAGTTCCTGGAAGGGATTCTTAACCCTTACTCTTTCGCTCTCATTACCACATGCATCCTTTAAATATACCTCAAAATACTCACATTCTATATCATTATAGTCTATACCAAAGAAAAAACTGTTCCATTTTTTGCTAATGGATGTTCCAAGATGGCGCCACCCATTAGCCCCCTTAAAATAAATCTCGGATCCAAGTTCTCCTTTCACATAAATACTAGTGGAGTTGATTTTCAATTTGATAATTCTGGAAACTATTTTTCCTCTGCTACTTCCCTTTTTCAAATAAAAATATAAAATCCCGCTTTTCTGTTTTGGTATCATTATATGTTTACTCTCATTCTTTTTAAATTTTATTGATTTCAACATTTTCTTTTCATTTCTAATCACAAGTGTTGTTCCCTTTTTTCCGCTAACTTCGACCACCTTATCTTCGCTTGTTATGATCCTTTGAATTTTAGGTCTTGCCATACTTTTCAAAATCTTCTCTTTTGCTACAACAGGTAATTTTGTCACTTTTTTTGTAACTATCCTTCCCCTTTTTCCTGAATCCTTTGATACCAAATAAAGTTTTAATCTGCTGTTTCCCTTTTGCTTTTTAATCTTAATATTTTTTC
>CAJTSB010000046.1:0-9635 GCA_910578825.1 uncultured Lachnospiraceae bacterium | reverse complement strand
TAGAATTTATGAAATATAGTTTTTGACCCATTTTTAACATAAAGCGTTGTATCTTCATAAACATACACCGGAATAATCGTCGAATTATTCGTAATTTCATCTACAAGCACACACGGCGTAAACACATGCCCAGAAGGTGGATTTTGATCTGCAAACACCGTCTGCATATTCGTCATAGTAATTATTAAAAACGCCAGACATAAACTTAATTTTTTCATTATATTTCTCATTCCCTTACCTCCAAATTCCTTACCAGGCAGTCCTCGATAACTTTTCAAATAAATCATCAAGGACTGCCACTTTCTTAACTCTTCTACTTAAGCCACGTAAGTGAATAGTCAAATCCAGATGTTTTAAACGCCTTAGACAACACTATATAATAGGTTCCTGGAATCGTCTTATGATTCTTGCTATTTCTAATATACAAAGTTGCTTTTCCCTGACCCTCATATATCCATCCCCATGTAACTCTATTTTTTTTGTCATTTGATTTATAGATACGTATATAAACAGTATCTTCATCGGAACAACTATTTCCTTTGGTAATCTTTACCCTTACTAATTCCTCGTTTGTAATTTTAATTTTAAAATACTGTTTTTGGGAGGTACTGCCCTCAAATCCAAAAATGCTGCTTTTTTTTACACCCTTTTTCAAAATATCTGCTTTCGCGAATGTAGTTCCTCCCAACTTTATTCTCTTGGAAAACATATATTTTGCATTTGCAGTCTTTCCCGCTGCACACTTCAGCCTAAAAAAATAAGTCCCCGTTTTTCCTACATAATAAGTTGCCTGTGGTTTTGCAGCCTTAACTGTTGTTTCACTACTAAGCATTATTTTTTGAGAATCAAAAAGTGCAGCTTTTACATTGCCATTTAGGCCTGTAAACTTTATACGTAACATTCCCGGATTTTTTACCGTTACCTTATAAAACTTATAAGCATCTGTAACTTTGCCCAATGAATAATACACATCCTTTGCCTGTGCCTCTTCTTCCAAATCAGGCTGCTCGTCTTCTACTATCAAACTGCTCGCATAGGCAACTTCAGAATTCACAAATACCATGAAACTCATGGCAATCATAAGTATTACTTTTCCCATTCTATTATATTTCATTTTATCTCCCCCCCTACTTTCTCGTTGCGTATTTTCCACCCTTAATGTCCGCTGTTGTTGGTTTTGTTGTCTCCCTATCCGTAATACCGTACATCAATTTTCCTTTGTTCCTCTTCTCGTATAAATCCAATAATCCGAGCGTATGTCCAATTTCATGAGCTGCAGTAGCCCTATTTCTGGAAATTGCCCTCCCATTCATAATATCTTTGTTTAAATAAATTTCGAACATTACTACTCTTCCTGTTCGCTTATCACCATAGCGAGTTGTGGTTGCAACAGCCGATGTATCCTTTGAAGTACACATCTTAATAGTGTTTATAGATGTGTTGTCCCTTTTTAATGTTACAACACCGCTTTCTTTCCAAACTTTTGCTCCATAAGTCATATAACTCTTATATTTTTTATTGAGCGCCGAGTCGTCAAACGTATTTGTCTTTTTCCTCAATTGAGTAGTTGCAACCATATATCCTGCCCTTTCACTCCCATATGCAACCATCGTCGCAAATACCGTCGTTGTAGATACCATAGCAAGCAGACACGCTATAATACATACATTTACAATTCTTTTTTTAAACTTTCTCATTTACTGCACCCCCTCTATATATTCGACCAGATCAGATTTATCTAAGACCTCGGAATCATAGGGCAGCGCCGATTCTTTGTGGCTTACCGCACGGTTCCAGCTCTTCGCTGAGTCGTATGTATCTATTGCAGTTTCCTCCGCGGCAAATTCTCCCGTAGGTAACGTCTCAACCGCCTGATTGCCTGAAACAAAATACTCTTTTAAAACCCAATAAGAGTTACTGTTATCTGCCAGAGACACCGTCTTTTTCATTACTAAAATATATCTCTCTCCCTCCTTGAACAAGGGCGTATCACTAAAAGGCATCTGCCTGGTTCCATCCTGCAAAACTTTTATCTCTTCCGGCAGCTCCCCTTTATATGTCTTAATCACACTGGCTCTGTGAAGTGTTTGTGGGATTTCGTTATCAAATTCTTCAATAATTCCATTAATTTTAATTTCCGCAACTGCATCCGCCTGCTCAATGCTGTCTTCCAACTCATATTCTTCTCTTGATGCGCTGATTGTACATTGCAAATTTTCCCCCTCCTTAGCAGAGAGATATGTCTTTGTTCCCACTGCACTTGATGCAATGGTTAAGGCTACCGCCAATGCTAATATTATCTTATTCTTCATTTGTAGCTCCTTCCTCTTCTTATACTACCAAATTAAATACTTCATACTACACTCTATCTCCAAATCTTATGAAGCAAATCCCAAAACCAGTTTCTTGATGACAATAACATTTATCTCACCTCCTCCTTTTCTCCATCATAATCCTCCTCACATCAAAATTGCAAGAAAAAAGGAACGAACGGTCGTTTTTTGGAACGAACGGTCATTTTGGACTCAACTTTTAGAAAAACGGAATACAATCTGAGCTACAAATTTACTTTCTACACTTTTAAATATCAGTTCCCCATGGTATTTATATACCGCATCTCGAATATTCTGTATTCCATATCCGTGACTCTCCTTGTCCTTTTTGCTGGTAACATCCCCCAGTTTCGAAACCTCAATGATCTGCTTACATGAGTTTTCCACCTCTATCACCAGATTTTCTTCCAGATATCGGATGCCCAGATGGATAAATCTTTTATCCTCCTCAACCTGCATACACGCCTCGATGCTGTTTGACAACAGATTGGAAAATATCGTACACAAGTCAAAGTCTCCAATTGGCAGCTCCGCAGGCAACATTCCTTCCACTTCCCATTGTATCCCCTCTTCTTCTGTCTCTGACTGCATTTGTGACAAAACAGCGTCCACAATCTCATGGTTGACCGATACCGTCTTTTTAATTGTCCGCTCCATATGCAACTGCATCTCCACCAGATACGCCTTCGCCTTTCCGTACTCACCATTTTCCAGGTGAAAACTTAAAACATTCATGTGATTTAACATATCATGGCGCATTTTCCGGGTTTCCTTCGCATTTTCCCGCACTGTCTTCACATAATTTTTTGCAATCTGTAAGTATTGTTCCTTCAAGCTGCTTTCTTCCTTATATCTTCTCCTGAAAATGTCCAACACAACACTTCCAATTCCCAAAGCATAAAACATAAGACTGACAATTATCACACATATGAAAACAAAATTTGCCAATCCTGCATTCTCATATTCTGTACTTATTTCCTCTACAAAAGATTGCACCATAGAGGCTGCAAATATACAAACGCTTCCTACTGTGATATATCCGGTTGGCAAATTTCTCATAATCTCTTTATATGCTGAAACCTTCTTCCACAAAATTCCTGACAAAACTCCCATTGCCACAATGGTAACAATTCCTCGCATATAGTGATAAGCATCATATGTTTCCCATACTTTTACTGTTTCTCCTGAAATTCCTGAAAATAATAAATTAATAAAAAGGTACGGCAGACCCAGATACATAATGCTGCATATGTAAATCGCAATTCGCCGATACCATTTCCCATCAATCCAAAAAATCCAAATCATCGGCGACAGCAGTGTCCGTAACGTTTCCATTAACAAATCATCGTATTGATACCAGTCCCCACCTGCACATAATACAAGCAGGCATAGCAATCCCATGACAAGGCGCGGTTTCTTCCTGGTAATGGGAACACAAAATATTCCACATATCATCACACCATTTTCCAGTTCGCCCATCAGATTGAACCCCATATTCATCATATAATTTGCCATATCCCTTACCTCGCCCTCCGGATAATATACGCCAGATATGCGTCCTTTAATTCTTTCGCCTTCCTTCTGCTTACTGGAATGCTCTCACCATTTTTCAGACGGATGCTCTGGTTTGCATCCGAAATATTTCCCAGATTCACAAGATAACTCTTATGGCAACGGAAAAATGATTTCTGTCCCAGCATATCTTCCAACTGCTGTAATCCCATGTCACAGAAAAACTCTTCATTTCTTCCCACCATACGGCTATATTTCTTTTCCGATTCAAAGTAGAAGATATCCTTTTCCTTTACAGCTATTTCTCCTTGAACGCCTTTCAGAACAAGAACCTGTTCTTCCTGCAAATCTTCCCAGACGCGCAGCAGATATTTCTCCATTTTATCTATTTCCAATGGTTTTTCCAGAAATCCATAGACATTCCTTCCAAATGCCTCAGGCATCCCTTCCATGTGACTTGTCACAAAAATAATCCGAATATCCCCTCCTCCCTGGAGATAATCTTTTAACTGAATCCCCGATATTCCCTCCATTTCTATATCCAGAAAAAGAAGGTCAATCTCCTCTCCCCTGTCCAGAAAATCCATTCCCGACTCATATTCCCATAACTCATATTGCAGGTCATTTTTCCGGGAAATCTGCTCCAGCGTAAATTTTATTTGTTCCCGAAATGTTTTTTCATCGTCGCATATCCCAACTCTTACCATCTTTTTCACTCCCTTAAAACAATACTCCCCGGCTGCCTGATTTCGGTTGCCGGGGAACAGTTGTCTCATCTGACTCTATTTAATTATTTACTTCTTAGCAAATTTAACTTTGAACACATACCATAACGCACCTGTAATACATACGGAAGAGTAACCGCCGCAGATAATACCAGCCATCAGTGGAAGTGCAAACTCCCGGATGGAGCTGACGCCTAAAATAAACAGGACGAATACCATAATAAAGGTCGTCAAAGACGTATTGATACTTCTGGTAAGCGTCTGGGTGATACTCCGGTTAGCAACTTCCATAAGGCTTTCCGCATCTTTTTTCTTCACGGTACCCAGGTTTTCACGGATACGGTCAAAGATAACGATGGTCGCATTGATGGAGTAACCTACAATCGTCAGCATACATGCGATAAATGTATTTCCCACTGAAATTCTGACAACTGCATAGAATGCAAGTACCACAAGCACGTCGTGGATTAAGGCGATAACCGCACTGCCTGCAAAACGAATATCTTTAAAACGGAACCAGATATAAATCAGCATACAGATTGTGGCAATGATGACTGCCCACACTGCATCGGAACGCATCTCGGAACTGATCGTGGAACTGATATTCTCAGCGATAATTCCTTTCTCATCTACTCCAAATTCATCTATCAACGCCTGATTCAAAGCCTCACGTTCCTGGAGTTCCAGAGAACGCGTCTTAATCACAACCTGATTACCGCCTTCAATCTTCTGTGTCTGGGTATTGGGGTCATTCGTTACCTTCTCGACCACAGGCACAATCTTCTGGTCAATCTCTTCAATGCTGTAATCTTCATTAAATGTAACCGTTGTAGACGTACCGCCTACAAAATCCAGACTGTAATTCAACATGCCGTTGTCCTGGCTGCTGTTGATTCCCATCCCTACAAATCCGACTACAATCAGCACTGCAGAAATGGCAAAGCAAATAGCTTTCTTGCCGAGGAAATTGACCGTTTTCATTTCCTTAGCCCTGCCATAGAGTTTCTCATTCTGCAATCCCAAAGCATAGAAACATTTCATCAGCCAACGGGTTACTACCAACGCGGTAAACATGGACAATACAATACCGATTCCCAGCGTATAAGCAAATCCTTTTACCGGACCGGAACCGCGCATTCCCAGAACGACTGCTGCAATCAAGGTTGTGATATTACCATCCACAATTGCAGACAATGCCTTTTCATAACCAATCTTGATTGCCGAATTAACCGTCTTGCCTGCTGCAATCTCCTCACGGATACGGGCAAAGATAATGACGTTTGCATCCACCGCCATACCAATGGAAAGGATGATACCTGCGATACCCGGCAGGGTAAGCGTAATATCAAAAATCCACAATGCATATACGGTCAACGCAGAATACAGCACCAATGCAAGACTTGCCGTAAATCCTGGCAGACGATATATTACAATCATAAAAATCATAACCAGTATCAGACCAATGACTGCCGCCATCAAACTGGTAGAAATTGCTTCCTCACCAAGCTGTGCGCCCACAACCTTGGAATTCAGCTCTTCCAATTCCAGTGACAGGGAACCGATTCGAATTGTGGTAGCCAGGCTTTCAGCCGCTTCAAAACTCTCCATTCCCTCAATCTGCGCCCTGCCGCCGCTAATCGCGGAGTTTACTTTCGGGGCGCTGATCGTCTCGCCGTCATAAACAATCGGCATGGTTTTTCCAACATTTGCCGCAGTTGCCTGTTCAAACTTTGTAGCTCCCTCATCTGTCAGGGTAAGGTCTACGACATACTGCGTCGCACCCGTCACATCATCTTTGTATCTCTGGGGCTGGGCATTCTGGATATCTGTACCGCTAACCAGAACATTTCCATCCTCATCCTGAAATTCCATGGATCCAGGCTTTCCTAATTCCTCCAGAATAGAGTTCGCATCGGAAACGCCAGGAATCTCGATATTGATTCGGTCGTTTCCTTCCTGATACACACTGGCCTCTGTGCTGTAGCCCTCTACACGCTTTTGCAGCTTATAAATTGTATCCGCCATATCTTCAGCCGACGGATTATCCTCCACTGCCTTGTAGGTAATGCTGACACCGCCTGCAAGGTCGAGCCCCAGCTTGATATTACGGTTTGCTCCTACACCAACCGTTGAGATAATGGTTCCTGCATACCAGGATACTGCTGACATAATCACCAGTATTAAAACCAGAATCCCTGCTGCTTTTTCTTTTTTCATGATTTTTCCTCTCCTGTCCTTTCTCTTGCCGGCGTATATCCCTGATTGTGATTGCTGCCGGTTTTAATTTCTATCATATACAGCTTTGCTGTTTAGAATCGTTTCTCTGTTTCCTATACGCTTAAGATGGATTTTCCTCTTCCGCAAGCGCGGCTTTCATCATAATGGCGCACTCAATCCGCTTCTTCTGCAGCTTGCAGCCTATATCATAAGCATCTGTAATACTGCCGTGAAAATTATAGGAATTTGCAGCGCATCCGCCGCTGCAATAAAATTTTGCAAAACAGTCTTTGCATTTTTCTTTTGCATATACGTTACAGGACTTAAATTCCTCCTGTATCTGCGTATTCCTGATGCCTTCTGTGACATTTCCCATGAGGAATGTTTCATTCCCCACAAACTGATGGCAGGGATAAAAGTCTCCCCAGGGAGTCACCGCAAGGTATTCGGTGCCGGAACCACAGCCCGACAAACGCTTTGCAACACAGGGACCGCCCTCTAAATCTATCATAAAATGAAAGAAGTTGAAATCCTTTCCTTGCCTGTGGCGTCGGAGCATTTCTACGGCAAGCTTATCGTATTCTTCCAACAACTGCGGAATGTCTTCCTCACGCAGCGCATAATCTTCTTCTGGCGGTGCAACTACCGGTTCCACAGAAATCTGCTTAAAGCCCAAATCCGCCAGATGCAGCACATCCTCCGAGAAATCAAGGTTATGGCGGGTAAATGTCCCACGCACATAATATCTGTCCTGATTCCTGCTCTCTGCAAGCTTCTGAAATCCAGGTACAATCAGGTCATAACTGCCCGCTCCTTTACGAAATGGACGCATCCTGTCATTGACTTCTTTTCTGCCGTCAATGCTTAAGACAACGTTTGCCATTTCACGATTGGCAAACTCCATTACCTCATCGTTCAGGAGTACGCCATTGGTTGTCAACGTAAAACGGAACTTCTTATTATAGAGGGATTCCTGTTCTCTGCCGTACGCCACCAGACGTTTTACCACATCAAAATTCATCAGCGGTTCACCGCCAAAGAAATCCACTTCCAGATTGCGGCGGTTTCCCGAATTCGCAATCAGAAAATCCAGGGCAGCTTTTCCTACCTCAAAGGACATCAACGCCCTTCTTCCATGATACTCCCCTTCCTCCGCAAAACAATAGCGGCAGGCAAGGTTACAGTCATGCGCAATGTGCAGGCACAATGCCTTTACCACAGTAGGTCTTGTCTTAAACTGCTCCATATAGCCTTCATATTCATCCTCAGAAAATAACTCGCCATTTGCGACAAGCTCCCGGACTTCCTCATAACTCTCAGTAATCTCCGCCTCCGGGTATGTATTCCCAAGCTTTTCTATGATTTCCTCTTCTGCATCTGTCTCAAACAGTGAAATCACATCATAGGTGACGTCGTCCACCACATGTACCGCTCCACTGTTCACATCCAACACAAGGTTATAGCCGTTGTTCTTATACTGGTGAACCACGCTAATTCCTCTCTTTCTCTTTTTGCTCCAGTTAAAATCTTATACCCTGTCTGATATAACGCACAAATGACCGCTCGTCTTGCGAACGGTCCATGCTATGCTATATATTTGTGTTTCACACAAAATGGTATGGCTGCCAGTAAAAATTACCGGTTCTCGCAGCTCTGATTACCCACGGTACAGCTTGTCTTACATGCAGACTGGCAGGATGTCTGGCATTCTCCGCAGCCGCCCTTCTTCACAGTGTTCTGTAATTTTCTTGTATTTAATGTCTTCACATGTTTCATGATAAATACTTCCTTTCTATTGATATGCGATTAGGGTTAGTATAACATATTTCTTCCTGTATGCAAAGAGTTTTTTCATTTTTCCAATAGCTTACACCATTATCTTTTTCGGCGCCTGCCTCCTCTTGCAGATGTAATTGCCTGTTTTATCACAGCATAATCTGCAGCTCTACCGGGCAATGGTCGGAGCCAAACACATCCGTATGGATTTTCGCATCTTTCAGCTTGTCCTGTAAATCCTTGGAAACCACAAAATAATCAATCCGCCATCCGGCGTTTTTCTCCCTCGCCTTAAAACGGTATGACCACCAGGAATACACCTGCTCCACATCCGGATAGAAATGTCGGAACGTATCAATATAGCCATGGTCCAGCATTTCCGAAAACTTTCCGCGCTCCTCATCCGTGAACCCTGCATTTTTGCGGTTCGTCTTCGGATTCTTCAGGTCAATCTCCTGATGCGCCACATTCAGGTCTCCACAGAAAATAACAGACTTCTTCTCCTTCAGCCCATCCAGATACGCCAGAAACGCCTCCTCCCATTCCATGCGGTAAGAAAGCCTTGCCAGCTCGTTCTGGGAATTGGGCGTATAGCAGGTGACAAGATAATACGTTTCATATTCCAGCGTAATCACACGTCCCTCCCTGTCATGCTCCGGGATTCCGATTCCATAAGACACGGAAAGCGGCTTATGCCTGGTAAAAATCGCTGTGCCGGAATATCCCTTTTTCTCGGCATAGTTCCAATAATCGTAATATCCTTCCGGCAAATCAAGGGATATCTGCCCCTCCTGAAGTTTTGTCTCCTGCACGCAGAAGAAATCTGCATCCGTTTCCCCAAAGAAATCGAGAAACCCTTTCTGCACACAGGCACGCAGACCGTTGACATTCCATGAAATAAATTTCATCATAATTTTTGCTCCTTTTAACCTTTTAATTTTTATAACTGTCTTTCCCATAAGGATTCGGGTGTCAAAAAGTGTCTCTAGAATTTGTATCGCCAATTTGCACATTCATGTAGAAAGATTGCTCCAGGTGTTCCCTGCTATAAGAATTTCTAAGTGTTCTGAGC
>CAJTSB010000045.1 GCA_910578825.1 uncultured Lachnospiraceae bacterium | reverse complement strand
CCTCTTTGAACAGCCAAGGAGATAAAAGGAAGTTACAAATTGTTTTATTAGTTTACAAACACTTAATTAAGCGATTAAGTAAGTTTACAGAAAATATCATAGAGTTCGAACCAGAGATTTTTTATAGATGTGATTACAGCTGTTTTGGGATGATTTTATGATAATGATATAGGGGTGAATGGCGTGAAACAAATTCCAGATTTTGATATAGAATTAAATCAGACCGTTAGTTTTGTTTTTGAGAGTCAAATCACAAAGAAGGCCATGGAAAGACCGCCCTTTGATGATTTTGCAAATATATTGGTGGAAATAATACAAAGCATAGACCGTTTGGCGGATAATTGTCACATGGCAGAATTTACAAATCATGCCATGCCGCATATATGTAGTATTATAAAACGTGCGTCAGAATGGGCAGAAAGTGATGGATGGATTAAAAAAATTAGTAGTCAGGAGGCAGCATATTTATTGTTGGCGCTGCTCATTCATGATATAGGAATGTTATCTCAGGATGCAAAATATATACCTGCGCAAGAACGTTCAAAATATATAAAAGGGTCTTCTGATATAGCCAATTGGGTAAGGCGAACCCATGTTATCCGTATTGAAGGGTTAGTGAAACATATTTTGGATGATTATATAAAAAAGGATTCAAAATTAGAAAAACACGTAAATGTAATTATAGGAATGGCAGGTTCACATGATAAATGGCCATGGCAGCAGGGGTTTGTTTCCTGCCATGATGAGATCCGGGAATTTAATCTTATTGAAAGTAGAATTGCGGCTTTAAATGCGATTATAGCTGTCTGTGATTTGCTGGACGAGGATTCTAATCGGTGTGACACGATAGTATTAATGAAACATCATCATGGTACGGTGGAAAACATGGCGCATTGGATTCGACATGCATTGACCAAAGAGGTTATTGGTGTCAATAATCAGGAAGTAACCGTAATCTTTCGCTCTATTACATCAAAAATTCCCAATTTTGAAATGGTATATCGTGCTTTAAGAAATCATTACCGTTTGGTGAAATTATATAACGAGAAACTTGTGCATTTAGATGCTCAAATTATTCATATAAATTTTATGCCCAATGATGGATTGCCTGTATACAAAGATATAATATCTGATGAATTGGAAATTTACAGACAAATACCAGAACTAAGGAATAATTTAGTTCCGCAGCTGATGTCTACATTTATGAAAGAAGCGCTTAATAAGGATGAAAATGATGGACAACTTCGTCAAAAACTGGATGCAGTTGGACTTGAGTGTATTGATTTATCCGACATATTATATTTTATGGAACCGGGTACGCTTTTGCATCCGGAAGAGTGGGTGATTTTTGGAAAAGAAGATATATTTTATAAGCTGAAATATATGCAAAATCTGGCAGAGGAAGCATACGTAAATGGGAGAATTGGCAAACTTCGCCATATTTGCGCATTGGCATTAAATGAAATAAAGAAAGAGAATGTTTCACTGGAACATATTTATTGGATTTTTGTATATATGCTTGTATATCAAAAAGGTGATATTGATTATTTGAGTGCCAGATATAAATATCCGAATTCTTTTGATTGTGTTAATAGAGTATTGAGTACAATACAAAGGGATAATACATATAGTAAATTATTAGATGTGTTATTTTGTTTTTTAGAGCCGAGAATTTCAAGGGATTACATATCAGGCTATGAAAAGTTTTTATGTGAGGCTGATTACGGATCTCTTAAAGAAGACATGGCTACAGAACTTTTGTGTTGTACAATCATCGGCTTGTTTTGGTTTTGGGATAAAGAGGGCGATTCTTGGAGAAGAGTGTCTCATCAAATGAAGGAAAATATTAAGATAGAGACGTTATCAAATAAGATATCAGGACTGGAAAAGCAACTGAGTCTTCAATATGATATTTTATATCGAAATCATAGTGTGTCGGAAGAAATGTTAAATCGGGCTGATGTTCTGGTTCTTGCGAGGGCGTGGAAATATTTTTATCGGGCAGACTGGAAAATGGTAGTACAAATAATTCCTGAATTGATTCGGGAGGGAGAGTTAAATAAAGACCGATTTAGCGCCATTCAAGGTTTTCAGAATATGACAAGACCCGTTATTAAATGGAATGATATTGATGTGAAAGCGATTGATACAGAATTTGAATATGCCGGAATATACCGTTATCAGCGTGCTGCAGAGGAACAGGCATTGCCTGCGTACTGGCAGGCAAGAGAATCAAAGATAGAGAGATTACTGGCAGAAATACGATTTAAAACAAAAGATTTTGCCAATAAACGGATGGAATTACTGCGGATGATTTCACTTCGGTGTGTAGAGGGGTTACGGATGTGGAATTTGGGGGAATATTTGGAATCCGTGCGTAATTATACATTTTGGTTATATGATTGTGCAATCTATCGTGATAAGTATGGAAAATATTGTGGGTATCCTTTTGATTTGCCACAAACTATAATTACTTGTATACAGAGTATGCAGGATAAATGTTTTGAGAAAGAGGAGAAGAAAGTTCTGATTGAAACAATGAAGAAACATTATCCACATGGTTTTTCGGAAGTTGTTCAATTTGTCGTTAATAATGATTGTCAGTCTACGTGGAGATATGCAATTGAGTGGATTGAAAGTATGATCAGGGAGTTATGTCATGAAGACCTCTTATTGGTATTACGCTGGTTAATTGTTTATGATGGTTATATCCGAACGTGTAAAGATTATTTTAATCTTAGTGAGTTTAAATTTATCTCAAAAGTTGTTGAACGATTGGCAGATGAGGAATGGCAGATTATTATGCCGATTATTCAGCGAGTATATAACAGCCTTCATATGTATCGTATAAACAAAGAGTTAGGGAAACGAGCTTTATGTTATATGCCATTAGTTGATTGCAAAAAAATTCTTAATGTGATCTCACAGTGGAATAACGAGGACGAAATGAATATGAAAAGGGAGCTCGTTTATGAACTCTGTATTGTACTACATGAAGAAAGAAAAGATGAGATAAAGGAAACGCTTCATCATTTTATTGATGCGTGCAAAGCTATGGATCCAGACAAAACGTATGATGAATTGAAAGAACTTATAGATATAAACTCGCTCTTTGAACGTAAGGAACTGGATATGGAAGGTATTCAAGATTGTCTGGATGAGACATTGAGGATCTTGGATAGTGGCGAGTCTTTGTCAGGATATGATTCAAGAGTAATGGATGCGATTAAGCAGAAATGTTTGAATCAGAATTGGACATTGGCAGAGGAAAATGATGCGCTGATTTTGATTACAAAAATCGAGGATTTGTTACAAAAACACAGGGATGATATCTCAGCATTTTATTTTTATGATTTTTGTAATCTGTTATGCAGTATTAGCAGAATGGGTACCTCATTGGAAAAAAGAAAAATAACAACTTTTTTTATTGAACACTATGTAAAAAATCCTATAAAAGAAGTGGATAAAAAAGAGGGGTATGCTGATGCACCATTAAACACTGCTCATCTTGATTTTGGTGGTGTCGGTATGATAAACAGAGGAATTGCAGAAATATTATTAGATGGCATTACCCAGATTCCTAAGATGGATTACTCTGTTTGTGAATATTGGATTCAGGAAAGATTAGCGGAGGACCGTGGTTTTTTGTATTATGCGGCAGTTATGCTATACTCTTATATCTATTTTACGGAAGAAACAGA
Organism: uncultured Lachnospiraceae bacterium; assembly: GCA_910578825.1. GTDB lineage: Bacteria > Bacillota > Clostridia > Lachnospirales > Lachnospiraceae > Petralouisia. Next base: position 16,755 of record CAJTSB010000045.1, on the reverse strand, counting down.
AATAAAGATGCTTGCATTGGCAAATCTTATGTACGTTCGAGGACAGTTGGAGGGGGAGGGGAACTTTTTAGATACCAGGCGAGAATTTGTAGTGAAAGCGATAGAAAGTCTGAAGAAAGTGACAGAATGGTTTGGAAATACGGGATATGACGTACTGGTTGAGAAGGATGAACAATATAAAAAATTGTTTTTAAATGTGGTAGAAGGATGGAGATGAGAGTTTGGAGGCGGATTCTGAGACGTTTTGAACACAGAAGTATAGAACATATCTAAAAAAGCCAGCATAATATGACATTAAAAAACCAGCAGCCCTACTACAACCAGTAGAGCTGCTGGTTTTATCATCTTATCGGTTGCGAATTGCAAATACCGGAAGTCCGTCTTTCATTGGACGTTCGCACTCACCTGCTACCAGGGGAGCCGCATAGTCAATGAATTCCTGGCTCAGGTTAGAGCCGTCGTCGGTAATCCATTCAAGCGGAACAGTCTTTTCTTTATTGCAGACATCGTTTACATCTACCAGAGCGCAGTCGATGCCATAATCGCCGTTCTTACGGTTAAAGGCAATCATGTAACCTGTCTCGCCTTTGAGGGCAGCCTGTACGGCGAAAGAACCAGCCATAACAGCCTCGTTAAGATCTGTTGCAGACAGGCAGTTGGAAGAGCAGCGCTGGCTGACATTGAATTCTACGGCGCGGACTTTTACGCCAAGTTCTCTCTTAACAAGAGACTGAAGGTAAGCGCCGCAGCCATTTAATATCTTATGTCCAAACTGGTCTACTGCAGTTTCAACGGAATCCTCGCTGATGAAGTTGCCTTCTGCATCTTTCAATCCTTCAGAAACGCAGACGGTAACGTGTTTATGTTCGTCAATGGCAGCTTTTAACTGCTTGATAAATTTTTCTTCTGAGAAAGGAACTTCCGGTAAGTAAATCAGGAGCGGATTCGGGTCTTTCTCACATCTTGCCAAAACGGAAGATGCTGCAAGCCATCCGGCATGACGTCCCATGATCTCAATAATCATAACATTGGGCTTGTCATATGCCTCAGAATCACGGTTGATTTCACGGACGGAGGAGGCTACGTATTTTGCAGCGCTTCCGAATCCAGGTGTATGATCGGTAAGAACCAGGTCGTTGTCGATGGTTTTCGGTACGCCCATCACGCGGATGTCGCTGTTTACAGATGCTGCATAGCGGGACAGCTTGCTTACCGTATCCATGGAATCATTACCGCCGCAATAGAAGAAATAGCCAATGTTCAGTTCCTCAAATTTTTTGAACAATTCCGGATAAACAGGATCCGATAAATCTTCCGGAAGTTTGTAGCGGCAGGAGCCAAGGAATGCGCCCGGCGTGGTCTTTAATGCAGCCAGCTCGTCCTTCGTCATATCGGTGTCCATGTCCATATATTGACCGCCAAGGAATCCTTCAATTCCATGAACCATGCCATATACTTTGCCAATCTGCTGCGTACTCTTTAATCCCTCCGTAACAACGCCATACAAACTGCCGTTGATAACAGCGGTGGGTCCTCCAGATTGTCCAACAATAAGATTTTTCATTTTTGTTCTCCTTTCGTTTGAAAAAATGTAGATAAATATATCATAGACGAAAACACTTGGAATTTCAAGCTAAATGGGGTAGAATGATTATAAAAAGAGGAAAATGAAATAGAGAGAGGAAATTATGGATCAGAATAAAATTGACAGAATCAATGCTCTGGCGCGCAAATCAAAGGCGGAGGGATTGACGGAGGACGAAAAAAAGGAACAGGATCTGTTGCGCAAGGAATACATTGCAATTGTACGTAAGAATCTGCGCGGACAGTTGAATAATATCGATGTGATAAATCCCGATGGGAGCATTGAGAACCTGGGCGAGAAATATGGAAAAACAGATGCAAATTGACGAAAACAAGAGAAGAATACGGATGGATGCGAGGCAGAAAAGAGACGCACTGTCCGAGGAAAAGATTGCGCAATGGTCAGAGCAGATTTGTAAGACCCTGCAGGAGCAATCTTTTTTCAAGGATGCGAACCATATCTGTTTCTATTATCCGCTGGGAAATGAGGTAAATCTTCTGTCTTTGGCGAAACGGGCAATGGAACTGGGGAAACACATATCATTTCCGTGCGTTCAGGGCAGTGATATGGCATTTTACCAGGTATTTGATATGCAGGATTTTGCAGAAGGGGCCTTTCATGTGATGGAGCCGGTGAGCCGCGACGAGATGTGCATAGACGATGCTCTGGTTCTTGTTCCAGGACTTGTATTTGACAGCCGCGGCGGGCGTATGGGATACGGAAAAGGATATTATGACAGATTTTTTGCTAAATATCCCCAATGCCTGAAAATCGGCGTCTGCTTTGAGATGCAGTTTATTCTGGAAGTGCCCTGTAACAGATATGATATTTTTATGGATATGGTAGTGACGGAACAGAGAATAACAATAAATTAGTGAAAAAAGGAGGACAAACCATGTCGAACCTGACGTTAGAAGAAATTGGACGCAGAGCGAAAGCAGCAGAGGCCGCAATGCGTGTGTTACCTACGAGTCAAAAGAATAAGGCATTGACAACAGCAGCCGATTACCTGATGGCAAATATGAAAATGATACTGGAGGCAAATGAGGCGGATGTGGAACAGGCAAAGGAAAACAAGATGGCGCCTGCGTTGGTAGACCGCCTGTTGCTTACGGAGGCCAGGATTGCACAGATGGCAGAGGGGTTGCGCCAGATGGCAGAGCTGGAGGATCCGGTAGGTGAGGTTTTGTCGATGAAACGGCGTCCCAACGGTCTGATGATTGGACAGAAACGCGTTCCGCTTGGCGTGATCGGAATTATCTATGAGTCGCGTCCCAACGTGACAGCAGATGCGTTCGGACTCTGTTTTAAGGCGGGAAATGTCGTGATTTTAAGGGGTGGAAAAGATGCGCTCCATTCCAATCATGCCATTACAAGGACGATACAGGATGCGTTACTGAAATGTGCCCTTCCACAGGATGCTATCAGCCTGATTATGGACGTCAGTCATGAGACAGCAGAGAAATTCATGAAATTGAATCAATATATCGATGTTCTGATTCCGCGGGGAGGCGCGGGATTAATACAGACTGTGGTGAGACAGGCGACTGTGCCGGTGATTGAGACCGGAACCGGGAATTGCCATATCTATGTCGATGAAACGGCGGATATTGATATGGCGGTGGATATCATATATAATGCCAAGACGCAGCGAATCGGCGTTTGTAACGCTTGCGAATCGCTGGTTGTTCATGAGAAGGTGATAGATGCTCTTCTCCCCAGGCTGGTACAGAGATTGAAGGAGAAAAATGTTGAGGTTCGCGGCGACGAGGCAAGCCGGAGTGTTTGCAGCGATATTGTAAGCGCAACGGACGATGACTGGGGAACGGAATATCTGGATTACATTTTATCGGTAAAGACAGTTGCAAATATAGAGGAAGCGATTGTGCATATCAATAAATACAATACCGGGCATTCCGAGGCTATTATCACAGGAGATTACAACAATTCCCAGAAGTTTCTGGATGAGATAGACGCTGCTGCTGTGTATGTGAACGCCTCAACAAGGTTTACCGATGGTTTTGAATTCGGATTCGGCGGGGAAATTGGTATCAGTACACAGAAACTTCATGCGAGAGGCCCGATGGGACTTAAGGAACTGACGAGTACAAAATATATAATTTACGGAAATGGGCAGGTGAGACCATAACCATGGATATTTCGATACAGATGCTTTCGGAACCACAGATTACACGCGAGCTGTTTCAGGATTTTGAGCGACATCAGGAAGTGACAAAATGCTGGCAGAAGGAATGGGGCATATGGGCATTAAAAGATGTCTGTTTTGTGGAAGAGTGGAATGAATCGCAGTATCATTTTCTGGTGGAATGCCTGAAAAATACGGTAAATACAAAGGGCATTGTATTAGGTGCGTTCCAGGGGGAAAAACTGGTTGGTTTTGCCTCCGTAGAAAACCGCCATTTCGGTTCCAGAGAACAGTATGTACAGCTTTCCTGCATCCATGTCTCGAACAGCTGCAGAGGCCAGGGGCTTGGAAAACGGTTGTTTTCGTATGCAAGTTTCGGCGCAGGAAAACTGGGGGCGGAGAGACTTTACATATCAGCGCATCCCGCGCAGGAGACGCAGGCGTTTTACCATGCGCTTGGCTGCGTGGAGGCGGAGGAGTACGACGCTGATCTTGCGGAGGCTTATGCATGTCAGCATGGACATGTGTTATATGACTGCCAGCTGGAATATGTATTGTAGAATTCAGGAAGATATGACAGGAAGGGAAAAATCAGGAAACATGTATAATGAAATTGATTTAGATAAGATAGAGATAAATTCACAGCCGCCCACGGAAGAACCCTCCAGGCAGTATTATTTCATGGCGAAGTGCAGGGCCTGGGTGAAAGAATTTGAACAGGAAAACGGACAAAGACCACTTGCGCATGTACAGAATTATGGCTGTCAGATGAATGCACGTGATTCTGAAAAGCTGGCGGGCATTTTGGGGGTCATGGGCTATCAGCTTGTGGATACCGAGGAAGCGGACTTTGTAATTTACAATACCTGTACAGTACGAGAGAATGCAAACAACAAAGTCTGGGGACGCCTGGGGTATCTGGGCGCCTACAAGAAGAAACATCCGCAGATGAAAATTGCGCTTTGCGGATGTATGATGCAGGAAGAGGAAGTCCTGGAAAAACTGAAAAAGAGCTATCGCTTTGTAGACCTTGTATTTGGAACGCATAATATTTATAAATTTGCAGAACTTTTGTTTACGAGCCTTGTCCAGGAAGGCATGGTGATTGATATCTGGAAGGACACGGACAAGATTGTCGAAGATTTGCCAGTTGAGCGCAAATACTATTTCAAATCCGGGGTCAATATCATGTTCGGATGCAATAATTTCTGCAGTTACTGTATTGTGCCCTATGTCCGGGGGCGGGAGAGGAGCCGCAGGCCGCAGGATATCCTGCGGGAAATTGAGCGTCTTGCCGCGGACGGTGTAGTGGAAATTATGCTTCTGGGGCAGAATGTCAATTCTTATGGGAAGAATCTAAAAGAGCCGGTGACGTTTGCCAGGTTGCTCCAGGAAATTGAGAAGATAGAGGGAATCCGGCGCATCCGTTTCATGACCTCCCATCCCAAAGACCTCTCGGATGAACTGATTGAAGTGATGGCAAATTCTCAAAAGATATGCAATCATTTGCATTTGCCGCTCCAATCGGGGAGCAGCCGCATTCTGAAGGAGATGAATCGCCATTACGATAAAGAGCAGTATCTGAGACTGGTAGAGAAAATTCGCAAGGCGGTTCCGGATATTGCACTGACGACAGATATCATTGTAGGATTTCCGGGGGAGACGGAAGAAGACTTCCAGGAGACGATGGATGTGGTGCGCAGGGTAGGTTATGAGAGCGCATTTACCTTTATCTATTCGAAACGAACCGGCACTCCGGCAGCAGCAAAGGAAGAACAGGTGCCGGAGGACGTGGTAAAGGAGCGTTTTGACAGATTGTTAAAAGAAGTGCAGTGTCACGCAACAGAGCGGGCAAATGCTTTAACCGGAAGGGTAGAAGAAGTTCTGGTTGAAGAGGTGAATGAACAGGATGAAAGCCTTGTAAGCGGAAGGATGGGCAATAATTTTATGGTTCATTTTCCGGGAAACAGGGAGCTGATTGGAAAGATTGTCAGGGTGAAGTTAAAGGAGTGCAGAGGTTTTTATTTCTACGGGGAATTCGCAGGGCAGGAGGAGCAGTGAGATGTATTCATACATGAAGGGTCAGTTGGTTGAGATTTCGGAGGATGCCATTGTACTGGAAGTAAATCAGATTGGTTATAACATTTATATTCCGGCAAGTATGATTGACAGTTTTCATGGAATCGGGCAGGAAATCAAAATTTATACGTATTTCCATGTGAAAGAAGATGCCATGAAACTCTACGGATTTCTCACGCGGGATGACCTTAACATCTTTAAGTTGCTTTTGGGCGTCAATGGGATTGGACCCAAAGGAGCGCTCGCTATTTTGACGGTTATGACGCCGGATGATTTGCGCTTTGCCGTGTTGGGAGAGGATGCAAAGACGATTGCCAAAGCGCCGGGAATTGGAACCAAGACGGCGCAGCGTCTGATTTTGGAGTTAAAGGACAAGCTCAACCTGGAGGATGCATTCGAGATGAAGTCGAAACATGTCTCCGAGGAGACAGGCAGTTCCAGCTCCGCGGTAAAGAGCGAGGCCGTACAGGCGTTGACCGCGCTGGGCTATTCCTCCACGGAGGCTTTAAAAGCGGTAAACAATGTAGAAATTACAGAGGATATTACAGTGGAAGAAGTGCTGAAGGCAGCCCTGAAACAGATGGCATTTCTGTGACGAGGAGCGGCGCGTGCCAATACATTGTAAAGGAGGAAGACAATATGATTGCAATAGAAGAAATGGAAGAAAAAGACCGGCAGGCTGTTTTGGAAATGATGAGAGTATTTTATGATTCGCCTGCTGTGTTCCATGATGTGCCGGAAGATACGCTAAAGCGCAATGTCGAGGCCTGCATCGGCGAGAATCCGTTTGTGGAAGGGTTTGTGTTCCGAGAAGGGGATCAAGTTGCGGGATACGGCATGATTGCAAAAAGTTTTTCGACGGAATTTGGAGGCAATTGTATCTGGGTCGAAGACCTTTACCTGAAACCGGAGTATCGCGGAGGCGGGACGGGCACGCAGTTTCTTTCTTATGTGGAGGAACGCTACCGGGGTCAGGCGGTACTTCTGAAACTGGAGGTAGAAGAGAGTAATACGAACGCTGTTTTGGTATATGAGAAATGCGGATACCGGGAGCTGCCGTATATGGAAATGATTAAGGAGCTGTCATAAATATGGGACAAAGCATGGAAAAACGTGTCATCTCCACACAGATTCAGGAGGAGGATCAGAAAATTGAGACAAGCCTTCGTCCGCAGCGTCTGGAGGAGTATATCGGACAAAAGAAAGCAAAGAAGACGTTAAAGGTCTATATTGAGGCGGCAAAACAGAGAGAAGAGGCGCTGGATCATGTGTTGTTTTACGGTCCGCCGGGACTGGGGAAGACGACGCTGGCAGGAATTATTGCCAACGAAATGGAAGTACATATGAAAATCACCTCGGGACCGGCGATCGGCAAGCCGGGAGAGATGGCGGCAATTTTAAGCAGCCTTCAGGAGGGGGATATCCTCTTTGTGGATGAGATTCACAGGCTGAACCGGCAGGTGGAGGAAGTTCTGTATCCGGCGATGGAAGACTATGTGATTGATATCATGATTGGCAAAGGACAGGGTGCGCGTTCCATTCGACTGGATTTGCCCCATTTTACGCTCGTGGGAGCGACGACCAGGGCGGGGCTTTTGTCTGCGCCGCTTCGTGACCGTTTTGGCGTGATGCATCACCTGGAATTTTACGAGCCGGAGGAGTTAAAGACGATTGTTCTCCAATCGGCTGCAAAACTGGGGGTTGAGATTGACGAGGATGGCGCATATGAGCTGGCACGCCGCTCAAGAGGGACGCCGCGGCTTGCAAACCGGTTGTTAAAACGTGTCCGGGATTTTGCACAGGTTAAATATGACGGCAGAATTACAAAGGAAGTGGCATCGTTTGCGCTGGATCTTTTGGAGGTCGATAAGTTCGGTCTGGATCAAAGCGACCGCAATATTCTGATGACGATGATTGAAAAGTTCCAGGGGGGACCGGTGGGGCTGGATACCCTGGCGGCATCACTGGGAGAGGATTCTGGTACGATCGAGGACGTTTATGAGCCGTATCTGGTGAAGAATGGATTTATCAACCGCACGCCGAAAGGGCGGGTGGCGACAGATTTCGCTTACCGGCATTTTGGAATTGCAAAATGAGGTTGTTTTTCTGTTTCACCTGGTATAGTATAGAGGATAACAGAGGGTAGCAGAGGATAGCAGAAGATATAATTCAGGGAGGATTAATATATATGTCAGTAAAAACCAGTGCAGATGTGTTGATTGGTGGGAAAATATACACTTTAAGCGGCTATGAGAGCGAGGAATATTTACAGAAGGTGGCAAATTATATCAATAATAAGCTTAATGAGTTTGATGAGATGGAGCAATTTCGCCAGATTCCGTTGGATATGAAGGCAACGCTTTTGGAGCTGAATATTGCGGACGACTATTTTAAGGCCAAGGAACAGGCGGAAATGCTGGAAAAGACGGTTCGCGAAAAGGAGAGAGAAATCTATGAACTGCAGCACGATTTGATTTCTGCCAAGATAAAAGTCGAAAGCAGTGAGGAAACTGCTACGAACCTGGAGAAAGAGAATAAGGAACTTTTGCTGAATAAGGCGAAACTCGAGACGTCGCTTGCCGATGCGCTGCTTGGCAAGGTAAAGGGGCAGATGCCGACAGACACGCAGTCGGTTTCCGGGGCAGGAAAGCAGGATGCAAAAAACGCTGGGAAAGCAAAGCAGGCGTTCGCAGGCGATGGGAATGAGACACAGGAATTTGATGGTGATGAAGAGGTAAATACGGAGAGTTCCGAGAAGAAGTAAAAGGATTCCGTATGCTAAAAAACGAAAGGAACGGTAATTTGAACAGAAAGACTGAGCTTTTGGCTCCGGCAGGCTCCTTTGCAATCTTAAAGGCAGTCATAAATGCCGGGGCGGATGCAGTATATGCAGCCGGAAACAGATTCGGCGCGCGCGCATATGCAAAGAATTTTACAGAGGAGGAAATGCTTGCAGCCATTGATTATGTGCATTTAAAGGGAAAACGACTGTATCTTACCGTAAATACATTGCTAAAGGATGCGGAGATTCAGGAATTGTATAACTATCTTGCTCCGCTGTATGAGGCGGGACTGGATGCGGTAATTGTACAGGATATCGGCGTTCTGCAATTTATAAAGACACATTTCCCGGGGCTGTCTATCCATGCCAGCACACAGATGACAGTCACCGGCGCTTATGGCGCCAGGCTTTTGCTGGAGGAGGGCTGCAATCGTATTGTGACAGCGCGCGAGCTGTCTTTAGAAGAAATTTCCGATATTTACAGAAAGACGGGGGCTGAAATTGAGAGTTTTGTTCACGGAGCGCTATGCTATTCGTATTCCGGGCAATGCCTGTTGAGCAGTATGATTGGCGGGAGAAGCGGTAATCGTGGCAGATGCGCGCAGCCTTGCCGTCTTTCTTACGGATTGCTGGCAGGGCAGGAGGCGCGGCAAAGACGCGGCGCAGAAAGCTATCCCCTGAGCCTAAAAGACCTCTGTACGATTCGAATGATCCCAGAGCTTGTGGACAGCGGCATATACTCTTTTAAGATTGAGGGGCGGATGAAACAGGAGGAGTATGCAGCGGGGGTGACCGCCATTTACCGCAAATACTTAACGAGCTATGAACGGAATCCCGGCCAGCCTTATCGGGTAAGCGACGAAGATTATCAGAGATTGCTGGATTTGGGAAACCGTTGTGGGTTTACAGACGGCTATTACCGCAGGAGAAACGGCAGGGAGATGGTTACCTTCCAAAAGCCGTCTCATGAGAAGAATACCGGGATAGCTTTGCCAGGCAATGAAAATACGGATCGTGGGAATGATAATAAAGAAAATATAAAGGGATTTTTAAGACTTTCTATAAACAATCCTGCAATTCTTGTGTTAAAATACAATGGCATAGAGGCAAAGACGGTTGGCGACGTTGTGCAGAAGGCAGAGAAACAGCCTTTATCCGAGAAAACAGTTCTTGAGAAAATGAAAAAGACCGGCAATACGCCGTTTCAGTTTGAGGAGTTTCAATTGGAAATGGATGCGGATAGTTTTCTCCCGGTGGGCGCATTGAATCAATTGCGCAGGAGGGGAATCGATACCCTGTATGCGGCGGTACTGGAACAATATCGAAGGATGCTGCCGGAACATACCCCGGATGCTGCCGGGGATATTCCCGAAGGAATTACGAAAAATGGTGTTGCGGATATTTCCGGAGAAGGGGCAGAAAGTTTTCGGTATTTGTCTGTCCTGACTGAGACAATGGAGCAGTTTCAGGCGGTTTTGCCGCAGCCGGAGGTGAAACGAATCTATCTGGAAACATTTGCGCTGGGACGGGAGAGGTTATGTGCAGAACTAAAAAAACATGTGCAAAATGTGCATGATGCAGGAAAAGAATGTTATCTTGCGCTGCCCCATGTGTTTCGGATGAAGGAGGCGCGATGGTATGAGGATCACTGGCGTCAGATAAAAGATGCGGGTGTGGACGGATATCTTATTCGTAACCTGGAGGAGCTTTCTTTTGTAAAGGAACGGCAGGTTCCTGCCCGTATGGTGCAGGGAGATTACCATTTATACGCATATTCGAATGAGGCGGTGCGCGGATGGCGCAGGTTGTGCCTGCATCAGTATACCATACCGGTAGAATTGAACCAAAAAGAATTGGCGAGTCTGGACTGTACGGATGGAGAAATGATTTTATATGGATATCAGCCGGTAATGCTCAGTGCACAGTGCCTACATAAGAATATAGATGGCTGTGACAAAGTGGAAGGCGTTTCTCATCTGAAAGACCGTTATGGGAATCTGTTTCCGGTGAAAAACCACTGCGAGGACTGTTACAATGTGATCTATAATATTTGTCCGCTAACGTTGTTTCACCAATATCGTCAGATACAGGCATTGCATCCAAAGAGCGTCCGTCTTTCATTTACTGTGGAAAGCGGCGGGGAGGTAGTGCAGGTTTTTGAACGTTACAGGCAGGCGCTGGCAGGAAAGCCGGATAAGAGCGGTTATGGGGAAAAGTTTACCAATGGGCATTTTAAGCGAGGAGTCGAGTAATTTATGGTACATTTGATTACGGAATTATCAAAATATACAATGATTATCCTGTTTGCACTGTATACGTATCAGTGTTTTTCTTCCCTCAAACGCAGTGTGGACAAGGAAGAGCAGGCAGAAAAATACAGGAGCCAGGTCGTATATATGTATCTGTTCCATCTGAATGCGTATGCCGTTCTGTTTGCATCCACGCTCAATACGGAGATTATAAAATTTTATGCGATGCAGGTTGTATTTTTTGCAGTCGTGCAGATTTGTTACGCTATCTTTTATAAGCGTGTCTCGAAACTGGTGGTAAATAATATGTGCATGCTTCTTTGTATTGGATTTGTGATGCTGACGCGGCTATCCTATGAACATGCCGTGAAACAGTTTCAGATAGCTGTGATTGCCATGGCTTTGACGATGCTGATCCCATATTTTATCAGTAAATGGGAATTTTTGCGCAATCTGACCTGGGTGTACGCACTGGCGGGCATTACCATGCTGGGCGTGGTGGCGGTGCTGGGGGCGGTGTCCCACGGGGCGAAATTATCTTTTTCCGTAGCGGGAATTTCCGTTCAGCCGTCTGAATTTATCAAGATTATCTTTGTGTTTTTTGTAGCGTCCATGTTTTATGAATCCACGGAATTCATGCAGGTAGTCAAGGCAACGGTGGTGGCGGGACTTCATGTTATCATTCTTGTCTTGTCCAAGGACCTGGGTGCGGGGTTGATTTTCTTTATCGCTTATATGGTGATGCTGTATGTGGCGACCAGGAAATTATATTATTTTGCCGGAGGGCTCTTGTGTGGGGCAGCGGCGTCCGTGGTGGCGTATTTTCTGTTTAACCATGTGCGCGTGCGCGTGGTGGCGTGGCAGGATCCGCTGGCAGTATTTGAGAGAGAGGGAAACCAGGTGTCGAATTCCCTCTTTGCCATCGGTACCGGAGGATGGTTTGGAATGGGACTCAATCAGGGAATGCCCAACAAGATACCGGAGGTCAAACAGGATTTTATTTTTTCTGCCATTTCAGAGGAGTTGGGTGGAATTTTTGCTATCTGTCTGATTCTCGTCTGTGTGAGCTGCTTTTTGATGTTTCTTAATATTGCCATGCAGATCAAGGATGTTTTTTACAAGCTGGTGGCTCTCGGTCTGGGAACGCTTTACGGTTTTCAGGTTCTGCTCTCCGTAGGCGGTGATATAAAATTTATCCCATCTACAGGAGTAACGCTGCCGTTGGTAAGTTACGGCGGCAGTTCTCTGTTAAGTACATTGATTATTTTTGCCGTTATTCAGGGATTGTATCTGCTGCGCGAGCGCACGGAGCAGGAGAAGGAAGCGCAGCGCATAAAGGAAACGTCAAAGAAAAGCAGCGGGAAAAACGATAAGAAACGCAGGAAACGGAAAGGAGGCGGATTATCCCATGAAGAAAACATTCACGGAACGAAAGTCAAAAACCTCGACTAAGCGGGCGAGAAATCGGGAATTTGTCATAATTACGTATCTGTTTGTGGCGGTATTTATCATGATGATGGGATATTTCGTCTACTTTCAGGTGTTTAAAAGTGAAGATTTCATCAACAGTCCTTATAATACCAGACAGAATACGTTTGCCGAGCATGTGACGCGGGGACAGATTCTTTCTTCCGACGAAAAGGTGCTTGCGCAGACCGTTGTGGGAGAGGACGGCAGAGAGACGCGTTATTATCCCTACGGGGCCATGTTTGCTCATGCGGTAGGATACGACAGCAATGGGAAATCCGGCATTGAATCCTTTGGGAATTTCAACCTGCTGCGTTCTCATGCCTTCTTTCTGGAACAGGTCATCAACGGCATACAGGATAAGAAAAATCCAGGAGATAATGTGGTGACGACGCTGGATTACCGTCTTCAGGAAGCGGCATACCAGGCATTGGGAGATAACCGGGGCGCAGTCATTGCAATGGAGCCTTCCACCGGAAAAATTTTAACGATGGTATCAAAACCAGATTTTGACCCCAATACGATTGCCGATAACTGGGAAAGTATCATTTCCAATACAGACAGTGAGAATTCTGTATTGGTGAACCGTGTGACGCAGGGGCTGTATCCGCCCGGTTCTACATTTAAGATTCTTACGACGTTGGAATATCTGCGCGAGAATGCAAATTATGAAGATTACCATTACGATTGTACTGGTAGCATCGCCATGGATAACACGGAGATTCACTGTTATGACAATGCTGTCCATGGAGCGGAGAATCTACAGAAATCGTTTGCCAAATCCTGCAATACATCTTATGCCAATATCGGTTTGGGATTGAATAAAACAAGGTTTGCCGGTCTTTGTAAAGAGTTATTGTTTGATACGGATTTGCCGGTTTCCTACCCATCGAACAAAAGCAGCTTTGTGCTGGATAGTAAGTCCAATGCGGACGAGGTGACGCAGATGGCAATCGGGCAGGGAGAGACTCTGGTTACGCCGATGCATATGGCATTGATTACATCGGCAATTGCCAATAACGGTACGCTGATGCGCCCCTCTATCATAGATCATACAGAAAATTACCGGGGTGTTACGGTAAAAAAATTCAATTTTCTGCCCTATGGAACGCTGTTGAGTGAGAGTGAAGCAAAGAAGATGCAGGAATTCATGTCACTGGTTGTCAGCGAGGGAACCGGCTCAAAATTAAGTGGACAGTCTTATCACGCTGCTGGAAAGACCGGTTCTGCGGAATTCAGCAATATCAAGGGAGAGAGCCATGCCTGGTTTACCGGATATGCCTCCACAGAGGAAAAGGGCAGTATTGTAGTGACTGTCATTGTAGAAAATGGAGGTGCGGGGAGCACGGTGGCAGTCCCGATTGCCAGGCAGGTGTTTGACACATACTTTGCACTGTAAAAAAATCTTGCAAGATAACATAAAAAGGGGTATACTGTGTGTAAAGTTCGAAGACCACATCAGGAGGTATTGCAATGATTGAAGCAACAAGTTGTGGTGGTGTGGTAATATTTCGCGGCAAGATTTTGCTTTTGTATAAGAATTACAAAAACAAATATGAGGGCTGGGTCCTTCCGAAGGGAACTGTGGAGCCAGGTGAGGAGTATAAGGACACGGCGGCAAGAGAAGTGCTGGAAGAGACTGGGGTGGATGCCCAGATTATTAAGTATGTAGGAAAGAGCCAGTATACTTTTACCGTTCCAGATGATACGGTGGAAAAGGATGTCCATTGGTATCTGATGATGGCGGACAGTTATTACAGCAAACCACAACGGGAAGAATATTTTGTTGATTCAGGATATTACAAATTTCACGAAGCATATCATTTATTGCGTTTTACGAATGAGAAACAGATAGTTGAACGAGCATACAATGAATATCTTGATTTGAAAAAGAGTAATCTTTGGGGCAACAGAAAATATTATTAGTATTTTGCCCGCGATGCAGGCAGATGTACGGATAGAAAAGGTGTTCAAATGGGACGCCTTTTCTCTTTAAATGGAGAGTGGAATGATCTGGTATAAAGAGTTTTATGCGGGAGAAAGTATTGGGCACAAAAAAGAAAAAGTCAAATGGAAGATTCTTCACAATGCCGGACAATTGGATATTTATGTGATTGCACTGAGCAGCAATCCTGCAAATCTTCTGGATATTATTTCTGCAAAAGAGCTGATGCAGAAATCTTATCCGAAACAGGACATGCTGGTAATCGGTGTGGACAAGGGTTACGATAATGCCTTAGAGCTTGCGGGTAAAATTATATTAGAGGTATTCCAGAAAACCGGAAGTCTGGATGTCAGAGATTATTTTCTTAGACAACAAAAGAATTTCAGGAGAGAACGTAAATGGAAATACTGTTCCTGATACTGAAAATCATCGGTGTTCTGCTTGCTGTCTGCGTCCTGCTGCTTGTGGCGGCAGTTGCGGTTCCGGTCCGCTATCGCGTGAGGGCAGAATTTTACGAGGAAGCGTCAGGCTTTGCCGTTTTCTCATGGCTGTTGCATATCATAGATTTCCGCGTTCGCTATGAGGAGAGAGGCGTTATTATACGGCTGCGGATATTTGGGATTCCAATTAAGTTAACGGATAAAGAGCCTTTACATGGGGAATTATCGGGCGAAGAAAGAGCAGATGAAGAAGTATCGGATGGAGAAAAGGAAGACGAGGAATTATCGGACGGAGAGAAGGCAGACGAGGAGTTATCGGATGGAGAGAAGGTAGTTGGGCAATCGTCAGAAGAGACAGATATTTTGCCGGTAGAGATAGGCATATCGGATAAAAGCACGGACGACGGTATTGCAGAGAGTACAAATAAAAAGGATACAAACAGTAAGAAGGGCAGGCGTAAGAGGCAGGAGCGGCGTAAACAGCGTGGAGGATTCCGCTGGATTCGCAGAAGGCGGAAACAGAATTCGGATATCGGGCCCGGAGCCGGGACTGTAAAAGAAAAATTTCAAAACATAAAAAACATGATTTTGGATGAAACTAATAAGAGTGCTGTGGGGAAGATATGGAGGGTATTTCGATATTTGGTACGTCATCTTTCTCCACGTAAAGTTTCGGGAGAGCTTGCTTTTGGCATGGCAGATCCGGCGCGAACCGGAAAGATTCTGGGCGTTTTGAGTACGATTCCGTTCTGGGCGCGATACAAGATTAATATTTATCCGGATTTTCAGACAGAGCATTTTTATGTGGAAGGAAAGCTGCAAATGAGAGGACATATCCGGCTCTGGCATTTTATACTGTCAGTATTCCGGTTATTCATAGATAAAGAGCTAAGATTAGTATGGAGAAGAATCAGGAAATAACAGGAGGTAATGACTATGCAGGAGAATAATTTCAACACAACCGTTCAGTCTCTGTTTAAAGGGATGGATAGTTTTATTACAACAAAGACTGTCGTAGGTGATGCGGTGCATATTGGTGAGACAATCATCCTTCCATTGGTTGAGGTATCGTTTGGAGTAGGAGCCGGTGCGTTCAGCCAGGATAAAAAGAACAGTGCGGCCGGAGGTATTGGCGGCAAGATTACGCCCAGCGCCGTGTTGGTTATCCAGAATGGCAATGCAAAACTGGTCAATGTCAAGAATCAGGACAGCGTTACCAAAATTCTGGATCTGGTACCGGAGCTGGTAGATAAATTCACAGGCAAAAATTCCTCGAAACATATGTCGCAGGCAGAAGAATCGGCAAAAAGGGAGGCCGCGAAGGATCTTTCAGAGAAATTGAATATTTCTACAGAAGAGTGATTAGGTATAAGCAGATTTTTGCAAATTACGCATGAACAGAAGAGGCAGAGCATATATTAGTAATGATATATACTCTGTTTTTTCGGTGATGCCATGAGAAGGTTGCTAGGCTTTATTTTATTTTGGATTGCAGTAGGGATGGCTATCATGCTGATTTTACCCAGTGATGTGGTGGGAGTGTTGATTATCTTTGCATTGTTGCTTCTGGGGTATAATTTATTCTGCTGTTAAGCGAAAAAATGGACAGTACATTGGCGAACCAATGTACTGTCCGGATTAAAATCGAAAAGAACTAAGCTCTTTCTACTTTTCCGCTTTTCAGGCAAGAAGTACAAACATACATCTTCTTGGTGTTATCACTTCCATTTACTTTACATCTTACGGATTTAATGTTAGACTTCCACATTCTGTTACTTCTTCTATGTGAATGGCTGACATTGTTTCCGAAATGTGCACCTTTTCCACAAATGCTACATTTTGCCATAATTGCACCTCCTTGCAACTTACTAAGCCCGCACAATTCAAATCACAGGCTCACAACATGAATATTCTACCAGAAAGAGTGCAATATTGCAAGTGAAAAATGATTTTTTTATAAAAAAGAAAATATTTGTTTCTTTTTTTGGGAAAAAAGGGTATAATACATGGCATGAGGAGGGACCCGCGTAGCGGGAGGAGCCCTGATGCCTTGTGTCGGAGC
>CAJTSB010000044.1:16328-20697 GCA_910578825.1 uncultured Lachnospiraceae bacterium | reverse complement strand
CTTATCATACGCTGCCCTTGCTGCCTCTATGGCTGCCTTGGAGTCCCCTGTTACCGTTCCGATTCCATTGATCAGGGCAATCACGGCATCCGCTTTCGCCTGGTTCTCGAATACCTGGTAGGCAGTTTCCGCGGCTGTAAGGCTGCTGTAGTTTGTCACCTGTGCTTTCTGTTCTGAACTCAGCTTATCATACGCTTTCCTTGCAGCTTCTATTGCTGCCCCGGAGTCCTTGGTAACCGTTCCGATAGCCTCAATCAGTCCAACCACATTATTTATGTCAGCGATTGACTTGTAGAATGCCTCCGCTGCTATAAGTTTACTATAGTTTGACACCTGTTTTTTCTGTGCCTCTGTCAGAGCATTATACGCTTCCCTTGCTGCCTTTACTTTTGCTTCCTGCGCTTCATTGTACTCTGTAACTGTGCCAATCTCATCAATCTTACCAATTACAGGCTGTGCTGCTTCCGCATCCAATATTTCCTGATAAGCCTCTTCTGCTGCTGCAAGGATATCGTAATTGGTCACCTGCCTTTGCTGTTTATTTGACAATGCCTCATACGCTGTCCTTGCGGCTTCGATCGTCGCCTTGGAATCTTTGGTAACCGTGCCGATAGCCTCAATCTTACCAATTACCTCATCTACCTGTGTCTTCTGCTGCTCTGTCAACGGCTCCTCGTCAAATTTCCAATAGTCCGCATACATGAGCTGGCCTTCTTCGCCTTTGAATACCAGATATAAATTATGTTTTCCTTTTACCTTTTCAGGATCCACATCACAGCTCACATCTTTCCATTCTTTTCCGTCTCCCGGTGAAACCTGTACTTCTCCTACTTTCTCACCTTCTGCTCCGTCTAAATGAAGTTCAACCGTGCCTCCTGCAAGTCCTGCCGCATGCATGGTAAATTTAGTGGCGCCCTCGTCAAAGTCCACACTGGAAACTGCCACGTAATCACCATTGGTGATTTCCGTCACCATCATGTTCAATCCTTCTACCAGCGAACCTGTTTCTTCACAGACAACTGCTTTTATTCCCTTACTCCATGCAATCGTCTCTGCCTCAACGCGCTCATATGGATTTACGTCTTTGATCTGGCTGCTGCCTCCCCAGGTTCCTGTTACATTGATCGTCCCGCCTTCACCATATTCAAATTCATCAATGTGGGTGGAACGGTAACCGCTCTGGTCATTCCCGGAGAATCCTAATTCCACTGCCAGCGTCTGCGCATGGTAGGTAAGGTAGTTCTTGCCATTGAATTCGAAGAAACAGTGGTGGTTGTTGCCGCCTGTTCCTGCCCCAAAGAAAGTAGCCTGGTTTTTAAATACAATACCTGCAAATTCAAATCCTTCCATAGGGTTATCGCTGACCATTGCGCAGATATTACCAGTTCCTGTCTCCGGTAAATTATTGGCAAAATTGGAACAGTACGTAAAGTAATATTTACCATTATACTTGTGGATGCCGGAATCCTCAAAATTGCCCGGCGCTTCAATCATATTTGCATCCCCGTCTAATTCCACCATGTTATCTTTCAGTTTCACTACACGGAATGTTTTCGGGTTATTTACTACTTCCTGAGAAGAGCCATCTGGGAAACCTCCACCGTAATAGAGATATCCTGTACCGTCGTCATCTACCAGCACTGCCGGGTCGAAGAGGTAAGGTATGTTCTGACCCTGTGGCATATCTTTTGTAATCAGTGTGCTTCCTTTTTCTGTATTCGGCGCCTCAAAAGGACCGATGGGGGAATCTGATTCCAGTACGTAGATGCCGCCGCCACCGTTGGCAAAATATAAGAAAAATTTCTCTTTTCCATCAATTGTCTTATGTGCTACAGCCGGAGCCCAGGACAGGCTTGCCGCTCCCTTGCCATCCACAGAAATCTCCCCGTGGTCTGTCCAGTTCACCATATCGGCAGAGGAAAATACATTTAAGGTATTAATTTTTTCAAATCCGTTTCCTTTTTTAGGAAAGCCATCCTCACCTTTATTGTGTTCCAGCTGCTGCGAGTCATTTGTCATGTAAACATAAACTCTTCCGTCATATGTAATGGCATATGGGTCTGCGCCAAATTTGTAGTCATACAGTGGATTTACATGGGTATTATTTTTTCCCGATTTCAATGCACCGCTAACAAGGGTTGACCCTTCAATACATTCATGTTCCTGAGGATCCGGCTCCGGAACTACTCCGTCATCCAAGGATATTACAAGATCATCCACATAGAAGTCCATCAGGTCATTTTCCTTGGTAGGATTGGCTGTCCAGGTTGTCGCAATAAAAAACTGATCGGTTCCGGTTCCCTTACACGTAAAGGTGGCATACACTTGTGACCACTTGCCCTTCTTTACCGAAAACTGTTTATTTGTTCGATCCTGCCATGATCCGCCAGTCTGATAGTCAACTTCAAAACTTCTGTTGCTCGGTCCGGTTTTATACATGACCCTCCCCGTTATCTTATATGTCTTTCCTGCCTTCAGTTTACCGCTCATGTCCTGCATGGGACCTGACGCGCAATTTACCCTGTCTGTTATCTTTATACTGTAATTTCCAGCATATTTTTCCTCATCGGTTGCGGTAAGGGTACCGCCCTCAGCACCGCCGCTGCAGACTTCCCATCCGGTAGTATCTCCGGTCTCTGCATCGCCATTTACCTGGATCGGTACAATCTCAGAGGGATCTGGCGGGGTTTCTTCGCCTTCTTTTACCCATTGTACCTGTGCGTTGCTAAATGCTACAGCATCCCCCTGACCAGCGTCAAAGCTTTCGTTCAGGATAGAATCACCGCCATTTTCCGTTACCACAACATCATCAACATAGAAATCATCTGTGTCATTGCTGTTATAGGGAGTCTCAAAAAAAAGCTTTACATTCGTAGCATCAAAATCTTTTAGTGCATCACTCTGACCCGGCTGGTAAGTTGTTGATTTAATCTCTGTCCATTCTCCTTTTTTTACCTTGGCGTTCGCTATGCCTTTTCGATATTCCCAGTTCGGACCAGCCTCTATTGTAACATTAATGGTTCTTTCTGCCGCCCCGCCAGTATACTTAACTTTTGCGGAAACCGTATAGGTCTTGTCTGTACTCAGCTTATTGTTCAGATTAAACGCAGCGCCTCCATCAACGCTTCCTCTGTTAAAGACCTTCAGGCATCCATTATCCGGATCCCCCACTGCTCCAAACACTTCTACCGGACAGGAAGTCACCAGCATTGCTGCCGCCAACAGCGTCGCGCATACCTTCTTCCACTTTTCGTAGAATTTCTTTTTCATTTCCTTCTCCTTTCTTGTAGAAACAATTATAAGTTTTCCACAACAGAATCCCCTAATTGTCCTAAGTTTATAATATTGTAATATCATTTTTATACAAAATCTTCTTTTTTGCATCCCCTAAAACTATAGGGATTGTACAGAAAAACAAAAAATATATTTAGTTTTTTATACTTTTTATGAATTTCTACCCAACCAGCAAGATAACTAACGCCAGGAACCCCCGGCTGAAACAGCCGGGGGTTCCTTCCCATCTACCCGTTTTGCGCGAAACCCAAACGGAAAAATGCTTTTTACTTGAATACTGCTCTGGATGAAATTCCAGATTTCTTTTTAAAGAGTTTCTTATATGCCTTTTTCTTATTGTTCGGCACGTCTACCTTAATCTTCTTTGCCGTTCCCTTAAAGGATTTTGTTGCCACGGTCTTCAGTTTCTTGGATACAATTTTTACCGTTGCAAGCTTTTTGCAGTTATAGAATGCCTGTTTGTCTATCGTCTTAAGCGCCGTACTGCTGATGGTCACTTTTTTCAGGTTCTTGTTTCCTGAGAATGCACTGGCTCCGATTTTCGTTACGTTCTTGCCAATGGTTACCGTCTGCACTTTCTTGTTATTCTTAAATGCATTCTTTGCAACCTCTGTTACTTTGTATGTGCCGCCTTTGATCTTCACAGTATTTGGTACTTTTATTGTCTTGGAAGATTTCAGCGCTTTCGTCACTGCAACTGTCTTCTTGGAGACGTCAAGCACTTTGTACCGGTAGCTGCCGACATTGTAGCTCTCTCCCTTTTTCACAGCGTTGTTCTCTTTATCCTTGATTTGCTGGTAGGTCCTTTCCGCTGCTGTCAGGGTAGCAAAGTTTGTGACCAGTTTCTTCTGTGCCTCTGTCAGCTTGTTATACGCTGCCTTTGCCGCATCTATGGCTGCCTTGGAGTTCCCTGTTACCGTGCCGATTTTATTGATCAGGGCGATTACTTCTTCTACCTTTGTCTCTCCACCCTGAATTTCTTGATAGGTCTCTTCTGCTTCTGTAAGAGTTTTGTAGTTTGTTACCAGTTGTTTCTGTGCTTCTGTCAGCTTATCATACGCTGCCCTTGCTGCAT
>CAJTSB010000044.1:0-16318 GCA_910578825.1 uncultured Lachnospiraceae bacterium | reverse complement strand
ATTTTGTTGATCAGCGCTATCACGGCGTCTACTTCCGCTTTATCCTTGATTTCCTGATAGGTCTTTTCTGCTGCTGTCAGAGTATCGAAGTTTGTTATAAGCTTTTTCTGGTCCTCTGTCAGCTTATCATATGCTGCCCTGGCTGCCTCTATGGCTGCTTTGGAGTCCCCTGTTACCGTTCCGATTTTATTGATCAGGGCAATTACTTCTTCTACCGCTGTATCCTTATCATCATCCTCGAATCCCTGGTAGGTCTCCTCCGCTGCTGTCAGGGTACTGTAATTTGTCACAAGCTGTTTCTGGGCGCTTGTCAGTTCATCATACGCTGCCCTGGCTGCTTCTATGGCTGCTGCCTGAGATTCCTGATATCCTGTAATTTCGCCGATTTCATCAATCAACGCTATCACGGCGTCCGCTTTCGCCTGGTCCTCAAATCCCTGGTAGGACTCTTCTGCTGCTGTCAGGGTATTGTAATTTGTCACAAGCTTTTTCTGGGCACTTGTCAGTTCATCATACGCTGCCCTTGCCGCCTTGATTTTTGTTTCCTGAGCCTCGTCATATTTTGTAACCTCGCCGATCTCATCAATCAACGCTATCACGGCATCTGCTGCTGCCTGATCCGCGATCCCCTTATAGAACTCTTCTGCTGCTGTCAGGATACTGTAGTTTGTCACTTTTCTCTTCTGTGCACTTGTCAGTTCATTATACGCTGCTCTTGCCGCCTTGATCTTTGTTTCCTGAGCCTCGTCATATTCTGTAACTTCGCCAATTTCAGCAATCAACGCTATCACAACATCTGCTTTCGCCTGATCCTCGATTCCCTGATAGAATTCTTCCGCCGCTGTCAGGGTACTGTAGTTTGTTACCTGATGTTTCTGGGCGTCTGTCAGCTTATCATACGCTGCCCTGGCCGCCTCTATGGCTGCTGCCTGAGCCTCGTCGTATTTTGTAACCTCGCCGATTTCATCAATCAGCGCTATCACGGCGTCTACTTCGGTCTTTTCTACCGGTGACAACGGTTTCTCCTCAAATTTCCAGTAGTCCGCATACATGAGCTGTCCTTCTGCGCCCTTGAATACCAGATATAAATTATGTTTTCCTTTCACTTTTTCAGGATCCACATCACAGCTCGCATCCGTCCATTTATTTCCGTCTCCCGGCGTAACCTGTACTTCTCCTACTTTCTCGCCTTCAACTCCGTCTAAATGAAGTTCTACCTTGCCTCCTGCAAGTCCTGCCACATGCATGGTAAATTTAGTGGCGCCCTCGCCAAAATTTGCATTGGAAACTGCCAGATAATCGCCGTTGGTGATTTCCGTTACCATCATGTTTAATCCTTCTACCAGAGAACCTTCTTCCTGGCAAACCGCAGCTTTGATTCCCTTGCTCCATGCAATCGTCTCCGCCTCAACGCGCTCAAAAGGATTTAAATCTTTTACCTGGCTGCTTCCCTGCCAGGTTCCTACTACACTCATCTTTCCGTCTTCATCATATTCAAATTCATCAATATGGGTGGAGCGGTAACCGCCCTGGTTATCCCCAGAGAATCCTAATTCCACTGCCAGCGTCTGTGCATGGTAGGTAAGGTAATTCTTGCCGTTGAATTCAAAGAAACAGTGATGGTTGTTGCCGCCTGTTCCAGCTCCGAAGAACGTTCCCTGATTCGGAAATACAATGCCAGCAAATTCAAATCCCTCCATAGGATTGTCGCTGACCATGGCGCAGATATTTCCTCTTCCGGTCTCTGTCAAACTATTAGCAAAATTGGAGCAGTATGTAAAATAGTATTTACCGTTATATTTGTGGATGCCGGAATCCTCAAAATTTCCCGGCGCTTCAATTACATTTGCATCCCCGTCTAATTCCACCATGTTGTCTTTCAGTTTCACTACACGGAACGTTTTCGGATTATTGATTACCTCCTGAGAGGAACCATCCGGGAAACCGCCTCCGTAATAGAGGTAACCGGTACCATCATCATCTACCAACACTGCCGGGTCAAAGAGATAAGGTATGCCGTTTCCCTGCGGCATATTTCTTGTAATCAATGTACTGCCTGTTGCCGGCGCCTCAAAGGGACCGATGGGAGAATCCGACTCCAACACGTAGATGCCGCCGCCACCGTTCGCAAAGTATAAGAAGAATTTCTCTTTACCATTAATTTCCTTATGGCCTACAGCCGGAGCCCAGGACAGGCTTGCCGCTCCCTTGCCATCCACGGAAATCTCACCATGGTCTGTCCAGTTCACCATGTCTGCGGAAGAGAAAACGTTCAAGGTATTGATTTTATCAAATCCGTTACCTGCAGTAGGATAACCATGCTCATCCTTTACGCCTTCCAACTGCTGGGAATCATTTGTCATGTAAACATAAACTCTTCCGTCATATGTAATCGCATATGGGTCTGCCCCGAATTTGTAGTCATACAGCGGATTTACGTGAGTATTATCTTTTCCTGCCTTCAACGCGCCGCTGACAAGGGTTGACCCTTCGATGCAGTCATGTTCCTGAGGATCTTCCTCCGGAATCTGTCCATCATCCAGTGATATCACAATATTATCCACATAGATGTCCATCAAGTCGTTTTCCTGTGAAGGAGTTGCGGTATAAGGCGTCGAAATAAAAATGTAATCGGTTCCGGTATCAGTCGCTGTAAATGTACCATACAATTGTGTCCACTTGCCTTTTTTGGCTGAAGTCGTACCAAACTGTGTACGGTTAGAAAATGAACCGCCATTCTGATACCAGAGTTGGAATTCCTTGTTGGCTGGTCCAGTTGTATACTTAATCCTTCCCGTCACCTTATATTTCCTTCCAGCCGTCAGTTTTTTGCTCATATCCTGCATGGGACCTGACGCGCAAACATTTCTGTCTGATACTTTTAAACTATACTGTCCCTCATATTTGTCCTCAGTAGTCGCGGTAAGCGTAGCGCGCTCCCCGCCGCCGGTAATTACTTTCCACCCAGTAGTATCTCCGGTCTCCAAATCACCGTTTACCTGGATTGGCACAATCTCAGAGGGATCGGGCGGAGTTTCGTCGCCTTCTCTTAACCACTGTACCTGCGCATTGTCAAATGGCACACCTGCCCCCTGATCATTTTCAAAAGTTTCATTTAATAATTCCGTACTGTCATTATTGTCAATCATCACTATATCATCAACATAAAAATCAGCTACATCACCACTACCATAAGGCGTCTCAAAATACAACGTATTTTTCAATGTCCCGAATGCGCCGCCGTTACCACCCTCCTTCGGCTGATAGGAGTCTGTCTTAATCTCTGTCCATTCTCCCTGCTTTACCGTAACGCTTTTTACTTCATTTCGACATTGCCAGCCAGCGCTACCTTCAGATAGATTCTCCATACCTAAAATAATCTTTCTTGTATCTGCTCCGCCAGTATACTTAACTTTTGCGGAAACCGTGTACGTATGCTGGTCGCTCACTTTTCCAGTTAAGTCAAACCCGACTCCGCAACCTACATTCGCTCTGTTAAAAACTTTCAAGCAGCCATTATCTGCATCCCCCACTGCTGCAAATACATCCACCGGGCACGACGTCACCAGCATTCCTGCCGCCAACACCGCCGCGCACATCTTCTTCCACTTTCCGTAGAACTTTCTCTTCATATGTTTCTCCTTTCCTTGCAGGAAAAATTATAAGTTTTCCACAACAGAATCCCCTAATTTTCCCTAGTTTAAAATATTGTAATATAATTTTTATACAAAAGCCTCTTTTTTTCATCCCCACAAACTATAGGAATTGCACAGGAAATTGGATAATGTATTTAGTTTTTAACACTTTTTATAATCATTTTTCCCAAAAATACATCAAAGAGGCATACCAGCTTTTACACTGATATGCCTCTCACATTCAATAAATCAGATTCCTATTCCAGTTCCCTGGTGATATCCTTGAGCCAGCCAAACTTCTTATAATGTATATATACTGCCGGAATTTTCCAGAACTCATCCAGACAGAGGATAAAATATACGACCATCGGCGGGAGATTCCACACAAAGGCGCACAAAAAACCCAACGGCACGCTGATACACCACATAACGATGATATCGCAGAACATGCCAAATTTCGAATCTCCGCCTGCGCGGAATACCCCGGCAATCAGAAGCGTATTCATCGCCTGCCCTACTACATAGTACGCGCTGATCCATAACATAAAGTTCAGATAATCCGCTGCCCGCTCCGTCAGGGAAAAACACATAAATACCACCGGTCGCAACAGCAATATCAGAATTCCTGTGGCAATTCCGACCAAAAGCGTCACATGGCAGGATTTCCTGGCGTCTCGTTTGGCGTCTTCCAGCCTGCCCTCTCCAATCTCTATGCCGAGCAATACGGACGCCCCGGACCCCAGCGCAAACCCCATAATCATACACAGGTTACGTACCGTTGTCACTACCGAATTCGCCGCCACCACATCTGCATTCATATGCCCCATGATAACCGAATACATGGAAAATGCCAATGTCCACGCAAAATCATTGATTAACGCCGGTATCGCGTATTTGCAGAAATCCGCAAACAACAGTTTATGTTTGCCAAACATGATTTTTAAATCAATCCGAAATATCTTCCCTCGTATGGCATCGGCAAAACAGAGCAAAAGCTCCAGCACACGCGCCGTCGTCGTTCCCACGGCAACGCCAATAACGCCCAGTTTCGGCGCGCCGCCAAGTCCAAAGATGAACACGGCATTCAATACGATATTTGATAACAGCGCAGCCGCGCTGATTGCGGTACTCATCTGCGCCCGCTCCATACTTCTGAGCGCACAGAGATAGACCTGCGAAAAACTCATACACACATAGGACATGCCTACAATCCGCAGATAGGAGGTGCCAATGGCAATTAACGTCTCATCATTGGTATAAATCCGCATCATGGTCTGCGGCATACAGACGGAACCCACGGCGAGCAGCCCCGTGATTACAAATGCAATCTTGATGGCAATCCCCATAACCGCCTGTATGGAATTGGTGTCTTTCTTGCCCCAATACTGGGAGGCAAGCATGACAACCGCCGAAGAAATCCCAAAAAATACCCCCGACAGCAAAAATTGAAACTGATTTGCCAGAGATACCGCAGACAGCTCTGTCTGCCCCACGTATCCCAACATAAATACGTCCGCAGAATTCACCGCATTTGTGATGAAATTCTGTAACGTAATCGGAAGAACCAATGCCATCAGGGATTTATAAAACCGCTTATTCTCTGCTCTCATATCGTGTAACTCCTTTCAAATCCGTCCACCCTTCCCGATACGGAAAGGTTCTCTGCGAACCCTTCCTGTCTGGAGTTACACAGAGCTTTATACGTTAAACCGGAATAATATTACATCTCCGTCCTTTACTACATATTCTTTTCCTTCCAGTCCGACCAGACCCTTTTCCTTTGCTGCTGCCAGAGATCCGCAGTCCAACAAATCCTGATAATTGACAACCTCGGCGCGAATAAAACCACGCTCGAAATCCGTATGGATTTTCCCTGCCGCCTGAGGCGCCTTCGTGCCCTTTTTAATCGTCCACGCACGCGTCTCATCCTCACCGGAAGTCAGGTAACTGATCAGTCCCAACAAACTATAGCTTGCCTTAATCAGTTTTTCCAGACCGGACTCTTTCAATCCAAGTTCCTCTAAAAACATGGCTTTCTCTTCATCATCAAGCTCCGCAATCTCCTGCTCAATCTGGGCGCAGATAACGAATACCTCGCAGTTCTCCTCTGCTGCATTCTTGCGGACTTCCTGCACAAAAGCGTTGCCTGCGCCGTCGTCCATCAAATCATCTTCCGCCACATTTGCCGCATAAATCACCGGCTTGGCCGTCAGTAAATTATACCCCTTAAACCATGTCTGTTCATCTTCATCTTCCGTCTCGAAACTTTTGGCAAGCCTGCCCTCCTCCAGATGCGCTTTCACACGCTCTAAAAGATTCAATTCCTTTGCCAGCGCTTTATCCATTCTGGCGCCCTTACTGGTCTTGGCAATCCTACGCTCCAGAATTTCAATATCTGAAAAAACCAGCTCCAGATTAATCGTCTCAATATCGCGCACTGGGTTGATGCTGCCATCTACATGGACAATATTGCTGTCCTCAAAGCAACGCACGACATGGACAATGGCGTCTACCTCGCGAATATTGGATAAAAACTGATTTCCAAGTCCCTCACCCTTGCTGGCTCCCTTCACAAGTCCTGCAATATCCACAAATTCGATGACTGCCGGAGTCACTTTCTTAGACTGGTACAAATCTCCCAGTTTTTTCAACCGCTCATCCGGAACAGTCACGATTCCAATATTCGGGTCAATCGTGCAAAACGGATAATTCGCTGATTCCGCACCCGCCTTTGTCAATGAATTAAATAATGTACTTTTTCCCACGTTGGGCAATCCGACAATTCCCAGTTTCATAATCCTGTATATCTCCTTTGTTTTCGCTATTCACAGGCTCCCTCTATCAAAGGAGCTTTCACACTACCTTAGAGTGTAACATAGAAATACTTAAAAGTAAAATGTTAATTTATCGCTCTCACAAAACAGTTGTTTTCATCACAGCAGGTAGTTATTTTCCCGATTTGCGATCTGCAAGCCAACTAATTTATATGTTGCAAATCCCCCGGTAACTAACGGCTCTGCCTTACAGATTTCTTCTGCTTCTTCACGGCTTTCTGTTTTCAGGATATACATACCAGCCATGCCCGGATAACCTTTAAACACACCGCAGATTTCCAGTTTCCCTTCATCGTCTAATCTTCTTATATTCTCGACATGCTCTACAACTACCTTTTTCGTCATCTTATTATAGGTCTTGCTCTTTTCAATTATCATCATGTACATCAACTTTTCCATTCGATTTCCTCCTTATACGGTCGCATCTTATTTTCAATTTGCATCATGTTACATCTGAAATATCATTTATAACGGTAATGTGTATTTATTATACCGCCAAAATGAAAGCATTTCCACCTATTTATCATTACAATTTTTCCTGTTTTATTAACATTGTTCAGAGGAAGCGTCTTATGAGTGAAAACGAAAAAAATAAGACACAACAGATAATCCTATCCGATATGCCCTATGCTAATTATCCAATTCAATAATCTCAAAATTTGTAATCTTCTTATATTCCTGCCCTGCTATGTATTGGTTCCTGCTCCTATCATTGCCGCTTTTGACTATAAAAGATACAGGACTGTATTGGTTACTCCCATTTCTCTCCTGTCTTAAAAACAGGTGCAATATATATTCACTTTTGTCATGGTATATAATAAAGTCCGCAACGATCAAAGATATCGGATTTGTCCTGTATTGATAAAACTTAATAAACTCTCCCGAATTTAACATATCAAAAATCTCATCAAAATGATCCAACTTTATTGCAATCCTGTTATATTCCCCCTTGTTATGTTTCTTCAAATTGTTTCTTTTCAACTGTCCACTCTTTATATTGTTATATCCATTTATTCCGAGATATTTCTTATTTTTTCCATAGATATGCTGCAACCCCAAAAGATGGCAAAAATTTTCCTTATAAAACACTATTTCAACATCTATTTTACCACTTAACTTATACTTGAACATACGTCCACATAATTCGTTCTCATAAATATCAAGTATCTCACCCAAATCTTTCGTCTCTTTACACATATCCCCCCCAAAAATAATAGGCTATGGTTTTACCCACAGCCCATTACTGAATAGCAGGTTGGTTTCCCTACCCCAACCAGGTCATATTCTGTGTATATTTAAGTTCCTCACAGAAAAGGATGGCATGGCTATTCATTACACACCAATATAAGTATTTCTGTTACTGTTCATCTTTATCCAACAATATAACTTTTTCTGAGATAACCATATCATAAAATTCTTTATTTATCAAGGGATTTTTTCAATAACTACAAACATTTTGGTATCTTCAAAAATTGTTACACTTAAAGTATCATATGCTGTTCCAAAAAATGTTGACTTACTGAACAATGTTCACTATAATATATGTGAACACTGTTCAGAGGAGGCGTCTTATGAGTGAAAACGAAAAAAATAAACACCGCATCATCGAAATTACCACAAAATTACTGAAAGAACACAATGGCGACACCGAAAAAATCACCTCACGTCTCATTGCAAAGAAGGCAGGGATTGGACTAGGCTCCATCAATTATTTTTTTGGCAGCAAAGAAAACCTGATCACGGAATGCATACAAAGAAACATAAATACAATGCTGACAGGATTTACGCCGGAAATCACAGATGTTACGAAAAACGATGGATTGTCTGACAAAGACCGCCTGATATCCTGGGCGAGCCAAACCTTCGATTTTCTATTTGAAAATCCGGTAATTGCCAGAATATCCATCTTAAATGATATGCAGAATTATTCCGCAAATTGCAACTCCGTTTATACGCAAAAAGGGTTTGTTTTTGCAGTCAGAAATAACCAAAAAGAGGAAACAAAAAGATTGCTGGTATTTATTCTTGTTTCTGCCATGCAGGCAGCATTTCTTGCCGGAGATTCCGTGAAAGATATTTTAGGGTATGATTTATATTCCAGGACAGAGCGGAAGTTATTTATTTCCGACACTGTTACCATGCTTTTAAAGGATACAGATTATAAGGAGGACGCTGCAAATGAAAGATAATCCCAAAATATGGTTGCTCTTACCCATTCGCTGTCTGCTGTTTATTGCTGCATTTTTATTTTGCAGCCTTATTACCCGAAAAAACTTGACAGAAATTACTCATTGGTGGTCAATTCTTGCCTCCATGATTAACCTCGTCACCATCGTTATTCTATGGATCATTTGCAGACGCGGCAAGACAACATACCGTGAAATGATACGTTACAAAAAACAACCAAAAAACTTCTTGTACGGATTTGTGTTTATTGCCATCATGTTGTTGACAGGCATCGGGGGTATGTATTTCGCCGGTGCGCTTTGTTATGGCGAGTTTCCATATCTCGCGCCAATGATGATAGCACCCATTCCGCCTTACCTTGCAGTATTAAATATTTTGATACTCCCGCTGACAACGACAATCGCAGAGGACGGATTATATTTAGGATATGGGGTAAACCATTTTACGTCAAAATGGACGGCGATTTTAATCCCTGCATTTTTCTATGCTTTGCAGCATAGTTTTATTCCCACGCTATTCGATATCAAATTTATCATGTATCGTTTTTTATCTTTTCTGCCTTTGACGATATGGATTTGTTTCCAATATCATCGGAAAAATTCCATTTCTTATATTATGACAGGCCACTGGATATTGAATATGGCAACAACGATACAAATTGTCATAACTTCCTTAAACAATATTTGTGCATTATCCAGATAAGGCAACATCCCCTGATAGAGAACGACGTGCAACGGCAGTTCCTTTGTTAAACTTCTGCCGTTGATAGAAGTAACGAACTCATAAGATTCATGTTTGATAAAACATATTTTCACCTTTCTTTGTAAAAGCATAGCCATTGATAATCATATTTGTTTCTTCTGCGACTGTCCTGAAATTAGTCATATTGAATCCTCACTTTCTTTATTGGTGCCAGAAATTCATGTGCATCATAATACAAATTCTCTAATATGGGAATGAGATCTATATATTCTTCCTCATCTTCCTGATTCAGGGAAACACACTGTCAAAAGGATTTCATGCTTGGCTAGGAACAGCTCGCCTCGGCGGTGCAGTGGTGTTGACTTCCATGTATTCGGCAATCCTGCGGAACTCGTCCGCAAACTTAAAATGAACGCTGATATTATCTCGAATAAAGAAATATGCCTCTTGAAATCTGTTTCCCATGATGCTATACTTTTTGAATCATTACAACAAATCGGAATTTGGAGAAATAATCTATGGAGAACGATAAAAGAAAATTAACAGAGAAAGAATTGAAACGTAAAGAACACTTTGAAAAATTAAATTCTGAAATGCAGCAAAAGGGATATAAAATAACGAATATGATTATCGACATTCGACAAGCGAATTGTTTAGGTCCTTTGAGTATGCTGCCATTTATGGCTATAATATTTTGGATTTACTATACTGTGAATGGTTTTGATTTAGAGGGAATTTCTTTGGGATTTGCCGTAGTATTTTTTCTGTCTATTCTTTGTCTAACCATTCTGCATGAGTTAATACATGGAATCACCTGGGGGATTTTTGCAAAAAATCATCTTTATTCAATTGATTTTGGAATTATTTGGAGTACCTTATCTCCATACTGCACTTGTTCAGAACCGTTGAAAAAGTGGCAATATCTCTTAGGAGCCGCTATGCCTACATTCGTTTTAGGAGGCGGAATTGCAGCAGTTGCTGTAATAACCAATCAATTACTGCTATTTTTTCTGTCAGAATTCATGATTCTTTCAGGTGGTGGAGATTTTTAATTACGCTGAAAATCTTGTTATACCGCACTCATAAGAAAAAAAGTGTGTATTGCGACCATCCTTACGAATGCGGTTTTGTCGTTTTTGAGAAATAGGAATCCATACTACAAAATCCTGTATAACTTAGAGGTTCCCGGTAACTGGCGAATATGCAATGATATTACACCACCTCCCCACGTAAAACTGCATTCCGGTAAGCACAGTATGGGTTCTCGCCATAGATATCCCCACTCGTACTGAGACGTATGCCAAGACATCCGCCCAGACAGGTCTCCACATAGCGGCAAGTCCCGCAAAAACCCTTGAACTTTTTGGGATCCAGTTTGCGACGAAATGCGAAGGCATCATCATCGTTCCAGATATCCTTCAGAGAACGCTCCCGCAGGCTCCCCGCTTTTAATTGGTCCACACTCAGGGAAATCCCGAAAATATCTCCATCACAGGCAATGTTCAAAGAATCCATCCCTGCCGGGCATCCCTTCCAAACCGCAGGTACATTCACGCCAAGCGTGCGGCTGTGAACGACCGTCTCCTTCTTCGTGTAATAGCCGAGGCTGTCCCCCATGTGGATACGCAGATCCTGATTTTGGCTTTCCCGGTAACAGAAATCAATTACCTGCTCAATATCCTGCGGATCTAACATCAAATCACTGTTCTCTTTCATATTTCCAAACGGCATTGCAAGCTGAATCAGCCATGCCCTCACACCTCGTTTCCGCAAATCTGCGGCAATCTGCTCCAACTGTCCGACATTTAATTTTTGAACCGTCGTCACTGCTGTAACTGGAATCCCCGCAGACACAAGCTGCTGCACACCAGACATACAGTTATCATAGCTCCACGCTCCCCTTATCCGGTCATGCGTTTCCGGAATGCCATCCACGCTGACGCCAACTGCACCTATGCCGACATATTTAAAATCGCGAATGACATTTTTGTCTATCTGCCAGCCATTGGTAATCATATCCACAAAGACGCCGCTCTCCGACATAATCTTTGCCAGCTCTTGCCAATCTTCCCGCAATAAGGGCTCGCCACCTGTCAATGTAACCCGTTCCACGCCCATCTCCACAATCTGTTTCGCCACATCCAGCGCCTCTTCATGCGTCAGCTCATCGTTGGAATCAAATTTGCTGTCACCGCAGCAACAATGTATACAATTCATATTACATTTCCTGGTGATTTCCCAGGAACATTTTTTTAATTGATGTTTCATTTTATCCTCTCCTCCTACCAGGAAATATCCATGGTAACCTCATAGCCATAATCGCCTTTTGCATGAACCGTTCCACTGCATGCGGCGCTGAAAATCCTGAGCGATGTTTGATTCGGATCTACATTGTATCGTGTTTCATAAGTCTGGAGCCAACATTCTGTTACATTTTGCAATTCATAGCAAAATGTAACATACCACCCTGGGGGTTCCTTACAGTTACTTGCATAGCCAATCTCACTTTCCTTTACCTGATCCACGCTCAAAAATCCCTCCACATCCTCCAGCACATATTGAGGAGCAGGCGCAAAGGATCGAATGACAGGCATATGGAAATCTGCTTTTTCTCCCTGCTCCTGCCTTGTACTGCCTTTCAGGGAAATAACGGGATAAAATATTCTGTCCTCTTTTATTTGCATTTCCACTCTCTGGCTGCCGCTCTTTACCGCCAGATCCCGGTTTTCCCCGGAGCTGTCGTCATGGAGCCAGCACCTGTCCACATTCGCCTCTGTTAATTCCAAATCAAGTTCTACACCTTCCGGCGCAATTTTCTTTATTTTGCCGGAAACAAGCCCATGTAAACAGACCTCATAAATGCTCTGCACCTTGTAATCCGCCTCATTCGTAATTTCCACGATATATTCCGCGTCGCAGGCTGCCGTTTCTTTTTCTTCAAAAGAACTCTTCGTCTTATCCAATTGCCTCCCGCAATACGTCATATATTTATATTGCCCGGGATTGGTAACGGTAAAGCATACCGCTATCTGATCCCCATACACAAATCCTTCCGGCTCAACGGTTATGGATACTTTTTCCGGTTTAAGATATTTGCGGATATCAACCTGCAGTTCATTTTCTTTTTCTTTCTCAATCAGGCATAGCCTGGACATTCCGGGTACTGTATTCACCTGAATCTTTTCAAATTCAACAGATACGCTTTCCCCTTGCGCCATGCGGTACGTTTTCTCGGGCTGCAGTGTCCAGACCCTTGTCTTATAAAGCGGATGATGGTCCACACAGGTAAGCCGCCAGTTGTCTCCAAACAAATGCGCCGTAATGGATCTTCCCTCATCATTTGTCAAATCTCTTTCCCCGCTGCCATTTGGAAAATAAATGAGAATCTTGTCATTGGCATCCATCGTTTCCCCTCCAGCGGCGTCCATGCTCAAACACAGCGTCGTGTTATTTTGTGCGGTATCGCATGTCATCTTATGGTTGAGCAGATAACCGCTCATCTGGTAATCATCCATGAAAAATTCCTGTCTATTCATCGTGCGTTTCCCCCTTCCTTTCTTTCTGCATCAGAAATCCATCTACAAGCCACTTCTCCTCTTCCCGGAAATCCAGCCCGCGGCTTTCCGTCTGCTTTTGTCTTTCCTCTTTTCCATCGCGATAACAAAACTGCCAGTCCTCCCCCATCATCTGAGCCTGTGGGAGCGTTATCTTTCCCTCTGCGGACAAATGCGGTTTCAGTTTCAACATGCGCTGAATTTTTTCCCGCCTGCTTTCATACATTTCCTTCTGCAACGATACCTTCATTGCCGGGACAAAACCTGCGCGAAGGGAAATTTCGCCCTCCGGCAGCATGAGAAGAAGAAGGCTCCTCTCCCCCTGCGCAAGGGAAAGCGACAAGTCGTGGCAGGAATCGAGATACCCCTGTTTCTGCTCTCCCACGCTTTCCATAACGTGCAATATTTCACAGGACTGTCCGGTTTCCTCTGCATAGCCGAGCAGACCATTCGAAATCCTGCGCTCGTCTCCCAGCCGTACCAGGACGTTTTCCTTTTCATACTCCTTTGTGGTGCAGGTATCATCTATCAACTGTTTCCTTGTCCTTCCGCAGCCGGACAACGCGACCTTTGCCCGGCACAGGGCAAGCGTGCGTCCGAAACACCGGGACATGATTTCCATATGCTCATCCACCGCCAATTCCGAGAGGTATTTCCTGAGATAACGCATCAACGCTCTCATATCTTCCGCCTTCCCTGAAAGCAATCCTTTTACAAAGTTTTTCAGATACGGATTGGCAATCTCCTCTGCAGTTATGCAGTTTCCCATCCCCGGTTGCCAGCAGGGCTGTTCTTTCCCTTCCATAATGGCTCCGGACAACCTGCCCTGATTGTCGTACACATAGATGCAATGATCCAGAAATACGGGAACTAAGAAACCGGTAACCGGCGTGCTCGCCGCATCAAAACTTGCCGCATCCTCATGTTCTGCGCTCATCCATTCGAATTCAATCCGCACCGGCTGCAGGAAACGGGGGCGCAGCAACACTTCTTTCTCATTCTCACCCTGTAAACTTTCCGAAATATGTACGTTGTGGCTAAAAATGCCGATCTCCTTATACTGTCCAAAGGAATCAATCAGCCATAGCCGTTTTAGGTTAAGCGTTCCGCCGCGAACCGGGAGAAACGGGCTGTCCTCCCCGCCCAGTACAGGCATGTGGTAATAACCGTCCAGACATTGTGTGACTTCCTTTGCCAGCATCTTTGTCTCCTCATCGGGAGATAGGATGGGAAGCATCGGCATATCGCTCCTTGCAGAGAACGCCTCATAAAATCCTGCCATCTGCTGGGACAGTACGGACGCCATTTCCAGCTCCTTGAGCCTTCCTTCCAACGCTCCCCACTTCCTGTCCCATTTCTTCATAACCTGCCGGCATCCCCTGCTCATCTGAGTCACACCATGGGGCGTCAAGAGGGACAGCCCCTGAAAATTCTGTTCTTTTCCCTCAAACTTTCTGTCCATTTCCCAGTCGATATCCTCCAGATGAAAGGATGCAAACGTAGCGTCCCTGTCCTGTATTTTATCGGCCTGGGATACGCTGACTTCCCACAACAAAAGCAAAGGATTCCACGGCTGTTCCCATACCCGCTTTGCCAATGGCGAACAGGCGGTTTTTTCCTGCGCCGCACGCACTTCCTCCTCCGAGGGTTTTCCCTGGTATTTCCTGAAAACAATTTCTATGAGAAACGGTATCATTTCCTGCCCGCACAACAGGCATTCCCCCAGAATCCCTGCCGATGTATCCGGAAATGTATCTGGAATAGACAGCTCTTTTCGCACCTCCGACGCCAGAAGCGTATACTGCGCACTCCCGGAAACTATGTTTAATTCCGAGACCAGATTCGTCGTAACGGCAAGCCCCTCCTCCCCGTTGCCCTGATGTCCCTGACGGAAACTGCGCCTTACGCCTTCCCCGGAGAGCATCAGCACCGGAGGCACAGGCTCATAATAAAAGCCCTCAGGCGTTTCTTCCAGGTAGAGCTTTTTCTTTTTCAGGGAAGAATCCAGCTCTTGTTTCTGCTTTGTAACTGCCTGCTCGAGATTCGCATACGCTTGTTTCTGTCTTTGTATCTGCTCCACCAGATCCATAACCCGCGCTTTCATTTCCGGCAATTTCCCATACTGCGGAGCCGCCACCTTAAACTGCACATACTGATACCAGAACGCATACAGCTCCTGGCTGGCGCTTTCCAGGTCTTCCCGGCATCTGTGTTTCCTGTCATTGACTTTATTCAGAGAAACCATTTTCTGATACTGCTCCTCATCCAGTTCCCATTCACCGGATGTCTGCCCTTTCTCCTGCTGCATCCGCAGAACCCATTTCATGCCGCCATTTATCTGATTAAACTGAGTTGCGTGAAGCTGTTCTTCCATTTCAATCAGCGTATCCGTCCTGCTGTCATTGTCCGCCATCGCCAGCAAACCGTAGGGAAGTCCATGAAACAGCCGTTCCATACCCTCTTTTTCGGGAAAAGAGCTGGCGAGCAGGGACGCCATCGTCTCCATGGAGGTATTGCCGATATCAATCCGCACCTCTTCCTCAGGAATCCTGGCATAAGAATGCGTCCGTCCTTTCCATGCTACGCCATGGGATATGCCGTACATCAGGCAGCGTTCCACCTCTTCCTCAGAATCCATCCTCCAGCCAAATTCTTTCATTTTTTCCGCTGCATTTTCATGTAAAGGGTCTTGCGTGATATCTTCATAATAACCGCTAACCAGGTAGGTATAAAGGCCTTCGCCCTCTGCCAGAGAGTCATAAAATCCAAATACGGTTTTGGAGAGCGGGTAATAGGCTGTCGTTAAAGGGTCAGAAAGTCCTACCGCCGTCATGGGAAGTTTCCATTTCTCCTTTTCCGTCTCCTCCTCCCCAAAAGGGCGCACGCTCCCCACAAAAGCATACATTTTCCCATCGTCCCCTGCTGGCTGATAACATCCGCTCTGCGGACAGTATTCCAACGCCGGAATCACCGTTTTGCGCATTCCCTCCGGCGTTTTCGCGCTGTCGTTTGTCACGAAATCACTGCGTATTTTCCAGCACTTCCAGGAAACGTCTGCCCCATCCATTTTCAGCCTTTGTATCAGAAACCGGTTCGGAAGCGTAGGAAAGGAAATGCTGCCATCCTCCTGTTTTACGCCATGTAAGAGAGCGTCCGGCATCGTCCACTGCAAATGTGCCCCCGCTAACTGTTTCTTCTCGCCAAACCCACGGTTTGAAATCATATCGCCAAACAGAGTTTCCTCATCCAGAAGAGAATAATCGTAATCCACATCGGCATAGCCCTTGTCCTCATCCCCGACTAACAGCACGTCAAGCATGACTGGTACGTATAGTGTTTTACTCATTTGCCTTCCTCCTATCTCAATATTTGAAATTTGTCAATATATCTCCCGATATATTTTTAA
>CAJTSB010000043.1 GCA_910578825.1 uncultured Lachnospiraceae bacterium | reverse complement strand
GTCCAATCTCTTACAACTATTTCAATCCACGCCACCCACGCGGGTGGCGACAACATTACTTTTATGACAATGTTCCGTACTTTTCAATTTCAATCCACGCCACCCACGCGGGTGGCGACGAAATCGTAGGCTACCTGGAAAAGGGGGACATTTCGATTTCAATCCACGCCACCCACGCGGGTGGCGACAGCAAAAATCACATATTATATCTCAAATACGGATTTCTGTTTCAGCAATGTTACTAAATTCCAACGTCATCTTTTAGTAACAAATAAATTAATCACTGTGTTTAGTAACTTTTTTCCGGTGCGAACCTCCCGGACATTTCATGTCAGCTTACATTTCGCACCATTTTATATCATCAAAACTCCCTCGGGTTCATATGATGACTTTATGCCAAAATGTTCCACTTTGGTCTGATATTTGTTTCCGAGATAATAAAATCGCAGGCTATCTTCCTTCTCATCAATCATGGACACCAGACTGTCTTTCAATGTCAACAGTTGCGACGCATCCAACATACACTCAAATACCGAATTCTGCACACGCTGCCCATAATTTACACATTCCTTTGCAACCTTTCTCAGGCGTTTCCTCCCTGCTGCATCCTGCGTGGAAACATCATACGTAATCAACACTAAAATAATAAACACCTACTTCCATAAGAATGGAGGGTATTCCTCCATATCTCCTCGGATTGTCCGTGCAAGCAAAAGCGCCTGCACATATGGAACCAGCCCCCACCCAATCTTTTCCTTTAAGAACGGATGCGTGATGGTTTCCTTTTTGTGATTCTGCCATGCATTTAAAAATACTTTTCTGCCCTCATCATTCAGCAAAACGGCATAGCCTTTTTGTTTTTCAAAATGTTTTGCCTGAATTACCCTGGTATTGACTAACGTCAGAATAAAACGATCCGCCAGAATCGGTCGTAATTCCTCCATTAAATCCAGGGCCAGTGAATTCCGCCCAGGTCGGTCCCCATGCATAAATCCCATATAAGGGTCTAATCCAACGCTGGAAAGGGCATTTGCACAATCACTCGCCAAAAGCGTATAAGCAAAAGACAGGACGGCATTGATATTGTCAAGCGGCGGTCTTCGGTTTCTGGTGGTAAATGCAAAATCTTCTTTCTGGTTCAGTATCATACCATCAAATACTGAAAAATATTGTTCCGCTGCCTTTCCCTCTATGCCCCGCAATTCGTCAGGTGTGGACACTTTATCCACCTTCGGTAGGGTGTCATAGAGCACATTTGATATGTGTTTGAGTTTTTCCGCGTCCACACGATATGCATGGTCACGCAACGTCCGCTCTATGCTCCATCTGCAATTGAAAATCTTTCCGGTAATCATATTTCTGGCGTAAACCAAACTTTTTGTTTCGCTGTCTGAGATACGGTACTGCTCCTTGCGCAGTAAAACATTCCCATACTCTTTCCCACTAACCCTTGCCAAAAATTTTCCCTGCGGCGAAAAGAAACTCATACCGATTTTCCGCTCTGCACAGGCTCCCATCAATGCAGGGGACGCCCCCTTATAGGTAAAACATATTATATGTTCTAATGTGTGGAGCGGAAATCTGCCCAGCGTCTGTTCCTCATCTCGTATCACGACATTTTCGCCATCCAGTGTCAGATAGCAGCTTTCCGTCATAACATACAACGTATTTAATAATTTTTTCATCCTGCTAAAATATCCTTTCTGCAAGAATCAATCCATGCTGTGAATGTTCTGCTCAATATATGTCCGCACATTTATTCCCTTCTGCCGCTTTGGCACGCAGAGGTCTTTCAGAGAACATGATTTGCACTGTTTGGAATACTTCACATTTGGCGTATATCCTCTTTGGAACAATTGGTGCATCTCTTTCGTCAGTTTCTTTACATCCTGGCGCAGATCTTCCGTAAATTCCACAAGATGTCTGCGCCGGTTTTTTCCGTAAAATAAATACCCTTCCGGAATCTTTGTCTGAAACATTTCCTCCAGACAGATTGCCTGTGCGCAAAGCTGCGACTCATCCGAGCGATCCTCCTTAACGGTACCATGCTTGTACTCAACGGGAACTACTGCCCACTTTCCGTCATAGCCAAACAGGCTGATTCCATCTTCCTTCTGATAAAACTCCACTACGTCACACTGTCCGCTCAAGCCAAGCTCGCGTGAAGAAATACGCAGCCCCCTCACAGTCAGAAGATCTCCTCTTTTTTCAAAAGATCCTTCGTCGTGTGCCTTTTTATGCATCAACTGTCCCGCAGTCGTCTGATAATTTTCCGCCCACTGTTGTTCAATATGTATCAGCGCCCACTGTTTCCTGCAAAAAGCAAAATGCTGAATGCCCGAAAGCATTAAATAATCTTCCTCTGGATACATCATTACATCCCCTCAATTTCTTCGACCTCCAACCCCGGCAGGGAATCCAGATGAATATCGTAATCTTCAAATTCCTTCGGATCGTCTGTTTTTGCCGTTACGTTTAAGAGCCGGTGTACCTTTGCCGAAGAATATTGCCCCATCGGACAGTTATGTTTCCACCAGTATACCTTGCATACCTCCATGCTACCATCCGGTCTGGCGGAAGAACTGTCATTGACAAACAAGGTGCGGAGAGCCTCTTTGATTTTCTCTGCATCTTCATCACTGAATCCAGTCTTCTCCGCAAGCTGATGGTTGATACTTCCTTTTATCACGTAAAGCGCGGAATACACCTTATGTTTCATACCCATGGTATCAGAAGACTTTTTGCCTTTATCCTTTGTCTCACTGTTTACACTTTTTGTTATCTGCATACTGTCAATGGATACCGGCATCACGCTGAATCCGGAATGGACAGAAACCGGTCCGCGAACGCCTACCGATACGCTGCTATCCTTAAATGCAAATACCTGCCCGAAACTGCGAACGTCAAGCCATGTCTCACATGCCTCCTTTGCATAAGCATCCCTGTCTTTATCCTTTAACGCCTTTTGCATCACCTCGTTGCTCTTTGCACGTTCGGCAAGGCTCTTATAGCCATCATCTGCGCGCTCGTCGCTCTGGACAAAAATTTTCTCTCCCATATCCTGAAGCCTGTTCCTGATTTTACGCTTGATGCATACGTCCGAAATTTCTCCATAACCGTCATACGTCTCACGCGGGCGATTCCCGTTCAGTGGGTCCCCGTTCGGGTTTGCATCTTTCACCATTGCCAACACTGCAAAATCAATCTTGTTCGTAAATTCTCCCATCATCGTCTCTCCTTTACTCTTCGTTTTCTTTCCATTTTTTCCGTCTTTCTATTCTTCTTTATCCTTCTGTTCCCTGTTCTTATAAAACGCGTTTCTCATCTCTTCCATCTGCAAATAATACCCCGGCAGATACATTTCTGATAACGCAACATTGTCATATCCATGTTCCGACAGGCAGACCATGATTTCCCCTGTCCATTCGTCGAACTTTTTCCGTTCATAATCAGACAGCTTTTTTTCATAGAATATCAGATTCTGTCTTATCGTCTGTGCGGTTTTTGCCGGCCGACTGCTGAACGCATTCCAGTATCGCTTTGCATTGGTCGTACGCTGATCTTTGTAAGCCCCATTTTCCTCACGCTCATACATCGCCCTTTGCTCCATGTAATCATAGATTGCTAAAAGCCTGCCAAACAGGACGCTCCTGTCATCTTTGTTGTCACTCAGAAAATTTCCCATCGTCTTATCTCCTTCCTCATAATTGTATCGAATCATTGCACATGTTACGCATAAGACGTCGTTCCACCATACAAAACTGCTCATGGACTCCGGCATGGACGCGCGTCTCGCCGCCGCTTTTATCATGTCCCGCGGAATTTTTGCGCCCCTTTTCGTGATACATGGCAACAGCCGCTTGATGGTAGCACGGATGACCTTGCTGTCGGCCTCCAGCCATTCGGACCTCTGTACGCCAAATGCGGCAAGCGCCATATCTCTCGGGGCAGGCGTACATGCAAGCGTCAACTTTTTCTTTCCATCCGATGCACGTTCCAGGCGGATAGTTCGTCTCCACTTACAATGCTCCTGCCAGTTCCATATTGCATCGATATACTCTTTGCCGCCCATCTCATCATAATAGATGATAGACAACCGCCCCTTTGTCGCCGCGTCAAGTGATATCATTGCCACCCGGTCACCCACTTCGATTTTTCCTGCATATCCCAACATGGCATGGTTCAACTGTTCTGCCACATATTTTCCGGTATCGCGCGCATTGGATATATCCAGTTCTTCCATTTCCATCCAATCGCTGTCAAAATCCAGCTCGCCAATGCTGCCCATTGCATTTACAGAATCCTTCATCGGATCCGGCAAAGGCATATCGCGGTTGACCATCCAACAGACAAACGCGGAATCATCCCTCGTATAGCCCTGTTTCTGAATCAGCCACCGGAGGGCATTGTGCGCTTTCTGAGAAACATCATATCCAACAGCGTACGCCTGATCCTTGGCTGCAAATCTTCCGCGGTAAGTAAAGCCATTACTGTCGTTAGCGGAAATGAGCTTTGTCGTATCGCCGCTATTTCGTATCTTTGCCGGATGTTTGTCCGTACGGGGCAATAACTCACCGGTCGCATAACATAAATCCACGTTCCTTGATTGTTTCCGGCAATATTGAATATACCTCTGATAAATCGTTTGGTTTTTCCACACTGCTGATTCCTCGAACATGTCGTCTCCATAGACGAGAAAGCGGACATTTGCCTTACTCTGGTCCTGATTATGTAATTTTACCTGATCCGTCAGTTTTCCATTTTCATCTAATTCCAGGACGCCCTTTTCCACAAGATCCCGTATCAGAGATTTCTTTTCCAGATAATAGTAAATCGCCTGTACCATCGGATGGGATTCTTCAGACTGCACCCAACCTTTTAATTGCTCCATGTATTTCTGATAATACTCTTCTTTGTCATCCCCGGTGTATACCGTGTAATCCCCCGCAATATAGCAGAGTTTATCGCACAGCGGATGTGGGGTATTTCCGCTGCTTCTTGTGGCAGAATCCCCGGTCACCGGAATAATGGTAACGACGCCTTTGCCTTTCTCCAATCTTCTGGCATCTTTAAAATTTCCCTGCCCGTCTATCGTTACCTCAATCTGGGCATTGAATGTCGAATGGAACACCGGCAGCAGCATCGGCTGGTCGTTCTCTTCTTTACCCGCCAGATCGGCATACACATCATAAGTCTCAGCCAATGTTTTCAGCCATGCCAAACAAGTCACCCCCTTCAAACTCTTCTAATCCGCGAAAGTTTTTGCCATAAATAAATTCCTTCTCCTTCGCGTCTCGCAAAACTTTTCTTATTTCGCAATCTTCCGGACGCGGAAAACATATCACGCCATCTTTCATCTGCGCATTCCACAAGCGGACTGTCATTTTCCCTTTTTCCTCTTCCCTTACCGCCTCGTCGGGGTAGGTAAGTCCATGCACCATAACGCCAAACGATAAATTCTGTCCGTCGTACGGGCTTATGCCTTCCTCAAATGTACAAGGCTCCACATATCCCTGACATTCTCTCGTTCCCAGAAAAATATCACGCCTTCCTCCGCGCTCCAACATCCGCTTTGCAATCTCATGGTGTTTGTTTTCATTTCGGTCCTGTTGGAATTCCTTACGGTTTTCATTCCACTCAAAATGCGCTTTTACGTGATACTCTACCTCCCGCAGATACGTGTAAAATGACAGATCATTTCCACCATGGTATTTGATGGGCCTCATGCCTTTCGATTCCGTCTGAATGGAATTCATAATACGGCATTCATCAATATACCAGACAATCGTCGGTTTCCAGTAGATGGATTCCGTAATCCCTTTTAACGCCTGATACGTGGGAATCTGATAGCTGATTTTCTCGCCTCCCATCCTGGACAATGGATCCGTAAACAATGCATATCTTCCGAAAACACGGTATTCAATGATATTCGGGTGTTCCATTTTTCCACCTTCCTTTCGCTTTTTTGTTTTTATTTTATATAATCAAAGGCTCCCATTCCTCTGTAATTCCATATTGCTCGTGATACGCCCCTGGCGCGGCTACCATGTAGAGGTCAGGGATATTTTCTGTTACCGGCTGAAGTAACCCTTCCATTTTCTTTAACTGGTTTCCCCTCACATTTACAGTGTAACGCTGTGCATTGCGGATAAGCCTTTTCATTTCTCCAAAATCAGCCTCTTCCTGAAGAGATGCAATCAGTTCTTTTCCTTTCCTGTAAGGAACAATCACGCCAAAAGACCCATCATCAATAAGTCGATACTCTTTCCCCACGGTCTGATATGCCTGATTCATCAGATTTCTCCTGTTGGGATTAAAATGCCCCACTGTCAACAAATCTAATATATTCTTATCCTTATCTCTGAGAGGGAAATTCATCTTTGCACCTGCACCTTGATATAATAATTTATAATATTGATTCATCCACCCCGGCGCCAGAAGATTTTCCCTGCTGCCACCCTTT
Source organism: uncultured Lachnospiraceae bacterium (assembly GCA_910578825.1). Lineage (GTDB taxonomy): Bacteria > Bacillota > Clostridia > Lachnospirales > Lachnospiraceae > Petralouisia. The sequence goes on along the minus strand of CAJTSB010000043.1, from coordinate 14,625 downwards.
TCGTAATAAGACAATACCTTTCTTGTTACATCTGCACTTTGCAACAGCTCTTCCATATTTCCGGTATTTTCCCCCTCCAGCTCAATGAGATGAACCATGCCGCGATTTTTCTCGCCATTGCGGTTACACCTGCCTGCGCTCTGTGCCAGGCTGTCCAACCCAGTCATGGAACGGTATACGCATTCAAAAGAAATATCCACGCCAGCCTCTATCAGGTTGGTACTGACGACAACCATATGCTCCTTTTGTGCCTTCAAAATCTTTTTTATCTGCGTAATCTTATCGCTTCTGTGCTCCGCGCAGAGATTGGTCGTAAGATATTCCACCAGAATTCCCTCTTCACATAAGAGATCATACAATCGTCCTTCAGACGTTCAAATGTATAAGATCGCTCTGGAAGGGAAATCTGCACGCGCTTAAATTTCTCAAACCATTTTTCCGCCTCCGCAATCATATATTTTGGCGTGCTGTAGCAGAGCGGACAATCCGCCTCTGCAAGCGTCGGCTGCGTCGCCGTACACAACACGATATCCGTGCCACAAACAGCATTCAGAAAATTCATCATATAGTTAAACGTCCCCGCGCATTTCAACGGCATGGACTGGACTTCATCTATAATGACAACTGCGTGAATCAGCCTGTGCATCCGGCGTATGGATTGCTTTCTATCGGAGAAAAGTGCATTCATAAACTGCACGAACGTGGTACAGATAAACGGCTCCTCCCAATTGACGTCCAGTCTGCAACCACTGTCCGTCTGGTAATCCTCTCCTTCCTCCTCATCCCGAATGACGGACGAATGATGCTCCAAGATCCATTCATCCTCTCCCAATGCCTGGCGGAACACCTCCGCATTCTGCTCCGTAATACTGATATAGGGCGACACGTAAATCACACGTTCTGTCTCCGGATGTTGCCGGCAATATTCCAGAGCATATGCCAGTCCGCTGAGTGTCTTCCCCCCTCCGGTTGGAATCGGCAGGCAGTAAATTCCGGCGGGATGTTTTGCAAACTCCCGGCACTCTCTTTGCAGGAGATTTCGGGCGTCGATAATTTCTTTTTCCCGCTCGCTGAATGCACTCTCCACGATGGAAACCTGTTTCTTTTGCATATAGGAATCAAAATTCAACCTGGCTTTCGTAAAAATATCTTTTCTGTTTAAGGAAACCTGCTTTGATAATGTGTCGATGTCCGCCATAAAATCGGAAGTCGCCTCCCAGTCGGAATCAATTAGAATGGATAATATCAGACGCTGCATACCGGCATAGAGAAACATCCGATATTTGCATAAAGAACGTTTCATCTCTGAACTGCTGATTTCTGAATAATTACTTTTCTGCTCCCTCTTTTGTCTCTCCCCCAACAAATTCCTTACCTGTTCCCATGATGTCTTTATCTTTGACTGCATAGTTTCAAACTCATGCAATGCCTTTTGGAAAATTTCATCCGGGCGGTAGCTGTCAAGATAATCCTTTACAGCATTTGCACAGGCCTCTTCATAATCCTCCACCTCTTCTGTTCTTCTGCGAAATACATCCGTATGCGCATTATCTACACAGTCAAATAAGCCATGGTGAGCTGCCACCGCATAAGAAATAAGTTCTGCGAGAATTCTTACGCTTTGTTTTTCACTGCCATGATAATTGTCATAAACATACTTCGCCCCTGTCGATGCGTGTGCAATCTTCCCCCGCAGTTTTCTCTGTTTCGATTCATCCGCATGGATATAATCGTCGAATTTCTTCTTATTCTTCCCCATATCATGCAGGATGGCGCACAGCGACATGATCTCTGCGATCTGGCAGCGTTTTCCCTTTTCCCTGCATAAATATTCTGTCTTTTTTGTATGCTCAGAAACCGTTTCTTCCCGCCTTGGTTCTTCTTTCGTAATATGTGCAACCAAATTTATTACCCCCTGCATTATGATCCTCATATAATTTTAATTATAACAGAACCTTCCACCACCCACAACCGGAAAATACGAAATACAGTTGACGAATCCTTCCAGCATGAAGTATAATTTTATTTGAATGATATTTACGAACGTAAAATCTAAAAGGAAGAGAGGAAAGAGTTTTGAGACAGTTTTTTGGAATGAGCCAGAGCGGGAATCTGCAGGAAGCAGTCAGAGGTTTAAAGTCTCCGCAATTGATTATGCTTTTGTCCAACAATGAACAGTTTGAGGAACATGTGAAAAAGCTGGAAGCACTTTATCCCCATGTCCCCAGTATCGGATGTATCGGAATGAGTTATGATACAAAAGTTGTGGAAAAAGGCGTAGGCATTATTGCTTTCTATGACGGCGTCACTGTTGCGACAAACGTACTGGAAGAAGTATCTCTTATGCCGGTAAAATATATTGAACGACTGAAAAATGACGTACATAGTATTAACAGTTCCAAAGATAATACCGTATGCATTGACTTCTGCTCCGGAAACGATGCCTGCGTACTGACCACAATTTACAGTGTATTAAGACAACATCATATTTCACTGGTTGGCGGTACCGGCGACGGCGGCAAAGTATCGGCAAACGGCAAGGTTTATAACGATGCAGTGGCATATGCAATCGTTAAAAATAACCACGGCAGGGTAAAGGCTTACAAAGAAAACATTTACCACCAGCTGGGCAATTACCGCTTTATCGCCTCCCAGACGGACAAGGCCAACTACAAAATCGGACAGTTAAACGGAATGCCTGCAAAACAGGTGTATCAGAATATACTTCGTATATCAGAAAATCAGATACAGACACAGACATTCAAAAATCCGTTTGGCAAAATCAACGGGGATGATACCTGTATCATTTCCATCAAGGAGGTAAGCGGAAACGCATTGACCTGTTTCCGGCAGGTAAACGATTCCGATGTGCTGATTATGCTGCAGCTGGGCGATTATAAAGAAATTGTCCGAAATACTATTCAGACAATCAAACAGGATTTCCCCAAAGTTTCAGCCGTATTTTCTGTCAATTGCCTGTTTCGGTATCTTCTCTTCAGTGAGAATCACTATATGGACGAGTACCTGCACGAAATGAGCGCACTCGGCAACCATGCCGGTCTGGTCGGATATGGAGAACATTATAACAACCGTTTTGTCAACCAGTCTATGACTTGTGTTGCATTTGAATAATGGGGGAACGAAGATGATAAACTGGAAAAAATCCCAATCTGAAACAAAAAGCCTGCAGCCCATTTTACATGTGATGGAAAGTCTTGAGGATTACCGCAATGTTTTAGTTCAGCGTGAAGTTGCATCTCTGCATGAACTGAGCCTGGTGAGCAAATCCTTTGAAAATGTGTTGTCAGGTTCCGATGACCTGAGAAGCTCTCTGGACAATTTTGAAGAGACATTTTCTAATATCAATACGGTATCCGGTCAGTTCGCGTCCGTCAAAGATAACATTTTCAAATCCGTTGTCCAGGCGCAGAATGAAGTAGAAGAACTGAGAAACAGCGCCATGATGGTGGAGAATTATTTTGATGAAATGCAGAATACTTTTGAGGCATTTGAGCTTTCTTTAAGAGAAATCAAAAAATGCATGAACAAAATTATATCCATTGCAGACCAGACAAATATTCTCGCCCTTAACGCTTCCATCGAGGCGTCAAAAGCCGGAGAACATGGAAAAGGATTCTCTGTCGTAGCCGGAGAAGTAAAGAGCCTGTCAGATGAAATTAAAAATCTGGTTGCCGCTGTTGATTCCAGCATTGGCGATGTAGAACAGGGAACCGACAAACTCAGCAACAGCATCCACAGCTCTCATGAGGCATTGGGACAGAGTCTTGCAAAAGTAGACGATACCTACGAGATGTTTGACAATATCACTGAGGCCGCGGATGGCGCGCAGACAGTGCAGAACGAAATCTCTCAGGTAATTGTTGATTCCAGAGAAAAACTACAGACCGTGAGCGGATTCTTTGAGGAGACGAAAGAAAAGTATCAGGAAGTCATGCATCATATCAATAAGGCAAGTAAAATGGGCACGACCAAAAGCGCCATGTTTGAAGATATTGATAATATGATGTCCCAGATTCCGCCCATCATTGATGATTACACCCAAAAATAGGACAGACCTTATCGAGGCAAATTTCTGAAACAAAGTAAACTGTTTCCTGTTGATATAAAAACTGGCAGAGAAAGTAATTATAATACTTCCTCTGCCAGTTTTTTTCCCAGAATTTCCGCATCTTCCTTTCGTCCGCTGATGCTGTATCTCTGATATTGCAGACTGTTTTCCTCCGCATACATGCCGCTCAGATGCAAGATACCTTTGGAGTCTATGACCGCATATGCCGCAACCGGCAGGCTGCAGCCGCCGTTCAGCGTGCGCACAAAACTGCGTTCCGCCTGTACGCAGAATGATATATTTTCATTAAAAAATCCTCGCAGATATCCATAATCTTCTCCTGCCCTGCCCTGAACGGCAAGGATTCCCTGTCCTGCCGCCGGCAGCATCTCCTCTACGGAAAAATAACGGCTGATTCTTTCCTCAAGCCCCAGCCGTTTCAACCCCGCAGCTGCCAGCACAAGAGCGCTGTACTCTCCCCTGTCCAGCTTATCAAGGCGGGTCAGAATATTCCCGCGGACACTCTTTATTTCCATCTGTGGAAACAATTTTCGCAGCTGGATAACACGCCTGGGACTGGAAGTCCCCAAGGGCAATGACGAATTAAGAATCGCGGTATCTTTTGGCAACACCAATACATCTCTCGCGTCTTCTCTCGCAGAGACCCCGAGCAGAGGCAAATCCTCCGTCGTTTCCATCGGCACATCTTTCAGACTGTGCACCGCGATATCACAACTGCCTTCCCGCAGAGAATGTTCCAGTTCCTTGACAAACAGTCCCTTCCCGCCCACCTGGTCTAAGGTACGCTCTAAAATTCTATCACCTGTTGTTTTCATTGCAACAAGCTTTGGCTCTTTCCCCTTGCAGGAGCAGCGGATATATTCTGCCACCAGTTCCGCCTGTACAATAGCAAGACGGCTCTCCCTCGTACCGATTCTAATTTTCTGCACTGCTCATCCCCCATTCTATACGAGTTTATTTCCTTTCCTGCCGCACATTCTTATCCGTGCGTAAATAGCTCACGAATCTTCTGTGCTGCCCTGGCAGCTTTTCGGTGATCTTCTCCCCCCGACGTCAAACCGATAATGAGATTGTCTTCCCGGATAACCGCCGGAAAATAAAAATCGCATTTTTCCTTATCGGAAGCCACATTGATCAGAATCTGTTTTTGGCGGCATTCCTCATAAATTTCCGCATCAACATACCCGTCATCCGTCGCTGCAAGAACAATATCCTCCTCTGCAAGTTCTCCGGAATTGTATCTGCGGTAATCCAGAAAAAGTCTCTCCTCTTGCCTTGCAAGCTTTTTCAACTCTTCCGTCATCTCCGGGGAAACCACGCTCACATTTGCACCAAATTCCAGAAGAACCTCCACCCTTCGCGTGGCAATCGTCCCTCCGCCAAATACACGGACATTCCTGCCCTGCAAATCAAAAAACAACGGAAAATATGTGCTCATTTCCCGGTATCCTCCACGGAAAACGCCTGTTTGATGCTGTCATAATGCAGGAAGATTCCCTGTCCTGCCAACTCCTCAATTTTCTCCCTGTCCGCAATTAGAAATCCAGCCGTCTCCTCTTCCTGCAGATGAATGTCCTCCTCCTCGAAATTAAGGACAAAACGGTACACATCCACAAAATAATTATCACCCTCCTCAGGATTCTCACGCTGATATGTAAACAGATAACCGTCCTCACACCCTGATACGTCCAGCCCCGTCTCTTCGCGAACCTCACGGTTGACTGCATCCCTGGAATCCTCGCCAGCCATCGCCGCTCCACCGGAAACTTCCCACCAGCCTGGCGCCCATGCCTTTGTCTCTACTCTTTTGGTAATGAGGAATTTCCCATCCGGACGCATCAGCACGCCCAACACGGTAAGGTGATAATCTCCCGCTTTCATATTCCAGTCGTTGCGCTGCATCGTCCTTCCGGTCCGCTGCTTTTTGCTGTCATAAATATCCCATAATTCCATTGTTATCCATTCCTTTCCTGATATACCTGTTCTAATATTTCTATTACATTTGTCAAATTCTCGCTGTCTGATTCATCCCGCAGTTCAAATAATAGACGGTCTATCACTTTTGCCGCCGTATCCTCAAGCTGTTTTTTCAGATTCTCCCGCTCAACATCCGAAAGCGGCAATTCCCGGAACGGACGCTCCATCCGCCAGATCAGCTCTCTGGCGCTCATCCTGCCAACCTTCTGAATCCTTGGGTTTAAATCCCTGCATTCCTGCCAGTGCAAAAATTCTCTGATTTCCTCCGACAATATTTCTTCTGCACGCCTGTACTGCCGGTGCATTTTTGACGACTGCGTCCTGATGGGCAGGCTGTCCATATCGTAATATATCACGCCCGCAAGCTCCGCAATGGACGGCTCCATATCACGCGGCACTGCCAAATCTACATAAATCTGCTTTTTCCCAACTACTGCCGCCTCTGGTTCACTGGAAAACGCCCCTCCCGAGACTGCCATGCCCCCTGATTCACGATGTGCAAGACATTGCCTCAGCCGGACCTTTGTAATCGGCGTATTGGGGCTTGCCGTTGCAGAGACAATCAGCTCACACGCGGGAATATAACGGTAACGCTCTCCATAGTCGATTCGTTTCGCCCCCGGAGGAATCTGAACCAAACCGCTTTTGTACTGGCGAACCGTAACGGTAACGTCCGCCCCCTCTTCCATCAATGCCTGCGCCGTCAATTTCCCCATCATGCCGTTTCCAATCACAAGGCATTTTCTGCCAACGAGTCCGCCTTCCTGTGTCCGCAAAAAATCCACTGCCTGATGTGCCGCCGATAAATTTGCCTTATCTATCACGACGCTGGATTTTACCCTTTTCCCTGCCGTGACCGCCATGCGGAATAATACTTCCAAAATCCTGTCCGTACACGCCTGTTCCCTAGCAAAAGCAAGCGCTTCCTTAACCTGTGTCAAAATCTGGTCTTCTCCCACAATCTGCGATTTCATGCCTGCGCTAAGATAAAAAAGATGCCAGACGGCCTCCTCATTCTCGCGTTCCACAAAATATTGCTGATACTTTTCCGCACAAATCCCCTTCAACCGACACACAAATTCCGTCGCCTCTATAGAGGCTCCTTCATGCAGACTCAGCCACAATTCCATGCGATTACAGGTGGAAATCATTACGCAGCCGCGGATTTCCTTTGTCTGCCGCATCTGCTCCATCGCCTGCGCCATGGCAGTTCTGGTAAAAGAAAACCTCTGTCTGATATCAATCCCGGCTCTGGTGTAATCTATTCCTGTCATTTTCAGATTCATAACTTTAACTCCAAGCAAACTGATACAAATTCTCATGGTCTCCATGAATCTTAGGGAGAGCTTTCCACATCATATAAAAGTATAACAAACTGATACGAGAAAAACAATCCGTTTGTAGATTCGCAGAATAAAAATAAAGACCTTCCAAAGATATACTTCTTTGAAAAGTCTTTATTTCTCAGAGCTGCTGACGGGAATCGGACCCGTGACCTCCGCACTACCAATGCGACGCTCTACCGACTGAGCCACAGCAGCAATTGTATATTGGGTCGTTCCCCAACTGCCTTACCCAATATACTATAAAATCAACAGGTTGTCAAGAGGAAAATTCCTCAGGTCAGGAAGGAAAATTCCTTAGGTCAGGAAGTAAGCTACTCCACTCTCAAATAACTTCATATCCTGCTCGCCATAGATATTAATGGCAACATGGTCTCCACGTCGTTCCGAATGCGCCATTTTACCCAGCACGCGTCCATCTGGACTGACAATTCCCTCAATCGCCATATAGGAGCCGTTGATATTCCATTCCTCATCCATGGTAGGCTGTCCCTGCTCGTTGACATACTGGGTTGCCACCTGCCCATTTGCAAACAGCTTATCAAGCCATTCCTTCGGCGCGACAAAACGTCCCTCTCCGTGGGATGCCGGATTGCAATATGTCTCTCCCACTTTCGCCTGTGCAAGCCATGGAGAATTGTTGGTTACAACTTTCGTGTATACCATCCTGGAAATATGGCGTCCTATGGTGTTATAAGTCAATGTCGGCGAATTTTCATCCTGCTCACGGATTTCACCGTACGGTACCAGACCAAGCTTAATCAACGCCTGGAATCCGTTGCAGATTCCCAGCATCAGTCCGTCACGCTCCTTAAGCAGCTTATTCACTGCCTCTTTGATCTTCTCATTACGGAATGCCGTTGCGAAGAATTTCGCACTGCCCTCCGGCTCATCTCCTGCGGAAAATCCGCCAGGGAACATAATCATCTGGGACTGTTCAATCGCCCTTACAAACACGTCTACAGAATCGCGAATATCCTCCGCTCCCAGATTCTTAAATACCTTAACGATTGGCTCCGCTCCGGCGCGCTCAAATGCCTTCGCACTGTCGTATTCACAATTGGTTCCCGGAAATACCGGAATGAACACCTTCGGCTTTGCCACTTTATGTTTGCAGACATACACCTTGTCTGTCTCAAATACATCTGTATTGACTTCTTCTTTTCCTTCTTGCGCAATCGTAGGGAATACCTTCTCCAATGTTCCCGTCCACGCCTTTACGGCCTCCTCCACAGATAATTCCATGTTGCCGTAAATAAATTTCTGTTCTCCATTTACCTCTCCAAATACGCGGCAATAGCTGTCATTTCCACATCCTTCACTCTCATTTGCCAAATTCTCGGCATATGACGCCATCGCCTCTGCGATAACATCCGTAACAAGTGATACCTTGTCTGCCGGAACTTCGGCAATCAATTTTCCGAAATGCGGTGCAAACAGACAATCCCTGCATACATCGGAGGCAATGGTAACGCCAAGCTTATTTCCAAACGCCATCTTGCTGACAGATGCCGCAATACCCTTGCCATCCAGCGCATAAGCGGATACAATCGCTTTCTTCTGAATCAATGTGTGGATAGCGTCATATAACGCCATCACCTGTCCATATACAGGCAAATCGTATTTATCTTTGGCTATCTTAAAAATCATCAATTTATTTCCTGCACACTTCAGCTCCGGCGTAATTATATCCTGCTGATTTGCCACATCTACTGCAAACGATACCAACGTGGGCGGAACATCAATCTCATTGAATGTTCCGGACATGGAATCCTTGCCTCCAATGGAGGGCAGTCCAAATCCAATCTGTGCGCTGTATGCGCCTAAAAGCGCTGCGAACGGCTGACTCCAACGGCCCGGCTCCTCGCTCATCCTGCGAAAATATTCCTGGAAAGTGAAACGGATTTTCCGGTAATCGCCGCCAGACGCTACAATTTTTGCCATAGATTCCAATACGGCATAGATCGCTCCGTGATAAGGACTCCAGGAAGATAAATATGGGTCGAAACCGTAAGACATCATTGTCACGGCGTCACATTTTCCCTCTGCAACCGGAAGCTTTGCCACCATGCTCTGCGTTTCCGTCAGCTGATATTTTCCACCGTACGGCATAAACACACTGCCTGCGCCAATGGAACCGTCAAACATTTCCACCAGACCTTTCTGGGAACAGACATTTAAGTCTGAGAGCGTGGACAGCCATGCGCCCCTGACATCCCCCTGCCGTAATGCATCTGCGACAGCGGGAATTTCTGTCTTCTCAAAGAAATTATCCTCTTTGACCGGCATATCCACAGAAACAGAAGTTTCCTGATGCGCGCCGTTCGTATCCAGAAACGCCCTGGAAATATTTACAATCTCTTTGCCTCTCCACTCCAGCACAAGCCGCGGCTCTTCGGTTACGACCGCAACTTCTACCGCCTCAAGATTTTCTTCCTTTGCATAGGCAAGGAACTGCTGCACGTCCTCCGGTGCAATTACAACCGCCATACGCTCCTGAGACTCGGAAATCGCAATCTCCGTGCCATCCAGACCTGCATATTTCTTAGGAACTTTATCAAGCTGTACGCGAAGCCCCGGCGCCAGCTCGCCAATTGCCACGGAAACGCCGCCTGCACCGAAATCGTTGCATTTTTTGATGATATGCGAAACTTCCTCCCGACGGAACAACCTCTGGATTTTGCGTTCTGTCGGCGGATTACCCTTCTGCACCTCTGCACCGCATACGGCGGTAGATTGGGTATTATGCGCCTTGGAACTTCCAGTCGCGCCTCCGATACCGTCACGTCCGGTTCTTCCTCCCAACAAAATAATAATATCTCCCGGATCAGAGTTCAGACGCTGTACCGCACGCCTGGGAGCCGCACCCATGACCGCGCCGATTTCCATACGTTTTGCAACATAGTCCGGATGGTAGATTTCCTTGACATATCCCGTAGCAAGCCCAATCTGATTGCCATAGGAACTGTAACCGTGCGCCGCACCACGCACCAGTTTCTTCTGGGGAAGCTTGCCCTCAATTGTCTCCTTTACCGATACCGTAGGGTCTGCCGCTCCGGTGACGCGCATCGCCTGATAGACGTAAGTACGCCCGGACAGCGGGTCGCGGATTGCTCCGCCCAGACAGGTGGCAGCCCCACCGAACGGCTCAATCTCGGTCGGATGGTTGTGCGTCTCATTCTTGAAATTCACCAGCCATTCCTCGGTTTTTCCATCTACCTCAACCGGAACAACGATGGAGCAGGCATTAATCTCGTCCGACTCCTCCTGATCCTCTAATTTTCCTTCTTTCTTCAGGCGTTTCATTGCCATCAACGCCAGATCCATCAGGCACACAAATTTATCATCCCTGCCCTTATAAATTTCCTGGTACGTATTTAAATAATCCTGATAAGCGCCCTCAATCGGTTCCCGGTAATAGCCATCCTCAAACGCCACATCCTTTAATTCCGTAGAAAACGTTGTGTGACGGCAATGATCTGACCAGTAGGTGTCAAGGACACGGATTTCCGTCATCGACGGCTCACGTTTTTCCTCACCCCTAAAATAGTTCTGAATATGCAAAAAGTCCTTGAATGTCATGGCAAGACCGAGCGAACCATACAATTCCCGCAGTTCCTTTTCCGGCATATCCTGAAATCCATCGATAATTTTTACATCTTCCGGCTCTTCGAACTCATCCACCAACGTCTGCGGTTTCTCCAGTCCAGTCTCTCTTGAATCCACCGGGTTAATACAGTGATTTTTGATTGCCGAAAGCTGGCTGGCGTCTATCTCTCCCTCAATCACATACGTCGTGGCAGAACGAATAATCGGCTCTTCATTCTCATTTAACAATTTCACACACTGCTCTGCAGAATCCGCCCGCTGGTCATATTGCCCCGGAAGATACTCCACACTAAACACATTCGCACCGGCAGCGTCAAATGCCTCCTCATATACCTCATCCACCGGAGGCTCCGAAAATACGGTTTTTAAGGCTTTCTGATAGGTATCCTCCGAAATATGCTCCATATCGTAACGAATCAGTACACGCACCCGTGTTACCGTTTGGATACCGAGATAGCTTTCGATTTCTGATTGCAGCTCCTTTGCCTGAATGGCATATGCCGGTTTCTTTTCTACAAAAATACGTCTTACGTTGCTCATAGTTTCCTCCTGAAATTCGTGCTTTATTTTCAAACGACCAATTACTGGTCTATCTATGTTCGTGCAGCCTTTTTAGCTTTCTTTTCCTCATACATAATGGCATCCGCCTCATTCACATAATCCTCCAGTTTCTTCGGAGATTCCTTATCGGTAACCACATACCCGGCGCTGATGCTGAGATCAAAAAGCCCAACCTGATTCCCGCTGCGCGCCACCTTATGACGGATTTCCTGGATCACACTGTCAATCTCCTGCCCGGGAAGTTCCTCCCGGATAACCAGAAATTCATCTCCTCCTAACCGTACCGGAATCCCCTCTTCATCGAGCGTGCTTTTAATCGCATCCGCCACTGCGCGTATGGCAAGATCCCCCATATCATGCCCCAGATTGTCATTGATATATTTTAAACGGTCCAGGTCTATAAATAATATCAGCAAATTATTTGCCCGTTTTCTGTCCTCAAACAGCTTGCCTGCAAATTTGCGGTAACCCATCCGGTTATACATGCCAGTCAACGTATCGCGCACATACAGATTCGAAAGCTGTTCATTCATCCACTCCAGCTTTTCGTGCCGATGAAGATTCTCCATCGCCTTTGTCAGCGCACCCAACATATAATGCAGGTACTGCCGCTCCATCAGATATACCGCATCGCGGATGACAAGGTAGCCGACAGTCCACTGCCTGAAGTGCAGTGGCAAAAATAAAATATTTGCACCAGGCTCCTGACAGTCAAAGACAGGAAAGATTGTATTCATCTCTGACTTTTCCCTCTGTCCCAGATGCAATTCCAACCCCTCGGAAACCTCGGGATTTTCGTAGGAAAATTCCAGCATCATCCGTTCCGGATATCCGTGAACGCAATAATTTTCCTCCTCCACCATCCATATTTCAGAAGTATCCGTCCGTTTTTTGAAATCGTTCATTCTGGGATCCATCACCAGATACATAGCGTCACATTTCATGGACGGCAGACATTTCAATACACAATTTATCATTTGTGAAAATGTACTGCATTTCAAAAGTTCATATTCAAGGGAAAGAATGTCTTCCATAAATACATCTGTCTCAATCTGATAGATAATCTGACCCTTCAGATATTCCCTATCCTCATGATGATGATCTTTACTACATCCACAGCTCTCCCAGAACTTATATTCCACATCCGTATAGTGGAATCGCGGAAGTTTCTCTCCCTGCCAGATTTGCAGTAAAAGCTGTGCACAGCGATACCCCGCCTCCTCCCGGACATGACTCACCGTCGTAATCTGCGGCGTATAAAATGCCGCCTTGTCAAAATTATCAAAACCAGTGATGTAGAAATCCTCCGGCGCATGGTATCCCGCCCTTGCAGCCTCTTCACAGACTCCTACCGCGATATTATCATTGGCACAGACAATTGCATCCGGCAGTCTCTTCCCACGCTCCATAAAATGCCGGAAACCATTGACCCCGCATTGAAACTCATAACTTTCACAGAAAAAATCATCTTCCTCCCAGCTAATTTCCCGGCTGTCCAGATATTCCCGAATGCCTTCCATACGTCTGATATTTTCATAATTATCCTCCGGTCCCATTACAAACCAGAACGTCCGGCACTTATGCACGTCTACCAGGTGTTCCACCACCCCTGCCATCGCACGCTTGTTGTCAATTCCAACATAGTAGAAATCATCCAGTTCTTTTCCAAGAGAAATCACGGGCACACCGGAATCTTTCGCTCGTTTCACAACTTCCTCTATCACAGAACTTATCTGTATATTCGTCAAATCCAAAATTATCCCATCAAATTCACTCAAATCGGGAAGACGAAAAATATTGTATTCTCCTTCGTTATATTTCTCATCCCGGCTCCAGTTCCCGGAACTGCTAAATATGTAGAGAGCTGCCTCCTCTTTTGTCTCATGAATCCGCTGCAAGATTCCGGCAGGCCATGCAAACGTTAAATATCTTTTCCATCCATCCATCAATAACGCTATTTTCTTCAACCTGTGCCCTCCCTGTTGTTTGCTTTACTAATAGAACCACGGACTCCCGCTTTCAACGGGTCCCTCCTTAGGTCTTTCCTACCTCTCTGGAACCGACAAGTGACCTAAGGCATCCTCCCGCTTTCAACGGGTCCCTCCTTAGGTCATATTATACCATATCAATATATGAATTGTATAGTTTTCTTCCATTTTTCATATCGCCGAAACTCCTTCTGCGAAAACCGCTTTTTATGTATAGTTTTATGCGTCTGTGGAAAAAATTTATCTTAATCAAAGAAACGAGGTGCATATCATTATGAAAATCATGTTAAATCAAATACTTGACCAGAAGGGGATTTCCCAAAATCAGCTCTCCAAAGATACCGGTATTTCCATCAACACACTGCGGAACTTAAATCACAACCGAACGTCCCGCATCAGCTTTGATACACTGGAGAAAATCTGTAACGTTTTAGACTGCGGCGTTGGTGATATCCTGTCGCTATGACCGTAATCCCGAGACAAACACCGGACATCATCTATAGAGTGTAATCAAAAGTGTAATCAAATCTTTAGCACCATTGATTTTGCCGGATTCTAAAAATGCAGTTGATTTTCAGATACAGAAATGTTATATTATAAAAAAGGAGCAGCCGCCCACAAAGTGGTTAGCCTCTCTAAGATATGTTAAAAATAAACCTACCTCAATCCGGCTAAGATTATGAACTGAACCCGAAATATTGGACAGTTTATAATCAGGGTTAGGCAACTTTTAAGGATTGTTTCCTGTAATCAACAGGACTCAGTCCTTTTAGTTTTCCCTTGATTCTCCTATGGTTGTAATAATCTATATAGTTTTCCAATTCCTTTATAAATTCTTCTATGCTTGCAAACTCTTCGCCATAGAACATTTCCGACTTGAGCAGGCCAAAAAAGTTCTCCATGATTGCATTGTCAAGACAGTTCCCCTTCCTTGACATGCTCTGCCGGATTCCTTTATTCTTAAGCCTCCCCTGGTAATCCTTCATGCGGTAGCACCAGCCCTGGTCCGAATGAAAGATTAGGTCTGTCCCATCAGGGATTTTCCGGAATGCTTTCT
>CAJTSB010000042.1 GCA_910578825.1 uncultured Lachnospiraceae bacterium | reverse complement strand
TTCTTAGATTATGACAAACTTATAGGATTAACAGATGTATATCAAAATAGTGATTTGGTATAGGTTCTTAATAATAAGAAATCAGCTAGGGATGTAGTTTATGATATTGTTAAATGTTTTTTACACGAAGTTTGTTTTGTATTGAAAAAAGTAAAAATTTCACAACAGAAAAGGAATAATAGTTAAGTCGCAGATCAGCCATAACAAAGATTTTCATACATCAAACGGTAGGTATAAGAGTTTTTGTAAAACTCAAAAGGCTTGTTGACGAGATAGAAGCATAATCATCTGAACATCATTAGACCTAATATTGCCTCTATTGTATTTTCAAGCGACAGGGGCAGTATTACTATATCTTGTGTCTGAGGTGGCTCTCAAGGAAGAAATTTCCGGGTGGCTCTGAAGCGGGAAACTGGTGGCTCCCA
Organism: uncultured Lachnospiraceae bacterium; assembly: GCA_910578825.1. Lineage (GTDB taxonomy): Bacteria > Bacillota > Clostridia > Lachnospirales > Lachnospiraceae > Petralouisia. Next base: position 21,789 of record CAJTSB010000042.1, on the reverse strand, counting down.
AGGGGGATAATATTCAGCAAGGAAACCATGAGCGACAAAATCAAGCGTATGCTGAAAAATGAGATACAGCAGATGTGAAAAAGCGATAACGGAAACAGGCCGGGATTCAGAAATGCGCTGGCTCCCGGCTTGTAAAATCAGGAGGTTTATGGTAGTATGGAGATACGAAAACGGAAGGGAAAGCAGGTGGGAAGATTGACAGTGACGGAACAGATAGACCAGAAACATCAGGAAGATTTACAGAGGCTAAGAGGCTTTCGCCTGCTTGATGATGATTTCCTCACAAAGTGTTTTGAGGGAGATACGGCAAGCATAGAACTGGTATTGCAGATTGTACTGGAAAAGCCGGATTTAAAGGTGCTGGACGTCCGCACCCAGGTATTTGTGGAGAACCTGCTGAACCGTTCGGTGAGACTGGATATCCTGGCTACGGACAGCACAGGGGCAAAACTGAATGTGGAGGTACAGCGCTCCGACAAAGGAGCCGGGAGAAAAAGAGCAAGGTACAACAGCAGCATGATGGACGCAAACCTTTTGAAGAAAGGCGAGGACTTCGACAAGCTGCCGGAAACGTGGGTAATCTTTATCACAGAGAATGACGTAATGGGAAAAGGGTTGCCGCTCTATCCGATTGAGAGGTGCTTTTTAGGAACCGGGGAAAGATTTGAGGACGGTTCGCACATACTGTATGTAAACGGCGCTTACCGTGGAGATACGCCAATCGGGAAGTTAATGCATGACTTCTCCTGCACAGACGCAGCGGATATGTACTATGGAACACTGGCGGACAGGGTGAGATTTTTCAAAGAGAGCAAGGAGGGAATAGAGATTATGTGCCGGGCTATGGAAGATATGAGGAATCAGACATTGAAAGAAGGAATGAAAGAAGTTGCGCTCCGTATGTTGGCGGCTGGCAAATATGCTTTAGAGGAAATCGTTAATATTTCAGGACTTTCTCTTGAGGAAGTCAAACAACTGAAAGCTGATAGAAACGCATAAGCACAGTTATAGAACCGGGAAACTAAAAATGGTTTTCCGGTTCTATTTATAAGAATCAACTTTTTTTAGATTATTATAAAAAGGGATACTAATATACTACAACTGTTTTTTGTAAAATAGAATGGAGTACAAGATGAATCAAATTGATATTATAGAATATGAAGAAGGTATTAAGCAATTAGTAAAATATGCAATAAGAAAAAAACTCATTCCTGTATTTGGTGCAGGATTCACCACTGGATGTCAATCTTGAATATGTATCTCGCGATGAACGTGCAACATATTTTGAGGATTTTTATACGGGTGTTGTTTTGTTTCAACACCAAATAGTTTTTTTGACAAAGATAAATTGGCCGTATGCATATACTCTTAATGTAGATGATGGAATAGAAAAAAACTCGGATTTTAATCCTATATTACCTTATCATAAATTTCGGCGTCCAAAGACATCTAAAAAAATACTGTATAAATTACATGGTGATGCAGAATATGAAAGCAAATATATAGACAAAATACAAGATAATATAGTTTTTAGTCAAAGCCAGTATCTGCAAGCGATAACAAGTGAAGATAATACAGATATTTACAAAGCATTGCTTGCTGATTATGCACAAGAGCATTTACTATTTCTTGGCTGTAGCTTACAGGAAGAAAGAGATTTACAATTTGTTTATGATAAGAGTAAAAGTAGCCAAAAAGATGCATACAGAATTGTATTGCGAAATAAAATTCCCCCTTCACAAGAACAGCGCAATTTAAAAAAGCACGGTGTAAATGAAATAATACTTGTTGAAAACTATGAGAACTTTTATACAGATTTTTTATTGGCATATCAAGAATATCAAACAGAAAACAAAGAAAAAATATATAAACATGATGCTTATGGCCACAGAGCTGGGGCTTGGCAGCGTATGGATCTGCTATTTTAAGCCGGATGTATTGAAACAGGGGTTAGGTCTGCCGGAAAATTTGGAGCCAATAAATATCCTTGCATTGGGATATTCCGCAGAACCAGAGGCAGACAAAGACAGGCACAGCCAGACGAGAATACCAATGGATGAGTTAGTGCAGTACAAATAAAATTAAATGAAATAATACGACCAGGCTGAAACTATTCTAAGGAAAGGAACATGCCATGAGAATAAAATTTCAGCCTATTCTTTAAGGAGGAAGGCAAATGCGCAGCATTTCTGGAATGCCTTCCGACGATTTGGCAGGTGGCGCATTGCGGTGCGTGTCGTTACCTAATGATATGGATTTACATAATCCGGGCAGAGATATTTCTCACTCCACGCAAACATGGTTTCCAGTACGGGAAGGAAACTCTGCCCTAACTCCGTCAGGGTGTACTCCACCTTAGGGGGTATTTCTTCATATATTTTTCTGTGGATAAATCCGTCTTGTTCCAGTTCCCGGAGCTGTTTCGTCAGGGTGGATTGCGTGATGCCGTCTAAACGTCTCATAAGTTCCCCAAATCGCTGTACTTTGTAAAAAGATATATACCATAAAATCAGGATTTTCCATTTACCTGCAATATAGGACTGGAGCCGGCTCATAGGCTCACAGCGGGCAAGCTGTTTTTCTTCACTGAATTTGTTGTCTGCCATTCTTCTCACCTCACCATCAGTATAGGATATGCCGTATAAAAAAACAAGAACTGACTTTTTTGCTACTAAGTACGAAAAAAGGTACTATCACTAAGAAAAGACAGGACTTGTGGAACCCTATCACGATTGTGTAACTTTATAGCAAAATAATTTTGTAAAAGGAGAATGACTTATGCACTATACAGGCACAATCTGGCGACCGCCCTATGAGGCTGGTTCGCTATTACTGGAGGCAACGGCGGGATGCACCCACCATAGATGCAAATTCTGCACATTATACAATGATCTGCCTTTTTCTTTTCGTATGTCTCCATTAAAGGATATTGAGGAGGATTTGCAGGAGGCGGCAAAAAGAAACCGGATGTGGGACCGGGAGTGCCGGCGTGTGTTTCTGACAGGAGCCAATCCATTTGTCTTGAAATTCGATTTGCTGATGGAGATTGCCAGCCTGGTTAAAAAATACATTCCATCCTGTGAAAGTATTGGTTCTTTTGCAAGGGTTACCGATGTTGGACTAAAATCGGACGAGGAATTGCGGAGGATAAAAAACGCAGGGTTTGATGGGCTGACAATTGGCATGGAAACGGCAGATGACGAGGCATTGCATTTTATGAATAAGGGGTATAGGAAAAATGAAATTCTGGTGCAGTGTGGGCGTTTGGAACAGGCAGGCATATCCTATAAATTTTTTTATCTGGTGGGCATATCAGGGAAAGGCAGGGGAGCAGAGGGGGCGAAAGTGACCGCAGAGGTCTGTAACCAGTTGCACCCAAAACTTGTCGGTGCCAATATGCTGACAATTTATCAGGATTCTGAATTATATCAGGAGATCAGGGAAGGGAACTGGCAGCCGGAGGGTGAAAAAGAAAAGTATATGGAGATGAAAACCCTGATTGAAAACCTTGCCATAGAGACGGAATTTGCGGCAATGGGAGCCTCCAATGCGATACAGTTATATGGGAATCTCCCAAAAGACAAAGCAAATCTGTTGGCTGTTTTGGATGAGATTATAGACAGAGTAGATGAAAAAGAGTTGGAGCATTACCGTAAAAATCTCCGGCATTTATAAGGGGGGAAGGATGGCAGCATATCGGACAGGGATGAAATCATTGGGATAAAAAGGGAAATCACATCAAAGGCAGGCAAATCGTAAATGTGCTTCCTTCCCCTTCCCGGGAAACCGCATCAATCGTGCCCGCATGTTCCAACACAATTGTGCGCGTAATGGCAAGCCCCAAACCCTGCCCTTCTTTGTCGCTGCGGGTAGTGTAGGAGCGTTGGAAGATATGGGGAAGATCTTCTTCGGAAATTCCATATCCGTTATCGGAGAGTTCAATACGGGCAGAAACGTCGTCTCTGGAAAGGGAAAGCACAATCATTCCCTCCGGCGGCGTAAAGTCGGCGGCATTGTACAGCAAATTTTCCAGCGCGCGGAAAAGCTGCTCCGGATTACCCATGATCCGGCAGGGACGCGAGGTTATTTTCTCTTGGAAATTCAGTCCGTATAGTTCTACGACGGGGCGGCAGTTCTGGTAAAAATCTGAAAGAAATTGGTTCAGCTCCATCGGTTTCATCTGAACTGGCGTGCTTGTCAGGGCGGCTATTTCCTGAATGGATTTCAGCCGTTCTGAGAGAACGTTGCACTGTTTTTCAATGTGGCGCATTCTTCTATGCGTATCTTCATCCAGCATAATATCATTCAGGCGTATAATCTGCGCCATGTTCGAAAGAGAAGTCAGCGGTGATTTCATATCGTGTCCTAATTCTGCAATCAACTGTCCGCGTTCTGTTAGCAGTTTTTGCAGATGTTCTGTCTTTTCCTGCACTTCCTCCTGAAGATGGAGGTTCAGTTTGCGGTTTTCCGCCGTCATTTCCCGGCTGCGCCGTACCATCAGGACGGCAAACGCGAATACCATGCAAAATGCACCGTACTCTTCCGGATAAGCGCCAATAAACGGTTCATAGTAACCAATTGACAAGACACTGTAAAGCAGGCAGACGCCGTTTGCCGCCGTGGCGATAAGTGCAGTTTTCGTGTGGGGGAGTCCAAGGAAACATCCGTAGCCTGTCAAAACTGCCAGAAATCCTGCCATAATTACTTTGTACCAGGAAATAAATAGGCCATACCAGAGTGTGATGCCTGGGTAAGCAGGAAGTATCAAAAATGGAACGAGGACAACCATGGCGCAGGTTCCCAGAGAAAGAAGGCAGAGTATTTTTTTCAGGTGTTTGAAACTGTTCGGTAAAAACAATAGAAAAATAATCTGTATGGAGCAATAAATGCCTGCCATTGCCGCGGCATCTTCCATTGCATAAAGGGTACGCACAAGCGGTACGCCAAACATCCGGAGGAAAGGATAACAGATGCGCAATGCAAAGGACAGGCTTAAAATGCCGAAATAAAACGATGCAGAATCAGAGTGATTGTCTGCGGGGGAGCCTTTCTGGCGTTTCCAAAGTACGATACAAAACAGGGCGAGTGTAAGTGATGGGAAAAACAGCAGGCTGTAGAAAATCATGCGGGAGGCGATAAGGCGGCTGACACTGTCCGTATCTCCGATCACAGGCGCATACCAGATTCCTCCATAATAGTGTGAGTAATTGGCGGTCTGGATTATAAGTTCGGCTTCACCATTCAGGAAAAAGGAACAGGCGGTATCCTGAATGTAAGGGGTATAGTTTTCCGGAGACACATCACCTGTACCACCCAGACAGACGCCATCGATAAAGAGTTTTGCGGCGCAGAGAGGCTCCTGGAGATAGAGCGTGACATTGCCGTTACCCCGAAGATGCAGACGCCAGGTAGCAGTTCCGTAAGGATTTCTGTCTGGGTGAAATAAGGCGAGATTTGGGTATTCGCCTGCCCATGTGGGATAAAAAGGCTGTGATTCGGAAGAAAAGTCTTTCGGGGAGAGCAAAACGTCCGGATAAAGCTCCCATCCATCTACAAGAGCACAATAGCCTTTTTCTGGAATAATGGAAAAATGGTCTTGTGTGAGTCTTGCTTTTGTTATATATTTATTATCGTAGTGAGTAAACGCGGATAATACAGGCAGAGTAAAGGTAATCGTGCCGAGGAGTATCAGAACTGCCTGTATGATAGATTTTGTAAAACGTGTGTGTTTCATAAATCCTCCCTTGTAAAGGAACAGTCGTATGAGAAATCACAAAATTAAATTCATGATAGCTGCTTATATTATTATGTTTTCATTTTCCTGGTTCCATTCAGCCGTTGCGATGGCGGACACGCCCGATGCGCAAGCCGTGGCAGAGTTGGAGTCTGCATCTGCCAGAATAGAGCCGAAGTCCGTATCTACCGGAGCGGAGCTGATGGAATGGATGGAAATCCATAAAAACACGGGCGGAATGGTAAAGCTTGAAGGCAATGTGATACTGGACGGTTATTGCAGTTTCTGTCCGGATGGAAGAGATATGCCTTCTGTTTTTGTGGATATGAACGGTTATAGCATTATAGTTACTGGAGAGAGCGAGTTCTGGAGCGACGGTCATCTTGTCTTCCTGGGTCAGGAAGGAAAGCAGGAAGTATTTCGCGTAGCGGCAGGAGGAAAGCTTTCACTTAACGGTGTCATCGTGGAGGGCGGGCAATGTGCGCTTTGGCAGGAAGAAGGTGCAGGAATGGCGGTGGATAACTGCCGGATATCAGGAGACGTCCATTATGCAGATACGCCTTTCATATATGATCACGAACCTGCCTGCGTCATTGTAGAGCGGGGACAGACAGCGGACAATGTGATTCCTGCAGAAATAACGGGTACCATCAATTATCAGGGGCAGGTCAGCCGCAATGTTAAGATTCCGGTCACGTGGAATCTGGAGGAGACAACGACATACCAGGAAGAAAGAAAGCGTTTTTCGATGCAAGGATCCTTTTCTCATGCGGCATCGAAAGAACCGGCGCTTTGCACGGTGGTCTATAATGATTATCCGCTCACTTTTACGAAGGTAAAAGCGGCTACAAACGGAAGAATGTACCTGTTTCAGGGCTTGTATACGAAACCGGAGGAAAAGCTGCCGATTACGGTATCGTCCGAGTATTCTTTCGATGGGACAAATTGGAGCGAATACGAGGAGATGACCGTGTCAGATGTTGCGGATAGTTTCTTTATCGGCATAATGCCTGAACAGTGGAATACAGGGATGAATCCAAACATATATATCCGCCTGCGGTGGGACAATGATGGCATTTATTATTTTTCAAATGTACTTCGCTATGCGGCAGACAACCTGGAAAATGTCGAGGACCAGGGCGGTAACCGGGGTGGCGGAATTTCAATTGTAAATCCTCCAAAGACGCCGGAGGAACCATTGCCTGATGCATCAGACGCACGTCCGCCAGAGGAACCAAAACAACAATCACCCGGTTTCTCAGAGGGAAATCCGCCAGAGGATTCGGAAGGAAATTTCCGCGACGAGTTAAGGGAAACTTCTTCGGATGCGTCCACAGGAACTCTATCAAACGAGCCGGGAGAAACGCCCCCGGATACGTCCAGAGCAGCTCCATCAAACGAGTCGGAAGAAATTTCAACGGCTGAAACTAATGGAACGCCCCGGGATGAATCTGAAACGAATTCGTCAAACGAATTGAAGGAAACGTCGACGGTTGAACCAAAGGGCAATTTGCAGGAGCAGCCGGAGGGGATAAAAGCGGAAAATAAGGGCGCGTTTTTTGGAGCGTATTATCATGAACCACCGGTTGGTATAGGGAAAACAGGTTTTGCAGCTTTGTTTGCCGTTGGTGTGGCAGTCGGGTTCTGCCTGTATGCGAGACTTTTTCGAAAGCATTTCCGCGCAGCGAAAAAAACGCAGTTCAAATAGCAAAGAAAAGATACCATTTCTTTCCAGTATAGCATAAATTGACAGGAAAAATAAATTTTTTTACACTGAAAATAAACGTCAGGTAACAATTGTTGCCTGACGCTTTTTTTATAAATATTATTGTTATATGATGTTGTTATACAACCGGGTAAATGATAAAAATAATACTGGTGATAAAGATTTGATAGAAGGAATGATAACTTATGAAGATAGCGATCTGTGATGAAAGTATGGCGGACGCTCTGCTCCTGAGGGAGTTTCTGACAGGGAATGAGGTTGTCATGTACAACAATGCAGGAAGTCTTCTGTCAGACATCGAAAATCATTACATAGAGTATGATCTGTACTTTCTGGATATTTATATGGAAAAATCCATGAATGGGATTGAACTGGCAAAACGGATTACAGGAATAAAGGAAGAGGCAATCATCTGCTTTGTCTCCTCCAGCGATCGTTTTTATCGGGAGGCGTATGACCTTTTCGCGGTGCAATATCTGTTAAAACCTGTACAGGAGGATAACGTGAAACGGCTGTTAGACAAGGTGTCCAGGCAGATGGTAAGAGATAGGGAGCGGAAACTTCCCTTTCAGTTTGGCTCTCAGATGGGAATGATTGCCTACAGAAAGGTATTGTATATCAGCAGTTGGGAACATACGCTTTCTATCTTTTGTACGGATGGAACGGTGCAGAAGTGTAAAGGAAAGTTAAACGATTTTGCCATGTGGGTACGTGGGAATACGTTTATGCGTTGTCATCAGAGTTTTATCGTCAATATGTACCACGTGGAAAAAATGGATGGCGCAGACCTGATGGTTGCAGGAGAGCGGATTCCGGTATCCAGGCGGTATCATGCCGAGGTTAAAAGGCGTTATCAGGAAATTCTGTTCGAGGAAGTTGGCTGATGAGAAGAATCGGGATTCTTCGCTATTTTGGAACGAACAGGTAGCCCTTGTAGCGTTTGGTCTGGATGAAATCATGGTCGGGGCAGATTTCATAGAGTTTTTTGCGGATACGTCCCATAATGACCTGCAGAGATTTCTGCCCCTTGTTGATGGGGGCCTTCCATACAGAATCGTAAATTTGATCCGGGGTAAAAATTTTACCGGGATGTTTTGCAAGAAAGTAAAGCACGTCAAACTCATAGGAAGAAAAATCCACAGAGCGCGTGTCGTAGCTTGCGCTGCAGGAGGCAGGGAAGATGGAAAATGAACCGTAGGTCAGCGTCCTTGGCGGCTCTGCCGCCCTGCCGGAGCGAATGCGCGCCTGTACCCGCAGTTCCAGTTCCTTTAAGCTGTAGGGCTTGCATACATAGTCGTCTCCGCCAATGGACAATCCGCGGATACGATTTTCTTCTTCTGTATAACCGGAGAGGAAAATAATGGGAATGCCTGTCTTTTCACGTATTTTTTCACATAACATGAATCCGCTCATACCGGGCAGGTCTACATCCAGAATTACGCAGTCCAGAGAATTGGACAGAATGATTTCCTGTGCCGTTTCAGCAGAGTCGGCGCAAATAACTTCATATCCCATTGCATTAAAATATGACTGGTTGTCATCTAATATGGTGGTGTCATCGTCTACAATTAAAATTCTATACATGTCTATCCACTCCATCCGTTACTAAAAATCTGATTCCGTTTCAGTATAGCACAAATGAGACGGCAATAGTCATATTTTTGTTAAGATAAAATCTTTACAACAGAAAAAGTCCGTTTCACAACATTTTACTAATTGTTCAATCTGGAGATACCGAAGAAAGGAATAGCAAACAAGACATAATGTGGCAAAAAGGATTTTGCCAGCTACATCAAGGAGGAATGCGGTATGACAGTAAATGGAATCAGTGGAGCAAATACGGGTGTACAATCTGCGTATGGTATGGGAAAGGCGATGGATTCTGCCAGCAGAAACATTCAGAAACAGATTGAGCACGCGCAGAAACAGCTGCAGGATCTTTCATCCAATGAAGATATGACGTTAGAGCAGAAGATGGAAAAGCGCCAGGAAATCCAGAAACAGATTACAGAACTGAATCAGCAGTTGCGCCAGCAGCAGATAGACGCGCGCAAACAGGCGCAGCAAAAGAATGGAACTGCCATGGACGATATGTCCGGCGCAAAGCAGAGGAATCAAACGGGCGCAGCAAAACAGGGTATGTCCGGCGCAGGTATGCAGGCTATGATCTCCGCGGACATTTCTATGAAACAGGCGCAGGTGCAGGGCAGCGTGGCAACGGATTTCAAGGGCAAGTCCAACATACTGGAGCAGGAAATCAAAATGGATAAGGCCAGAGGGGCCAATACGGAAAAGAAAGAGGAAGAACTTGCCAAATTGCAGCAGAATGCGCAGACGGCGACCTCTGCGCAGATGGCAACGCTTACAGAGGCAAACAAAACCATGGAGGAGGCAGCAGAGAAGGATTCGGGCAGCAAGACAGAAAACGACGACAAGACAGAAAGCAAGGATAAGACAGAAAAAATTGCAGAAAGGCAGAATGGGGCAGAGACAGAATCTTCTCAGCCATTGGCGTATACACCAGTTGATATCCGCTTGTAGGAGGCCTTATTTTTCATTTTCTTAAAAAATATATCTTTGAAAAATTTGTTGATATTAGTATAATAAAAGTGCAACAGATTAGATATTATGATAAAAAGCCAGTATAAGATGATTACAATGGATCGATGGACATAAAATAAACCAGGATTATTTTATGTCCAGTGATGCGGGTATGCTCGCTTTATGGAAGAAAGGAAATGAAACATATGAAAGTATTGATGATTAATGGAAGCCCTCATACGAATGGCAATACATTTCTTGCGCTGCAGGAAATGGAGAAGGTTTTTGTACAGGAAGGGGTTGAGACAGAAATCCTTCAGGTTGGCAATCAGGATATCCGTGGCTGCGTCGCCTGTTATAGCTGTGCAAAGAACGGCAGGTGCGTTTTTGACGACCTGGTAAATGAGACGGCGGCGAAATTTGAGGAATGCGACGGTCTCGTGGTCGGCAGCCCGGTCTATTATGCATCGGCAAATGCCACGTTGATTGCATTTCTTGACAGACTCTTTTACAGTACGCCGTTTGACAAGCGCATGAAAGTGGGCGCAAGCGTTGTGGCTGCGCGCAGAGGCGGTCTGTCCGCAACATTTGATGAGTTAAACAAATTCTTTACCATCAGCGGGATGCCGGTGGCGCCCAGCCAATATTGGAACAGTGTTCACGGAAAAATGCCGGGAGAGGCGTTAAAGGATGCAGAGGGTATGCAGACCATGCGGACGCTGGCAGGAAATATGGTATTTCTCATGAAGAGCATTGCGCTTGGAAAGGAAACTTACGGGCTGCCGGAACAGGAAACGAAGACGCCGACAAATTTTATTCGATAAAACTGTCATCATTTTCCAGAATCATCCGATATAAGTATCAGAAAGATACATATTAGGATTGGTTTTATTTCAAGGAGGAAATGATAATGAATACTAACGGAGTAGCAGAAACGTATGCATCTCAGATTGCAGCGAATGACAAGACCAAACCGGCGGCAAAGACAAACAAAACATATGGCAAGCAGATTGGCAATCCGCAGTTGAGCGAGAAAGCGCAGAAATACTATGAGCAGTTGAAGAAGAAATATTCCAATATGGAATTCATCTTAGTCAGTGCAGACCAGAAGGAAGCAGCGGAGGCAAATGCCGGAAAGTATGGCAGTAACAAGAGCCTGCTGGTTCTGATTGATGATGAGAAGATAGAAAAGATGGCTTCTGATGAGCAGTATCGCAAGAAATACGAGGGTATCTTAAACAATGCGACAAATCAGTTTGCACAGATGAAGGAACAGCTTGGCAGCAATGCGGACAGCGTAAAAGCTTACGGCATGAAGTTTGATGATAATGGAAATGCCTCTTTCTTCGCCGTAATTGATAAGTCTCTGGCAGCGCAGAAGGAGCGCATTCAGCAGAATCATGATAAGAAAGCGGCAGAGAAGAAGGCTGCTGACAAGAAGGCGGAGCAGAAGGAGAAACAGGACGGAGTACGGGCGAAACACGGTCGTCCGGAAGATATGGTGACCGTAGAGGCATCATCTTGGGATGAACTGTTGCAGAAGATCAATGAGACGGTGGCGATGAGCCGAAGCGATATGGTACAGTCTCAGGCAGAGACCTATGTAGGTCAGCAGTTTGACTTTGCGATTTAATGCGGTCAGCCAGGGAAATTGTTTAAAAAGAAATTATTAATGTAAAGCGGGGTGCTGAAGGCTGTGTCTATTGACCGGTCTTTGGCACCCCTGTTTTTACTATGATTTGGAAAGCTCTTCAGACAATAACGATAGCTGTCTTATATTCTGTGATGACTTTTGTTCGATTTTTCACTTTCCAGCATGTCTGTTGTCACATCATTTGGTTGGGCGTAGGCGCACTGGGGAAGAAAATTATATACATCAAGATAGGAGTCTAATTCCGCGCTGTCCTGCGGGGGTCTTGGTACAACTCCGGTACAGTCCGTGGCAGAACTGGCTTTCAGGTAATCGTAGCTATCGGAAAAATCAGGCACTGGATGGATATCTTCTTTTCTGTTTTCACTGCTCATAAAATCCCTCTTTTCTTATTTATTGTTTAAATATTAAGTGGTTAATTTCCTGTATATTTATGAAAAAATGCGTGCTGTATCTGCGTTTTTCTTATTTATTATCTGTGATTTTATCGGAGCTATACATGAAAAAATTTTGTTATTAATTTAATTTTTCCCTGATTTTTGTGATTATATAGAATCCCATTGCAATCATTGCCGTATGTTATAGATTGAAACTATAAGAAATCATAAATTCTTTTTTCTTGTAAAAAATTCGGAATCGGGGTACAATCTACATGTATTGCTGTAAAAACGTTTTACAGCGTATGAACGGAGGAAAAGATGAGAATTTCAGAATTACTAAAACAAAAAGAAGTAACGCTTAGCTGTGAGCTGTTCCCGCCCAAAAAGGGCTCCGGGCTGGCAAAGGCGCATGAAGTTGTGCGTGATATGGCAAAATTGAAACCGGCATACATGAGCGTGACCTATGGGGCGAGCGGCGGAATCAGCGAGCACACGGTGAATATCGCAAATGAAGTACAGAATGTCAACGGGGTAACTGCACTGGCGCATCTGACCTGCGCATCTTCCGGAAGGGAAAAGATACACGAAGTGCTGGGACAGTTAAAAGAGAAGAAAATTGAAAATATTCTTGCGTTGCGCGGGGATATTCCGGCGGATTTGGATTTCCCGCTGCCGGGCCAGTATCACCACGCCAGTGAATTGATTGAGGAAATTAAATCATTTGGGGATTTCTGCATTGGCGGGGCATGTTATCCGGAAGGACACCCCGAGGCGGAATCACTGGAAGAGGATATTGATAACCTCAGGCGAAAAGTAGATGCAGGATGTGAATTTCTGACAACGCAGATGTTTTTTGACAATGATATCCTCTACAGTTTCCTGTATCGGGCGTTGAAAAAGAACATTGAGGTTCCGGTGATTGCCGGGATTATGCCGATTACAAATGCCAGCCAGATGGCGCAGATTACCTCTCTGTCGGGAGGCAGTATCCTTCCGAGGCGTTTCCGTGCGATGGTGGAGCGGTTTGCCGACCACCCGGCAGCATTGAAACAGGCGGGCATTGCATATGCCACAGACCAGATTATTGATTTGATTGCAAACGGCGTTACCCATGTACATATTTATGCAATGAATAAGCCGGATGTGGCGGAAGCTATATTCCGGAATCTTTCAGAAATATATCGGACGGAATAACGACAGCGCATCCGCGTTAGATGACAGGAAAGAACAGGAATTATGAGAGCAGACAGGAAAGAGACTTTGCGCTACCTTGGGTATCGCGGACAGGAAATGGAAGAGAAGACGGCACGAATGATAGAAGAGACGGCAGAGGAGCTGGAGCGTGGCAGTATGCCGAAAAGCATTTACCGGGAGTATGCCTGCGAGGTGACAAAAGGACGTGTAAAACTGGGCGAGCTTACGATTGAGAGTCAAAATCTTGCCACAAACCTCAAAGGCTGCGAGCGTGCGGTACTTCTGGCGGCAACGATTGGACGTGCTGCTGATTTCATGATTAAGAAATATTCTGTTACCAATATGGCAAAAGCCGCCATTGTACAGGCAGCAGGAGCGGCCTGTATTGAGAGCTATGTGAATGAGGTGGAAGACGCTATCCGGGAAGATGCAAAGAACCGGGGGCTGTTTCTGCGCCCAAGATTCAGTCCTGGTTACGGCGATTTTGCGCTGGAGTATCAGAAAGACATTTTTCATATGCTGGAATGCCAGAAACGAATTGGCGTGACATTGACAGAAGGAAATCTGATGATGCCAAGTAAATCGGTGAGCGCAATTATCGGTCTGACGACAAAAGAGCGGGAGTCCTGTCAGATGGAAAAGTGCAGCCTGTGTGAGAAGACAGACTGTGAATTTCGGATTCAGGATTGAGGAGAAATGAGAATATTGGATTCAGAACGGAGGCAGACTGTAAATTTCGGATTCAGGGCTGAAGAATAAAAGGAGATTGAGATGGGCTTTAGAGATGAGTTAGGAAAAAAACTGTTATTTTTTGACGGGGCGATGGGTACCATGCTTCAGGAGCAGGGGTTACAGTCCGGGGAATTACCGGAAATCTGGAATGTAACGAAGGAAGAGGTAATCTGCGGGATTCACAGACAATATCTGGAGGCAGGATGCGACATTGTCAAGGCAAATACGTTTGGCGTAAATCCCTTCAAGATGAAAGGAACGGGCTATACCTGCGAGGAATTGACGAAAAAGGGCATAGAGGTTGCCAAACGCGCCATAGAACAGTCCGGAAGGAAGGCATATGCGGCGCTTGATATCGGCTCTCTGGGAAAATTACTGGAGCCATTGGGTGATTTGCCTTTTGAGGAGGCATATGCGGCATTTCGGCCGATGTGTATTGCCGGGGAACAGGCAGGAGCCGATTTATGTCTGATTGAGACGATGAACGATACGTATGAAATAAAGGCGGCAGTGCTAGCGGCAAAAGAAAATACCAGCCTTCCGGTGGTTGTGACGATGGTGTTTGACGAAGACGGAAAGCTGTTGACCGGAGCGGATATGGAGGCTGCGGTCGCTATGCTGGAGGGATTGCGTGTGGATGCCCTTGGATTAAACTGCGGATTTGGACCGGATATCATGCGTAAATTTCTGCCGAAACTGCGGGAGGTAACGTCTCTGCCTATTGTACTGAATCCGAATGCAGGCCTTCCGGTGGTTGTGGATGGCAAGACGTCCTTTCATGTGGGCGCAGAGGAGTTTGCCGGCATCATGAAAGAGATTGCGCTGGAAGGCGTGTCTGTGATGGGAGGCTGTTGCGGCACCACGCCGGCGCATATCCGCGCATTGGTGGAAACGTGCAGAAATATTCCGGCAATGGAGCTGACGGATAAACAGCGCAGCGTGGTTTCCTCTTATACTCATGCGGTAGTTTTTGACAACCGTCCGAAGATTATCGGGGAGCGCATCAATCCTACCGGAAAGTCAAGGTTTAAGCAGGCGTTGCGTGAAAATGATCTGGAATATATTTATAAAGAGGCGCTGGCGCAGCAGGATCAGGGCGCGCATATTCTGGATGTGAATGTGGGACTCCCGGAGATTGACGAGATTCAGATGATGCGAGATGTTGTGAAAGGCCTTCAGGGAATTACGGATTTGCCTTTGCAGATTGATACTTCAGATGCGGTTGCCATGGAGACGGCGATGCGTCTTTATAATGGAAAACCGCTCTTAAATTCCGTCAACGGCAAGCAGGAATCCATGGACGCGGTATTTCCGCTGGCGGCGAAATATGGCGGCATGATTGTCTGTCTGACGCTGGATGAAGGCGGCATTCCCGATACGGCCCAGGGACGAATCAGGATTGCAAAGAAGATAATGAAAGAGGCGGCAAAATATGGCATTGGCAAGAAGGATTTGCTGATAGATACGTTGACGATGACAATCAGTACCGGGCAGGAAAACGCAAAGACTACGCTGGATGCGCTGCAATATGTGCGCAATGTCCTGGGCGTGCATACGACGCTGGGCGTATCAAATATTTCGTTTGGCCTGCCGCAGCGCGAACGTGTCAATACAGCGTTTTTTACGATTGCATTGTCACAGGGATTAAGTGCGGGAATCATTAATCCCAACAGCGAGGCGATGATGGCGTCATATCATTCCTATTGCGCGCTCAATGGCAGCGACAGTCAGTGTGCGGATTACATCGCAAAATACTCGAAACAGGAAGAACAGCCGAAGACTTCCGCTGCAAAGTCCGGAGAACTCAGTCTTTTTGACGCAGTTGTGCGCGGGCTTACCGAGAGCGCCTATCAGGCAGCCCGAAAAGAGCTGGAAACAAGAAAACCGCTGGAGGTGATTGACGGCGCTTTGATTCCGGCGCTTGATAAAGTCGGACAGGGCTTTGAGAAGAAGACGGTCTTTCTGCCCCAGCTTTTGATGAGTGCGGATGCGGCAAAAGCCGGGTTTGACGCTATCAAGGAACATCTTAAGGAGGGAGGGGATGAATCTTCCTCCAAGGGAACGATTGTGATTGCCACGGTCAAAGGGGACATTCATGATATTGGCAAGAATATTGTCAAAGTTCTGCTGGAAAATTACGGATTCCAGGTGATTGATTTAGGGAAAGATGTTGCGCCGGAGCTGGTAGTGGAAACGGCGAAGGAACATCAGGTCAAACTGGTGGGATTAAGCGCTTTGATGACGACTACCGTGGCAAATATGGAAACCACAATTCAACTGTTAAAACAGGAAATGCCGGAGTGTAAGGTCATGGTGGGCGGCGCAGTGCTGACCCAGACGTACGCTGACATGATAGGCGCGGATTTTTATTCCGGAGATGCTATGGGTTCCGTGCGCTATGCCAACGAGCTGTTTGGCGGATGAGAGTGTTATAGAAAGCCGGTTTTCCAGAGGTATTGCGAACTCTCCGACCCCTTTTTGAATATATTATGGTAACAGTTCAGTACAGTATGAAGAATGTAAAGCTGTCCTGGCAAAATGGGCAGGCTGAATTGTTGAATGATATATGAGAAAGGGGATGGGAGAGTTTTGCGTCTTAATTGGATGATTTTGGGAATTGTCGCAGCAGTCTTTCTGCTGCTTATTTTAATATGCTGCATCCGCATACAGCATCACAGACGCGCCAAATGCCGGGTCAGGCGGCGCAGTGACGAAGAGAAATTAAGCGATATTAACCAAGCGCTTCAGCCGTTTGGCTTTGCCTACGATCTGCGCAGGGATATCATCTACTCTTTAAAACACGCCTGGCAGCGAGAGTTTGGCTATGGGAAACTATACGATGAAATGGCTCCGGTAATGAATATGGTGATTCACAGCGAGCCCATTTACTTTGAGTACGACAATCGAAGATGGATGATCGAATTCTGGAAAGGGCAATATGGTATCACTACCGGAGCAGAAGTGGGAATTTATGTGGAAAAAGAACGTGACGATGAGAAAGACCCGGAGGATGCATTTTACCAGTGCGTGACTGAGGAAGAAGAGATTCCCATTGGTATGGTTTTGTACAAAAACGGTAAGCGCATGTTCCAGCGAGACCGAAGACACTGGTGGCTCACCGGATTTCGCCTGGGAGAATTTTCCTGGCCGGCAGAGCTGATGTTGGAAGTTTCATTGACGTTCCCGGACTTTGCGATGCAGGAGGCATTTTTGGAGGGATGCTACTATGTGGGATATCAGCCGGAAGATTTTCGCGTGTGGTATAAAAGAGTCTGTTTCCGCCTGTATCAGCCGAAGACAAAACAACCTTCAAAATATGGCAGGATGTTTGGAAGGCTGATACAATGGCAGAACCGTCATAACTGCAAACTCTATCTGCGGGTGACGAAAGATTTTACGCGGACAATTGATAAACTGGACTATCTCATGCAGGCATACCCCAGAATTTTCGGCATAATTATAAAAACAGGAAGAATTGCCTGGGGGAAGAAGAAACATGAATCGTACCGCAAAAAGTCTGGATAAGGCTTATGAAAATGCGCACTGTATCACAATTAACCGGGGAAGCCGGGTGGTGTTGATGAGTGATTGCCACCGTGGAGTCGGCAACTGGGGAGATAATTTTCAGTTGAACCAGAACCTGTTTTATGCGGCCCTGCAATATTACAACCGAAGAAACTACACCTATATTGAGCTTGGAGACGGGGATGAACTGTGGGAGAACCGCAGCCTCCAGGACATCATACGGGCGCATGACAATCAATTTTCATTGATGCAGGAGTTCTACCAAAAAGGGCGATTTTATATGCTCTATGGGAATCACGACCGCAAAAAGTCGTGCCAGAAATATTTTAAGAGACATTGCGATACCTGTTATTGTGATACGCAGGAGCAGATGAGCGGCCTGTTTCCCGATATGCAGGTGCATGAATCGATTCGCTTAAAGGACAGCGCAAGCGGCGTGGAGCTGCTTTTGGTGCATGGACATCAGGGAGATTTCTGGAACGATACGATGTGGAAGTTTACCAGGTTTCTGGTGCGCTATTTATGGCGTCCGCTGGAACTTGCCGGATGCAACGACCCCACAAGCGCAGCCAAAAATTACCGGAGGAAAGAAAAGACAGAGCGAAGGCTATCGGCATGGGCGGACGCACACAGGCAGTTTCTGGTTGCGGGGCATACGCACAGGCCATCGTTCCCCCGACCTGGGGAGGGGTATTATTTCAATGATGGGAGCTGTGTACACCCACGAAATATTACGGCGCTGGAGCTCGAATGCGGAGAAATTACCCTGGTAAGATGGAGCATGAAGGTGCGGGAAGACAACATGGTATATATTGGAAAAGACGTGCTGGAAGGACCGGAAAAACTGCAGGAGTATGTGTTGCGAAAAATGGATTTGGAAAATTAAGAAAACTTTAAATATTGCAAACTTGTTACGTTTTGGAAAATGTGATAAAATTATGATAAGAGATCGGGTGCCCAAAGTACATGGAGTGCTTTTGGCACCCTTGTTTTTTATGAAAAAGGAGAAAAGAAATGAAATGTTTAAAATCTTTGACAGCAATGGTTCTGATTGCCTGCATGACGTTTTCTGTTCCGGTGGAAGCTGCGGTAGACAGAACAAATCCTCTGGAGCGGACAGTTTCAGCAGACAGAGATGAGACAGAGAAGGAGTATGCAAAAGGACAGGCGCTTATTCTGTATAAGCGGCCAACCGATTCGGCACGCGCGTCCATTGCATCATATGGTTTTGGTGCGGACATGCAGATTGAGGAGACTTATGAATTTGATGGCGTGGGACAGGACATGCCTGCCCGGATGGCAAGGAGCCGCGAGGCGGATACTACGGCGGCATTTCAGGTATCGCTTGTGAAATCAGATACGTATTCTACCGAAGAGCTGATAAAGCAGTTAAGTGCGAGGAAAGATATCATAGCTGCCGAGCCGAATTATAAATTACATACCCTGGATATGGGACAGGATCCCTATGTGAAATATCAGTGGGCGATAGACAATCAGGGACAAAACCATGGGACCGTCGGATTAGACGTAAAGCCAAGGCAGGAGATACTGGGCACAAATCCGGATGGGAAAGAATATGTGATTGCGCTTGTCGATACAGGTATGGACTATACGCATGAGGATTTGCAGGACGTGGTATGGGAGAATCCGCTGCAATCCAATCAGCTCAGAGGCCGGCATGGTTATGATTTTATCAACGGCGATGCAGATCCCATGGATGACAATGGACATGGAACGCATTGTTCCGGTATTATGGCGGCTAACCACAACAATATCGGCGTACAGGGTGTTACCGATAATGAGAACATTAAGATCATGCCGCTGAAGATTTTGGATGAGAGCGGTTCCGGTTATGGGATAGAGTTTGTCGGTGCTTATAACTATATTTATAAAGCGCAGCAGTTGGGTGTAAATGTTGTGGCTGTCAATAATTCCTGGGGAGGCGTAGACGAAGAGGAATCAGTGATTTTTCAGAAACTTGTGGAGCTTGTCGGGGAAAAGGGCGCGGTTTCTGTCTGTGCAGCCGGAAATGACGGCACGGACAATGATGTGCTGGGTGGAGACATTTCTGCAATTGACAGCGATGCGATTATTGCGGTAGCCGCAACGAATGAAAATGATGAGATGGCGACATTTTCCAATTATGGTGCAGAGAGTGTGGATCTTGCAGCTCCGGGAGCCGACATATTATCAACCGTGTGTTATGATTGTTTTAATCCGGGAATCTATGAGAATCGGGAGGAATTATGCAGCATATTTGAGGATTTTTCTGATGGGAATCTGGTGAAGGAGAGTACCGGAAACGCTGACGATATTGTCTATGGATTTGCGAAAAGCAAGGGCAGGGCAAAGTTATCCTTAAGCCTCACCGATGAAACTTGTTTTGGGTTAAAGGGAGATGGGGAAAAATCCTTAAAATGGAGCATCAACAATGCCAGAGAAGATGATATTTACACACTTTATTTTCCCTATACGGCGGGAATATCCACAACAGGCACGCATGACAGCATTATGATAAAGGCGATAGAGCCGGAAAGGAAGAGTGAGGGAACGTTGGATGAGCTTCTTATTGAGCCTTCGATAATTTTTGTCAATGATTTTGAGCTGACGGAAGAAGGTGCGCTGGATTCCGCAGATAAATTGGATATGACGAAAGGATTGGTTGGGGGCGCGTATATTGATAAGGGAAATTACTGGAACCATTTTTCCGGTCTTGCGCTTGAGGAGCGGGAGGAAGAGCAGAAACGTGCGCTTGCCGTAACGTTAAGTGCATCCGTAAGCGGAAATTATGAAATTTATCTGGACAATCTGGGAATCAGTAAAGAAAATGTTGCCGAGGAGAAATTCGGCAAATACGATTATTACGATGGGACTTCCATGGCAGCGCCGTATGTAACCGGGGCAGTTGCTGCGCTTGCCAGCGCATATCCGCAAGATGATGCGAGAGATCGCAAAGAACGCCTTTTAGGATGTACGAGGAAAACTAATGCGTTACAGGGCAAGGTATTAACCGGAGGTGTGCTTGACCTTTCGCATGTGAAAGAGCCCAATGTTTATCTGAAGAACATTTCTCTGGATGATAAGAGAAACATATGCATAGAGGGCAGAGGTCTGGCTCATGCCAGCGTAACGGTGAACAATCAGGCGGCTGCGATAAAGGAACAGTCTGAAAACAGGATTGTCCTGAATTCGGCAGGTTTTTTGAATCATGCATTGGAGATTACGGTTGCGGCAGAAGGAAAGAGCATGAACAGGAATTGTTTTTTCTCAGATGGAGCTGCGTTTGCTCATGCAGGAGATGCAATGGGAACGGTCGCAGAGGGATATACGGTATCTGACGGAAATCGGATATATCATGTGGACGCAGAGGGAATGGTAGCTACCTGTGATCCGGAACAGAAAGATGAAGATGGGGAAATCATGTATCTGGAAGGAGATATGGGGTATCATTCTGAAATATTTGGCAAAGATGAAGAGTTTATTTTGGAGTATTCCGTTCGGAACCTGTCAGATATAGCATGTCTGGATGACAGGCTCTGGAGCGTGTTAGCTCTGGAAATGATGTATTCCGAGGAGCGGGTGCTGGCCTGTTATGACAGTGAGGAGGGCTGGCAGAAAGCGTGCAATCTGCCGAAAGAATTTGAAACACTGGAAGGAATTTCTCTGGCAGCTTATCAGGGGAAATTATATCTGTTTGGAGGATTGGACAATATCACAGGGAAAGAACAGACGGTCGTCATGCGCATGGATCCGTTGACACGCAAATGGGAAAAGGCCTCATCGCTTCCGGAGGCAAGGGCATTTGCCAAAGCAGTTACCATTGGCAATGAACTGATTTTGACGCTGGGAAGAAAGGAAGACGGTACGTTTCCACGCAATATGATTTATAATGGGAAATCATGGAAAATGTCTCAGACACAACCAGAAGGGCTAACAGCGGATGGTGTCTATACATATTATAATGAAAACATGGAAGAAAAGGAAGTCATCTATTATTCCGCAAATGTCGGAGCAGTCAAAGGAGGGCTGGTCTATACGGGCGTTGAGGCAGAAAATTTGGGCGATACGTTCTTCTATCAACTGTCCTTTGACAAATACGTCAAATCAGGATATGCCATTTCCAATACGGCGATGAAAGAGCCGACACAGCAGCAGGCCGTCGTCATGCGCGATAAATTATATTTGCTGACACAGGAAGGGGAGGACGTCCATGTCTATGCCATGCCGGTGCAGGGTTTATATGTTGAGGTTGTATCGGCAGATTCAGAGGAATGGTTCGAAGGCGGCACCCTGAGCGGCATACGAT
>CAJTSB010000041.1 GCA_910578825.1 uncultured Lachnospiraceae bacterium | reverse complement strand
TACGGGGAGATTTTATTTTGTCAAAGTTCAATTTTCATTCTCTATAGGAATGCTTTTTTACGGAATGGATAAACAATTACTACAAAAACACCTACAATCACAACTGCACTTGCCGACATTTTTTCCACTGACATATCTCGAAACCAATTGTGAAACAAGTGCTGTATCATATAAATGCTTTTATCCGGGTACTCGCCTGCCAGCAGGTAACATTCACGGTAAGACTTCAGTGAACCAGTGATTGCCAATATAAGCGTTGCGGAAAACATAGGTTTCAATCCTGGAAGAGTAATATGCCAGAATGTCGAACAAACGCCTGCACCATCAACATTCGCCGCCTCATACAGGCTTTTAGGTATAGCCTCAAGCCCCGCCAGCCATAAGACAACATAATATCCCATATTCTTCCACAAAAAGGTGGTAACCAAAACCCAGAAAGCATAAGAAGAATTCAGCCAGTCTGTCTCCATACCAAAACAACTATTGATAAGCCCATTTCTGTGAAATAGCATTTTCCATACAAAAACCAGCGAAACCACAGGTACTGCCATCGGCAAAAGACAAAAATTTCTATAATATTCTGCTGTTCCAAAATAAACGATATTTGCCAATAATAAGGAACCTACCAACAATAGCGGCACGCATACCAGAATGAATTTCAAAGTATTTCCTATTGCCAAATGAAATGCCTCGTTCCCAAATACTGTCTTATAATTATATAATCCCACAAACGTTTCCCCTGTAATGTTCGTGAATGATCTTTTCACCACGTCCGCAAAGGGGAAAAAAACAATGACAGATACCCCTGTCAGACTGGGCAGAATAAATGCAAAGTCTTCCAGACTGCCATATATTTTTTTCCTTCTTTTTCCCACAAAACATACCTCCCAAATTTAACGTTCCAGAAGATACAGCTCCAGTGACTGGGCAATCTCATTTACGGTTGCGTCAATTTCCTTCTCACCTGACAGATATGGCGTTACATTTTCCAATATTGTGCCAATGACAATATTGTCTTCCATTGCAGGTGTGTCCAGGCTCACAATCTTCTTTTCAAACTGCTCAAAATCTATGTCTTTCGGCCATTCAAAAGTTTCATCAAAATTTGCAAGTCCTTTCCCATACTCTTCTAATTCATTTTGTGAAGGTTGTGAAACCATGTCCTTAAAAGCAGCTTTATTTACCGGAAATCCCATAATAACCATGTACATTCCATCAATAAATATTTTCTGTTCCTCATCACTAAGGGCAAATCCCAGAAATTCCTCCGCGTTTCCTATGTTATCTGATTCTTTATTAATCCCTGCAATAAGGGCGCTGAAAACTCCATCCGAAAGCGTCTGATAGGATAAGTCGCAATTCAAAACATCCAAAAAATCCCGCCGACAGCTCAAGTACCCTAAATCCATTGCGACATTTCCATATTTTATATTCGATATATCCAACCAATTATCATTTGCAAAAACATCATAATTCTTTTCTCTTTCTTCATCCCCAACAAAAAACTTGGATAGCTCGCTCTCCTTTTCCTGTAAAACATCATTTATTTGCTTTACATTTTCTAATACTTCTTTCAATTCCTCTTTGGAAATCCGTCCTTTCTCCTTTTCCACCCTTTGCCAATAGATACTGAAGATATAACGCAGGAGCGCTTGTTTATTTCTGAAAAAGGGCGGCAAATCTTCTGTATTTTCTGTCGTTTTTAATAATTCCTCTACGGAATTAACATCAGATACCACCTCCTCTTTTCCAATTAAAGCCGGAATCTTAAAAGAAATCGGAATCACATACTGAAAACCATCTGTCTGATAAGCAGAAAAGAAATTTTCAAAAACCTTGTCTTCATTTATATAAGTACCCAAATCGGCGCTTAAATCTTCCAGTATGCCTTTTTCCTGGTACGACTCCCACGGAAGTCCGTTCAAAATCAGGACATCCGGTCCGTTCCCTGCCATAATTTCCGTATTCAGGCTACTTATTGCATCTGTTTCATCTTTTGCAGAGGAATCACTCATACCGACTTCATACTGCACGAAAACTTCCGGATGTGCCGACTGGAAATCAGAGATTATTTTTTCTATCACAGAATTACCCTTCAAAGAATAAACAACCAGTTCATGTTCCGGCTGTGTAGGTAAATCAGCATCATACTCATATCTGAATATTTCCATATCCGCTCCCGAAAAACTCTGTACAAATACAAGAAATACTTTTTCACTGACGCTAAACAGACCTTTTACGCTATAAGTTTCATCCACAAAACTGCTCAGTCTTCCATCCACCAAAAGTTCTGTTAACGCTACATTATGGTCTGTTCCATAAATTCCGTTTTCATTACAATAAAATATCCTGTCTTTTTGGGTATCCATACAACTCAAAAAATTATTATCCAATGGAATTGATATATCCCCCGCTTTCTCTGCTGATTTTGCATTCAGAACCTTAATTTTTCCACTGTACTCATTGAGATAAATCTTATCTTCAAATAATGCAATTTCCGCGGCATCCGTATCCAATTCCCATAAAACTTTCCCATTATCGGATTCAAAACAGAAAAGCTGAAAATTTATTTGTTCTTCATTCCCCGATGTAAACACTCCATAAAGCTTTCCATCACCGGAAAGCAAAATCTGTTTTAACCCATAACCTGACTCTAAATTTATCTCTTTGGGTTCTGGAAGTTGTAGCGATAATTGTTGAGCCGTTGTATCGCCTTCTGCATTGTCTATTTTAAAGTAAGAATATTCTCCAATAGCGTGTTTTTCATCTAACGGGTCATCCGACATTTTGCCGGCTGACAAGACAATCTCTCCTTCTGCTCCAAAACTGGCGGAAACCACCCGGTAATTTGGGGGCAACCATTCTTTTCCCATTTCCTTCTGCTCCCAGGAAATCCCATAATCCATACTTTCATAATAAAAGAGACTACCTGGCTCATTTTCGAACAACACCTTCACATTGCCGTTTTCGTTACACTCCACATCAAATATATTTTTCATTGGTAGCGGAAAATCAATCTTTTCCTCCCGATATCTGCCCCTGGCAGACTTTTGCCCTGCCTGTCCCTCTGTCTGGTCTTCCTGCATAGCAGTCCTCTCCCCTGTTTCCTGCTTATTATTCTCAAAAGAATTGCATCCCGCAGTAATTACCGAAATAAAACTCAGCAAAATGATAATCCATAAAAAAGCCTTCCTTTTCATAAAATACTTTCCTCCCTTTCTAGCGTATTTTTTCTTCATGTTATCACATTCAAATTTAAAAAGTCCTCTAAAAGTTCTCTAATACAACCATTTGCATTTTAGAGGACTTTTAGAGAACTTTTATGATATAATTTGTCCTAAGGAGGGAGGATACTTTATGAGAATTTTAATTATTGAAGATGATACAAGTCTGACGGAACTACTGAGCTACGGCCTGGAAGAAAACGGATTTTCCGTTGATATCTGCCATAATGGGCTGGAAGGACTAACACTGGCTTTACAAAATATACATGACATTATTTTACTGGACAGGATGCTGCCTGGTCTCTCCGGAGAGGACATCTTAAAACGAATACGACTTCAAACAGTGGACACGCCTGTTATATTCATAACTGCCATTGGCGAATCCATAGAAAAAATCAATGGACTGGATCTTGGCGCTGATGATTATCTGGTAAAACCGTTTGACATCGGCGAACTTCTGGCACGCATACGTTGTGTCATACGCAGAACCTATAAACATCCCTCTACGCTCCTTGAATTTGGAGACCTTCGTTTCTGTGAAAAGGAATCAAAAATAATTCATATGGACAGTATCTTAATCCTCCCCAAAAGAGAAGGGGAACTTATGGCTTACTTTTTTCGAAATTCAAACCGGGTTCTGACCCGTTCGCAAATCATCGGCAACGTGTGGGGACCAGATACAGAAATAGAAGATGGCAATTTAGATAACTATATTTATTTAATCCGCAAAAAACTAAGCAGCCTTAACACGAATGTACATATTGTAACAATACACCGTCAAGGGTATTGTCTTATGCTGAAATAAACTATTTTAAAACTTCCTCAAAGATCAGTGATTCTAACGGAAAATGGAGAATTGTATGTTTCATAAAATTCAACTCAAACTTTCATTTATATGTTGTCTTTCCACTACATTAATTGTACTCGTGATTATTTTGTGCTGCCTGAATGTATCTGAAAAAAATATGTATGGTCAGGAAAACGCTCTTTTCCTTCTGAAAACAAATACCATTTCCTCTGATTTGAATTTATCGGAAAGCATTGATATTAATTGGTATATGCGAAATTTAACTACAGACAAAAACATCCTTTATATTGAAGTTAATGGCACGCCTGCCACACTGTCCGCTCTTATACTATCTGATCATGATTTCTCTCTTATATCAGATATAAAAAACCATATGAAAAATAATAACCAATACAGCCTAACCAATTCGTCCGATACAAACCGGAAAAGTTTTGAATATGCATCCGATAAACACAAATTTCTCGTTATGAATGAAAAATCATATAAAAACGAACAGGAAATAACGTATATTTATTTATACAGTTTAGACAATTTTTATTATAATGTAAAAAAACAACGCATCCTCTTTTTCGGCATTTGGCTTTTTTCCATACTGATCCTGTATTTATTTTCCTATCTATTTACCTCAAACGCGCTAAAGCCCGTGATTCAAAATGATGAAAAACAGCGACACTTTATTGCCTTTGCCTCACATGAATTACGCTCACCATTAGCTATATTTAAAACTGGACTGTCTGTTTTAAAAAACAAACCTGACGCCCCAAAAACGGAACGCATTTTTTCACTGATGGAAAATGAAATGTCCAGAATGGAGCGGTTGATACAAGATCTTTTATGTCTTGCAAAAATTGAAAATGCTGACCCGGGTTTCCATTTTGAGTCTACTGATCTTTCTGACTTGTTAACGTCCATATACGAAAAATACATTTCTATTGCCGCTCAAAAAAACCTGACGCTTTCTTTGGCAATCTCTGCCAATTGTAATTATGACTTCCTCTGCGATCGGCAGAGATTGGAACAGGCAATTATTATCCTATTAGATAACGCCCTGTCCTACACTCCCTCCGGGCAGAATATATCATTGAATCTATACGGTTCACATAAAAAATACTTTATACAGGTAATTGATACCGGAATCGGCATCCCTGATTCAGAAAAGGAAAAAATATTTGACAAGTTCTACCAAATGGATTCTTCCAGAAACCATAAGGAACATTTTGGATTAGGGCTTTCCATTGCCAGACAAATCTGTCATACACATGGCGGCAAAATCTCTGTAAGTGATACAAAAGGCGGCGGAAGCACCTTTACAATTAAACTTCCAAAAATCCTACCGTCCTTCCTGCTCCCGCAATAGTGCCCAAAAGCACAAACTTTCAGGCACTATGCATTTGGAAAACGATCATCGCTTTGATGCAATTGCTGATACGGGTTCATTGAAACGGTTTATTTTAACGGTTTATCCATGCGGTTGACGCATCCATAGCAGTACGGCAGGCATCCGTCTGATCCAGCGCATTCAGCATCACAAAATCATGAATGGTACCCTGTACCCGCAAAGCAGTTACGTCAACGCCTGCACAGCGAAGTTTTTCACCAAAAGCCTCTCCTTCGCTACGCAAGACATCTGCCTGGCCGTTTATAATCATTGTCCGTGGAAAACTCTTCAAACAATCTATGCCTGCGCGTAGAGGAGATGCGGTTATCTGATTTCGATCCTCCATAGACGCTGTATACTGCCTCCAGAACCATTTCATTCCCTCCCGGTACAGATAATAATCTACTGCAAATTGACGATAACTTGGTGTGTCAAAACAGGCATTCGTTACCGGGTAATATAATAACAACTTGTCAATACACGGACCATGCCGCATCTCTGACATCAAAGCCATAGCGATTGCCATATTTCCACCAACGCTGTCACCTGCAACGATAAGATTCGTATCATTGTTCACTGAAAAACAATTTCCAAGAATTTCCTTTATATGGGAAAAAATAAAATAACACTGTTCAATTGCTGTCGGATATTTTGCTTCCGGCGAGCGGCTGTATTCCGGAAATACGATCAGTGAATCTGTCCTTGCTGAAAGCTCCCTGACTAACTTTTCGTGCGTATGAAAGCTGCCGAATACCCAGCCTGCACCGTGAATATAGAATATAATATTTCTGATATTTTTACTCTTGGGCGCAACAAAATACAGCGGGATAATGCCCCACTTTCCGGTATTTATGCAATCAGAGGATATATCAGCGGGATATTTGTATACCGGTGTATCCTGAATTTCTTCCAATGCTCTTCTGCCTCGCTCCGGAGGCATCTGAAAAATCAGCGGCGGCACAGAACTTTGATTGCAGACAGTTTCTGCCGCGGATTCCAATGGAACGCATCGTCTCATATATAATTCTCCTTTCCTGTTGGAACTGTTTTTTATTATCATATGCAGTGTTTATAATATTGCGGTAGTCTTTTCATTTACGTCATTTTGTTCTATAATCAGACAAAAGGAGTGATAAAAGATGACAAACAAAACAATAATGCAATATTTTGAATGGTATCTGCCGGAAAACAGCCTGCATTGGAAACGCACCATTGCACAGGCTGCAGCTCTGCGGGAATCCGGAATCAATATCGTCTGGCTGCCCCCCGCTTACAAGGGTGCGGCAGGCGCAGCGAGCGTTGGATACGATGTATACGATATGTATGATTTAGGAGAATTCAGTCAAAAGGGCACCATAGCAACCAAATACGGGACAAAGGAAGATTACCTCGCCGCTGTAAAAGCATTGCAGGAACAGGGAATTCAGGTGCTCTGCGATGTGGTGCTCAATCACCGTATGGGAGCAGACGATACGGAACAGGTGACGGTTGTGGAAGAACTCGGTACAAACCGTAATCAGGATATTACCGGGAAACAACAGATTACAGCCTGGACAAAATTTAATTTCCCGGGCAGGGCAAACGTCTACTCTGATTTTTGCTGGAATGTTTCACATTTCAGCGGAACGGACTGGGATGAATCGTCAAAGCGAAATGGAATTTTCCGTTTTGACGGCAAATGCTGGAACCGTGATACCGATACGGAGAACGGAAATTATGATTATCTGATGGGAGCGGATCTGGATACTGATAATCCTGAAGTTATTGCGGAAACACGCAACTGGGGCACATGGTATCAGGATACGGTACATATGGATGGATTTCGCATGGACGCAGTCAAACATATCAGCTTTGGTTTCTGCAAAGACTGGATTGCCGCCATGCGTTCATACGCAAACAACAGGCAAAAAGAACTTTTTGTGGTGGGAGAATACTGGACAAATGAGATTGACAAACTTACGCATTATCTGGATATGACGGAACATTCGCTTTGCCTGTTCGACGTACCGCTGCATTTCAGATTTTTACAGGCGGCGACCTCCGATGGCAACTTTGATATGGCGAAACTTTATGAAAATACACTGACGCAAAGAGCCCCCGAACAGGCGGTAACATTTGTGGACAATCATGACACGCAACCGGGACAAGCGCTCTGCTCATTTATTCCGGCATGGTTCAAGCCGATTGCCTATGCGTTGATTCTGCTCAGAGCTACCGGAACGCCCTGTGTATTTTATGGAGATTACTACGGCATTCCGCACGACAACGTATCTCCGGTACCGCAGCTTACACGGCTGCTGAAAATCCGGGAACGCTATGCCTATGGCGCCGAACATTTATTTTTTGATGACAGTTCACTGGTTGGATTTACGCGTGAGGGCGACGAGGAACACCCGGATTCCGGCGTGGCTGTCCTGTTAACGGACAAGGAGGGCGGCAGCAAACGGATGTATCTAGGAGAACGCTTTGCCGGATGCCGTATGGTGGATGCCCTTGAAAATATTTCCGGTACTGTAACGATTGAAGGAGACGGCTGGGGCACATTTTCTGTGAAAGGTGGCTCCGTTTCCGTCTGGGTAATGGAACTGGCATGGGAATATCTTTATTTGAACAACTAAAATAAAAACAAATGCTGCCGGCAATCCCTCCAAAATGGAGTGAGTGCCGGCATATGATTTCCTTCGGGAACACGAGGAATTCCATCCATTGATAGCCAGGTACAAAGCGTTGACCGAAGAATAAAACTGCTACAACTTCATCGTAAGCTGGATCCGTTTCTTCTTCAAATCCACGCTCATGACTTTGACTTCTACGATATCTCCCACACTGACTGCCTCCAGCGGATGCTTGATATATCGTTCGGTCATCTGGGAAATATGCACCAACCCGTCCTGGTGGACGCCGATATCGATAAATGCGCCGAAATCAATAACGTTGCGCACCGTACCCTTCAATATCATGCCCGGCGTCAAGTCTTTCATCTCAAGCACATCGGTACGAAGGATGGGTTTCGGCATCTCATCCCTGGGGTCACGCGCAGGTTTCTCCAATTCCTTCACGATATCCTGCAGCGTCAATTCGCCAATTTCCAGCTCGGCGGCAAGTTTCTTATAGTCCGTAATCTTCTTTGAGATACCAAAGAGTTTACCACCGCAGATATCCTCGGGGACAAATCCCAATTTCTCCAATAATTTTTTCGCCGCATCATAACTTTCCGGATGGACGCTTGTGCCGTCCAGCGGGTTCTTGCCCTCGCTGATACGCATAAAGCCTGCACACTGTTCATATGCCTTCGGTCCCAGTTTTGCCACTTTAAGGAGCTGGGAACGCGTAAGGAACCTGCCGTTTTCTTCACGATATGCCACAATATTTCTGGCAATCACCTTACTGATTCCCGATATGTATTCCAGCAAAGATGCGGACGCCGTGTTCAAATCCACGCCAACCTTATTTACACAATCTTCCACCACGCCGTTTAAGGCGCCGCTCAGTTTCTTCTGGTTCATGTCATGCTGATACTGTCCCACGCCGATGGATTTGGGGTCAATCTTGACAAGTTCTGCTAACGGGTCCTGTAACCTTCTGGCAATCGAAGCTGCGCTTCTCTGTCCCACGTCAAAATTCGGGAACTCCTCAGTCGCAAGCTTGCTTGCCGAATAGACGGACGCACCTGCCTCATTTACAATCACATACTGAACAGGTTTGGGAATCTCTTTTAACAAATCTACAATAATCATTTCCGATTCGCGGGATGCCGTTCCATTACCCACAGAAATCAGAGAAATGTCATACTTCTGAATCAATTTCTTCAGGACAGCCTTGGACTGTTCCACCTTGTTCTGTGGCGCAGTCGGATAGATGACCGTCGTATCCAGCACCTTCCCGGTGGAATCCACAACGGCAAGCTTGCACCCGGTACGAAATGCGGGATCCCAGCCAAGCACCACCTTCCCTGCAATCGGCGGCTGCATCAGTAACTGCTCTAAATTCTTGCCAAATACCCGGATAGCGCCATCCTCGGCGCGTTCTGTCAGTTCATTACGAATTTCACGCTCTATCGCTGGCGCAATAAGTCGCTTATAGCTGTCCTCAATCACAGCCTGTAAGGTTGCAGTAGTATTTGGATTTTCTCTTGTAATCGTCTTCTTCGCCAGATATTGCAAAATCTGCTCCGTCGGAGCCTCGATTTTCACGGTAAGGATTTTCTCAGCCTCCCCGCGGTTTAACGCCAGAATCCGGTGTCCGGCAAGTTTTGCAAGTCCTTCCTCAAAATCATAATACATCTCATAGACGGATTCTGCCTCCGCATCCTTTGCCACAGATACAATTCTGCCAGTGCGCATCGTCAGGTCTCGGATATATTTGCGGTAATCCGCTTCATCTGAAATTCCCTCCGCCAGAATATCCATCGCTCCTGCAATGGCATCCTGTACGGTATTTACGTCCTTCTCCGCGTCCAGAAATGGCTCCGCCTCCAGTTCCAGCGGCTTGTTTGTCATCTGGAGCAGAATAATATTTGCCAGAGGCTCCAATCCCTTCTCTTTGGCAATAGTCGCACGCGTACGCCGTTTGGGGCGATAGGGACGATAGAGATCTTCCACAGCCACCAAAGTCTCCGCTTCCAGAATCTGCTGTTTGAGTTCTTCGGTCAGTTTCCCCTGCTCTTCAATGGAGGACAGTACCTGCTCCTTTTTCTCCTCAAGGTTTCGCAGATACGTCAGCCGCTCAAACAAATTACGCAAAACCTCATCATCGAGCGCTCCGGTTGCCTCCTTCCGGTAACGGGAAATGAAAGGAATCGTATTTCCCTCGTCAATCAGTTTTACTGCAGCCGAGGCCTGCTGCACTTTTATATTCAGCTCTTGTGCTAATTTCGCAATAATATCCATCTTTATACCTGTCCTTCTTGTTTTTTGTCCTTTTTATCATTGAGTTTCTCGCTTATGATAAATCTCGGACGATTCTTTATCTCATCATATATCTTGGCAAGATAATACCCGATAATGCCTAAACTTATCATGGTAATGCTCCCAATCAGCAATTGCAGGATAATAACCGTCGTAAATCCTCCCAGCGCTTTTCCGCATATATATTTTATCAGCGTCTGAAGTCCCAGGAAAAAAGTAAAGACAAAAAAGATACAACCAATAATGGTTACAACCTGCATGGGCGCGGCGGAAAACGACGTTACGTTGTTTATCGCATATTTAATCAGTGAAAATAAAGACCATTTTGACTGCCCATATTCCCGCTCCCTCACGTCAAATTCTACCTGCGTGGATCTGAATCCTACCCAGGAAGACAATGCCCGGAAAAAGACTTTCCGCTCCGGCATCGCATTCAGTTCATCAATCGCTTTCCGGTCGAGCAGCTTAAAATCTGACGCCCGCGCCATATCAATCCCGGTAGCTTTCGACATCAATGAGTAAAAACGTTTCGCTGCAAGCTTATGGAAAAACGATTCCTTTCCCCGGCTTGCCTTGACGCCCTCTACCACTTCATATCCCTGCTCCCAGAGCCTGTACATCTGTATAATCACTTCTGGCGGGTGCTGCAAATCACAGTCTATAATCACGGCACAATCCCCATCGGCCGCTTCCAGTCCCGCAAACATGGCCGCCTCTTTTCCAAAATTTCTGGAAAAACACACTGCTCTTGTATGCGCATTGTTCTCACATATTTGATTCAACCTGTCCCATGTATCATCTGAAGAACCGTCATTGACAAATATTATTTCGTGGTCAATCTTTTCCTGATTCAACAAGTTCCCTATGACATCATTCGTCTTGCCAACTTGTCCGCCTTCATTGTACGCAGGTATAATAACTGATAACATCTGTTTCTCCCTCCAACATATTTTTATTTCTATTACTCTGGCTTGTCAAATTTAACGACAATCACTCCATCAACAATGCAGACAGAACCCTCCTCCGGATACGACGGCATGTCCCGCACTTTTTTCTTGGCCGCAATTTCCGAAATGAGCTTTTCATCTGTAATCTCTGCCTGATAAAACCCACACCAATACTGCATCCCTTTCTTCCATACCCAAAAAGTCCGAGCATAAGGATCAAGCTCAATGCCAAACTCATTTATAAAATTCACATTTGTTGACTCTTTCAAGCTGTCTGAATAAATTCCTTCCGCATTCAGATATACAATAGGCAAATCTTGCCGATATCCTTTTGTTGCCTTAATCTGCGTAGCCAGCGTCGTCATAAGCGAAACCTCTTTCGAATGCTGAAATTCCGTCTGAAGATAACATACATTGGCAAAATGGGTGTAAAACAGGCAGCTAAACAGCAGTAATGCACCTACAATCCCGGCGCTACATTTCCTTATTGCTCCGCCGCAAAATTCCAGTCGTTCATTTAATACCAAGGGCAAAACAAATATCATAACTCTTGCATACAGCATTACGCCATGAATCCCAGCGGCTCCCATCAAATATTGCAAATTCATGGCAACCGGAAAACAAAGCGCCGCTGCAAACAAAAGGAGACATGCAGCCCGATTCTTCTTCCAGACCTGCAGCATATGCCATACAGCAAGACAGATAATGATAACCAATGCAACATAATAGGCCTTTCGTATCGTCAACATATATAAATCTGCTTTTCCTCCAAGAACCGGAATAAAAAACTCCTTGAAGGCGGCTGTTGTCCCCTTCATGAGCATTTTCAAATTCGTATGTCCCATGCCGCTGATGCCCATATAATTCGTCAGTATCAGTCCCTTTACCGCAAGAACCGTATGATTGACAATAAAATACAGGGCAAGACCGAGCAACAGGGAACCAACCCACTGTACAGCCTTTTCAAATCCTCCGCCACGTTTCAGGACACATTCCGGCTCCATAATGACATTATTAACAAATGCCATCAGACAGACGGTTGCAGCAAGTGGAAGATACCCCTGATAAATACCCAAAGAGAAGCAGATGCAGATTGCCCCGGCCGGAATTCCCAGGTAAGCGGTCCGCAGAACCCCTGCCAGATATACGCCCAGTATCGCCAAAAAGGCACTAAACATCATATAACTTACCGTAAACATATAACCATAAGTTGTCACCAGAGACGGAAATACAATCATCAACCCTCCCAGAAAAAACGCGCTGAATCTTTTTTTCAGATGAAATATTTCCACAAGCAAAACATTCCCCAATGCGACAAATAACAGCGCAAACAAGCCGTTGTACAAGGGAACGCTTACATTCTGTCCCATGAGCTTATTCACCAGCTCTCCGAGAAAACCCAAAAACCATCTTCCCGACGTATAAGTAGCGCCTACTCCTTTCAGATAAAACATATCATCATGCCATGAAAATTTGTTGAAAAACATGTATCCATGTGCAACCAATCCCCATATAAGCGTAGATATAAGCACGGTTTTATGCTGGTCTCTTATTTCAAATCCTATCTCATCCCATATTCTTCCCAAACTGCTTTTTATCTTACTGCCATCCATAATTTAATCTCCCATGTTGTATTTCCTTTATTATGATAAACCTGCTGAAAACCTTGTTTCTAAGCTTATCTTTTCTCCACCATTTCCCATATAAACAAATCTAATTATAGCAGAAAATGGAATTGAAGGGAAGACATAAGATATTCCCAAAAATAAAATTGTATTTTTCTTTTGCAAATGCTACAATAAAAGGAAGAAGGCAAATGCGCAGCATAGGAGGAAGGCCTTCCGACGATTTGGCAGGTAACGTTTCGCATCGCGTGCAGCTACCTTAAAGGAGGATTATCTTATGGATTACAATGAATACAATCAATACAATGCGCCGAACACATCATACATAGACAAACGCTCCCAGAGCATGGCAATTGCCTCTCTGGCTCTGGCAATCGCAGGAATGGTACTGGGCTGTTGTGTCTATCCGGCAATTATTTTCGGTTCTCTGGCAATCATTCTCGCATTGCTCTCACGTGGCGGAGAAATGACTACAAACAGTTATGCTAAGGCAGGATTGATTCTGGGTATCATCGCCATCGTTTTCGGTATCCTGTTTCTGGTCTACTCCCTCTCCGTTGTCATGGTACAGTTCGGTGGTTTTGAGGGTTATATGAACTACATTGAAGATTTGATGGAGGAAATCGGCTATCCCTCCTCAGATTCCTACAACTGGTATCAGAATATGAACCTGTAAACAATTTTAAAACCGTCCTGGATAACCAAATTCCAGGACGGTTTTCTATGTAATCCTATGTTAAAAAGCCTATCGGCCCACATCCGCATAATTCTCCATTTCATCCAGTTCTCCGGTCAGGCTCCGGTAGAAATTAACGCTCACCTGCATCATGTAGGGCGTCACCCACAACATACCGATACCACAGGACAAAAGCCCCAGCAATGCCCAGCCGATGAAACTCAGCTCAATATAAAAAAACCTTCCCATATTACCTTCCATAAGCTCGGCACTCATCCGGAAAGCCTCCATAACATTTATCTCACTGTGTTCTAACATGATAATAAATGTCTGCGAATAGCGCAGCGCCACAACCAGCATAATAACCATTCCCACAAGATACAATACCACGCCAATCAATATCGCCAGAATTGTCTCACCAACCAGTCCAACCGAAAAACAAATCGTACCCGGCATGATGCAAAACATTTCAATCACCATCAATAAGAGATAACCAAGTATATAGCGAAACGGTCTTCTGGAAAATTCTGAAAACATCATCCCAATGGATATTTCCTCTCCTCTTGCAAATCCGAAATATATCCGCAGAATCCCGCACTGAATCACAATGGATACCGCTGCAACGATAAACGCCGCTATCATATACGTGATATACTGCACCATCCTGCCGCCGCTAAGTATAAACAGAAAATAGAACGGCATCAGTAACGTAGATGCTATCACCTGCATTAACAGGTTTACACCGATTGCAATTCCCCAATGTCCATTTAACTGTTCCCTTGATAATCGTTTTAATTCTGCTGATGTATATTTCATATTTAATAACGCTCCATTTCAAATTCTTCCAAAGGTCTCGTCGCATAATCAAAACCTTTTCCCCTGACCGCATTTGCACGCACCTGCTTTTGATTTTCTGCATAGGGATTGATTCTGCTCTGCCTCTGATTCTCTGCATCTGAATTTACCAGGGATTCCCTTTGCGCAGCACCTCCTAAGCCTGTTTGATCGTTTTTCTTCCGTGCCCCTTCAGAATCCGCCGGATAGCGGATTTTGGTAGAAGTCGTTCCGCCAGAGACATAGTTCTTCCCACACTCGGGACAGACAGCCGTCTCAAGCCGAACCGACACGGACAGCACTTCGCCGCCCTTTTGCGCCGCCTTGCTGTATGCATTCGCAACGTGCTCTCCCTCATGGGCGCGCACCCGACCCGCTGCCGCCTCCGGTGAAATATGGGACGCCGCCTTAAATGATACATTCTCATCCGAACCGTCTTTATACTTACGATTCTTACAAGTCTGACACTCTTCTCCGGGCTCCCTGCCATTCTGCGCCACATCATCCGCTGATGAATATCCTGGTCTGTAATCCTTAGTTACACCATCCGCTGATGAATATCCCGGTCTGTAATCCTGATTGATGCCATTCTGATATGTATTCCATCCCACCATGAAATCTGTCATTCCGCCATCTCCTTCCCTGAATACGGCAAATGCCCATTTCTTATATTGACTCTATCCATTCCTGATATGGCCTGCTGCTTTCCCTGACCCTGCCAGGTTCCTTATGCCACAGTATAACATAGATTTTTTCTCCTGACAAATGCAAAAATCCAATAACCGTTATTTACAAACCACTGTTTTCGACCTGCTCCAGGAGCCGTAGAGTTTCTGTGCTTTTTTTCCTGCCTTCGCATCCTTATACGAACGCATCCGCACATAATATTTCTCTCCCTTTGTAAGTCCCTGTTTTATGGTTGCAGATTGGACTCTGTTTTTCTTTACGGCCATAACTTTTGTATCATTCCTGTCTTTGAATTCCTTATCCGTGCTATACTGAATTTCGTAACCGGAAACATGTCTGTCCATGGTCCAGTTTACCTTGATCTTCCCCCCGCTCTGTGCCCGGACCGTTCGCATTTTGGGCTGTCTGGGACTGACTTTGACCGTGATTTTCACGGATGCGGCATTGTACTTCGAGGTCTTTTGCGCCTTCACCGTAATAATGGCAATTCCCGGCTCCTTTATGGTAACCCTGCCTTTGCCGTTCACAGCCGCAACCTCTGTGTCAGAGCTTGCATACGTTAATTTCCCATTTCCAGATTTTAACTTTACATTCAGCTTAAATGATTTGTCCTTGTATGTTTTATTGTATTCTCTGTTCGCCTTGAAACTCTGGATTTTCTTTGCGATGGAAAATTTTATCTTGTGCTTTTTCGCATACTTCTCGGCGCAGGAACCTTTTTTTCCATAAATCTTAAGCAGGGGGCTGCAATCGTCGAATGCTGCGCGGCCTATCCTTTTCACGCTTTTGGGGATGGTTATGCTTGTCAGGCTTCCACACTCCAAAAATGCCATTTCTCCAATTTCCGTCACGCCTTCCGGCAAAACAACCTTATCCAGCTCGCAAGCTCGAAACGCCTGTTCTCCGATAGTCTTTACACTTTTTGGAATCACAATCTTCTTTAAATCACTACCTTCAAATGTGCCGTCGCCAATGCTTGTGATTCCTTCTGGAATATTAAAATTTTCCAATCCCTGGATTCCGGTGAACGCCCCAGCTCCGATGCTCTTTATGCTGTTTGGAATACGGATGCTTTCCAGCGCACAGGCCGCAAACGCCCCATTTTCAATTCGTTTTACGCCCTGTGAAATAGTAACGTTTCTCAAATTACTGCCCGCAAACGCATAATTCCCGATATATTCCACGTTTCCTGGAATCGTAATATCTTCCAGCCATGTACAATAGGCAAACGCACTGTCGCCAATATTTGTAATGTCTTTGGGAAGGACGATATCTCCTGATTTCCCACCAGGACAACAGATTAAGCATTTTTTATTATCATAAAGCAAACCGTCTTTCACAAAATAGCAGGAATTATTCGCATCCACGCTTATATTTTCCAGATTTCCACAATCTTCAAACGCTCCACTTCCGATCAGCGACACATTCTTTGGAATTTTTACCTCTGTCAGGCTGCAACAGCTGCTAAACGCTCCATCCCCAATGCCGGTCACGCTTTCCGGGAGAATCATTTCCGCCAATTTTATACAATTGGAAAATGATGCTTCCCCAATAATTGTTATTCCTTCTGAAAAAGTCGCCTTTGTCAGATATTGGCAACCAGAAAATGCATATTTCCCGATAATCCGTAATTCATCTGGAAAAACCACTTCTGTTATTTTTTTATTTAAAAATGCATATTCACCAATAATTTTTACTCCTTTGGGAATTACGACTTTCCTGGCTTCCCCCACATATTCTTTCAATATTTCATTTTCAATAATAAACCCATCCTTAGGCGTAGCAGCTTCCTTTTCTTCCTCAACCCGCTCAAACATTTCCGCACCTGAAGCCTGTGCCGTTCCCACAAATACAATTGGCATGGCAAACGCCAGCATAACGCTAATTACAAATGCCATAAAACGTTTCCATCCACTATGCTCATCCATCTTCTCATCCTCCACTGACAGCCAGATTTCTGCTGTTTTACTTTATCCTTCTGTTACAATGAAATCTATGATATCGCGATTCATCATGCTGACTTTTCTACATTTCAGAAAATGTAATCTTTTGTTTTTTTGCAAACGTTTCCGCATAAGAACCTTTCTTCCCATGTATTACCAGGCGCTTGCTACAGTCATCAAACGTCCAGGAATCAATCTTCTTCACGCTCCCCGGAATCGTTATGCTCTTAAGGTTTTTGCAGCCGATAAATACACATGATGTGATCTTTTTCATGCCCTCCGGCAAGACCATGCTTTTCAGTCCGGTGTATGCAAATGCCCATCCCCCGATACTCTTCACTTTTCCCGGAATCACAATGCTCTTTAAATTTTTACATTCGTAAAAGGTTTCCTTCTCTATCTTTTTCAAATTGCACGGAAGCTTCACGCTCCTAAGCCTATAGCAGCAATAAAACGCTCCCTCCCC
Organism: uncultured Lachnospiraceae bacterium; assembly: GCA_910578825.1. Taxonomy (GTDB): domain Bacteria; phylum Bacillota; class Clostridia; order Lachnospirales; family Lachnospiraceae; genus Petralouisia. The sequence continues at coordinate 4,759 of CAJTSB010000041.1, read as the reverse complement.
GATTTTTGTCACACTGTCCGGGATGACAATTTTCCTCAAATTGCAGAAACTGAATGCACCCTCTTCTATTTTTGTAACGCTATCCGGGATGACGATGCCTTTCAGGCTGCTACAGGAAAACGCATCAGCCGAAATAGTTTTTACGCCTTTGGGAATGGTTAGCGTAGATCTCAGCTCACAATAATAAAATGCCCCTGCCGCGATACTTTTCAAACTTTTGGGGAGGCGAATTCTATCCAATTCACAGCTGGAGAATGCTGCCGATTTGATGCTTTTGACTCCCTGCTGCATGGTGATGCTTTTCAATTCACTGAAATAAAACGCCTGTTTGCCAATGGTTTTCACACTTCCCGGAATCACCACATTTCCCAGTTTCTTACAATAGGCAAAGGCTTCCGGTCCGATACTGGTTACCCCTTTTGGTATCCTGATATTCCCTGATTTTCCACCAGGACAGCAAATTAAACTTTTTTTCCTGTCAAACAACATATTATTTTTTGAATAATAATTGGAATTGCCAACATCCACTTTCAACTTTGAAAGCCTGCTGCATCGTTCAAATACCCCGCGTCCTATTTTTGCCACATTTTTGGGAATTTTTATGCCTGACAAATTTCCACACTCCAAAAACGTTTCATTCCCAATACTTACCAAGCTTTGCGGGAGGATAACTTTCTCCAAACTTCCACAATAAGAAAATGCCCTTTTCCCGATGCTTGTTACCCCTTCTGGAATAACCATTTCTTTCAATCCTTCACACTCGGAAAAAGCCCCTTCCCCGATGTCCGTTACCCCTTTGGGAATGATGACTTCCGTTATCGTCTGTTTCGCAAAAGCTTCCTCTCCAATGGCTGTGACTCCTTTGGGAATTGCCACTTTTTTAGCCACTCCCATATATTTCTTCAATGTGCCATTTTGGATGACGAACCCATTCGCAAGCGCATCACCGTCATCTCTGGTCACTGCTCCCCCTGCCAGTTTTTGACTTTCCCTTCCCGATATCTGCACCGTTTCAGCAGTAACCGACAGGGACGCCTGAAACAGCAGCGCAACGCCGATTGCCAACGATATGAAATGTTTCCATAAATTTTGCTTTTTCATCCCATTTTCCTCCTGATAGTGAACGCTCTGCTACTTACATACAACCGTCCGCGTCTTACTCCATCTCCCATAAATATTTTCTGGAATGGCTGTCTCCAGGTAATACGTCTTCACCTCTTTGTAATTCCTTACCCGCACATAATATTTCTTTCCCGGTGACAATCCCTTAATCGTTGCCCTGAGATTTTTCGTATTGATCGTTCTTTTGGATTTTTTAAACTTCCTGTCGCGCGCTATTTGAATCTGGTAACCGTCAGACTGGGCGTCTTTCTTCACAGATACCTGTGCCTCCCCCGACTTTTTGCTGCTTACACGCCTGACTTTCCCACATACCGGTGTTACAGTAAAGATTGCATAAGAATAGGCGTCATCGCCGGTTTCTGGATGATTGTACCAAATGTTTTGCACAATCTTGTATTTTCCAATTTTTTTCAGGCTGCCACCTCTAACTCCGGCAGTCATACTTTTAATTAAATATGGAGATCTATCATCATATTTCTCCAGATATGCATATTTAGAATCTTTTTTTATCGTTACTTTCGGCGCCTTGATTTTCTTTCCCGTATATTCCGCCTGTTTATGTGACAACTTCACCGATACAGACGGCGTATAAACGTTCATAAGCGCTGCAAACCGACCATAGCGCGCTGTGACAGGGACTTTCCCATTTTTGTCTGTCTCTACACTGACGCCAAGATAGTACGTACCCGCTGGCAAAATCCCAGAGAATCCTATGTAGTCGCCGTACTCTCCGTCCCACCACCAATCACCATTTGCATAACTATATACGCTGCCACATTCCTCACAATATTTCACGAAATCTGGATTTCCCCAACTGGATATATATTTCCCATCTTTATTGTATAAGGTTACTACGAAAGTTTCCGGATCATAATCTGTGATCTGCGTTGTCAGGCTAAATATGAAATAATTTAGCTCATCCAGAGTGAATGTATAATACTCTGTGGCTGCATTCTGCGCAAGGTGTCCATAAAACTCCCGCCCTAACGGTACTTTTGCCGCCTTTTTACGTGTGTTGTTATCCTCAAACTTTGCCTTTGCAGATTTAAATATAGCAGTAATCCCATAATTCAGCCCTGCATTGGGGATTTTTGCGTTCTTTGCCATCTGAATCTCATAGTAATAAACGCCTTTCTTTAACTGGTAAATCTGTTTTCCATTAGCCAGCCTTCTCCGGGGCGCCCAACTTTTCCCATTCTGGTCGGTAAGACTAGCTGCCAGTTTCCCTGTGTCTCCCTCCAGAAGGATCTCAAGCTGCCCGGAACTTTTTAAGGTTATCTGATATTTCTGCCCGTCGTCTCCTGTCACCAGCTGTCCCTGTGTTTTCTTTCCTAACTGTAATTGCTGCGCTCCGGTCATAGTCCCGGTACTTTTTACAGAACCTTTTTCTGCCATCTCCCGTGAAAGCCGGGCATCGTCCGATGTCACTGGAAACTCTGCTGCCCTGGCATTGTATGTATAGGGTCCGAGACTGCTTACCACTAATGCCAGAGCACAGAATAGGGCTGTTATCTTTTGGATTCTTATCATTGTGGCTTCTCCTTTCCCGGTATATTCATTCCTTTATCCTGAATCAACTGTTACCTGCACACTACCGTTCTCACCTTGCTCCACTTTCCATAAATGGATTCCGGAACCGCTATGTCACAATAATACGTCTTTACATCTTTATAGTTTCTCACCCGCACATAATATTTCTTCCCATGTGACAATCCTTTTACCGTTTTCCTAAGTTTTTTTGTCTTTAGGGTTTTTACTAATTTCCTGAATTTTCTGTCACGGGCTATCTGGATCTGGTAGCCGGTGGACTGGGCGTTCTTCTTTACGGATACCTGTACCTGCCCTTTCTTTTTGCTGCTTATGCAGTTGATTTTTCCACGTATCGGCGTTACTGTGAAAATAGCATAAGAAGTAGTAGCATCAGGTACATCAAGATCCGGCGAAACCCACCAGCGCTCCTGACTTACCATATACCTTCCAATCCCCTTTATGGTATCATAAATATACCCATCAGAGGGGAAAAGACCTTCTGACATACCTACAATAGAGTATAAACTTTGGGAGTCATCTTTTTCCCAATCCTGATAATAAGCTTTTTTAAAATTCTTCTTTATGGTTACCTTTGGATGTTTTATCTTCTTCCCTGTATACTCCGCCTGTTTCTTTGACAATTCAACCGACAGCCCCTGCTTTGCAACTACCGTACGCACCGCATACTTCCCGTAACGGGCAGATGATGGGATTTTTCCATGGGAATCCCTTTTCACGCTGACACCCACGTAATAGGTTCCCGCCGGCAAAACTTCATGCAGTCCCATCTCACCGTTTACATCCTGAGTCCAGTCCCACCACCACCAGTCATTTCCAAATCTGTATTCTTCACCATATAGTTTTACAAGATCCTCATTCTCCCAGCTCGAAAGGACATTTCCATTTTTATTGTATAAAGTCACCACATACGTCTCTGGCGTATAATCTGTAATCTGTGTAGCAACGCAAAATGTAATCCGTGATATCGTCTTCAGCGTAAACTTATAATATTCCACAGGCGCATTCTGTGCAAGGTGTCCATAGAATATCTCATTTGACGGCATTTTTACTGCCTTCTTGCGCGCGTCGTTACCTTCAAACCTCGCCTGTGCCGATTGGAATGTGGCAGTAATTGCATAGTCCAGCCCTGTTTCAGGAACCACTGCCCCTTTTGCCGCCTGGACCTGGTAGTAATACGTGCCCTTCTTCAGCTGGTAGGTCTGCTTGCCATTGGCTGTCCTTCTCCGGGGCGCCCAGCCCTTCCCGTTCTTGTCTGTGAGGCGGGTTGCCAGTTTTCCCGAAACATTTTCCAGATGAATATCTAACTGCCCGGAACTATTTAGGGTGATCTGGTAACGCTGCCCTGCATTTCCTGGCAGAACTTTTCCCTGTACTCTCTTTCCAGATAATAGCTGCTGTATGCCAGCCTCTGCTTTCGTACCTTTTTCAATCCCTTTTTCTGTAATTTCCCTGGAAAATGCACCATCATCCGGCGTCACCATTTTAGACGCTGCCCTGGCATTATCCATATGGGTTCCGAAACTGCTTACCGCCAGTGCCAATGCACAAAATATGGCTGTCATTTTTGCTTTCCTCGTCATCATAATTTCTCCCTTCATTTTGCATCTCCATTTTCAATAGGCATATATCCCAGTCCCTTTCCTTTTCCCTTTCCATAGCAGTATATCTGATAACAGGAATCCACCTTTCCGTTCTCACACGTGCTACAGACATACTGTCCATAGGTCACCTTTCGTCCATTTTTCAAAATAACAGTAATGGGTTTTAATGTGCTGTTTGCACATTTTGAGACTCCCAGCCTCTTTCTGTCATTCTTGTTTGCCTGATTCGCTCCACCTAGTTTCTGGTTACCGGAATGCATGATATAGCCATGGTTATAATAACCCAATAGGCGAACTGCCGCATTGCAGGCATAACTTCTCCTCCTCTGTGCTCCCCATCCGGCTCCTTCCGCCAGTCCGCTATGCGTCATGTTATAATATGTCTTCTCTTTTCCATTAACCACTTCATTTTTATTCTGACAAAAATTTCGCATATTCAAATAACAAATGGGTTTCTTATTTTTTAACAGCGCCTCTAATTCCTC
>CAJTSB010000040.1 GCA_910578825.1 uncultured Lachnospiraceae bacterium | reverse complement strand
GAATATAGATAATTATAGAAATAGGCGAGCTTTTTGGGGTGAGAAAATGCTATTGTGAAAAATTCTATAGGAGATAGAAAATGAATGTAAAAGAAAAGGTACAAGAATTATTGAAATATTGCTCATCTTACCAAGGTCATTCCTATATGGTAGACGAGCGGCGTATAGATGAAACGTTTCGGGTTGTGCTGTCGGAGGAAACAGAGATAATAGAGAATTTAGAGCATTTGCATTTTATTTTGCTTACTGGCGAGGCAGGAGACGGAAAATCGCATCTTTTGAGGAGCTTAGGGCAGCGGCTTTCAGACTATCGTTTTCAAATTTACCAGGATTTTTCCGCCCTCCCGGAGGAAAAATGGGCAATGCCAATTGATGACAGGCAAGAGCCAGGTAAAAAAGAACTCATAAAGTTGATAGCGGATATCATAGAGGGAAAGTCAGAGCAACGGATTATTATTGCGGCGAATGTGGGGATATTTACCAAAAGTGTCCTTATGTACCATGAACAGTTACTTGATATGTTAAATAAGAAGAATGACAGGGTTAAGATTATTAATTTTGAAAAAAGGAATCTTGCCGATGACAGAGATGCATTCCAACAAATTGTGGAATCTTTTTATGCATATGATGGAAAAGAATGTCAGGATAATGAATGTAAGCAGTGTAGGCATTGTGCATATGAAAAAAATATTGATTTTTTGAAGTCAACGTCAGGTATAGAGAGTATCCGGGTTTTGTGCAATACGATTTTTTTAATGGGAAACCACATTACATTTCGGGAACTGTTGTCGTTATTGGCGCATTTGGTTACTTTGGGGGAGGGATGCAGTGCGAGACGTGAACGGGAGTATTCTGAAAAGGACGGATTTGAAAATATTTTCACGCTGACAGAGGATAAGATCCTCCATAAAATCAGTGGTATGGACCCAGCATTCAAAAGAGACAGTATCACGGGTGATGATGCACAAAGGGAAATAACCTATAAGGATATTGAAAGTTGTTGCCAGGAGAAGCGGTTACGTTTTTTTAACGCAGAAAATGATAAGTATAGATTTCTATCGGTAGACTATCTTTCGGAGTTTCGGGATGCCCTAGACAGCTTTAAAAATGAACCGTTCATTGCGTCCGAGATGATACAGGAAGGGGTTCTTTATCAGTTAAAAAGGGGAATTGGGCGACTGACCAGAAGGGGGCAGAGTGATTTGGCGATGAAAGTTGCGGATACTCCTTCTATGTTGGGAGACGATATTCAGACAGAGTTTGAATTGGGGAATATTGATATTATCTGGCACCGCTTTGATTTGGATTTTAACAGGCTGGATGCAAAGACGCAGGAAAAGACCAATCAGAATTGTTTCGGAATGAGTTATGTCTATCCCTCAGATGAAGGGAATGGTGATAAATTGGAAAAAATTACGCTGATGATTGATTACAGGCTGTTCCGTTATTTGATGATGGCAGATGAATTCTACTATCTGAGTCATAACAGTAAATCCATAGAAGAGTATACGATTAATACTTTTTTCAGGAAGATATTAAAAAAGAAAAGAGGAGCATACCAAAAAATGTTGGTGAAATTTACAGATCAGGAGGAAAATGAATACTGTAATTTTTCACTCGGATTGCAGGAGATGAACAGATTCTTGTATGGCGGAAGAAAGGTTATTAAACTCAAGAAGGAAGGTTAAAATCATCATATGGATAAACATCAGAAACAGATGAAACAGGAGAATAAAAACATATTAAGCGCCTATATTGGAGTCGCCGGACCGGAGACGCCAAAATATTTGGCGGCAAATAATTTTTTGACGGATTTTTTTCAGACGGCGCCGGATGGGAAGCTGATGGAAATTAATTATCAGAGTTTTAAAGAAACCGGAATTATAGCGTGCGAGGAAGACGATGAACAGAAGAAGAGACAACTGGAAGCCTCTTTTGACCGTTTTTTCAAACGTTTTTCAGGTCTGGATACAAACTATGAAAACGAAACCTTCTATTTCCCTTTACGCCCGCAAATGCTCAGGCGTTCCAAGGCAAATCTTCTGCGGCACTTGCATTATAATATGTTGCCGGATATTGAACGGAAGGTAAATTTCCAGAGTCTTCAAAACAATATACAGAAGTATTTATACGAGGAAGCGACAGGAGTGAACTATCTGCTGAATGTAATGTGCGAGACATTGTTCCATGGGGGGGATCAGAAGAGTCCAGCTACAAAAAATCAGGAATTTTCAGCGCAATTAAAGAAAAAACAGTATCGGAAGGTCTGTGAGAATTTCAAGGAGGATTTAGAATGCCTTCTTACACATCCGTATTTTCGAAAACTTGATTTTTATAAAAAGTATGATTATCTGGCGACGTTGCTCAATCACTATGTGATTCAGTTTATTGTAAAGAAAAGTGTTAATTCCAGAGGGAAAGGAGGAAATATTTTATGCCAGGGGGCGGCGTCCAGTCATTTACTTAGCGGCGGGGCTTTTCATCGTGCATGTGTACAGAATTATGCAAAGCTCCGGGAAGTGTTTCCAAAGGAACAGAAGGAATTCTATTTGAACCAGATGGAATTGGAGACTGGGGAGACAAGGGAGATTTATGTATGGAAGGAAGGTTCTACGCTGTATGTGGATAAGAATTTGGAAGAGACTGGAAGAAATGACGAGGATAAAACATTTCTGAATTTTGTCAATCGTGTATTTAACTCTAATTATAGAAAAGCGTCTGAAAAACCTTTGTATGAATCCATGGAAAAGGCGTTTCGGTTGACGGAGGAAGATACGAAATATTCGTTTAGCATAGAGGAATTTGTGACGCTGTATATGAATGTGAGCCAGGCGCGCAAGGGCTCGGCATTGACAAAGATTTCGTCCACTCTGCCTACCTGTGGGAAGGATATTGGTTTTGTATTTCCCAACAGCCGGTCCAGGCACAAGTATTTTGCGCTGTCTCCGTCTTTGCTGGAATTTTATGTCAGGCTTTATCTTGCGAGAAAGGACAGGACGTATGCATATCTGGATACGTTTCTTGCTGATTTGGAAGAGCGTTATGGAATCTGTATCCAAAAATCGGAAAAGATGGATCAAATTTTGAAAGAGCTGGGGATAAAAGTTCCCTTTCAGGAATTTAGGAAGAATGAACAGGCATTGCTGGATAATTTGGATGAGAACAACTGCTTGGTGCGGCTTTCGGACAGTGGGTATGTAGTGACACTCCCAGAAGAGAAGGGGGAATTCAGGCTGTTATGATGGAGAAATTTAAAAATTATCTGGAAAAGTACATAGAATTATTAGCGGGGAATCAGACAGAATATTTTATTGCCATTGTAGATGTAGAAAAAGAGTTTGTCATGGAGTTTCTGCAAAATAAGTTTTCAAAAGTCCCTTATCAGACGGTATGGGTGGAACGGAATGATTATGCGGATGCCGTGCGGCAGCGTAATAACCCGGAGATCCGACAGATTGTATTGCTGTCTAGCGACAGCGTGAAAATGATAGATTCTTTAAAGGATTTTGTGGAATACCCAATTATTCCAGAAAATCTGGATATATTGTGGGAATGTATAAAGGCGTCGTTTGGAGTAGAATTAGATTCGGAGTGCAGAAAGATATTAGGAACGGTTCTGGAGCAAAAGCAGATTTCTCTGGAAGATTTATTGGAATATATAGGGGTATGCTGTGAACGCGAGAAGTGTACAGCTGAAAAAATGGTGGCGAATCTCTATCGGTTTGAGATTTGGTCAATAAAAAAGTTGCCGAAAGGAGAAAACCTGAAGAAGCAACAGCTTTTGCGGATGATTCGGAGTTCCAGCCCGCTTTTAGTGGAGACGCGTTTGATTGGAGGGATTACAGGGGGGAAGACAGAATTCAGTGAAAAAGAAGAAAAGGAAATTCTCCGCTGCCTTTCACAGAACGATTTGCAACGTTTGTTTCGGAATATTTCATACGATGAGCGGATAGAGCGATTATTTAAAGGCAATCATCAGAAACGGGAAATTCAGGATAAAGAAAAGCTAGAAGAACAGCAATATGAAAATTCCTACCAATATGTAATACAGGAGAATATCCAGCATAGAATAAAAAAGGTAGAGGAAGAACTTTCCCAGGAAGAAGAGAATGTGCTGTCGGAAAGTATCTGGCTGTTTGAATATCCGGAAACAGTGGAGCTGACGGAGAAATTCGAGAAAATAAAACAGGATGTAGCACGCTTGAATTTTACAGATAAAAAACGGGCGGAGATATTAAAAAGCTTAGACGAGCTGGAAACATGCGCCGTGAGTGCTGTGAAGAGTGGGGAAACGTTCCCGCCTCCTTATTTATATCACTATGTAGAGGGCCAGAAGGAGTTTATTGAAGCCTATTTCCGATTCCTTGGAAAGTGTCTTGCGGATGACGGGATTGTGCGTAATTGTATAGGAACAGATATTCTGGGCAGAATGCAGAACTTGTTTTGTGTGGAGAAGAATGGAGAGCTTACTATGCCCTTTTACCATCCTTTGGTAGGAGTATATTATTGGAAACTACAAAAAAAATTGGAGGAGTATCAGAGACGGTTAAGTTTACAGACAGACAGGTTTGGGCAGGAGGTTATTACTACGCTTTCGCAGATAGAGCAGATGAATTTTCCGGTTCAGTATATGGTCTGGGAACGCCAGCTATATCAGTTAGATTATAACAGTCTGCAGAATTGGAATCCATATGTGGTTTTTCGGAAGGCGGAGGACTATACAGCAGGATCATGGATCAATATTCGCATTTTTAATGAGGATTTGGTGGATTATATTAAGCGGCAGCCATTTTTGCCAGAAATTCGTGTGACCATAGTCGATCTTAACGATATCCGCGAAATTGAATCCATGATTGAGAGACTGCAAAGATTGCCGGATTCCAGGGAATGTATGGTTCATAAAGTTATATTGAATATTGTAAGCGAAAAAGAGGAGGAGCTGAAACGGCAGCTCCAGGAATCCATGGATATAGATATTGATTATCCTCAGGTGCTTTTCCGGTTTACCAGGAACCTTTATCAGAAGGGGCGGGAGTATGAGCTTAAAAAAATTATTGAACATTCCGATCTGCTTTTTTTTGCTGATAGCAGGATTCTTTACAAGAAACCGCGGCTGTCGGCATGGCAGGGGGAGAGCGGTTGGTTCCGTATTCAGATGGAAAAAATGAATGTGGAGAAGATGTTGGATGCGGTGCAGGAGGAGAATCAACTGGAAATACTTTGGGACAGTATCCATTATATAGAATTGGAGGAAGAGGGCAAGATTACCTGTTGGAAGACCCGGGAGTTCAGGCAGACCATTTTTCCCATGATTCAGGATGCGGTTAAACAATACCCGGATCTGACGGTTGTCGTAATGTCGTCAAATCCTCGCGCCCTACACCATATTTATCATACCTCTGGTTTTCAGGCGAGAAAAAGCATCGTACCAGGGCAGGAGATGCTAATACTAAATTATCATAAAGGATGCAGGCGTAAAAAATTGCATGACAGGGGAAAGTCGGAGATAGGCGTATTTCTGAAACCATTTTTAGAAGGCGTTCTGGGGGCGGCGAAGACGGAATCCCTGTTATATGCGGAAACCGAGGAAGAGAATCCCTGGTTGGTGATGTCCTATGAAACCGACGGTTTAGGTATGAGGCTGGAGGTAAATGTAGAAAATGCATTATCGGATAGCCAGGAGAGAAGGGAACATTATGAGGAACTGGCGAAGAGTATCGAAGAGTTCTTTCATAATGACACATGGTTTAAGCAAAAGCTGATTACTATGTTCTATGAACGGGCAGATAGCTATCCGGCGGCGCTGACGGTTGACTTCCTAGAACGCACAGAGAAGATGCCACAGATAGAATACAGGGAAACGGCGTCTCCCAGATTGAGAAAAAATGTGGATGCAGATATTGTGTCTATTCTGGAATTTCAGGATATGATGGAATTCATACGGAAGAGGAGCAGTATTGATGAGCGCACGGTAAACAGCTTCAGAAATTTTTACCAGGGGGAGACGCTTAGGTATTGTCTTGCGGCAGATCAGTCTCTGCATATCCTGGAAAATGAAACGAGAAGAAAAATGGAGTACATATATAAGGTTATGGAGAATACAAATGAGTAAAAAAGCAAATTTTAAGATTATAATGGTAAACTCTTTTAAAGGCGGAACAGGAAAATCCTCTCTGGCGCTTGCCCATTGCCTTTATGAGTGGAAGAGAAATGAAGAAAGAGAGGACACAGAGGACACGGAAGAAGATATTTATTATTCCAGAATTTTTTATGTGGATATTGATCGGTTGGGAACCAGCATGTCGTATTATCTGTTCCCGGATGAAAAAAAGAAACCATGTTATTTTGACAAATACTCAAAAGAAGGTATCAATGCTATTTGCAATGAAGTCGCTCTTTTACCGTATAAAAAAGATGGTAGCAGCAACGATACATCAGCGTATGAGGATGCGGAGGCAGAGAGAAAAAGTAAGAGTATATTGTATGCAGTTTTATTGAACCCTGCTGCGAACCGACGGCAGAATTATCAAGTACAGGGAAGAATGATGCAGCATGAAAAAATCGCTAATATAATGTTTGCAGATGAACTGGTTCGGTTTTTTAAAGAGTGTATGGAAACAAAAGAAAACCGCTTGTTTGTTATTGACTGTTCGCCGGGGCTATCGGAGTTGGAATGCAGACTTTTGGATAAGTTTTATGAACTGCAGGGAGACTATGCTATTTGTGTGGAAGAAATTTATGTTACGACTTTCGAGAGTGGGCAGATTAGGAAGACGGTTGAGTGCCTGAATGCCTGTTCGAAGGGGATAAAACGAGGAAATTGTGATTTGAGTATTATACTGAATGATATTCAGAACTGTATAGGAGCAACACAGGTAGCACAGAAAAATGGAGAGGATTTTAATGTCCGCTGGGAAAATGTTGCCGAGGATATTCTGGACAAGCTATCAGAGAAAAAGAATGTGAAGATACGGTATAAGAGGTATAATGAAGAACAGATGAAGGCAGGAATTGTAGATAATGTAATAAATCTAAATAACAATATAGATGCCTTTATGCTGTCTAAAGAATATCGAGATGGCTATATCACAATCGAGGATCGGAAGGAAACAGAATGAAACCAATAATGAATGATGATAATATGTATCAATATTTCCAGGAAGAGGTAAAATATGTCTTTGGGAAAATATGTAGCTGGGAACAGCCCTATTTTTACACACGGTTCACAGTGGAGTCAATTACGGATATTGCGAAAAGCCTGAGTGTGCTATATGATTCGGATGAAGTGAAGGAAGAAATCTGTTTGATAGATAATGCATTGGAAATCCTAAACGAGTTCATTTGTATTGAAGGCATGGAAAACCTGTTGGTCAATAATTATTCTGCGATTGAAAATGCAATCTTTCTGGAACATTCATCCAGTGGAAAACCCCGGATGATTCGGGAACACTATAAGCATCAGTTTCGCAATGTATATCTGGGGCTGGTGCTGATGGAACAGATGGGATTATGGGAAGACATAGAAGAATGTATCAGTGAAGAAGCAAATGAGTATAGTTGTTACATTATGGATTGTATCCGGCAGGATATAGAAAATTCTTATATTGTGGAAAAGAAAGAAAAAGAAGCTTTAAAGGAGATTGTGTATAAAACTTATTTTGTTGCGGCGCTGTTCCATGATATCGGATATCCTCTTTCCTATTATTTTCGGGTATCGGATGAAATACAGCAATTTACGCCGTTTTTTAAGATTATCAGTTCCGGGATAAAGACGGAATTTTCTGAAATAAAGGCTCTATTGAATAATAGCCTGCTGTTTCGCACGATAAATACCACGGAAATTAAGAAAAAATATGATAATAACGACCATGGATGCCTGTCTGCGATTAGTTTTTTGTTAAATTTCTATTTTTCTGGAAGCATTTACAGTATTGGGCGAGGGAGGAAAAACAGATGTATTGTTGAAGTGGCGGCTGTGGCAATCTTTAAGCACACAGATAAATGTGAGGATGGGAAAGGAATGCTTTTCAGCCAAGATGCGATTTCTTATCTGCTGAGAATCTGTGACGATATGCAGGAGTGGCAGAGGTTTATGGTTTTGATTGAAGATACTCATAATTATCTTATGTGTCCGGACTGCGGAAAAATAATTGCTCCGAAAGGAAATGGCGAAAAGGCGTACAGGTGTGACTGTGAAAGTAAAAGGGATTACCATAAGATTACAAAGCTGAAAAATAAAAAATTGAATTATATAGATATTTGCGACCAGTTGGAATTGTCTGATGAGGGTGGAAGGATTACCGTTAAGATAGATTATGACTACTATCGCCAGATTGAGCTATTGCTGAATAATTATAAAGGGGTAGTTTACCGTGAAAAAGGATTAAAAGAGCTAAAAGCCTTACTAGAGAATCAAAAAGGAATCAGACAAATAAGGATAGAGGCTTTTCTCTCTAATAATCCGATTTTACTGATTCATAAAATGATAGAGGAAAGCGGGAAACAAGAAGAAATAGTTCAATGGCTAAGGAACATGGCAGACGGAAACAAAAAAGATACAATGCAAGCATTTTACAAGGAATATGAGGGGATTTTTCGAAGGTATTATGAGAAAAAGGAGGAAGAGAAGCCACCTATAGAGAAACCATATGGAGAACAGATTGAAATAGATGTACTGAAATATGGAGAAAAAGCGAAAAAATATGTAAAGGAATATCTGGGAGAGATTTATGAGCTGCGGTGCTTTCTTGAAGAAAAGCCCTAGATGGCAGACATGATTGAACGATACAATTTTGCAGGTAAGAATATACAAGAACGAAAAATATTTTTTCAGGTAGAGAGTTTCTTGAATTGATGAAAAGAATCCTAAAAATCGATGTAAAAAAGGTGACTGGATTGCTGTATAGATGAATTACGGGATTATTTATTGGGCGGAAATGGTTATAATACAACCGAAAAGCAATTAGTTAAATATTACGCTGCTTTTCTATCCAAAATAATATTTTGGTGTGCGACCGCACCCAATGGTAGAGCACTCGGCTGTTAACCGAGTTGTTGTAGGTTCGAGCCCTACTCGGGGAGTTTGAAAACCCGTAAGCAGCAATGTTTGCGGTTTTTTTTGATGGTAAACAATACTTTTTACTGTCATGCTGCACTCAAACAGATCGGTACTGTTTCTTTTCCTGTGCGGTCAGACCTCTAAAATGTTTCTGGAACCGTGGTGTAATGGTAATTTCGTATGCCATCAATCTACCTCCAGTTTATCGTCTTCTGACGAAGTTCCGCCAGCATAATATCATCTCCTTGTATAATGTATTTAGGTTGTTCAAGGGATACCTATAAACCCTTAGACCTGCTTCTTTACATCTCCAGTCTGATAGGAGATAATTGTTTTATTAGGTTGAGAGGATGATCGTTCTCTCCTTGAGCGGTTCTGCTCGTACTTGAAAGACTGATCCCTCTCTCTAATAAGCCTTCCGCGTATGAGTTGGATGTTGGTTGCCCCATGGCTTCTCTCCGTATATAGCACAAGGTAGTGGCGCTTATTAGATGAGTGGTCTCCCAATCTGAAATCTTATTTCTGAGGTGTTTTTATGTTTTTTGTTGGCATTGACATTGGTAAAAATAATCATGTCGCTTCCATGATGGACGATACCGGAAAAGTAGTATTCAAAGCGTTTTCCTTTCCCAATACTTCGGATGGGGGAAATGCTTTGTTTTCCAAACTCGCTTCTTATTCCTTAAAACCCTCCGATTTTGAAATCGGTATGGAAGCTACCGGACACTACTGGCTTTCTGTTTACTCTTTCCTCTTTGAGAAAAGCTTCCTCCTCCATGTTATCAACCCCATCCAGACCGACGGATGGCGCAGGGGAACAGAAATTCGCAGACGTAAAAACGATATTATTGATTCCGTCCTAATCGCTGACCTGATTCGGTATGGGCAGTTCGTGGAAGCCAAGCTTGCTGACGAAGATTTGTTTTCCCTGCGCACCCTAACACGCTTCCGCACTTATCTTGTGGAATCCATCAGTGATTTAAAACGGAAAGTTGTCTGTGTTCTGGATCAGGTTTTCCCGGAATACCAGTCCATCTTTTCCGACATTTTCGGCAAAACCTCAAAAGAAATCCTCCTCCAGTTTTCTTCTCCGATTGACTTTGAATCGGTTTCATCCGAAACCCTGGCCCAACTGCTGGCACAGCTCAGCAGACAGAAAGTCGGCGCTGCGAAAGCGGAACAATTAAAGGCTGCTGCAGCCTCTTCCTTTGGCGTTACCTTTTCCAAAAACAGCTTCACATTCCAGCTCAAAGCATTGATTGAGCAGATTTCTTTTATTGAAAAACAGGTAAAAGAAACGGAAGTGGAAATTTCCAGTATCATGAAAAAACTGGAATCCCCTATTACTACCATTACCGGAATTGGCAGTGTCACAGGAGCGGCCATACTTAGTGAGATTGGCGACATCTCCAAATTTGACAGCCCCAGAAAGCTGGTGGCTTTTGCCGGTCTTGATGCCACTGTCACACAATCTGGTGAATTTGAAGCAGCCCACAATGTAATGAGCAAACGCGGATCACCTTATCTGCGGAAAGCCATTTTTCAGTCTGCTCTGATTGCTTCTTTTAAAGACCCCATATTAAGTGTCTATTACCAGAAAAAGAGGGCGGAAGGCAAACATCATCTGACATGTGTTGGAGCTGTTGCTAGAAAAATGTGCAACATCATTTATGCCGTTCTGAAAAGCAATCAGCCTTACGTTCCAAAAGCGTAAATCCTTTTCACCCATGCCGGCTTGCCTAACAGCAGGCCTTATTGTTATGCTCTTTTTTACAAAATTTCTTTTGATTTTTTCAATTATCTACTTGACTTTTAATAGTTGGTCTTTCATTATTATGCCCATGTATTAGTATGCTGGGGCAGGGGAAGGACACCTGATACAATAAATTGAAAGATTATACTGGACAGACTGCCAGAGAATGGGGATAGGAAGCCACATCATGAAAGGTTAGGTTCGCCTTTCCATTTTCAGTGTCCGAAGGACGCATAGCCATCACCGCAGGTAATGATCTTAGGGATTTGGGGCATGTCACCAACGAGTGTTTACGCGGGTTTTCCGGTTACGGAAATTTTCAGTGACAACAAATGGGGACGATTGTGCTGAAATATCATGTATGTTGATGGGAAGGGGTTCGATATAAATAATTCCATAAAGTTACATTATTTTCGTGTTTGTACATGATTAAAGCGGAAAAAACTTAATGGAAATCAGTTCAAGCCTGCGGCGGAGAAATTTGAAACAGTAACATTGGAGCAGAAGAAGATGATAGCTTGCCACTTGTTCAAGTGCATGGAGGTTGGGAGGGATTACAAAATCTCTGTGGAACTCAACATATCATACCAGCAGTTCTGCTGCGAATGGGGAGACGATAGCATTTTGGTTACGGAAACCATCTGATAAACTGAGGTCGGCTGATTAGTCCTATCATTAAAAAAGCGAATCATGTTTTATTACGGATTGTAATTTGGATATCACACTTTATCAAAGAGATTTTACGGTGTAATGCCGTGGCTTTTTTGTCGGTACCTAATTCCAGCGATGTGGGGCGGATTTAGATATAAGAAACAGAACAGAGCAGTGATATGGGGATTTCTCAATAAGAACTGGCAGAAAGGGTCTATGTGAGCAGACAGACAGTTTCTTTACATCCGACTTTCTAATATCATAATTTCTCTTGTCACGGGAAAAAATAGCGGGGCAGTATGTACTACCCTGCCATAGCTGTTTTTAATTGAGCATTTCAATGTATTCTTCCAGACAAATACTCTGCTCAAAAATTACCTTTGCAGCCTCTGTGCCGACATAACGATAGTGCCATGGTTCATAACTGGTGTGCGTGATTTCGGTTTTATCCTCTGGATACCGAAGAATGAACCCGTATTCCCATGCGTTATCTGCAAGCCAGTCATAGACTTGTTTGCCAGTAGAGTTTACACCATTTGCGTTGATGTCAACAGCCAATCCCGTTTGATGTTCGCTGTGGCCAACCGCAGAAACCCATTTGAGAGCTTCCGTGGCGGCATCCGAACGAGAATAGCCCTGTGATATGAAACTGTTTATTTTTTCGTTCATTAGTGATTGCTGTTTTTTTGAGGTTCTATAACCTGATGCCACTGTTGGATATACCCCTTGCGCTCGCATATCGTCAAACATCTGTTGAAGGGATGGATAGATACGAGAATCCACACTTTGCCCGTTGGATAGTTCGGTCAATTCCACCTTATAATTTCTCGGAACGCTATAATCCGGATTAACTAACACTAAGTTCCAACCATGCTCCATACTTGCCGGTTGTCCTCCAATTCCACTGTTGCCTATAAAAACCTTAACTACAATCAGCAGGAGAACAATAAAAAGCAAGCATAATATGCATTTTTTGCCTTTGCGTTTTTGTTTTACAGTTCTGTACATCATGAGCTTACTCTCCGCACTTTAACCGTTCGACAACACTTTGTCCCGTTATAATACGACAAGTGAAATATGGAATCAGTAGTCCTATTAAGAAAAGCAAAGGTAGTACAATCAACAATGGCCATAGATTCATTTTGAAATCTAAAAACCAAATATTTTCACAAATTGGGCGTATCAGCATGTAGGCTACAATAAAACATATCGGCAATGAAACAATCCCTGAAATAAAGGTATAATTACATCCTTCCATGCAAAGCATGGTTCTAATTTGCTTATTTGTCATACCAATGCTTTGCAGAATAGCTAGTTCTCTGTGGCGAGTAAAAATGCTGGTTAGTATGGTGTTAGCAAAATTCAGAACACCGATAAATCCAATAATGAACGAAAGCGTTCCACCGACTGCTACGATTGTATTTTGAATATCCGATACGCCTGCCATAATCGTGTTTTTTGATTTGTATGTCATTGCAGGTTCGATATTCGTTGTATAGTCTTTCAAAAAAATATCTACATCAAGTTCGGTTTCGTCAGTCACATTGAATTTATAACTCATGGCATAATCATTTCCTGTAAATGCCTTATAAACATCGCTGGGCAGAAAGAAGCATGACCCAATCCAATCATAGGTATTTGCTCCATTTGCCATAACATGTCCTAGAACAGTAAATTCTCGAACACTTCCGCCGCACTCCAATTCAACCCGGTCGCCAACCGAATGATTGAGACTTCCTTCATCCAGAACGCCCCGTGTGCTGACATAAGCGCCCTCCAAAATGTACTCGCCCGATACAAGTTTCTCTGCGTCCAGTTCTCCATCCACTAATTGTAGCTGAGAAAGAGGGAACGAATCCAGACCATAGATGTGTGTAGAAAAACTACCATTTTCTTGCTGGTTAAAGGTCTGTTTAGAGGTTTCGCTTTTATACAGTGCGATACATCCATATTCAGCACCGCCGATTTCAAAGCCCTCCTGCTGTTGAACGGCTAATAAATAGCTTTCGCTCAAAGAGCTTTCTTCACTAACATTATAATCGTCAAAAAGTTTGCTTTGTCCTATGCAGAAATCAGAATCTATCATATTCTTAATTGCCTTTGCCGGGTCGACACTATGGGAGAAAGTAAAAACCATATTTGTGAGTATAATGCTCACCGAAAGGCTTAAAATCACCAAAGCAGTTCGTCTCTTATTGCGGTCAAGATTTGCCCATGCCATACCTCTTGCCGGATTACCAAAATGTGACCGCCTCTTTTTCTTTCTGCCGATATTTGTACTGGAATCCGTATATCGTATTGCTTCAATAGGAGACACCTTTGCGGCAATCCTTGCAGGTTTTCGAGTGCTGATTTGTACAGTAATCCACGCAAATATTGCTGCCGCAGCGAAAATAAGCGGATGTGGTGATACAGTGGCAGCATTTGCAGAAAAGGCTGTATTTATCATAAGTAACGGCAGAAGAAGTTTTCCGATAAAGAAACCGATTAGCAATCCAATAGGTATGCCGATGAGGGAAAGCCGTTTAGCCTGCTTACGAACAACAGCGTTAATTTGCCGTCCTGTCGCACCAATCGTTTTTAACATTCCATAAAAATGCAAGTCCCGCAGAATAGAAATCTGAAAGATATTATAGATAATCAAATATCCAGAAAGCAAAAACGCCAGCAACGCAGAAACAAGTGCTAAATTTGTTCCCAAATGATTGGAACTTTTTAATGACATATAGAGAGGGTTTACTCCAGCATTGATATAGTTGGCGGAGAAAACATCTGAAGAATATCCACAATCGTTTAACACAGTTTCCAGAGCGCTCTCTATATTATCATCATTTGCAAATTTGATAAGTGCGGTAATTGTACCCGTATCAACATGATCCTGATCGTAGGTGTCTGTTAATTCGTCCCTATGCGTCTGCATATAGGATTCAGATGCAACAATGGTTCCGTAATCTACTCCGGGATAACTTTCCCACCAGCCGGAAAGAATAAAGCTGCGCGTGATTTGCTGATTGTGTACTGTGAGTGTCAATGTAACTTCTTCACCTATTTCATGCGGCACATCCAGCAAGTCAAGCGTAGTGGTATCCACAATGATTTCGTTTTCCGCTATGGGTCTGTGACCGCTTGTGGGCTCGATAGATAAGTATTTCAAGCCAATATCATCATAATATTGAAACAAGGTAATCTGTTTGGAAAGCGTTTCATTATCAACACTGTCCGCTAGTTTCCGGCAGTATGCAATTTCCTGAATTTGCGGATGCTCACTGATTGTGTCATATTCGATTTCGCTCATATTGATTAATCTGGCATGACCATCACCACCAGATAAAATCATATTTGCCTTCTGTGTGCTTTCTTTTACGCCAATTCCAAGTGTAAACAAACCGGTAAATAAGATTGTGGTTAATGCAATTGCAATAACAGCAATAATATTCCGCATTTTATTTGCACGAAAACTTCTGTTAGCCAGTTTCTTTATAATGAAACTGGTATCATTTTCAAAGGGCCATGTCATGATTGATTACCTCCTTACCTACAATTCTGCCATCTTCAATCCGAACAATGCGGTCGGCAAGCTGCGCGATTTCGTTGTTGTGAGTAATCATAACAATGGTTTGATTGAACTCTGTGCTGGTACGTTTCAAAAGTCCCATAACATCTGAACTTGTGCGGCTATCCAGATTCCCGGTCGGTTCATCGGCAAGAACAATGGCAGGTTTCGTAATCAAAGCACGAGCAATCGCCACACGCTGTTGCTGTCCGCCCGAGAGAAGATTAGGTATAGTTTTTAATTTCCCATCCAAAGCAAGTAAATGTACAATTTCCTTCAAAAACCTTTTATCAACTGTGTCGCCATCCAGTTCCACAGGGAGGACAATATTTTCATGCACATTCAAAATAGGAACGAGGTTATAGTTCTGAAAAATAAATCCGATATTGCGGCGGCGAAAAATCGTCAATTCTTCGGCGCTTTTTTCAGACAAATCTTCCCCTCGGATGATAACTCTGCCAGAAGTGGGGGTGTCAAGGCCTCCCATCATGTTAAGCAGTGTGGATTTACCACTTCCAGAAGTTCCGACTATGGCGACAAACTCTCCCTGCTTTACAGTAAAATTTACACCGTTTAAGGCACGAGTGATGTTTGGCTCTTTGCCGTAATGTTTTTTCAAATCAATGGTTTGTAAAATGCTCATATTCAAAAATACTCCTTTCAAGGCACCTGCCTGTTGATAAAGTCATTGTAAAACCCAAATGTCACAGAAATGTCCGAGGTAACAAAAAATTTTATTGAAAATCGGGGTAAAATGTTACAAGGCTCGGACATTTCAAAAAAAACATGGCGGATAGCCAGAGAAAGGCCATCCGCCGTAATTTATTGCACAGGAAGCATGATAGAAAAAATAGAACCTTGTCCGGGTGTCGAAGTTACTTTAATATAGCCGCCTTGCTGCATCACAATCTGACGAGCCAGATACAGGCCAATGCCAACACCTTGTTCTTTGTGTACTTCTTCCTCACGATAGAAACGCCGAAAGATAGCTGCCTGATTGCTCTCGGAAATCCCTTTGCCCGTATCGCTGACTCTGATTTCCACATACATTTCCCATTGAAACACAGAAACGGCAATCTTTCCGTTTGATGGGGTATATTTTACAGCATTGTCCAGAAGATTAAACAGTGCTTCTGTTGTCCATTTACTGTCGTGGGATAAGGTTAAATGCTCCGGGCACTCTACCGACACAGCAATCTTCTTTTTCTCCGCCGTATAGACAATCCCACTCATGGCCTGCGCCACAGTATCAAAAAGTTTGCACGATTTCTTTTCCAGACGAATGACGCCCGTTTCCAATCGGGATGTTTTTACAAGAGCCTGAAACAGAAAATCCAGTTTATCCGTTTGACTGCGAATCCCACGGATAAAATCGGTGCGTTCTGTGTCAGATACAGGGTGGGTCAGTAAAGTGTCTGTTACCATTTTCAAATTACTAACCGGCGTTTTTACCTGATGTGAAATATCAGACACAAGGGATTGCAGTTCCTGACGTTCTTCGTCTACCTTTCTTTGATTGTCTTGCATAATCTGATAAAGTCTTAACAGTCGGTGGCTGATTCTGGCAAGTTGCGTTTCACTGTCTTTTATGTAGTTTGGTTCTTCATTTCCGGTAATCATATGGTCTAATGTCTGGCACAGGTCGGAGGTAAATAGAGCAAGCTGCTTTCCAAATATCTGCGTCAGCACAAAGAGCCAAATAAGAGCACACAGTAACAATGCCCCGCCTGCAAATAATATCTCCCTCTGTTTTGTTACACGAAAAAAACTTATGGTAATCACAATCATGGAAAAAATCATCGCTGCCGTAACCCACTGGAACAGCCGCTTTGCCGAAAAGGAGATATGTTTCACTTTGCCTCACCTCCTGTCCATTGATAACCCATACCATAAACGGTCTTGATATAGGGTGTTCCACCATCGGATTCAATCTTATTGCGAATACGACTAATGGAGGTTGTCAGAGTATGTTCGTCCACAAATTTTTCATCTGTGTCCCACAGTTTTTCTAAAAGCTGCCCACGGGTTAGCACTTGCCGGGAATTTCTACGGAACAGATTCAGCATCTTATATTCCATCGAAGATAAATTTATGGGTTTCCCGTTTAAAGTTGCAGACTGTTCGGAGAAGTCTAAAAATAGTCGTCCATCATCATAAATATCCTTTGCTGGTCTGTGGTGTTCCAGCATAGAGAACATGGCTTTGATTTTTCGCTGCAAAGCTCCTATGACAAAAGGCTTTGTTATATAATCAACAGCCCCGACCTCATATCCCCGTATCTGGTCGCTCTCCTGATCGTTGGCAGTCAGGAAAATCACTATGGTGTCTGGTTGTTCCGGTTTAATTAACCTACACAGGTCATACCCGTTCCCATCCGGCAGGTTAATGTCCAACAGAACTAAATCAAATTCATGTGTGGTCAAGGCTTCGGTGGCTGTCCTTGCATTCAGGACAGAGGTCACATTGTAACCATCAGCAATCAGGTTGTAGGCTAACATCTTGTTCAAGAAACTGTCATCCTCGACAATTAAAATCTGTTTCATTTAATCACTCCTTCGTTTTTATGCAGATAGTATAACAGATAAATGTCCGTGAAATGTTACAGTAAATGCTTTTTTCTTCTTTTTTTAGAATTTTATTATTTGAAGTTTTAGTAGTTAGTCAGATTCACAATTACATTGGGCTTCTGATACAGCCAGTCTGTAAGCACTCGGCTATTAACCGAGTTGTTTTAGCCACGGTGTAATGCTGTGGCTTTTTTGTCGGTATCTAATGCTCCAGCGATGTGGGACGGATTTTGCTATAAGAATCAGAACGGATATGTATATAACTAGCAAAAACAGTATTTCCCCAAAAGATAAGTAGGATTATAATAAACACGGATAAATCCCTATGTCAAAAGGATTTGGCATAGGGATTTTGGCTAAAGTCAAATCTTTTTGGTAGAAACTGGGTTTGTTGAATGATAAGATTCTGGTGGTTTGAGGATACATATTAATCGACAAACGAAGGAAGGAGAAAGAAAGTTGGAAGTTGGTGCACAAATAAAAAAATATCGCAGTCATATGGGGATTTCTCAAGAAGAACTGGCAGAAAAGGTCTATGTGAGCAGACAGACAGTTTCTAATTGGGAAACGGGGAAAAATTATCCGGATATTCATAGCATATTACTGCTAAGTTCTTTTTTTAACGTATCTCTTGACCAATTAGTGAAAGGAGATGTTGAAATTATGAAAAAAGAAATTAAGGAAACAGAAATTAAAAAACTCAATAAATATGGCGGTATATATGCTGTATTTTTGATTCTGACAGCCATTACATTTGTTCCGTTTATAGCTTTCATGGACTGGTATGGACTGATTCCGTGGAGTGCAGTGTACGCAATCGCTGGATATTTTGCATTTAAAGCAGATAAAGTCAAAAAAGAAAATCATCTTACAACCTATAAAGAAATTGTTGCCTTTACTGAAGGAAGAAGATTAGATGAGATGGAGGAACAACAGGAAATCGGAAAACGTCCATATCAAACTGTAATGTATATGTTTGGAAGTGCAGCGATAGCTTTCATTATTGTTTACTTGATGGCAAAGCTTTTTTCTATCTGAGCAACGTAGTTTAAAGGAATTTTTTGGGATATTAAATAGAAAAATAAATTAATATTTCCCAAATGAGATATTATGTCATGCTGAATTGTTTTCTTTATATAGGAGGTACCGACTATGAAAACAAGGGAGAAAGAAGAGATACTCGGGTGTTATAAACGATATAATGATATGATTTATAAGCTGGCATGGGCATATTGTAAGGACAAATACCAAGCGGAGGACGCTTTTCAGGAAGTGTTTTTCAAATACATGAAATATCATCCCAGGTTTAAGTCTCCCGAGCATGAAAAGGCCTGGTTTATCCGCACAACCATCAACGTTTGCAAGAATTTGCTGAAAAGCAAGTGGAATCGCGATATGGTGCAATTGCAGGAGTGGGATGCGGATGATGCTTTTCCGGGAGACACAAAGGATGCCTTTGATTCATTGAAGGCTGCGATTCTGGATTTGCCGGAAAAATACCGTATTCCGATTCATCTGTATTATTATGAGGAATATTCTGTGCGGGAGATTGCACAGCTATTGCGTAAATCGGAAAGTACCATTCAGACGCAGTTGCAGCGTGGACGGGAAAAAATAAAACGGCAACTGGAAAGGAGTGAGGAAGATGCTATTAGAGCATAACACTTATAAGGAAGCTATTTCAGACATCAGATTATCTGAGGAAAGGGGAATGGAAATGATGGAAAATACGATGAAAAGAAAAGAACAATGGAGTCAGAAATGGAAGGCACAGATGGTAGCGATTGCTGCGGGAATCGCAGTAATTATCCTGAGTGTGAACGGGATTTGTTTTGCGGCAACTGGAATGAACGCCTGGGATTTGCTGCAGTCGTTGTATGAAAACAATGGCGAAGAAGCAGAAATGATGTCAAAGATGTTCCGTGAATCCGGAGAGACCTTGACCGATGGTAACCTACAGTTTACACTGGAGAGATACTGGTATGATAAGGACAATGGGATGGCATATTTTACCATCCGCACAGATTCGCTTGATGGGTCGCGTCTGGATGATCCGGATGTATATGTGGTCAATCCGCGTTTTAACAGTTTTGGCAGTATGACGTTGACTTCCAGTGAGCCGGTTATGAGTGAAGACGGTACGTCTTTCACCAAACATTATTCCCTGATGCTTGCCTATACGGGCGGAGGAGAAGAAGAGAGTCCCAACGCAACGGAAGGAATTTCACCGGATGCACAGGTATATACGATTGAAGTAAAAGATGGAGGACTCAACGAACATGGATTCCCTACTTACAAGAAAATCGGACCATTTGTATTAGAACCCACTGGTACAATGCCGAACCTGCAGCTGGACGGAAGTTCGCTGGAACATTGTGTTAAGGTTTCGCTTACCGGCGGAGGAATGAGGATGTTTTTTGATACGGATTTTGATCTGGAAAATGATAAGGGACCGTTTAACATTGTAGAAATTAAAATGAAAGACGGCACCACAGCCAGCGTAGTGCAAGCCCTTCCGGAAGGCAACTGGGAGCCGATATCAGGTGGAAAGGATGGAATAGAAATCATTGGTTACAAGTCAGATACGGTGGATATGAGCGGTGAGCGATTTCTTGGAGGTTTCAGTTGCAGTGGTGGCGGAAGTGGAGAGGATCACAATATGAAATGCGCGTTTATTTCCAAATTTAATCGGTTCATCAATATAGATGATGTCGAATCTGTATCTGTAGACGGCGTAGAATTGCCGATTATCAAGTAATGGATCTTCGTTTATGAAACAGTGAGTTGCCTGTTTGGATCAGATAAAATGGATTTTCAAGATAACTTTCGAAAAATGCTTGCAAACATTAAGAAGATGTGGTACTATTCTAACTGTTGTTGGTATGGTACCACGTCGTTTTATAGCGGAGCATGGTGGTTGGTATCGTTTCACGGTTTCTGGCTCCTTGGTCAAGCGGTTAAGACATCGCCCTTTCACGGCGGTAACACGGGTTCGATTCCCGTAGGAGTCATTAAAATCATTTTTTTGCATATAATATGTTAGAAAAGATTCTCAGATGTCTTGACGAATAGGAAAGTATTTGTTAAAATAGCCTAGGACAGTCGGAAAAGTAAATATGGCGCAGTAGCCAAGTGGTAAGGCATGGGTCTGCAACACCCTGATTCACCGGTTCAAATCCGGTCTGCGCCTCTAGTAACCCCCGGAAACTTTAGTTTTCGGGGGTTATTTTAATTAGGAAGGGACTTGTTGGCTAAGTTCTTCATGTTTCGTTTTGGAAAATACATCAATTGTTTTCTTTTTTGAGACATGTTATACTTATTATCAGAGATTTATTGAAATGTGAAAATACAGCAATTGTAACGGGCAGTATTTTCACGCGTTGTACCAGATGAGAAGGGGTGGAAGAATTGAAGAGAAAAAAGCGAACGAGGGGTTTGAGTATTCGCAGTAAAATTTTATTTCCTACAAGTATTTTAATTATGGCGTTATGTGTGATTATGGGCGTAAGCGCTTATATGCGGACGAAGGACGGGCTGATAGCGATGGGCGTGGAAGAGGCACAGATGGCTGCCAAAATTTCCGTGAAAGTTATTGATGGAGATGCATTGGAGCAAATCACGCGAGAGGGCGTTCAGAGTCCAGGCTATGGGGAAATGCTATCTACCATGAGGGACATACGTGAGGAATGTGGCATTAAATATCTGTATACCTTATATACAGACGGAAAACAGGTTTATTATGGAATTGACACGGATGAGACAGAAAGTTGTGTTGATATGGGGGAGCCGTTTGAGGCGTCTTATCAGGAACTGCAGGGGGTATTTGCGGGTCAGGGATATGTACAGGGCTTTATTGATTACACAGAGAACGGAGAATTAATTTCTGCCTATATGCCGGTTATGGATGGCAGCGGAGCAAGGGTTGTGGGAGTCGTCGGCTGTGATTATGATGCTTCCGGTGTTGTTGGGCGTCTGAATACGATTTTGTGGCAGGTTGCAGGTATTACAGTTATTTGTATGCTGATTGTGCTTTTGATAATCAATGTCATCGTTACCACGATCATAAGGAGTCTGCGTGCTGTGGATCAGAAGATTTATGAGCTGGTGAATAATGAAGGAGATTTGACGCAGAGGCTTGAGGTTCATACGGGTGATGAGATGGAGCTGATTGCGAATAATGTAAACGATCTTTTGTCATATATAAGAAATATCATGCTCAATATTTCGAAGGGATCTCAACATTTAAATGGCTCTTCCACTATTATAGCGGAAGATCTGGCTCATGCAGAAATGAGTATTACGGATGTCTCTGCGACAATGGAACAGATGAGCGCAGCAATGGAGGAATCCAGTTCGTCCCTGGATCAGGTAAATGAAGCGATTGTGCAAATCTTTGAGTTGATAGAGGGAATTTCCAGTCAGGCAGAGAGTGGGAATACGTCTTCCGGACAGATTATGGAACATGCCGGGTCAGTATATCATAAGGCGGCAGAAGAGCAGCAGGATGCGAAAATACAGGCTGCTGAAATGGTGCAGATGCTTCAGCAGAAGATTGAGAAATCCAGGCAAGTGGAAGAGGTACGTGAACTTACAAAAAATATCATTGATATTACGGAGGAGACAAATCTTCTGTCATTAAATGCAAGCATTGAGGCGGCGAAGGCAGGAGAGGCAGGAAGAGGATTTGTGGTAGTTGCTGATGAGATTGGAAAGCTTGCCCTTAATTCAGCGCAGGCGGCAGCAAGGATACAAAAAGTGACTTCAGACGTCATAAAAACAGTGGATGAACTCGCAGAGGAAGCGGAGGAAATGGTACATTTCATGAATGAAACAGCGATGGGTGGATATAGCAGGCTGCTTCAGGTCAGTGAAACATATCAGAGTGACGTCGGGAAGATGAATCAGATGATGTGGGAATTTGCAGAGGAGAGCAGGCAGTTGAAGGAACAGATGGATATGATTAAGACTGCGATAGGAGATCTCAGGATTGCTGTGAGCGAGAGTGCGCAGGGAGTAAGCAGTGTGACGGAGAAATCGGTTGATTTGACAAATAATGTGGGGGGAATTGGTGAAGAGGCAAATTCTAATATGGATATCGCAAATCAGTTAAATCAGGAGGTGGGGAAATTTAAGATATAAAACAGGAACTGTTATAGTTTTGGATTTTAATGGTAAGCATTCCTATAGAGAATGAAAATTGAACTTTGACAAAATAAAATCTCCCCGT
>CAJTSB010000039.1 GCA_910578825.1 uncultured Lachnospiraceae bacterium | reverse complement strand
CTTCGGAAATATGTTTACTTCCCATAAGAATTTTCATGGCAGTCTTGCAAGAACTCCATGAAACAATGCTAAGATGTAACCTACAGGCTGAATTGTTACAGTCAGGACTTGCCAAATTCCTTTCTGCGCAGTATAATACGCTAGTTGGAAACATTCAGACTGAATCAGCTTACCTATTTGAAAAGGAAGGTACCACTTATGAAAATGAAACGTGAAGATATACGCAACATCGCCATCATTGCGCACGTAGACCACGGCAAGACGACGCTGGTAGACGAACTGCTGAAACAAAGCGGCGTATTCCGTGCCAACCAGGAAGTACAGGAGCGCGTGATGGACTCCAATGATATTGAGCGGGAACGCGGAATTACAATTCTCTCCAAAAATACCGCTGTATTCTATAAAGATACTAAAATCAACATTATTGACACTCCCGGACATGCCGACTTCGGCGGCGAAGTGGAGCGTGTCTTGAAAATGGTAAACGGCGTCGTCCTTGTCGTAGATGCGTTCGAGGGCGCCATGCCGCAGACAAAATTCGTGCTGATGAAAGCGCTGGCGTTGGATCTTCCGGTCATCGTATGCGTCAATAAAATTGACCGCCCGGAGGCGCGTCCGGATGAGGTCATCGACGAAGTGTTAGAACTGTTTATGGATCTGGACGCCTCAGACGAACAGCTGGACTGCCCTTTTCTCTACGCTTCGGCAAGGGACGGCTACGCTGTAAAAGATTTGAATGATGAAAAGAAAGATATGACCGCCCTTTTTGAGACCATCATAGATTATATTCCGGCGCCGGAAGGCGACCCGGACGCAGGTACGCAGGTACTGATCAGTACCATTGACTACAACGAATATGTCGGGCGCATTGGCGTCGGCAAAGTAGACAACGGATGCCTGAAAATCAATCAGGATGCGGTGGTGGTAAACCACCATGAGCCGGATAAGCTGCAGAAAGTACGCATCAGCAAATTATATGAATTTGACGGTCTGAACAAGGTAGACGTCAACGAGGCGAAAATCGGCTCGATTGTAGCCATTTCCGGGATCGCAGACATTCATATCGGCGATACCATCTGCTCACCGGATAACCCGGTCGCCATCGACTTCCAGAAGATATCTAAGCCTACGATTTCTATGAATTTTATTGTAAATGACAGCCCGCTGGCCGGACAGGAAGGCAAATATGTCACCTCGCGCCATATCCGCGACCGCCTGTTCCGCGAACTGAATACAGACGTCTCCCTGCGTGTGGAGGAAACCGACAGCCCGGACAGCCTGAAAGTTTCGGGAAGGGGCGAACTGCATCTGTCGGTATTGATTGAGAACATGCGCCGCGAAGGCTACGAATTCGCCGTCAGCAAGGCGGAAGTATTATTCCACACGGATGAAAACGGCAAACGTTTAGAGCCGATGGAGCTTGCCTATGTGGACGTTCCGGACGAATTTACCGGAGCCGTGATTGAAAAACTGAGCCAGCGCAAAGGGGAACTTCGCAATATGGGACCCATCAGCGGCGGCTATACACGCCTGGAATTCAACATCCCCTCCCGCGGACTGATTGGCTACCGCAATGAGTTCATGACGGACACGAAAGGCAATGGTATCATCAACACGATTTTCAACGGTTATGAGCCTTACCGCGGCGACATCGCCTACCGCAAACAAGGTTCCCTGATTGCCTTTGAATCTGGAGAATCCGTGACCTACGGACTGTTCAGCGCACAGGACCGCGGTACGCTCTTTATCGGCGCCGGAGAGAAAGTCTATGCCGGAATGATTATCGGACAGAGCGCCAAGCCGGAAGATATCGAGCTCAATGTATGCAAGAAAAAGCACCTCACCAACACCCGTTCTTCAAGTGCAGATGAGGCGCTCACCTTAACGCCACCCAAAATCCTCAGTCTGGAGCAGGCATTGGAGTTCATCGAGGCGGATGAACTTCTCGAAGTCACACCGGAAAGCCTGCGGATTCGCAAGCGTATTTTAGACCCTACGCTGCGCAAACGGGCAGGATTTAAAAAATAATGCTTACGTTCTCAGTTTCATGCGTTTTATGAAAAGTCCGATGACAAAAAACGCTGCTGCAAACATCAGAACAATCAGATACGATTGGTAGATACGGCCGGCTGACGCAAAGCCGGCTGTTTTTTGTATCTCGCGGTTGGCAATGACATACCAGTAAGAAGGTATGAATTTCGCCACCTGTCTCGTTCCCTCGCTCATCATATCCGCAGGGATAAACACCCCGCCCAGAAAACAAAAGGACAAACCAAACAAATTGCTGAACGCATTGAGCGCCACAACACTTTTTGCAAATTGCGCCACAAACCATGCCACGCTCAAAGCACAGATGCTGAAGACAAGCGCATTTATCACGCTTAACACTCCTTTGATGGAAAACATATAGTCTCGCTCCACAAAGACATACGCCATCACCATAAAGACAAGATACACGGCTGTCATAAAGACCAGGCATCCAAGGATAATCTGCGCATTCTGTTTCAGAAACGGCATGGCAGAGCATTTATTGCGTGCGGATAAATCCTTATTTCCAAATGTTCGCAGCACGAATCCGATTCCCAGAATCATCATGCAGGTAAACACATAGGGAAGATAGTTAAAGAAGTAATATCCGCCTTCGAACGCCTGCTCGCCATCTCCGGCAAGAAACGTCACGTTTGCCTCCTGTTTCAGGTCTGTTGCTGCAAGCTCCAGCGCACGATCTATCTCAAATCCTGTTTCCAGATACATGGATACCGTCTTTAAAAATCCCTCTATCTCGTTTTGTACCAGCGATGCAGACACGCTTCCCGGAACATTGATCCCTTTCAGCAAACCCTCACGCTCTCCCGCCGCAAATTTTTCCGTAAAATCCCTGGGAATGTTGAGGACATAATCAATTTCCTGATAATACATGGCATCCTGCAATGCTTTTTTTCCCTCCGGGACTTCTTTCAACTGATTATTATCGCCTAAATACCTGCTCAATGCATCACCCAGCGGCCCATCATCCTGATTTTCCAGTCCAATATTTAACGAGGTCTTCGAAAATGCCTGTTCCATCTGCTGGAGCATCGTATTGCTCACAACCATCGTAATACCCAGATAGATCAGCACAAATATGATATATGAAACCATATTTTTGCGTGTTATTTTAAAAAATGCCTTAAATATTTGCATATCGTTCCCTCCTTACCATCGCATAAGCGCCAGCGCCCAAAAGAATAGTCAGCACAATAAGACCTGCTGCACACTGTGCATATATCTCATACGTATCGTAGATATCCAGGCTGCGCAGCGCATTTGCAATCATCGACGCCGGATTGATAAGGTGAATCACTGGCGCATATGTATCCACGATCCGGTACATTCCCTCCAGCATCAGGCCGCTCAAAAAGCTCGAAACCAACATAATCATGACGCTGATGCCCTCTTTCAATGTACTGCTCATTCTTCCCAGCAATCCGACAAAGAATCCCAGAAAAACGCTCTGCAGATTTCCCAGAAAGGCAATCAGTAAAATCATTCCCAAATGGTTTCCAAACGGCGCTTTCAACACATACATCAGATAAAAGATAGAAAACGACGTATACAAAAACTGCATGGTAACATAGGCAGACAAATCCGAAAATAAAATCCGAAAACGGTTGGTGCTGGCGATGACGCGCCTGGCCCCCAAATCCGACAAATCCGCCTTGAAATTCAAGGCACACGCAACTCCTGCCGTTGCCCCCATCAGGCAGTTCATGGCAATCAGTGCGTAAAAGAAATCCATCATATCGCTCTTCGGCTCATCACTGATATTCTCTTCCCTCAGATAGTTGCTTTCCTCTTCCAGAAGACTGGCTGCCGCGGCAATTTTTTGCGGAGCTTCGCGCCCGATATTCGTAAATGTAGAAAGCGTACGCTCATATTGCTCCAAAATACTGCTCAAAATGCTCTGGTTCATGTTCTGCTCCGTCACGGTAAGCGTAATTCCATCAGCCTTCGCATTGTAGAAAATCCCATCCACATCCCCCTCTTTCAAGAGCCTTTGGGCTTCCTCCTTTGTTACCGTACGCACTTCCACCAGCTCACTGTCTTTTTCCAGGTTCTCTAACAGCTCCGTAAAAGATGTATCCGCGCCCTCTTCTACCACATAGGCCGTCGGTATCCTTTGAAATTCGATGCTGTCCATAGTCCCGCCAAAACTCATCTGGAACAGCGTACCTAAAACCACCGGAAATAACAGGCTCCAGAATACCATCATTTTCTCACGCGCGCAGGTAAGCAGTCCATATTTATACAATCGCAAAAACATCATGCTCCCCCTTTCTAAAGTGTCGGCACGCGCCGCAATGCGTCACCTGCCAAGTCCCGCAGCTCTTTGCCCGTAATCTCCAGAAATACATCGTTTAAGGTCGGCAGCTCCGTATACACACGCCCGAAACTGATTTCCTGTTTTCGGAAATAGTCAAGAATATGCACCAGGTTATGCATCCCTTTGCTGCAACGGATTTCCAGCATATTTTTCTCAAACTCCACCTGATACACATGCCGCAGCTCCCTGATTTCCTCTAACTGGACCGGCGTAAGCTCCATCACTTCCATATGGATTTTTTCACCCATCTTAATCATTGCCTTCAACTCTTCTTTTGTTCCCGATGCGATGCACCGCCCCTTATCGAGAATTGCAATTTTGCTGCAAATCTGCTCCACCTCTTCCATATAATGGGAGGTATAGATTACCGTTGCGCCTTCCTGGTTCAGTTGCAAAATACCCTCTAAAATCCGGTTTCGGCTCTGGGGGTCTACCGCCACGGTCGGCTCATCCATAATAATCAGATTCGGTTTGTGCGCAATGCCGCAGGCAATATTTAACCGCCGAAGCAGTCCCCCGGACAGTTTCCTGGGGTAAAATTTGCGAAAATCCTCCAGA
This sequence comes from uncultured Lachnospiraceae bacterium, assembly GCA_910578825.1. Taxonomy (GTDB): domain Bacteria; phylum Bacillota; class Clostridia; order Lachnospirales; family Lachnospiraceae; genus Petralouisia. Next base: position 19,761 of record CAJTSB010000039.1, on the reverse strand, counting down.
CCTGAAAAAGCAATCGCCTCCTCGACATACTGTCTCCTTTTGGCTTTCTCGTTTATGTAAAGCCCGCAGAAATAATCAATGTTCTCCTGCACCGTCAATTCCTCAAATACCGCTACATTTTGCTGCACGACGCCAATCTGCTTTTTGATATGGTAGCTGTCCGGCTGTATTTCCTCCCCAAACACCCGAACGTTTCCCTTATCAAAATGCAGTAACGCCAATATGCAATTAATTGCCGTCGTCTTACCGGAACCATTGGGTCCTAAAAGCCCAAAAATTTCCCCCTGCTCCACCGCAAGATTTAAATGATCCAGCGCCACCAATTCCTTATAGCGTTTCACCAGATTTTCAATTTCTACGATTTTCTTTCCCATTTGCCGGTCTCCTTTCCTGACAAGCAAAGATGCCAGTTCTATTCTGTTTGATGTACTGACATCATCTTATCAGAACGCGGCAGCCAGAAACAGTGTGGATTGTCACCACTTTTTATGACAAATGTCATGTGCTGCCCATATTGACTTTCATTTTGCAGTCACCTATAATAATTGCAGGAAATTGTGTGGGTAAACCATATCGGAAAGGACTGTAAAATGACAATCATGTTTGATAAACTCATCCTGCTTGCAGCCTGTACCCTGCTGATGCTGCAGCATACGCCGCAGACAGGGCTGTATCAGGTATCGGGTTTTCTGGCGGCGGTTATTTTTTCTTTCGGATGCAGCTGCTGCAATCCAGGCGCTCAACCGTACCGCAAAATTTCTTTCTTTTCCCGTTTAATTTTAACAGGTCTGTATCTGTTCTTATTCGTCTGCGCCTTAGCAAATCCCATTTTCGGCATTTTTTTACCGCTTTTATTCTATGAGACCGGCAGTTCCTTTTCGAAAACTGCTCGTTTCATCTTATATCCGGCGCTCTGCCTGCTTGCGGTTTTTTCTTTTCGGAATCAACCGCCGCGCTATCTTATGCTGACGTTTCTTTTATTTTCCATTGCACTGATCCTTTGTTATAAAACGAAACGTCTGTTGCAGCTGGAACAGGATTTCCGCCTTCTGCGCGACACCTCAACCGAATACCATCTACTCTTGCAGCAGAAAAATAAAGATTTAATCGAGCGGCAGGATTATGAAATTCACGCTGCCGCCCTGCGGGAACGCAACCGGATTGCCCGGGAAATCCACGACAATGTCGGACATATGCTCTCGCGCTCCATTTTGCAGGCCGGCGCTCTGCTCGCCATTAATCAGCAGGAAAACTTAAAGGAGCCATTACATGCTCTGAAGGATACGCTGTCTCATGCTATGGACGATATACGAAACAGCGTACATGACCTGCACGATGACTCTATTGATTTAAGACAGACCGTCTCTGATATGCTGTCTAGTTTTTCCGGGTATCAGGTTCATCTGAACTATGATATCAGCGGCTTTGTCCCTGCCCCTGTGAAATATTGTTTTATCGCCATTATCAAGGAATCGCTCTCCAACATTGCCAAACACAGCAATGCGACGAATGTCTCTGTTACGCTTCAGAGCCACCCCAGCCTGTACCGGCTTACCGTTGCCGATAACGGCACAGACATTCACCAGTCCCCGTCAGGCATTGGCATTTCAAATATGCAGGAGCGCGTCAATAATCTTAACGGACACTTTTCTGTTTCTACTGATAAGGGATTTGTGGTATTCGCATCCATTCCCCGGACACAAAACCTGCAACAAGAACCATAAAGGAGATTTTAATTATGATAGACATCGTAATTGCAGATGACGACCAGCTTGTGTCGCTGTCGTTAAAGACGATTTTAGAAGCCTCCGCAGAAATCCATATCCTCGCCATCGGCGCAAATGGAACGGAGGCCGTTACCTTATATCAGAAACACCATCCAGAAGTTTTGCTGATGGATATCCGCATGGACACCATGAGCGGCTTAGACGCCGCAGAAATCATCCTCAAGGAAGAGCCGGATGCAAAAATCCTCTTTCTGACAACATTTCTGGATGATGAATACATTGTGCGCGCGCTGCACCTTGGGGCAAAAGGCTACATCCTCAAACAGAACTTTGAGAGCCTCCTGCCTGCCATAAAAGCGGTGGCAGAGGGACAGAGCGTATTCGGAAATGAAATTGTTACCCGGCTGCCGGATTTTCTCTCCACTGCAAGCCGCTATGACTATTATGCCAACGGCATCAATGATAAGGAGCTGGAAATCATCGAGCTGGTGGCAGACGGCCTGAGCAACCGGGAGATTGCCGGGGAGCTCTGCCTCAGTGAGGGAACTGTGCGCAATTATCTGAGCGCTATTCTGGAAAAGCTTAATCTGCGCGACCGTACACAGCTCGCCGTGTTCTATTACCGGCACAGATAATGCCTATCGCCATATCCCTACTACGGCTGCAGTCTCTCAAGTGCAATCTGGTGTAACACCTCTTGCTCGTAATGAACATCTGCCCGCTCCACTTCCCCTGCGATCTCCTCCTGCGCCATCTGCGCGCGGACGTCGCTGTCCAGTATCCCTTTGATCTCCTCAAACGGCTGTACTGCCTGTTCTGCTCGTTCCAGACAGCGCATCGCCATAAGGTTCCCACCGATTCCCATGGGCTGGCATACTTCACCTGGCTGCATAACCGACGCAGTCAACCAACGCTGCATATATGCTCCGCTCTTTCCTTCCTCCATATTCAGGGAGGACATTGCAAGCTCATAAAATCGGATATTCGAATAATGAGACGCAAGAACGTCTGGATTCGTCTCCGTCTTCATCTCCTCTGCCGCCTGCAGCATCTGCTCCTGCCCCGTTTCAACGGAGGTTTCGCCAACCAGCATTTTCACACTTACCTCACTCGTATACAGTTTCTGATTTTCCCGGTAGACTTTTTCTAAATCCTCCTCCGATACGGTTTGTTCCTGTTTCAATTTCTCCGTCAGCGCATGACCTATCTGTGTATAAATATAATCGTAATAATTCTCTATGCCAAAAGAGTCAAGGCCGTATACCACTTCCCCGGAATCTTCCCCGTTCTCTCTTCTGCCGTTTTCTTCTTCCATTTCGGCAGCAATGGACAAATAATCGGTCTTTGCCGCAATCCCATAATCCTTTGCCAGCTTTGCAATGACCTTTTTCTCTGTTAAATCTTTCTCGGCAAGCTGCATCAGCTGCTGCAAGGGCGTTCCACCTTCCTGCTCCGTCGTCCAGAAATCCTTGTGGTTTACGGTATCCGTATCATACTGCCGCTCTATCTCTGTTTGATGTGCGGCAAGAATCATCTGGTATTCCTCTTTCACAACGGACTGCCCGGCAATCTCCATGACGACGTCGCTGTCTCTTACAGTCTTTGTGCCGCAGCCAATGATTGCTGCGGCACAAAATACCGTCGTCATGCACAGGATTTTCCATCTGTTCCTGTTTCGCATACTGACTCATTCATTCCTTTCCAAATGTACTATTTCTTAATCTTTCCGCTGGTCTTAACGTTGCTCCATGCTCCGGTAAGCTTTACGGATTTTCCATTCACCTTCACGGTCTTGTACGCGCGGATGCGCACATAATATTTCTTATTCTTCGTCAGTTTCTTAAAGGTTGTGGACGCTGTGCCGGCTTTCTTAATCGTAGTCTTTTTCAAACCAGTCTTAAAGTTCTTCTTCAAAGCACACTGAACTTCGTATCCGGTCACTGTCGTATCCTTATTCCAGCTTACCGTCAGTTTCCTTCCTTTGGCTGTTTTCAGTTTCTTTAAGACTGCCTTTTTCGGATTTACGGTCAATGTCACATACGCTGTCTTTGCCTTGTAGTTTGCCGTCGCTGACGCCGTAACTGTGATGGTACAGACGCCTGCTCCTTTGAGGGTTACCCTTCCGCTCTTCGCGTCAACAACTGCAACCTTTGCATCAGAGCTGGTATAAGTCAGGGCTCCATCGCCGTTTGTCCTTGCGCCTACCAAAAACGCCGCTGTGCCGTGTGTCTTCGTAAGATTGCTTACTACCATGATTGCCTGGTCCTTCTTCACCACTTCAACAACCGGTTTCTCCACCAGGCGGTTTACCGCGCTCTTCAAATTCGCCAATGCTCTATCAACGGCTGCCTGTGTCGGCTCGGATTCATCGAGAACTGCTTTGGCATTCTCTAATGCTGTCTGGAATCTGTTCCAGCTTAAATCCGTATAATTTCCTTTTGCCTTCGCTGCCTGCACAGTATAATAAGCTCGCAAAAGTCCTGTCTTCTGCGCCTTTTTTGCAAGGGCATTGTATGCCTTATTCAATGCGCTGGCTGCATCGTCAATATCCGCCTGCGCCACTGCCGGGTTGACGCGTACCAGTTTCGCGGATTCCAACGCCTCCTGATAATCATTCCAGAGAGTCGTCGGGTAATCGGATGCGTCATACTCCGGAATCTGCGCAATGGCTGTCTCCAGATTCTTACGATCCAGTTTCGTTCCGGTGTTCACTGCCGGATAAAGCGCCACGTCATCTACATAGACGGTTGTAATTTCACTGCTGAATGCCAGACGAATCTTGTCATACTTATCCGTCGTAAATGGAAACGTTATCTTATACCATCCCGGTTTTTCCGCATCCGGTTCATCGGCAGTCAGTTTCACTTCTCCCAGCTTACGGTCGTTCTGATCGTCGGTAACGCTGTTGTGATGTTTTGCCTCCACACCAACTTTGGAGACATCATCTGCATTGGCGCAATACATCCATGCTTCCAGTACATAATCCGTATTCGGTTCAATTACAATATCCGGATGCTCAGAAAATGCCGTGCCAGAGCTTTCATAATTGATTTTCCAGCTCTTATTTCCCGTATGTTTCTGTTCTTCGGAGGCTGATACATTCACAGTGCCGCTCGCTGCCCAGCCGCCCCAGGTGATGTCGCCGCTCTCGAATCCGGAATCGGCTTCCGTAAGGATATTATTTGTCACGGAACCGGAATCGCCTTCGCCTGCCTTCTTCAAATTCATAAGCGCATATTCCAGGCGGTATTTCATTGCCGTCAACTGCTCCGGACGATTTGCCAGCGCAGTCTCCGTTTTAACAACCACATCATTAAGATTAGTCATGCTTTCCGCATCAAATGCCTCCTCGTCAAGCTCTTTCGCCAGAACGATGATTTTCTCCACCCAGTCTCTGTCTTCCTCTGAGGTATAAGTTCCTGTATATGCTCCCGCAAACTCAAATGCTCCGATATCCACTTTCTCTGTGGCAGCTGCCTGCGCCCCAGCCTTGTAGGGTACCGCATTTCCTTTGTAGTCTTTATTTTCCAGTGTAATATGGGTTGCCGTTTTTTCTTCTTCTACAGCCGGGAAAGACTCATCCGGTACTGCCATATGCTCTATTCCTGCATCAATACAGGGAGACTCTGCGGTCAGCTCCATGCCCTCGGTCTTGCCGATTGTCACTGTGCCATCTGCAAAGTTTCCAGTAGCATATCCGTCTGCCGAAATATCTTTCAGGAAGGGGTTGGCTGCTATTCCGGTAAGATCCTCTTCCCAGGGATATACCTTTTCAGAACCGCCCCAGACACAGTTGTTCCTGTAATTTACACCTTCATGGTTGACAAACAGTACGCTGTCGCCATGGAAGATATTATTGTAGATATCGGTTCCGCTGGTCTTCGCCGTAGCGTTTCCAGATATCCAGCTCCCCTGTTTTACTGCCTCAATATTCTTGTAGGTGTCGTCCCAGTACATCGTATTGTTATATACCTGATGTCCGATACTTCCGGATTCTCCAACCCAGAGGATGCGGGAACCATCGTATCCGCCGTCATTGACGCTGACATTGTAGCGGACGACGGAGTTGATGGAATAATATGGTCCGGGACAAGCCATCCAGAATCCGCCTTTATTGTTATGGCTGTAATTATACTGGAATAAAATATTCTGGTTGCCGTAATCGGAGTCAAATGCCATGCCGTCCTGCGTACTCTGCGTATAAGCCGCCTCATTGTTCTGGAAGGTTACGTTATTGCAGTCCCATGCCCAGATAGCTGCATGCGCCGGATTTCTCGCATAATACCATTCCTCGCTCGCACATCCGGTTACAAGGTTATTCTCTGCCTTGCCGCCATCCGCATTGATTAACACAATCCCATCTCCTGCAACGTCATGTACATAGTTGTTGTTGACATTGACATTCGGCCAGCCTACCCAGGGCTTGCTTCCTGCCTGCTGGCTGCCTGCGCCGCCGACCAGCGTGCGGGCTGCCCAGCAGCTCTCCATGTAAATTGCCTCGTGACACACATTCGTCACTTCATTTCCGGCAATCTCCAGATCCTTAAAATAAGATTCCGTATTTCCACCGGTCACAAGTACCATGATTCCGCCGGAGCCTTTCTTATCACCTTCCGTACCATTCTGTGACATATAACCGTTCACGTCATGCACATAATTGTTCTCAATCTTAACGCCTGCAAGCTCTCCGGCATCATGATTTTCCACCAAAATACCCGTCAGCATATATTTACTCTGGTCATGCGTAATTTTTACGCCGGGACTTAAGGCGTTGACATTCGTCCGGCCCAGTTTCCCTTCCAGATCCTTCCTGTCCTCTTCCAGGTTTGTCACTTCCAGATCCTGGATGGTTATGTAAGCAGAGTTGCGGATATGAACTGCTGCAACCTCCTCTTTTTTGAGGCTGGTCCTGTCCTGCTCATCCAGCCATTTACTTCCCTGACCGTTAATCTTCGGATTGTCGCCTTCTCCGTATTTGCCAAGGATGACAGGATTTGTACTGGTACCCTTTGCCTCCTGAAGCAGGAGTTTTTCACCGTTCCAGGTACATCCTGCTTTCAAGAGCACTTTTCCGCCTGCGCCAAGACGCAAAGCAGATACATTCTTAAATGTCTTCCATGCCTGGTTTTCCGATTTTCCGTCATTGTCGTCATTTCCGCCTGCGGCGTCAATATAATATGTTCCGTTATCTCCGGATACTGCCCTGCCTTCCACAGACGGCGCTTTCACACCGTCTGCGGCAGCATCTGCTGTCAGGGGATTCGTCATGCCAAAGCTGGTCACGATAAGCGCCGCTGCCATGAACAGGGAAACAACGGATTTCCATGTCTTCTTTCCCATATCTGCCTCCATCTACTTTACTTTTCCACTCGTCTTAACGCTGCTCCACGATCCGCGAAGCGTAACATTCTTACCATTCACTTTTACCGTCTTGTATGCGCGGACACGAACGTAATACTTCTTGCCCTTTTTCAGTTTCTTAATCGTCGTGGAAGTTGTCTTCGCCTTCTTAATCGTAGTCTTCTTCAGACCGGATTTGAAATTCTTTTTCAAAGCGCATTGGATTTCATATCCGCTTACTGTCGTATCTTTCTTCCAGCTTACTTTCAGTTTCTTACCCTTTACAGTTTTTACTTTGCTGATAGCTGCTTTCTTCGGGTTTACGGTTACCTTGACGCTTGCTGTCGCACTCTTATAGTTTGCCGTCTCCGCCGCGGTCACGGTAATCGTACAGACACCTACGCCTTTTAAGGTTACCTTACCTTTCGCATCTACGCTGGCTACCTTGCTATCGGAACTGCGGTATGCCAACGCTCCGTCGCCGCTTGTCTTAGCGCCCAGTGCAAATGCTTTCGTTCCCAGTGATTTGGTAACACTCTTGACCGTAATTGTCTGCGCCTTCTTCTGTGTTATACTCGGGGGCGTCGCCGGTTTATTTTTTGCCGGGGTCAGCAATTCAATCGTATCACGCAAATCCTTAATTGCAGCCTCTGCCTCTTCCTCTGTCAGTCCCTCTTTATCTACAAGAGCATTCACGTCTTTTAATACCTGCTGATAGTAATCCCACATAGCGTCTTTCTCATAATTTACCTGGTTCGTATCGGAAATGGCAAGTTCCGCAAGTGACGCCTGAAGGTATTGTTTGGGCGTCTGCAGGCTGTCCATTGCATCCTGAAGCTCTGCCATGGCTGCCGCTATATCTGTCGCAGTAGAAAGCACATACTTCTGTACCTCTTTTGCATGGCTTAATGCCTCCTGGAATTTGTTCCAGCTCTTTGTCGTATTGTCGCCCTTCTCTATCTTCTCCGCATTACCGATAAGTTTGCCAAGCTCCTCTGTATCTGCACTTTCAAAACTTCCGGTCTTCACATCCTGAATCATCGCCATCCAGCTCAATACCGGATCCGCTCCATTTCCACTGATGCTTACCGTTACTTTTGCATTTTCTGCAAGGGTGAAGGCTACATTCTGCTGCAGATTAACATTCTTCTCTGCTCCAAATTCTTCGGAGGAGGCAAGCGTTTCCCCGTTTGAGGTAACGGTAATTTTCATTGCCCGGCTGCTGTTCCACCACTCGTGATATCCGGTAGCCACCGTATAGGTACCTGCCTCCAGAACAAATGAATACTTAATGCTCTTGCCTTTCGTTGCCCAATACCCCTGTGTCCACATATCCTCACCGGCATCACTCTTAATGGCAAAATCGTAGGATGAATCATCGGAACTGGTGCCCGCATCTCCCCGGTTGCCGTCGTATCCGGCAAGGTTCTCCACACTGTATGCCTGATCTGGTTCTACATTCTTAAGACCCTCCAGATTTGCTCTTAACAAATCAAAGTATGATGCAGCACCTGTCTGATCGGATGCACAGTCGAAGAAATAAATTAACTTCTCATCCAGCAGGGACATGTTATGCGTAATCGTACGCGTGTGGGTTTCACCGCTTTTGGTATAGGTCATGACGCCGGTAACGGTTACCTCGCCCAACGTCTTTGCAGCGATCTCTTCCGTATTCCATGTAACGTCCACCTCGCGCTCCTGCGTTTCTGTCAGTAACTTAATTTTCAGTTTTGCCGGCAATTCCGTACTCAGATTTGCCGCAGATCCCGTCTCAGGCAATTCCGTCTTTAATTCATACGGCTCAATGCCGTCAAAGACTGTCAGTTTCCAGTCGCTGTACCGTCTGATTGCAATTTTACCATCGCCAGTGAACTCGATGGGCAGCCATACATATCTGGAATCACGCAGCCTGCCGCCTGCTCCTGGTCCCGCAGTCACTCCATTGCTGTCATTTGAATTATACCACCGGTCTCCCATGTAGATAAACCTGCCTGTTTCAGCATCCAGCGGAATTACACAGGTACTCTGTGTAAAGTATGTATGGTCTTTGTCCTCGTCGGTACAGGGATCTCCAACCATGGTCCACGGTCCCATTGGATGGTCTGCTACCGCATACTTTGATGGATTCGAGGTCCATCCGGTACATCCGGAGGTAATCAGATAATATTTATTCTGATATTTAAACATCGCCGGAGCCTCCCTGGACTGTCCCACAAAGTTTACAGTAAAGTCTTCACCTTTCTTAGCGCCCTCGTCATTGGTCTTAACAATATTAGTATAATCTTCATTTAATTTAGCGATATACATATTTTCGTTTCCATCGGAGGAGTACAGAACATATCCCGTTCCGTCGTCATCCTTAAAGAGGTTCATGTCGCGCACATGTCCGCCCTCTGTATCGAATCCACGGTCTGTAATGTCCTCGTCATAATTCAGCAGATATGAACCCTGCAATTTGAACGGACCAAACGGACTCTGAGAAGTAGCCACGCCTGCCTTGGCCTTCGCATAATTACCTCCGGTGCTGTTCGGTGTCTGTCCGTCTGCATGGAACCAGATGACATACTCCTGGTTCTTGTCGTTATAAATCATCTTCGGACGCTCAAGCACACATCCAGAATTATCGGAATTGTCATCCGTCCATAAATCTCCATAGACTGCTTCTTGCTGCTCTTTCGATAAATCTCCATATAAACTGGTGAAATAACTGTCTGTCGTAAACGTCTCCCAATTAGGCACGGTCTTTAAAACGTCTCCGCAATCTATCCAGTTGTACAAATCCTTAGAGATATAGGCACGAACGCCCGGACATGGACGATAATCGTTCGTCTTATCCTCGCCAATCCAGTACCAGAATTCTTTCTCATCCGCCTGAATCTGGCCATCCCCATTAAAGTCATAACCGTCTTCCCATTTAATCTTCTGTACCTGACCGCCATGCGCCTGGATGCGGTCTCCCTTCGTATCGTAAATAGCCGCGCCTTCTACGCCAGAGAAGGAATCATAGTGATAAATCTCTTTCAGTCCAAGATATGCCTCAAACAATGCATACATAGCGTCATCCTTCTGCTCCTGTGTTGCAGATGCGCTCACATTCTTTGCTGCTGCAAGGGCTGTATCATATTTTGCCTTCGTATCATCGGTATACTTATGGCCTGTCGTCTTTCCTTCACAGTAAGTAACCCAGCCACTCAGCGCAGTCGGGGGCTGTGAAATAGTAACGTCCTCTGGCAATGCATAGAGCTCAAGCTCTGAAATATTACAATTTCCATTGGAACCCACCGCATATTTGTAATAGCGGTATTCCTTGCCCATCACCGGTATGGATGCAAATTCATTCACATACGCATAACTCAGCTTGCCTTCCGGGGGCGTACTCTTAATCGTATGCAGCAGATCCCAGTCGTTTCCGTCATTGGATCCGTAAAGGGATGCGTCCGTACATCTGCTTGCAAAACCTTTTCTCGGCGCATAGCCGTAAGCCACAAGCGCCTTCGCATTGTTCTCGCCCAAATCTACCTGTACATATCCATTCGATACACCGTCAAAGTAAGTTCCAAAATCTCCATCGATAACATTCTTCGGAACATCCTTATTAGTCCATGGCTCACTTCCGGAAATCATGGATTCTGTCAGCGCAATCTTGTTCTCAGCAAGGTCAACTTTGCTGAAATCTTCCACGCTCACATATTCCATCTGCATCTTCTTTAAGTTCTCTTCTCTCCTGGAACGTTCCTCTGATTTCTCTTTGTCGTATGTAACATTGTCAACGACAAACGTGGTGATGGAATTGCCCTTTACGGTAGCGGTAAACGTCCTGTTCGCCGCATTCGTCTTTGCGTTCACCTGCGCGGCTGTCAAATCTGCCCATTTCTCGCCTTCCGCAGTGGTACCGCTGGTACGATGAGCCTGAACGTTACCGATGGACTCAAACCTGCTCAAGTCAAATTCCCACGTCTTATCGTCCTGCGCCGTGTTGACCGCTACGATAACCGCCTGCTTTCCTTGCGTATCATAGGCAACTAATGTATTTGCCTCGTCGCTGGTTCCCATCAGGGAATAACCTGGGCGGATGTATTTGGAAAACTGTCCAAATGCATAATACTTCTGCGTCAAAATCAGGTCTTTGTTATTGTGGTCGCCAAAAGCAAGACCCCAATAACCTTTTGTCAGGTCAACCTTTTTAAACAATTCTGCAGTTGTTTTATAATCATTGCCGAACGGCCATTTATCCGCGCCGTTATTTTCATCCACATGGTTATCTACCGCATTCCACAGAATCCATGCAGAAGCCTTCATTCCATTCAGATCTTTCATAATCTGCTGTGCCAGGCCAAGCGCAGCGCCCATCTCTCCTGCACTGGATCCGGCTACATATGCGCCGTCAACCTCCGACATCCACAGGTTCTTGCCCTCTTTCTCAGCAAGGGCGCGAAGCTCCGCCCGTTTGGAGCCGCCATATGTATGGGTATCAATACGCTCTATCACGTTTTTCGTATCCTTATCCAGAGCATTATAAGAACTGATTGTCAAATCAATGCTCGTCTCGTCCGTACCGGAGAGGATAATATTATTCAAAGCCGCTTTTACCCCGGCGTCTGTTGATGCCGCTGCCTTGCTCTTTAACTCCTCATTCAGAGCCTTGATGATCTTAGACTGGGAAGTTCCGGGTGCAAAATGGCATCCCTCCTGCTTATTGCTGTTCGCTCCCCAGTATTTCATGGAAGGATCCGGCTCGTTCATCGGCGATGCGCTCTGGAACGTAATTCCCTCTTTCGTCCAGTGCTCCATCACGTCTGCCATATATACGGCAAATGCATGATAGGAATCCTCCCTGAGGTTCTCAGCAGCATTCTTTCCACCCGAGCTACATCCGCTCTTCGTCATGAAATATGGCGGGGAATTGGAAAACGCCTCGGTGATAAAATCCGCACCGCTTGCTTGGATTGCCGCTTTTAAAATATTCATCTGGTTCTTATCTGCATCCCAGTCATAATTCCAGGCGTAACCGCAGTCTGCATCCACCCGGTCAAAACCATCATAATCCGTGATTGGTTTCGTCTTATCAATCTTCGTTACGTTGGTGCAGTAACCCGGTACCGCAGAATCAGAACGCGTAATGTGGGACGGGTGCAGGAATTCATCTTCCTGTAAAATACCCTCTTCCCCGGACTTGACCACCAGCAGTTTGGCAAAATCCAGCGCCCAGCTTTCATCTGTATCCGCTACCTTTTTGCCTCCGACTGCAATCGTATTTTCTCCTGCCTGCAAATCCACATCGGTAAACGTAAGCAGGTACAGATGCATACTATCCTTATTTGCAATCTCACTTTCATTGACAATTGTTGATGCAACGACTTTCTCACTTGCAGCATTGTCATTGACACGGATTGCCATGCCTCTCTTATTCGTTCCATCTAAGGTAACAAGCATCTTGACGGTATACTTGCCGGCATCTGCCACAGAAACCTTATATTTCAGATTATCGCCCGTACCAGCTGCCTCTCCGATTCCGTTCACATAGTTAATCTGTTTTAACTCTCCAACCTTCTTGCCCTTCGTAATTCCGAAGTCTGCATCCGACTTGCTGTATGTAGCGTCCTTTATCTTGCTGTTCGCAGAAACCTCCATTTTAGAGCCGCCATAAACCGGTGCGCCTTCACCCTCTACACCGAATATCTGTGCCTTTGCATTTACCGGCACATCAGAGGTTTCGCCTACATGGTCTCCGCCACCTACATTGTAACGGCCGATATTCATGCCCAGACCTTTATCCAGACTGAAAAAAGCGTCTGCCGCTTTATCAACCAGGCCTCCCGCACTTTCGTCATACCCGAGCCGGTTTGCCCACCAGCACAGGGAGGTACCCCAGCCCTGAAACCTCCCGAATCCGTCGTCGCTTGTAACCGCGTTAAACAGCGACGCCTCCTCCGGGAGAACCTTTACTGTCGCATCCACTTTCGCCCCTTCTGCCGCCTGTACCTGAGTAAATCCATCCACAGGCAGTGCCGTCAGGACAAGAGCTGACGCAAGAACAGCGCTGATACATTTTTTTAATGCTCTCATCTCTCACTTCTCCTTTTCTAAATTTTTGTGCAAGGCGCCCCTTCCGTCTCCAAAATCCCAGACTTATGCCACCTTACATCTGTTATTGATATTGTAAAATTTTTTAGTAAATTTTTCAAGTGTTTTACTAAATTTATAAATATGAAATATGTTTTTCAGTAAAAACATACAAAAAAACAGGTACAGATTGATGCAATCTGCTACCTGGATTACGGAGAAACAAGTATATATTACCGACATTTATCATGACTTAACGAAATATGAGAATATGCTGCATAAATTAAGGCTGAACCATACTTACCGATAGTTCAGCCTTTTATTCTTAATAATTCAGACTACAATTGTTTAATGCGCGTAAGCGCCGCGAGCGTATTCTCGTAACTGCCAAATGCCGTCAGCCTGAAATACCCTTCTCCGCTGGGTCCAAATCCGGAACCGGGCGTTCCCACCACATTTGCATTCTCAAGAAGATAGTCAAAAAATTCCCAGGACGTCATCTTATCGGGAGTCTTCAACCAGATATAGGGCGCGTTTACGCCGCCGAATACCGTGTATCCTGCCTCCTGAAGACCATTCTTAATCATGGAGGCATTCTTCATATAATACGCCACCTGCTCTTTCAACTGCGCCTTGCCCTGCGGGCTGTAAGTCGCCTCCCCGGCACGCTGTACAATGTAAGGCGCTCCGTTAAATTTAGTCCCGTGGCGGCGCGCCCACATCCCATTTAAGGAAATATCCCCGCATTTCAATTCCTTCGGCACTACCGTGTATCCGAGACGCACACCGGTAAATCCGGCGTTTTTGGAATAACTCTTCAATTCAATGGCACAGGTCTTTGCTCCCTCGCACTCATAAATAGAGTGTGCGACGTCGGATTCTGAGATGTATGCCTCATACGCAGCGTCATAGATAATGACCGCCCCAACTTTATTGGCGTAATTGACCCATTCCTGAAGCTGCGCTTTCGTGATGGTGGTTCCGGTAGGATTGTTCGGCAGACACAGGTAAATCATATCCGGCGTTTCCTTCGGGAATTCCGGCACAAACTGATTCTCCATCACACAGGGCATGTAGATAACGTCGCTCCACATCTCTGTATCCGCATCATACACTCCGGTTCTTCCCGCCATCACATTGGAATCTACATAAACCGGATACACCGGATCGCAGACTGCAATACGGTTCCTGGCTCCGAAAATTTCCTGAATATTGGAAGAATCGCTCTTCGCCCCGTCTGAGACAAAGATTTCATCGGCAGCTATATCACAACCTCTTGCCTTATAATCACTCTCTACAATCGCATTTCTCAGGAAATCATAGCCCAAATCGGGGGCGTAGCCATGAAAGCTCTCTGCCTTGCTCATCTCATCCACAGCCTTATGCATCGCCTCAATGACAGCCGACGCCAGCGGCTGCGTCACATCACCAATTCCCAGACGGATGATGTCTTTGTCCGGGTTCGCCTCAGTAAAGGCTGCCACCTTCTTTGCGATCGTGCTAAACAAATAACTCCCTGGTAACTTCTGATAATTCTCATTAATCTGAAACATAATATCCTCCTTTTTCTATATCAGTAAAATACTTTCAACATCAACTACTGCAATTCTTCCGGCAGTTTCATCTCTCCATCAAAAACCGTAACCGCAGGTCCCGTCATATAAACCGGCATATCACCACCCGCCCAGGTAATTTCAAGCGCTCCGCCCAGAAGCTGAACGGTGACCTCATGCCCGCTCTTTCCATTTAAGACTGCCGCCACGGCTGTGGCACATGCCCCGGTTCCGCAGGCAAGTGTCTCGCCGCTGCCCCGCTCCCAGACACGCATACGCAGCGTAGACTTGTCTATCACATTTACAAACTCTGTGTTAATCCGCCTTGGGAAACGCGGATGATTCTCAAACGCAGGTCCAATAGTCTCCAAATCCAGTTTGCGCACATCCTCCTCCAGGAAGATGACACAATGGGGATTTCCCATGGACACCGCCGTCATCTCATACGTCTTGCCCTCCACAACAAGCGGCGCATGGATGACCTGTTCGCTATCTGCCGTTACCGGAATCTCCGCCGCCGTAAGGCAGGGAGCTCCCATATCAACCTTTACCTGAGACACTTTGCCATCCTTAAGCATAAGCTCCAGATATTTGACCCCGGCAAGCGTATCAATACAAATCTGCGTCTTATTCGTCAATCCATAGTCATAGACATATTTTCCCACACATCGAATACCATTTCCACACATCTCCCCGCGAGAGCCGTCCGCATTATACATCGCCATCTCAAAATCCGCTTTTTCAGACGGCTGAATCAGAATCAGACCGTCGGCGCCAATCCCAAAATGCCTGTCGCTTACAAAGCGCGACACTTTCTCCGGCTCCGCGACTTTCTCCTCAAAACAATTTACATAGACGTAATCATTCCCTAATCCATGCATTTTTGTAAATTTCATGCGATACTCCTTTCCTGTCCACCCCTGCATCCTACTTAAAATCATCTGTGCCTTTTCTTCACCCCTGCATCATGCTCAAAATCATCTGCGCCGTCTCCGCCATGCAGGTTCCACTGTCCATGCTGCTCTTTTGCATATAGCGGTGCGCCTCCTCTTCCGTCATGTTGTTGCGCGCCATCAGAACTTCCTTCGCTTTCTCTATCATCTGCCTGTCTTCTTCGTTGCGCCGCGATGCATGGGGGGATTTCCTGCGCCTGCGCACAAACGCATGGGACATCATTTCCAGCGTACTCACAAGCTCATGTACTTTCAGCGGCATGGACAGGCAGATAACGCCATCTGCCGTCCCTTCCTCCCACTGATTGGGGGACGCCACGACAAGCATCTGAAAACTGGTTGGAAGATGCTCCCGCAACTGCATAAACATCATATCCTGAAACTTTCCCGCACAGACGACAATTCCCTCCCCCAGCGCATCCGCGTACTGCAGGACCCGTGCGCCCGCCGTACAGACAGCATTTACCTGATATCCATATTTTATTAAAATATTTTTTATGCTCTTTGCATTTTCCACCTTTGGAAAAGCGACAATGATATTAATCAAAACCTTTCCTCCAGGAGACTATATTCTATAGAGATAATTGTCAATTTCCCACTCTGTGACCTGTTTACAGTAATCCTCCCATTCCGCGCGTTTTTCCTCCACATATTTTCGGGAAATGTGTTCCCCCAGCACCTTGCACAGCAGCGAATCTTTCTCAAGCTCGTCTACCGCCTCGTTCAAAGTGGCGGGCAATGTCTGAATCTTAAGCGCGCGCTGCTCCTCAATGCTCATTTCCATAACGCTGGTTCCCACAGGCTCCGGCGGAAGAATTTGATTTTTGACGCCGTCAAGGCCTGCCGAAAGACACACGGCAAGCGCCAGATAAGGATTCGCTGCGGGATCCGGACAGCGCAGTTCAATACGCGTAGATTCCCCACGTTCCACCGGTATCCGGATCAGGGGCCTTCGGTGGCTCTCCGACCAGGTAATATGAATCGGCGCCTCAAATCCCGGCACCAGACGTTTGTAAGAATTCACCAGCGGATTGGTCACCGCCGTCATTGCGCGCATATGTTTCATCAGGCCGCCGATAAAATAATATGCCTCCCTGCTCAGTCCCCGTTTATCCGCCGGGTCTGCAAAAATATTTTTGCCATCTTTTACCACAGACATATTGATATGCATACCAGAGCCGTTGTCCCCATATTTCGGCTTGGGCATGAAACTTGCAAACAATCCAAATCGCCTGGCAATCGTCCTGACCGCCAGCTTAAAAGTCATAATATTGTCCGCTGTCGCAAGCGCTTCGTCGTATCGAAAATCAATCCTGTGCTGCGCCGGGGCTACCTCATGGTGGGAAGACTCAATCTCAAATCCCATTTCCTCCAGCGTCAATACCATATCACGCCTTGCATTTTCTCCCAAATCTACCGGCCCGAGGTCAAAAAATCCTGCCCGCTCGTGGGAAACCGTAGTTGGGCGTCCTTCCTCATCCGTATGGAAAAGGAAAAACTCACATTCCGGTCCCACATCCAGCTGATAGCCAAGTTTTTCCGCCTCCGCTACCGTCCGTTTGAGAATATAGCGCGGGTCCCCTTCAAATGGCGTCTTATCCGGACGATAGATATCACAGATGATCCGTGCCACCTTGCCCTGCTGTGGACGCCAGGGAAAAATGACAAAGGTATCCAGATCCGGATGGAGGTACATATCCGACGCCTCGATACGCACAAACCCTTCAATGGACGAGGCATCAAAGATGCAGCGGTTATCCAGTGCCTTTTCCAGCTGGCTCCTGGTAATCGCCAGATTCTTAAACGTACCGTACATATCGGTAAACTGCAAACGGATAAACTCGACATCCTCCTCTTCCACCATGCGGATAATGTCCTGTTTCGTGTATTTACTCATGTTCAAAGCTCTCCTTTCGCTCCTGTTGTTCCTGTTGCTCCTGTTGTTCCTGTTGCTCCTGCTGTTCCTTTTGCTTTTGCTGGTATTCCTGCATTGCTTTCTGCCTCTTTACCTCTGCCTTTGCCTGCTGTTTCTTCACAATTTTTATTATCAGCACAATAATCAGCGCAAACAGCAATAACTTATACCAATGCAGAATGAAGAAGAACAAAATACCTTCAAAAAATCCCAGCATACCGTTCCAGCTCTTTGCCAGCACATCGCACAGACGCGCAAGGAAACCTGCCCGCTGCTCCTTATAGGCCTGAACCTCAGAAATCCGCACCTGCACGGTGCTGAATGTCGCATCCGTATCTATGACTTCCATTTCACTCTTCGTCCTGGCAATGTTTAAGGATAATTCCGTAAGTTTCTCCTGAATGGCAAGCATGGCGTTATCATCCGACACTTCATCGAACATCTTTAAGTATCTCTCATATTCCGTCTCATATATCTCAAGCTCCGCCTTCAGGGTTCCATACTGCCTTGTCATGTTCGTAACCTTGGAATTGCTTCCGGTAACCTTGCCAAGCCCTTCCGTCTTCGCCATAAACTCCTGATACTTTTCTGAGGGAATCCTCGCCGTCGCCATGAAATCCCTCGCATCCCGTACACGATAAGAATCTTCGAGGTAATCGCCGCTGCCCGCACCGAAATTCTGCTCATTCTCCAGAAATCCGCCGAATTCTTCCACGGCTGCCTTAAATGCGCGCACCGTCTCTTCATATTCAATGGTTTCTATCGCCACGGAACCTTCATATACTAAGATCTTATCCTGATTATCCTTTGTTTCATCCTGTCCGTTCCCTGCGCCCGCATCCTGTTCAGCCTCTGCGCCTTCCTGCTCTGCGACATCCTCTGTATCAACCATGCCGTTTTCCTCCACGGCATCATCCACCGCAGCCGCCTCACTGCCCGTCTGGAAATCCGCGTCCTCGCTCATTGTCTCCGCCATTTCATCATAAACCGTACCGCCGCAGCCGGCAAAAAGCGGCACGCATAAGGCTACTGCCAATGCCAGAACTATCACCTTACATCCAACAGAATGGTTCCCTTTTTCCATTTACCTTCCTCCTTCTAAAAATTCACAGACCTTTTCAAATTCCATCGTCCCGCCAAACAAGTCCAGAGCGCTTCCAATCGTCACATGCAATCTGTCTTTGCCAAGCGTTTTTAACTGTTTTAAATCTTCAAAGCTCCCCACGCCTCCCGCGTATGTAACAGGGATTTGGCCCCAGTCTCCCAACATTTCCACTAGTTCCTGCTCGATGCCCTGTGCTTTTCCCTCCACATCCACCGCATGGATTAAGAATTCATCCGCATATTCCGCAAGCCGTTCCAACAGAGACGTCTCGATAACTTCCTCTGTAAACTTCTGCCAGCGATCTGTCACAATATAGTAACTCTTCCCCCGCCTGCGGCAGCTCAAATCCAGTACCAGGCGCTCTTTTCCAACAGTATTCGACAGACGTTTGAGTTTCTCATAGTGGATTTCTCCATTTTGGAACACATAGGAAGTGACAATGACGTGACTCGCGCCCGCATCCAGGAAAAATTCTGCATTGTCCGGACAAATGCCGCCTCCGACCTGCATCCCGCCTGGATAAGACTTAAGCGCCTGCACCGCCTGCGCCTTGGTCGCCTCATAATATTCACTTCCGACAGGATTCAACAAAATGATGTGCCCGCCCTTAATGTGGCGTTTCTGATACAGCCTGGCAAAAAACGATGCATCCTGTTCGGCGACAAAATTCTCCACCGCCGCATTACCCGCATCTCTGAGACTGCCCCCGACAATCTGTTTCACCTTTCCGTTATGAATATCTATACATGGTCGAAACTCCATATAAGCCTCCTTTGCCACTATCTGTACGCAATCAAACTCTTTGCTTTCCTTATTATAAGCATAAATCGAATTTTGCACAACAAAAATTTTTAAGAGTAATTCCCAAACCGCCTGTGAAAATTCTTATGGAAATCCAATGCTTTGACAGCTTTTCCACCTATATTGCCTGAAGAAAACTCGGATAGAATTTCTAGCGCCCCTAACTCCGGGGGGGGGGCCGATGATATTAATTTCCCCAATTCAAAACTCGCGTTTTCCTACTGATTTGTAAAGTATCGCCAACGAAAATGATTTTTCCGGGGTAGGAAGCTCTTCCGTATGTTTTCCTTACCAGCGGGATAAA
>CAJTSB010000038.1 GCA_910578825.1 uncultured Lachnospiraceae bacterium | reverse complement strand
ACAAATTCTCTAATATGGGAATGAGATCTATATATTCTTCCTCATCTTCCTGATTATGAGAATATTTTGCCATAACAACTAAATAACCATTATTCCATTCCTTCACTTGCGTATATTTTTCCAATGAGTATGGCGCACGAAACCGAATAGTATATCTATCATATATAAAAATCGTGTATTTATTTTTACTACTTAGTATCGCTTCATCAGACATTAATACCACTCCTTTCATTATGTATTCTGATTAGGCGTTTGCGAAATGCCAGAACCCGCATAAATACGGAATTCTTTTTGCCACAAAATAAAACAACTCCTCACTGATTTATGGTAAAATTGAGATGTCCAGTAACAATTAACCATATCCACCAGTAAAGGAGTTGTGCCTATATGATACCATACAAACAGCTTTCTTTGGCAGATATTTTTACCGATTGCCAAAATTAATTTGATAACGATAAATATGAGTTTCTTTCCATACTCGATGAAACCATCAACCTTGATGAAATTGTTCCGGTGTCTTTTGTTTCTCATTTTCATGCTGCCACCGGCAGACCCCGCAGACATCTTCTTTACCCTATGCTGAAGGCTCTGTTACTACAGCTTATCTTCTCTATTCCAACCACATCCCTCCTGATCGTATTTCTGAAATATTCCCAGGAACTGCGGGATTTCTGCGGCTTTTCTGTGGTTCCGGATGTTTCTAAATTCACCCGCTTCAAACAGGATTTCTTATTGGACTTACAATTGATGTTTGACAGGCTTGTTGACCTGACCGAATCAATCTGCCAACAGATTGATAAGGCAAAAGCTTCCATGCTCCTTTTTGATACCTCCGATATTGAGACCTGGGTTACGGAAAACAACCTCAAATATGCGAATCGTATCATCCGGCAGCTGAAAACCTTCAAAAAAGCAAACGGGCTTTATGATTCCTTCGACCCTTATAAAGCCGCCTACGGCTCCATGCCTCCCCACACCGCCGCCAATTCGGCCATCCAGCAGATGTATATCAATGGACATTTCTGTTATGCCTTTAAATTCGGCATCATTACAAACGGGCTTGGCATTGTCAGGGATATCAGCTTTTATAACAAAGGTTTTCTGCATTCCCATCCGGCTATCGTAGTTGGAAAGAAACCTGACTCCCCAGATGAGGACAAAAGCCTTGCGGATTCCAAAGCCCTCATTCCTGTACTGAAGGACTTTTTTAAAAAACATCCGCTTATCAACCCCAAAATATTTCTGGGGGATGCAGCTTTTGACTCCATTGAAATCTATAAATATCTACTTCAAGAGGCTTCCTTTGAAAAAGCATATATTCCTCTGAAAAACAAACTGAAAACCAAAGGAACCGATTACACGGTCAATGATGACGGCGTTCCCTGCTGTCCCCGTGATGCCTCCCTTCCCATGAAGCGTGAGGGAAACAAATCCCATTTGCGCTGCGGGCTTGCGACCATGAAATTCGTATGCCCCAAAATGAAATGGAAATGGGACAGTGCCACAAAGAAATCGAAACGCATATGCCACTGTGATCATCCATGCACCACTTCTTCCTGTGGAAGAATGATCTACATTTATCCGGAACAGAATCTTCGTACCTATCCTGGCACCGTCCGCGGCACAGATAAATGGGCTTCCACCTATAAAGTCAGAGTAAACGTTGAGAAATCAATCAGCCATTTCAAAGACAGTTTTTGTGTTGCCGGGCGTAAAACGCAGAATGAGAAAACGCTTCATGCCGACCTGCTTCTCGCCGGAATTACCCAGCTCATTACTGTAATGGTCGCTGACAAACTGCACAAGCATCAATATATCCGCAGCTTAAAGCCTTTGATTGCGTAAATATCTGCGACTCATACTCATTTATCATCAGATAGCCCTATCTGTTTTGTTTTCATGTCCTGAAATTCTCTTTTTTTCATACACCTCCTGAAAGACAGGCTATTCCAGATTTTGCCTTGTTGGAAACAAGATTACGTACTCGTTTCGCAATTACCTATGTATTCTGAAAAAAACAACTTTTTCTATATCAAACAATAATTTAGCGTCTTAGAGGTCGATGTCGGAGACATCAAGCTCGCTAGACATCAGCTTGGGTAATAATGAATCGCGAATTTGCTCCAAACGGCAGATTTCATCGTAATTATTGCGAATAGCGGTGTCCATCGGTGCGACTATTCCTTCAAATGCATCAAGTTTTTCATCTGATGGAATAAGAATTGGCATTTCATTCAATGAGTTTCGGTTGATTGACCCAAAAACCGTACCTTCTCCATTAAAAACATCTAACTGCTTTTTGAGAGAGAACATTGTATAAAGTGTGAATGATTGATGGTTAGTTTTCGAATGAATAGCCGCAAGCCCTCGACCAATACAACAGTCTTTATGAGCAACATTAAGGTCTCCTACGGGGGCACGAACGCTCATCAATGTGTCATTGGCACAAGCCATTCGTTTGGGTTCGGTTGTGAAAAGGCGAACAGTTGGAAATCTAAATCCAAATTCCGCACGACCTTGAAAGAAAATTGTGCCAATACTTTCCTCATTGTAACTACTTCCACTTGGGGATTGACCCATAGTAATATCAGCAATGTCACTCAAAGTACCTTCTTTCCATTCTGAAGAAGGATTATCAACAAACATTTGCTGATATGTTGCCTGAGCCTGTTGCTGTAAATTATTGTTTATCTCACCATTTACTTGTATCTTTTCATCAATCATCGCCAGGAGTCTTGCAATTTTTCTTTGCCTCTCTATGTCATCGGGTATATCTATCTCCAATCCATTAATATCATTTCGGTTTACCGAACCAAACACCGTTCCACTCTCTTTGTTTATTAACTGTGGCATATAATACTTTATCATATAATAAAGAAACTCTTGATTTCCATTCTTCATTCTAATTGAGCAAACACCTCTCCCCAAACATATATCCACAGGAGTTATATTCAAATCACCTACTGGAGCTCTAACACTCATTATCACATCTCCAGCTTTTGCTATTTTTGTAACCATTGTAGTAAATGTATCAAAAGTCGGATACTTTAAACCAAATGTTCTATTTCCCTGTAAAAATGGAATACCATTTCCATCTGTATTGTAGAATTCCGATTTTGGAGATTGCCCCATTGCCACTTCAGCAATATCTTGTAACTTATATTTCATACCCAATCGCCCCCAATTTTTTTCTTATCTCTTCTTCCAATTCATGCGATTTAGCAAACATACCCGATAATTCCGAAGTAAGCCTTGTCATCTTTTCTTCAAATGGCTCCCCGTCATCCTCTTTCTCCTCAATTCCAACATAGCGTCCCGGGGTAAGGATATAATCCTGCTTTGCTATATCCTCTATTGTTGCCACTGCACAAAAACCCTTTTTTTCATCCAAGGTACCATTTTGAAACGCCGTAAATGTGTCTGCAAGTTTCTTTATATCCTTCTCTTCATCTAAATCCCTATGCTTTCTATCCACCATATGCCCCATATTTCGGGCATCTATAAATAAAACTTTTCCTTTTTGCTTTTTATTCTTAGTGATAAACCAAAGCGTTACGGGAATCGTTACACTATAAAAAAGCTGTGTAGGCATAGCCACAATCCCTTCAATTAAATCGTCCTCTATAATCCTTTTACGAATTTCTCCCTCTCCGCTTGTCTGCGTAGACAATGCGCCATTGGCAAGTACAAGCCCAATCTTTCCATTTGGCGCCAAATGATGTATCATATGCTGAATCCATGCATAGTTAGCATTTCCAGCAGGCGGCAATCCATATTTCCAACGAGGGTCATCCACCAGCCTTTCCTGATTCCAGGGATGATAATTAAACGGAGGATTCGCAAGTATAAAATCTGCTTTTAACGTCTTATGCCAATCATTCGTAAAAGTGTCCGCCTGATATGGACCAAAATCAGCATCAATTCCTCTAATAGCCATATTCATTTTCGCCATTTTCCATGTGTCGGCATTTGCCTCCTGTCCATATACAGAAATCGCACCTCTTTTTCCATTATGCGCCTGAATGAACTTTGCACTCTGTACAAACATTCCGCCAGAACCGCAGCAGGGATCGTATACACGGCAATTTTCAAATGGCTTGAGGATCTCAACCAATGTCTTTACAATACTGGAAGGCGTATAGAATTCACCTCCACTTGCCCCTTCTTTTTCTGCAAACTGCGCGATGCAATATTCATATGTTCTTCCAAGCAAATCT
Organism: uncultured Lachnospiraceae bacterium; assembly: GCA_910578825.1. GTDB lineage: Bacteria > Bacillota > Clostridia > Lachnospirales > Lachnospiraceae > Petralouisia. Next base: position 20,538 of record CAJTSB010000038.1, on the reverse strand, counting down.
TCATTTGCTTCTGTATCAGCCATATCAATACTATTTGTAAAAATGTCAACGACATCACCTAAAATTCTTTTGTCCAAGTCCGGACTTGCATAATTTTTAGGCAGAACATCCTTTAAACTCTTGTTATCTGACTCAATCGCTTTCATAGCATTATCAATTACCAATCCTATCTCAGGAGTATGCGCAGCAGAAGCTATCGTAGACCATCTTGCTTCCTCTGGTACAAAGAAAACATTTTCCATCGTGTATGCATCTATATCATCCTCAAAGCCATCGCCTTCTTCAACCAGCTCCTTATACCTTTTATCAAATGCCGCTGAAATATATCTTAAAAATATAAGTCCCACAATTACTTTCCTATATTCTGCTGCTGGTATATGCCCCCACAACACACATGCCGCATCCCATATTTCCTTTTCAAATCCAATATTTGCATTATTCTTTTCAGCCACAATTACTCCTCGCTTCTATCCATATGTTTTAACCTGCTATAAATCTTGCATCAAGTTATATGACATACCTTGTCACATTTACAACTCCATTCTACTACAATATAAATTGGTTAATATACTTAACAACCAGTTAGGTTGTTAGCCATCTTATTACTTAAGCTGTATAATGATGGGGCAATCGGTATATCGGCTTCCTTTCTTGGACTTACACGTCCGTTTTTAAGACTGATAACCAGCTCCTCATTCGCAGCATTCGTTTTATGCAGGTTGAACCACTTTCCGTGCGTTCGTGTCACACCACAGTAGATTGAATAGGCAATGAGTAAAGTTGGTATTTATCTTTTGCACTATAAATCTTAAGGAGTGACAAATTTATGAACATGAACGCAGTGGGTATTGATCTTTCCAAAGGTAAAAGTATGGTTGCCATCCTTCGTCCTTATGGTGAAATTGTTTCCACACCATTTGAAGTCAGGCATACAGTCAGCGGTATTCGCTCTCTTATCGAGCATATCCAAGCTATTGATGGTGAGTCACGCATTGTTATGGAACATACGGGGCGTTATTACGAACCCCTTGTCCGTGAACTCTCACAGGCTGACCTTTTTGTATCTGCCGTAAATCCCAAACTTATCAAAGACTTTGGAGATAATTCCCTCCGCAAAGTGAAGTCTGACAAGGCAGATGCTGTAAAAATTGCTCGCTATACTCTTGACAGTTGGGCAGAACTCAGACAGTATAGTCTCATGGACGAAATTCGTAATCAGCTTAAAACCATGAATCGCCAGTTTGATTTTTACATGAAACACAAAACCGCCATGAAGAACAACCTTATCGGCATTCTTGACCAGACTTATCCGGGTGCAAATGCCTATTTCGACAGTCCTGCCCGTGAGGACGGAAGCCAGAAGTGGGTTGATTTTGCAACCACCTACTGGCATGTGGATTGTGTTCGCAAACTGTCTCTTAACGCATTTATCGACCACTATCAAAAGTGGTGCAAACGTAGAAAGTACAACTTCAGTCAGTCAAAAGCTGTTGAAATCTATGAAGCATCTAAGGAGATCGTTTCTGTACTTCCAAAAGACGATTTGACAAAACTAATTATCAAACAGGCTGTAGAACAATTAAATACGGCTTCTCAGACCGTGGAACAGCTTCGTACCATGATGAATGAAGCTGCCTCCAAACTACCTGAATACCCTGTTGTAATGGCTATGAAAGGTGTCGGTAAATCACTTGGTCCCCAGCTTATGGCTGAGATTGGTGATGTTTCCCGCTTCACTCACAAAGGGGCTATCACCGCCTTCGCTGGTGTTGACCCCGGCGTAAATGAATCCGGTTCTTACGAACAGAAAAGTGTGCCTGTTTCCAAAAGAGGTTCTGGCACTCTTCGTAAAACCTTATTTCAGGTAATGGATGCCCTTATCAAAACCAAGCCACAGGATGACCCCGTTTATCTGTTTATGGACAAGAAACGGTCACAGGGCAAACCTTACTATGTCTACATGACTGCCGGTGCGAATAAGTTTCTTCGCATCTACTATGGACGGGTGAAAGAATATCTTTCATCGCTTCCGAAATAACCATCTCATACATACCTTTATTTCAGACCAGCGAATATCGGTGGTCTTATTTCAATGTTCAAAATCCTACATAAAACTTTTTGCCTGAAATAATCAATTTACTATTGACTTTTTATTTGCAGGCTTAACTTATAAATAATACTATCACAAATTAATCCCTGAATCACTACTTTTCTCAATTAATTACAACTTTTAAAAACTCATTGACAATAGTACGATTTCGTACTATAATGAAATGGTACGAAATCATACTATCAGGAGGGCTCACGATGAAAAAGAATATTTCCAGGGAACTGAGGCGATACAACTACTTATTTGGCGAAACAATGGCGGCATACCACGAAATGTATCTAAAATTGGGGATGTCGGACAGCGCCATCACCATCCTATATGCAGTTTTGGAAAACGGTGGGAAACGCCCGCTGCAGGAAGTCCGTCATTACACCGGTCTCAGCAAGCAGACCGTCAATTCCGCACTTCGTAAACTGGAGAAGGAAGACATACTGTACCTGGAAATGACCGGGTCAAAGAATAAGACGGTCTGTCTGACGGAAAAAGGGAAACTTCTGGCTGAAAAAACTGCCGGACGCGTTCTTGCCGCGGAGAATGAAATCTTTGCTTCCTGGACGCAGGAAGATGCAGATAAATATTTAGAGCTGACAGAAACCTTTCTGTTAGCCTTGAAGGAAAAAACCAGAAATTTGTAGAACAGGAGGATACTATGGCTAAGAAAATGATTCAATTGTCAGACCGCTTTAACTACCGGCGCTTACTGCGCTATACCATGCCATCCATACTGATGCTGATTTTTACCTCTGTCTACAGCGTAGCAGACGGATTTTTTGTTTCCAATTTTACGGGAAAAACACCCTTCGCCGCCGTCAATTTTATCATGCCTCTTTTAATACTACTGGGAAGCGTTGGGTTCATGTTCGGAGCCGGAGGCGGCGCGCTGATTGCAAAGACCATGGGGGTTGGAGATATGAAAAAGGCAAATGAAATGTTCTCTTTGATTGTCTACACAGCAGGAATTTTCGGCGTTATTCTGACAGTATTCGGTATCCTCTTCCTACGACCGATGGTTTCGTTTATGGGCGCAGATGGAGAACTTTTGGAAAACTGTGTCATTTACGGACGGATAATCCTGCTGGCGCTGCCGTTTTATATCTTACAGTATGAATTCCAATGCCTGTTTGCAGTTGCCGAAAAACCAAGGTTGGGACTTTACGTCACCATTGCTGCCGGCGTTATTAATATGGTATTGGACGCTCTGTTTGTTGCCGTATTCCATTGGGGGCTGGCTGGCGCAGCGGCCGCAACGGCTTTCAGCCAGTTTACCGGCGGCGTCGCTCCCATTCTTTATTTCGGGCGAAAAAATGACAGCCCGCTGCGGCTCGGAAGATGCAGGTCTGACCGATGGGCGTTGGCAAAATCCTGTACGAACGGCTCCTCCGAGCTGATGAACAATATTTCCATGTCCCTCGTATCCATGCTGTTCAACGTACAGCTAATGAAATATGCGGGGGAAAACGGCATTGCTGCATACGGCGTACTGATGTATGTCAGCATGATATTTCAGGCCGTCTTTATCGGCTACTCTGTCGGTACGGCTCCGATTGTCAGTTATCACTATGGCGCACAAAACCACGATGAGCTGAAAAGCCTGCGAAAGAAGAGCATCATTTTAATCAGTATCTTTTCCATTCTGATGCTTGCTGCCGGACAGATGCTGTCCTATCCGCTTTCGCTGATCTTTGTCGGCTACGATGCACAGCTTATGGAAATGACGGTTCACGCTTTTACGATTTTTTCTTTTTCCTTTTTAATGTCCGGGTTTTCCATTTTAGGCTCGTCGTTTTTTACCGCGTTGGGAGACGGGCTTACCTCCGCCCTGATTGCCTTTTTGCGTACGATGGTATTCCAATGCGCGGCTGTCCTTACGCTGCCGCTCATCTGGGAATTGGATGGCATCTGGAGCGCAGTCGTCCTGGCAGAGGTAATGGCAACTATTGTAACTGCGCTGTTTTTGGTGGCAAAACAGAAAAAGTACCACTATTAACAGGCATTTGAAACTGCTACACGAACAAAACAAGAAATACTCACCGCAGAACGGCAAATACCATATCCGTAATATAAAAGAAAACCATCAAAACTCCTTCTGTGCGCCGGATAGATTTGCCTCTCACTGAAAAAGCCCAGGTGAGGATGCTGACAACAAGCAAAATCATCATATCAAAGACAGACGCAACATTTACCGCGATCGGGTGGATGGCGGAGGAGATTCCCAGGATGAACAGCAGGTTAAAAATGTTAGAGCCCACCACATTGCCAACCGCAAGCCCCGCCTCCCCCTTTCTGGCTGCTACAATGGATGTGACAAGCTCCGGCAGGGAGGTTCCCACGGCAACGATGGTTAGTCCAATCAAAGTCTCGGTCATCCCCAGCGCCCCTGCGATTACCTTCGCGCTGTAGACCACCGCCTGGCCTCCGGCAATAATCAGAATAAGCCCGACTGCTATCAGCAGAAAACATCTCCACAGAGGAATCATTTCCCCCGTTTCCTCCGTATCGGGATGTTTTTTTGCGTCGTAAATCAACAATATGATATACGCGATAAACACAGCCAAAAGCACGATTCCCGTGACCCGGTTTACTATTCCAGCCCTATCTTCCATTTTCCCCTGCAAAAAACTGCCGGACAAAATGGATGCAGAACAAGTCATCAGCAACACCAATGCCGTAACAATCACAGATAGCGGAAAATCCCGCTTAAGAATCCCCTCTTCCACCGGAACCGTACGAATAACGGCACAGACGCCAAGCACACATAGCAGGTTAAAAATATTAGAGCCCACCACATTGCTCAGGGCAATCTCATTCGCACCCTGCAGCGCCGCCGAAGTGCTGACCGCAAGCTCCGGCGCGCTGGTTCCCAGCGCAACAATCGTCAGACCGATAATGACCCCCGGCACCCGAAAATTCCTGGCAAGCGCCGAACTGCCGTCTACAAACCAGTCTGCCCCCTTTATCAGGGCAGCAAAACCAACCACCAATAAAAATCCATACATAATCATCATTTCTTTTCCTCCTTTTCCTGAACGAAACAAAGTGGTTTTTTATAAGACAAAAAAAACGACACCTCCACTGCAAAAAAGCAGTAAAAGTCTCGCTTCTTACAACATATTCCGGGGAAACATCTTCCCGTACTGACGGAACATATTACATGGACAGCCATGCAAGCTACTCCCTGATACTGAGACTAAGTTTAGCACTTTTGGGTAAAGATAACAAGAGTAGCTTTGTATTTTTTACATGGATTTTACATACATCTCTCTCTGATTTCACAGGCAGGTGTTACAGTTATCCCACAACGACAGAACATTCAAAAGATAATCTTATAATTAAGAAGAGATTGTCGTACGAAGAAAGTGAGGTATGAAACATGGATTTACTCAACATATTTACAATGTTTGGCGGACTTGCCCTGTTCCTCTACGGAATGCACATCTTAGGAGAGGGTCTCGCAAAGCTCTCGGGCGGAAGGATGGAGTCTATTCTTGCCAAAATGACGGACAGCCCACTGAAAGGCGTACTACTCGGCGCAGGTGCGACCGCCGTCATTCAGTCTTCTTCTGCAACTACTGTGATGGTAGTCGGCTTTGTCAATTCCGGAATCATGCAGTTAAAACAGGCCGTGGGAATCATCATGGGCGCTAATATCGGAACCACGATTACTTCATGGATTTTAAGCCTCTCCGGTATCCGGAGCGATAATCTTTTTGTCACGCTCCTGAAACCAGAAGCCTTCTCACCCGTACTTGCCATGATTGGCATTATTTTGCTCATGTTCTGTAACTCTGAACGAAAAAAAGACCTGGGCACTATTTTAATCGGATTTGCCATACTGATGTTTGGCATGGAAACGATGAGCTCCGCGGTAGAGCCATTAAAGAACATTCCCTCTTTTACGAATCTGTTTGTGGCTTTTTCCAACCCGATTGTGGGCATGATCGCAGGCGCCATCCTGACGGCAATCATTCAGAGTTCCTCCGCATCGGTCGGCATCCTTCAGGCACTGTGCATTACCGGAGCGATTCCCTATTCTGCAGTTTTACCGATTATTGCAGGACAGAATATCGGAACCTGCATCACGGCGCTCCTGTCTTCAATCGGTGCAAGTACCAATGCAAAGCGGGCGGCTTTCATCCATTTGTATTTCAATGTAATTGGCACAGTTGTATTTATGGTCGGTTTTTATATCTTTCATTATATCTCGCCATTTGATTTCCTGGAGCAGACCGCCACACCGGCAGGCATTGCCGTAACCCACTCATTTTTTAATATTTTTGCGACGGTTATTTTATTGCCGTTCTCTTACAAACTGGTGACGCTTGCAAGTATTTCCGTTCCAGATAAAAATGCTGACACCGCACAGGAGCTCCCCTCCAAACTGTCTGCCTTATCAAACATGGATATACGTTTCCTGGATAACCCGCCCTTTGCACTCACGCAATGCAAAAAAACGACAGGCGCAATGCTTGCACTGGCAAATGAATCGGTAAACGAAGCATTGACAGTCGTGCTCAGTTATAATAAGAAAAAAGCTGCCTATGTCGAAGATCTGGAAAATTATATCGATGAGTACGAAACTAAAATCAATGATTATATGTTTGAAATTGATTTAGCGCCTCTGTCCATCACAGATTCCAGAGAATTATCTGCGATGCAGCAATGCGTCGGCAATATTGAACGCGTAGCAGACTATGCATTGGCAATCGTACTCAGCGCCAGAAAAATGGAAAAGAAAAATCTGGAATTCACAAAAGAAACAAAAGAAGACCTTTCACTTTACAGGGACGTCCTGCTGTCCCTTGTAAAACACACGGAAGAATTCTGGGAAAATCCGCAGCCGCTGATCGCGAACGATGCCTTTCAATTGGAAAATGAGCTGAACCGCATCGAAAAAAGAATCATTAAAGAGCACAAAAAACGCCTCAAAAAGGATAAGTACAGCGTAGATATGGGATTCATCCTCTCAGACATCCTCACGGGATTAAAGAAAGTGGCGGAACACTCCCTCCTCATTATGGATGCCATGCAGACCGCAAAGGCGGAATAACCGGACCATCCAGCGAAGATATTATGGATGATTCTGCGAAAATTCCACCCGTATGGTTGTGCCGATGTCGATGTCGCTGTCCAGCGAGATATCCGCACCGTGAACCTCACAGATATGTTTTACGATTGCCAGACCAAGACCGGTACCCCCGGTCTTTCTGGAGCGGCTTTTGTCCACGCGAAAAAAACGTTCAAACACGCGTTTCTGGTATTTGGGTGAAATCCCGATGCCGTCATCCTGAACAATCAGCTTATCCGTAACGGTCACCCAGACATGACCTCCCCCACGGTTATAGCGGATGGCATTATCACAAAGATTATAGATAAGCTCTTCCATCAGTCCCTGATTGGCGGAGATGACAAGCGGCGTTCCTTTCAGAGACAGGGTAACGCCGTGTTTATCTGCAACCGGCTGCAGCATTTTCACGCAATGAACAGCAAGCGCATAGATATCCACCTCTCCAAAAGAACGATGATAATCCGAAGAATCGTCAAGTTGTGACAACTGCAGAATATCATTGATCAATACCAATAACCGCTGTGCATTCCCATGAATTTCTTCCGCAAAATGCCGCCCCTCCTTTTTAGAGGCCATTCCATTGGCAATCAACTCTGCATAACCGGATATGGCGGTCAGCGGCGTTTTCAGTTCATGGCTCACGTTGGCGGTAAATTCCTGTCTCAACTTTATATTCCGCAGAGTTTCCTCATGCTGCGAACGTATGCGCTCAATCACAGGCGCAAGTTCCCGGTAAGTCGTTACATGTTCCAGGTGTTCCATATCCTCCGCCATCTGTTCAATCGGCAAAACAAACGCTCTTGTAAGCTGTCTTGCTAGCCATACCGATATCAGAAATGACAAAATGGCGACCAAAAGGATAACGGGCAGCGTACTCCCATAAACATTCCAGATACTGCCTGCCTCCTTGGCGATTCGCAGAATCGTTCCATCTTCCGTCTTTTTCGCGTAAAAGAAAATACTCTGTCCCATGGTTTGCGACTTTCTTACGCTGGTTCCCTCCCCGTTACGCATCGCCTGCGAAACCTCCGGCCGATCCCTGTGGTTATCCAGAACATCATTCCCGGTATAACTGTCATACAACACCGCGCCATCTTCTGCAATCCAGGTAATCCTCAGCTCATCATGCGGGCTGACAACTCTCTGATCCTCCATCTGCTCCATGAAATGCAAATCTTCCATCATTTCCGCAAAAGAAGAAAGGTCTGCAAAAACCTCTTTCTGAAAAAAACGATAGGAAACAATGGTGGTAAAACACACGCTTAAGACAATCGCCACTGCCGCAACGACCATAAAATTCAAATTCATTTTCCTTGCCATCTATCTGCTCCTCAATCATGCCACAATCTCTGTCTGCCGGCTCCTGCGTATTTATTGCAGAAGATATCCAACATTTCTTACGGTTTTGATATGCTTTCCGGCGTCCCCAAGCTTTTTACGCAGCGTTTTGATGTGGACGTCCAAAGTCCGCGACTCGCCGAGAAAATCAATGCCCCATATTTTCTCCATCAAAGCATCCCTGGTCAGTACAATCCCGGCATTGTGCATAAGAAGGGATAACAATTCAAATTCCTTGTATGTCAACTCCACCATCTGTCCCGATACCTGGCAGGAGCGATTCGCGCCGGACAGCACAATGTCTGAAAATGTAAGCGTATCTTCCGTCTTTTCCGGTTCAGCCCTCCGAAGGAGCGCCTTGACGCGCGAAATCAGTTCCATGACGCCGAACGGCTTTGTAATATAATCGTCGGCTCCCGCATCCAGTCCCTTCACCTTATCAATTTCCGTTGTCCTGGCTGTCACCAGGATAATAGGCAAAAACCGTGTATCCGGCTGAGCGCGTAATTTTTGCAAAACAGATATGCCGTCCTCATCCGGCAGCATAATATCCAGCAAAATCAGCGATGGTTTTTTCTCTTTGATGCATTTCTGAAAGTCAGCGGCACAGGCAAACCCTTCTGCCTCATAGCCGCTGTTTTTCAGGGCAAACAATTCTATTTCACGTATGTTGGCGTCATCTTCAACAACATAAATCAGTTTCATATAGTTAGTCTCCCAATTTTCTTATCTTTCATTGACATCATATCACACAATGGATAAAATTTGTATTATTGTTTCATTTGTGCCATAATAAGAACAGAAAAGTATTACATTTATATATAGATGGAGGGCATAATAAACGATGGAACAAACAGAAAAAAATGTCTTATTTGAACAGATGCCTGTGCCCCGGGCAGCAAGGCGTTTGATGATACCGACAATTTTAAGTTCGCTGGTAATGGTTATCTATTCCATGGCGGACACTTATTTTGTGGGGCTTTTGAACGACCCCATCGAAAATTCCGCCGTCACGCTGGCGGCTCCGATGCTGCTTGCTTTTAACGCGGTAAACAACCTGTTTGGCATAGGCAGCTCCAGCATGATGAGCCGTGCGCTGGGAGAACAGAATTTTGACAAGGTACGAAAAAGTTCCGCTTTTGGTTTTTACTGCTCGCTCTTTTTCAGCCTTATGATGTCGCTGCTGTGTACCGTGTTCTTTCAGCCGCTGCTGCATCTGCTGGGCGCGGACAGCGCAACCGTCACAACCACAGCCGCTTATCTGAAATGGACCGTACTGCTGGGCGCGGCGCCCTCTATTTTAAATGTGGTAATGGCTTATCTGGTGCGCGCAGAAGGCGGCGCACTGCACGCCAGCATTGGTACCATGAGCGGATGTGTTTTAAATATCATCCTGGACCCCATATTCATCATGCCATGGGGGCTTGATATGGGGGCGTCAGGCGCGGGATGCGCAACCTTCGTCTCCAACTGCATCGCCTGTTCCTATTTCTTCGTATTGCTGTATGTAAAACGCAAAAACACTTACGTCAGCATCCATCCCGGGGATTTCCGACTGCAAAAGGATATCATCACAGGCGTATGCGGCGTGGGAATTCCTGCGTCTATTCAGAATCTTCTGAACGTAACAGGAATGACAATCTTAAATAACTTTACGGCTGTATACGGACCGGACGCAGTAGCCGCTATCGGCATCGTACAGAAAATCTACCTTGTTCCGATGCAGATTGCCATGGGATCCAGCCAGGGTGTAATGCCGCTTGTCGGCTATTCCTTTTCCGCAGCAAACTACAAACGCATGAAAGAAACGATTCTGTTCATCGCAAAAGTCATGCTGCCAATCATGTTGATTTCCAGCGTCTTTTGTTATTTCAAAGCGGAATGGCTGATTGGGCTTTTTATGAAAAAGCAGGAAATCCTCTATTACGGAGGCATGTTCCTGCGGGCATACGCGCTTGCAATGACATTCCTCGCCATGGATTTTCTGGCGGTAGGCGTTTTTCAGGCAATTGGCATGGGTAAAAAATCCCTGCTTTTTGCGATATTGCGCAAAATTGTATTTGAAATTCCGGCATTGATTCTGTTAAATATAGTATTCGGCGTTTATGGTATTGCCTACGCAGCATTTGCAGCTGAATTTATGCTTGCGCTCTGCGCGGTATGGATGCTGCGAAGGATATTTAAGGAGAATCCAAATGAATGACAACCGCACTTACATTGCCATTGACTTAAAATCATTTTACGCCTCTGTAGAATGCGTAGAGCGAAATCTTGACCCATTAACCACACATCTTGTCGTGGCTGACGCCAGCCGGACGACAAAGACCATATGCCTTGCCGTATCTCCTTCCCTGAAAGCGTACGGTATTTCCGGCAGGGCAAGGTTGTTCGAGGTCGTACAGAGAGTAAAAGAAATCAATCAGATGCGCAAAGGCAGCGCCCCTGACGGACAGTTTTCGGGCTCTTCCTGTCATGCCCCCGAACTGGCAGAACATCCGGAACTGGAAGTATCTTATATAGTAGCTCCGCCCCGCATGGCGTTTTATATTGAATACAGCACCCTTATTTACAATATCTATCTGAAATATATTGCACCGGAAGACATTCATGTCTATTCCATCGACGAGGTATTCATGGACGTCACCCAATATTTGAAAACATATGCTAAGACCCCACGGGAACTCACCGCCATGATTGTCAAAGACGTTCTGGACACCACCGGCATTACTGCAACCGCCGGAATCGGCACAAACCTTTTTCTGTGCAAGGTAGCAATGGATATCGTGGCAAAACACGTAGAGCCAAACCAGAACGGCGTGCGCATCGCCGCATTGGATGAAATGCGCTACCGCCGGCTCTTATGGAATCATCAGCCGCTGACTGATTTCTGGCGGGTCGGACACGGTTACCAGAAAAAGTTGGCATCCATCGGTCTATACACCATGGGCGATATCGCACGCTGCTCTCTGGGAAAGGATGACGATTATTACAACGAAGACCTTCTGTATCACCTTTTCGGCATCAACGCAGAACTGCTTATCGACCACGCCTGGGGATGGGAACCCACCACGCTCGATTTGATAAAAGCTTACAAGCCGGAGACGAACAGCATAAGCTCCGGACAGGTATTGCCATGCCCTTATGATTTCGAACAGGGGAAACTGGTCGTCCGGGAAATGACGGATCTGCTTGTGCTGGAACTTGTGGAAAAGAAACTGGTGACGGACCAGATGACGCTTACGATTGGCTATGATATCGACAACCTTACCGACGAGAACATCAAGAAAAGCTATCAGGGAGAAATCACGACCGACCATTACGGCAGGAAAGTCCCCAAACACGCGCACGGCAGCGTCAACTTAAACCGTAAGACTTCTTCCACACGGATGATTATGGACGCCGTCATGGAGCTGTATGCGCGCATCACCAATCCAAAACTTCTGATACGTCGGGTAACGCTTGCCGCCAACCGGGTGACGGACGAGTCAGAGATGAAAGAATCCGGCTGTTTTGAACAACTGGATTTATTTACCGATTACGCCGCGCTGGAAGAAGAACAAAACCGGGAACAGGAGGAACTCACAAAGGAGCGCAAACTACAGGAGGCCATGCTGTCGGTCAAAAAGAAATATGGAAAAAATGCCATATTAAAAGGTATGAACCTGTTGGAAGACGCCACGACCATCAAACGCAACGGGCTGATTGGAGGTCACAAATCATGAACAATAACAATACCGACAAACACAAGTATGACGACATCATTGATCTGCCGCATCATGTGTCCAGAAAACATCCACAGATGTCCGCTATAAACCGCGCCGCACAGTTTTCTCCTTTTGCCGCGCTTACCGGCCATGGCGCTGCCATCCAGGAAACAGCCCGGCTGGCCGAGGATTTTATTGAATCGGGCGGGAAACTTGAGGCGCAATTGGAGGAACGTCTTCAGCAGATAAAAAGAACTCTTTCACAGCAGCCGCCTCTTTGACGTAATGACTGGCATTATAACGGTTATGCTCTATCTCCTGCGGTGTGAGCGTACGCTTGATTTTGGCGGGACTGCCCATAACCAGCGAATAATCGGGGATGACCGTATGCTCCGTGACTAACGCTCCGGCAGCGACAATGCAGTTCTTCCCGATTACAGCATGATTCATGATAATAGCGCCCATACCGATGATAGTGTTATCTCCGACGGTACATCCATGCACAATTGCATTGTGTCCAATGGTGACGCCCGTTCCGATATTGACCTTTGTCCCTTTGTCCACATGAATCACACAGCCGTCCTGAACATTGCTGCCATTTCCAACCACAATCTTCCCTTCCTCGGCGCGAATCACGGCATGGAACCAGACGCTTACTTCTTCATGCAGCGTGACGTCACCATATACGACGGCTCCCGGTGCAATAAAAACATTCTCTTCTATGATTGGTTTTTTTATCATCTCCATATTATTCTCTCCTTCTATTTCATGGATTTTCTTTCTTCTGAAACCCGATATAATCGTACCAAAACGCCTTATTGCCTTGTATAATATAGATATCTTGCACAAAAAAACAGGTAATATTCAGCTTTTAAGAACATTTTTTTGTGCAAAGTGCTTGTCCCACTTTGTAAAGTATGCCTTTTGGTACTACGAAGTCACAAAATCGGGAACAACGGTTGTTTCCGTATTGACATATTTATAATCACTTCTTATAATAATTATAAATGTGCTGACACTATAATTCAAGCACATCAGGGAAATCAGGAGGCATTTATGGATATCAATTTTGAATTGTATAAAGTCTTCTATCAGGTAGCGTCCACCTTGAGTTTTTCGGAGGCGTCCAAAAAACTATATATTTCCCAGTCCGCAGTCAGCCAGTCTATCAAGACGCTGGAGCGGAAACTGGAACAGCCGCTGTTTATCCGCAGTACGAAGAAAGTACGGCTTACGCCCGCAGGAGAGACATTGCTCAAACATGTGGAGCCTGCCGTAAACCTGCTGCAAAAAGGAGAGACGCAGCTCTTAGACGCCAATGCTCTGGGACTTGGACAGTTACATATCGGAGCCAGCGACACAATTTGCCGCTACTTTCTGATTCCGTACCTGAAAGCGTTCCACATACAATTTCCTGATGTTCCCATCAAGGTAACAAATGCAACCTCTCTGGGCTGTGTGGAGCTTTTATCGCAGGGAAAGGTTGATCTGATTATCACGAACTATCCCAACGCGCGGATGAACGATGCTTATATCCACAAGACCGTTGCCGGTTTTTGGGATGTGTTTATCGCCAATCGCGCATACATCGATTTACCGCAGGGAGAAGTTTCTTTTGCACAACTGGCAAAATATCCGATATTGATGCTGGACAAAAAAAGCACCACAAGCGAATTTCTGCACAATCTTTTTTTACAGCACCAACTGGAACTCATTCCGGAGGTCGAACTGAGCAGCAATGATTTCCTCATTGACCTTGCAAGGATTGGACTTGGAATTGCATTTGTCCCGGACTATTGCTTGTCCGCAGATGACGAACTGCAAATCCTTGAGACCAAAGAGGCGATACCGCCGCGACAGCTTGTAGCTGCCATTAACCCAGGTCTTCCATTGTCCCCATCCGCCAGTGAATTTTTAAAATTACTTCCCGACGATGGAACGTAACCTGACAATTGTCAGTTACTTAACCATAAATATATTTAACAGAAAGGAGATTACACCATGAAACTTTACAACATCAAAGACACAGAAGAATTTTTCAAAGTAGTAGACCAGTGCAAAGGCACCGTAGAGCTGGTCTCCACACAGGGCGACCGCCTGAACCTTAAATCCCAGCTCACCAAATATATCACGATCACAAATCTTTTCAGTGATGAGTCTATGATTCAGGAGCTGGAACTTGTGGCTTACGATCCGGAAGATGCCGACCGTCTGATGAAATACATGTTTGGCACTGACAAATTCCCCGGACCGACCACGCCATAATAGGAAATTTCAGAATTGTTCCTATCAGAAAAAATAGGAAAACCTTAAATTCAGGTTTTCCTGTTTTTTTATTCTTTTCTTTCAGATATTTTTCCTGTCAAAACCAATCACTGAAATCACATTTCCCACCACAATCAAACCGATAGTGACAAGAATTGCACCCAAATATGCGCTTATCTCCCCTTCTCCTGCCAAAAGACCGGCAGATTCCATAAGGTAAGACGGCGAATATTCTTTTAACGCCGGAAACATGCCTGCGAGATAAGATGCGCCAAACGACGCCGCCACAACGATCATGACAATGGCAGATGAATTACAAAAGACCGACGCCAGACCAAGAACGGAAATGAGCCAGAACCCAAACAGCCAAAACGTAAACACGGCAAAATTAATATGATGCACAATACTGTTATCCCAAAAATAAGCGTTGTATCCATAAGTAATACTATAACTGAGCAGGCACCCCAACGTCCAGATTAGCTCCATGATACACATTTTGGAGAAATATATTTTCCATCGTTTCATGCCTTTGGTGACAATATTTATGAGTGTTCCTTTTTGATACTCTGCTGTCAGGATACTGCCTGACATAACCAGAAACACCAACAGCGCCATCGGCATATTCTTAAAAAACTGCATCCATGAGGTAAGCGCAGTAACCTCCACCGCTGTCACCGCCATGCCTGTCTGAGCAAGCTGATCCGACATCATCTCCATCATCCAGGGTGTGATTTTAGCGACTGCCGGATTCATGATTCCAAAAAGCACAAACACAATCACCATCACTAACAGCTTTCCCGTCCTTATCTGCTCCAGCCACTCTTTTTTCGTAAATGCAAGATACTGTCTCATTTCCTGACCACCTCCATAAACAAATCCTCCAGCGTGGGCTCTAACTGCTCCAGTCTCTGAATGAAAATATGATTCTCAGACAATTGTTTCATAATCGTCAATATATCCGTCTGCCTGTCGGCTGAGAGTACGACTTTCGTGCGCTCTGTCTGCACCGCGCCCTCCTGTATCTGCAAAAACCGCGCTGCATCCTGCGGTCGAAAGAATTCGATTTCAATACTGTCACCTTTGCGAATATTTTTTATCTCTTCCATCGTCCCCTTTCGTGCGATTTTTCCCTCATGAAGAAATGCAATCCGGTCACAGATACGCTCCACATCCGACAGAATATGCGTAGAAAAGAGGACAGTCGTATGCTCTTTTACCGAATGCAGGATATCGAGGATTTCTTTGCGCCCAACAGGATCGAGCGCAGAAGTGGGCTCATCACAGATCAGCAGCCGCGGCTGATTTAAAAGCGCCTGCGCAATTCCAAGCCTCTGTTTCATACCACGGGAAAAGCCGCGGATACGTTTATTTACAGTCTCAAGTCCAACCAAAGCCAGTAATTCCTCCGACCTTTCTTTTATCCGCGCCTTGTCCATGTCCGTTATCTCTCCGCACATCTTAAGATATTCTCTTGGCGTCAGAAAACCGTAAAATTCCGGCACATCCGGCAGATAGCCGATATAGCGGTTCGTCGTATTCTGCCCAAAGCGGACTTTCTCCCCATTCACAAATAGTTCTCCCGCATCTGGTTTCAACAGACCGAGCACCATCTTCATGGTTGTGGTCTTACCTGCGCCGTTTTTTCCAATAAAACCGAACACAGAATGCTCCGGCACAGAAAAACTCAAATCTTCGATTATCTTGTTGCTCCCAAAGGATTTACTGACATGGGAAATTTCCAAAATATCCATCACGTTCCTCCATTCATTTCCTTTTTGTTTGACGCCAGGTTTTATGATTCTTCCTTGCCCAAAATAAAATACAAAATCGGACCGATGAATTGCATTCCCACAATGACAACGACAATCCACACAGTGCGGTTTCCATATTTGTAATTCTTATGTGTCAGGATATGCCATAGCGCATAACCGAGAAGTGCAAACTGCACCACTACCAGTGGAATCAAAAATGGCAGTATCTCCGTAATATCCATTTGCATCATCGCTTTCTCCTCTCCCAGCCTTACCTGATTTCCAGCTATCTGTTTTTATCTGTTCCATCTGAAAGGCTGTTACTGAATCTCGTTCAATTTCCGTTTCAGGCTTTTGAATTCGTTCTCCTCTTCCAATAGGGCGAACACCGGACTGTCAAGCGATTGTTTCACCTCGTCCAAAACCACCTGCCGGCTACGTGGCGCGCCCGTTCCTCCCTCTGTCTTCTCAAACCACTCCTCAATCCGGTCAAAATAATCATCCCCATGTAACACAATGGCAGCAGAGGAAAATAATTCTTCCAGACATAGGACATAATATCCGGCATGTTCCAGCGCCTTTTGCTTTTCCCCTTGCAGGCAATAGCACATCACCGCCTGATATTCAAATCCGGCTGCCAAATTGGGGTTGAGCTGCCGGAGACGATAAGTTTCCGCCATCTGCGCAATACGGTTTATCGTGGACTCGCAGGCTGTCGGCTGATCCATGTGCATGGAAATATAACTCGTTGAGATTCCCACAAACGAAATCAGCGCATTGTACATGCTGATCTGCATCAGGCTTTCCGCTTTCTCCTTCTCTCCTGCCATCATGTATGCCTGCATGAGAACCGACGCGCTCTGCCCCATCAGGCGATCCGGCCTGGACATCTCTTCCAGGGCGTCCACGACCTCCGCTCTCTTTCCCAGACGTAAATGAGCCATGGCCTGTAAGACAATCACATCATCCGCTATGCGGACGTCTCTGCAGTTTTCCCTGATATGTTCGCATAATTCAGACAGCAGAACCAGTATTTCTCTCTGACGTTCTTCGCCTTGCGCCATCGTATAATGGTTGAGCCACAGAACGCAGATCTGAAAGAGAAAAGGATAACATGAGTAATACTTTTTAACATATTTCTGTGTCTGCGATAACACTTCCTCAAACGGGCTGCCGGCAAAATCCGCCGCAAACTTCTGATACAGTTTCTGAATCTGCTCCCGCGACAATTGCGGTACATACCCCAAAAGTTCATCCACCGTAACGTCAAAAAGCGCGGCAAGCTGTGGCAAAATAATAATATCCGGCATACTCTGCCCTGTCTCCCATTTGGAAACGGACGCCTTTGTGACGCCGATAAAATTTGCAAGCTGCTCCTGCGTCATCTTCTTCCCATGCCTGAGACGCAGAATATTTTCTGCAATACTTAGCGGATTCATTTCTGATGGTACCTCCTTTCCGTGGAAATATCTCTATAGAACAGTATAACCAGATTCCATATCCCACGCAATGGATTAGAGCGATACTTTTCGACACAAAATCAACCGTCAGGAAACTCAAAGACTACGCTCCTCGTTCTTCTCCCAGAACTCTTCTACCGCCTGCCGCACTCCGCGCAAATCCACGACCTGAAATCCCTCCCATTCTCTGGGAAAAAGCACCTGATACTCCCGCTGCAAAAAACGCTCGTCCAAAAGAAGGATTACGCCACGGTCTTCCGTTGTGCGGATCACGCGCCCCGCCGCCTGCAAAACCTTGTTCATGCCCGGATAACGGAATGCGTACGCAAATCCCGCATGTTCGTCACGCTCATAGTAATCCTTCAGAATTTCACGCTCATTGCTAATCTGCGGCAGTCCTGTTCCCACGACGATGACGCCGATTAACGCCTCATGTTTCAAATCAATTCCCTCGGCAAAAATACCTCCCATCACACAAAATCCGATCAGTGGCTTTGTGCGGCTGACAGAAAAATTCTCCAGGAATTCCTCGCGCTGCAACTCGCTCATACCGCTTTCCTGACAGATACAGTCCATATCATCCAAAACACCCTCCCGCTGCACGAAACATTCCCACACATCCTGCATCATTCGGTAAGATGGAAAAAACGCGATATAATTTCCACTCTTTGCCTTCGCTGTCTCATAGATATAGGAGGCAATTTTATCAAACTCCTGCGCTGTCCTCCTCGTGTATTTACTGCTCACATCCCTTGCCACTGCCACAAGTTTCTGCTCATTCGCAAATACGCTCTGCGCATAGACCGCGTAATTGTCCGGACAGGCGCTTAACAATTTCTTATAATACTGAATCGGAAGCAGCGTTGCCGAAAAAAAGATGGTTGACCTTCCTTTGTCCATGCAGGACTGTAAATTTAAGGCTGGATTGACGCAGTACAGTCTCAGTTTAAACCTTCCATCCGATACATGCTCCGAGTAAATCACATAGTTTTCATCCACCAGATCATACATATTCAGAAAATGACGCAGGTTCAGATAAAATTCCTGTACCTCCTTTTTCTCCGGAAAAACGACTTCTCTCTGAAAAAAATCTTCCATCGCGGAGCCAAGCTGCATCAATGCAAAAATCAATTCTTCGATACCGCCAAGAATACGGTAATTCTCACAGACGCGTTTCATTTTCAGCAGATGCTTATTACACTTTTCCAAGGCCGCGGTGCATTTTTTGCTATATTCCTTCAATATTTTTTTATATTTGAGAAAATCTTCTTTGTACAGTTCAGCGCTGTACATCTCACGTCCCCGCTCCACCAGATTGTGCGCTTCATCCACGAGAAAAATGTAATCTCCTTTTACGCCTTCCGCAAAAAATCGTTTCAGGTACACATTGGGGTCAAACACATAATTATAGTCACAGATAATATCATCGACCCAAAGGGAAGTATCAAGGCACATTTCAAACGGGCACACCTGAAACTTTTCTGCCTGCGCAAGCAATACCTCCCGCGTCAAATCACGTTCCCGCGAAAGCAAATCAAATACCGCGTCATTTACCCGGTCGTAATGCCCCTTTGCATAGGGACAATGCAGCGGGTTACAGTCCATCTCCTCGCAAAAACAGAGTTTTTCCTTTGCCGTGATCGTAAGGACGCGTCCCTGATATCCCTGTGTCCGCAGCAAATCAAAAGTTTCCCTCGCCACAGTCCTGGTTATGGTGCGCGCCGTCAGGTAAAAAACTTTATCCGCCAATCCCTGTCCTACCGCTTTTACTGCCGGAAAGACAGTGGTAATCGTCTTGCCCGTTCCGGTAGGCGCCTGAATGAAGAGATTCTTCCCACGGTTTATCGTGCGATACACTCCGGCGGTGAGCTCCCGCTGCCCTTCACGGTAGGGAAACGGAAATTCCAGCTCCTGAATGGACATGTCACGCTCCTGTTTCGCCCGATATTGAAATTCCGCCCATTTATCGTATGCCTCTGCCACCCCCAGAAACCACTGTTCCAGCTCTGTGAAAGAGTAATGCTCCTGAAACCTGCGTATCTCTTCCGTATCGAGATTGCAATACGTCATCTGCACAGAAATTTCTGAAAGCTCCTGCTGGGACGCCAGAATATAAGCATAGCATTTTGCCTGCGCCAGGTGTACGGAAATCGGTTCCTCCAACAAATTTACATCCATATAAATCCCTTTGATTTCATCCACCGTGGTTTGCCCATCCTGCACAATAACGCCGTCCGCCCTGCCTTCTATGGTAAGCGTATATTCTTCGCGGTTTAATTCTATCTTCAAGGGGACTTCCGGCTGATAATCAGCGCCCATTCTCCTCTGAATTTTCCGATGAATCCGGCTGCCCTCCTGCATGGCCTCTTTCTGCGCCGCCCTGCCGTGACGATTGTCGATATCGCCGGAACGCAAAATAAATTCCACCAGATTGCGCACGGAAATCTTAATATTTTCCATGTATGTCTCCTGTTCTATGAAATATTTTTTACTTTTCCATTCACAGACTTTAAATTATATTTTATCATGAAAAGAACAAAGTGGGCAAGGCACTTTGCCTCTTTAGCGTGACAATGTCATTCCTATAAGGATTCGGGCGTCATAAAATAGGATAAAAAATTTAAAATGGCAATTTGCACAATCATGTAGAAGGGATTGCGACTTGTTCCGCTATTAGATATTTCTTAGTGGTCTGACAACTTTCAGCAATCCCCAAACACGATGTTTGGGGAAGGCTTATATTGAGCCATGGAGGGCGAATATAAGCCGGTTGCGTCAATTTTTCAATAAGCAGCTCAGAACACTTAGAAATTCTTATAGCAGGGAACACCTGGAGCAATCTTTC
>CAJTSB010000037.1 GCA_910578825.1 uncultured Lachnospiraceae bacterium | reverse complement strand
ATCGTATGCCTTGGCACGAACTGCGCCCGGGTCAGAATCAATCTTGTCCCAGTCCTCCTCCATCGGCATCGTGAAAGGATGATGCATCGCCATAAAACGATTTTCCTCATCCGACCACTCCAGTAACGGAAATTCCGTAATCCACAGGAAATTATACTGATTCTTATCTATCAGCTCAAGCTGCCGCGCCAACTCCAAACGCAGCGCACCCAGTACATCCCAGACAACCTTATTCCGATCCGCTGCAAACAAAAGCAAATCTCCCGGCTCTCCCTGCATCTTCTCCACCAGAGCTTTTAATTCCTCTTCCGTCATAAATTTTGCAAAGGAAGACTTGTAGGTTCCATCCTCATTCACAGCAAGATAGGCAAGGCCTTTGGCGCCGTAGCCTTTGGCAAATTCCACCAGTTTATCTATCTTTTTGCGCGGCATGGTTCCCTGACCCTTAGCGTTGATACCGCGGACAGAACCGCCCTGCTCCAACGCTCCGGTAAATACGCTAAATCCGCATCCTTCCACAACGTCTGAAACGTTCACAAGCTCCATGCCGAAACGGTTGTCCGGCTTGTCCGAGCCAAAACGGTCCATCGCCTCCTGCCAGCTCATCCGTGGAATCGGCAGCTGCACATCAATACCGATGGCCTCCTGAAATACATATTGAAGCAGACGTTCATTGACATCAATCACGTCATCCACATCCACGAAAGACAGCTCCATATCCGCCTGCGTGAATTCCGGCTGACGGTCTGCGCGCAAATCCTCATCCCGGAAACAACGCGCAATCTGAAAATAGCGGTCATATCCCGCACACATCAAAAGCTGCTTAAACAACTGCGGCGACTGCGGCAGCGCGTAGAAATTTCCCGGATGCACACGGCTCGGTACAAGGTAGTCTCTCGCACCCTCGGGCGTAGATTTCGTAAGGATCGGAGTCTCAATTTCCAGAAATCCCTCTTTTTCCATAAAATTACGCAAAAGCATTGCCACCCTGCTTTTCATCATGAGATTCCTCTGGATATCCGGTCTGCGCAAATCCAGATAACGGTAACGCAAACGCAAGTCCTCCTTCGTCTGGGAATCCTCCTCAATTGGAAATGGCGGCGTCTCAGATTCTGACAGGATACGGATATCTGTTGCAATCACCTCAATATCTCCGGTCTTTAAATTTTCATTGACCGCCGCAGTTCTCTTTTCTACAGTTCCGGTGACTGCCACCACAAATTCACTCCGCAAGGTTCCCGCCTTCGCAAAACCCTCGTTTCCCACTTTCGGTTCATCAAATACAATCTGAAGAATGCCGGAACGATCCCTCAAATCTATAAAAATCAAACTTCCAAGATTCCTTCTTTTCTGCACCCAACCCATGACGGTGACAGTTTCTCCAATATTTGCATTGGAGACCTCCGTACACCTGTGGCTTCTACGCAGCCCTTTCATTGACTCTGCCATGATTTTCCTCCTTACCATTTGTACCATTTATCACAATCTCTGTCTCATAACTAACTCTTTGCTTTCATTATTTATTAAAAAACTCTTTGAATTGCGTATATCCTTCCGCACCCAGTTTTTCTTTCTGGAATTTCTTGTTCTTATTCATCCTTGCCACAAGCACCTGCTTTCCATTTGCCCGCTCCTTCTGTGCCTCGGCAATAACCTCCGCCAGTTTTTCGCCCGGATAATTCTTCTCGATGAGGAAAGCAATCTTCTCTGACTGCCCCGGCACCTGAAATCCCTGCTCCATGAGCAACAAGATAATACGCTCAAATCCAATCGAGAATCCGCAGGCGGGAACGTTGTTCCCCGTGAACTTGCCTATCATCTCATCGTACCGTCCGCCTCCGCCGCAGCTACCGCCAAATTCCGGCATGGCAATCTCAAAAATCGTACCGGTATAATAAGACATTCCGCGCACCAGCGTAGGATCAAATACCAGCGCAAAATCCGCCTCTTTCGTGGCATTGACGCTTGCCGCAATCTCCCTCAGGCTGTCCGCCACAGCAGCGTCAAGATACTCTCCCAGTTCACCTGTCAGATAATCAACGCCGTCCGCAACTTCTTCTTTCCCTTCCATATTCTGGAACAATGCCAGATATTTCTCAATAGATTCTTTCGCAAATCCGCTTTTGGCAAGCTCCTCTGCCACGCCGTCAAGACCAATCTTGTCCATCTTATCCAGTATGATAAAGACCGTATCGTAAGATTCTTCTGCAAATCCGCTGTATGCTGCCATCGCTTTCAAAATTCGACGTTCATTGATACGAATCTGGAAATTTTTGAATCCCAGCCTGCCAAGCGTCGTCGTCGTTGCAAGAATCAATTCAATTTCTGCCAGGTTACTCGGCTCTCCTAAAATGTCAATATCACACTGCATAAACTGGCGGTATCTGCCTCTCTGCGGGCGGTCCGCACGCCAGACATTTCCCATCTGCAGCGCCTTAAAAGGAGATGGAAGGTTGTTGGCATTATTGGAATAGAAACGAGCCAACGGTACTGTCAAATCGTAACGCATCCCATAATCCACCACGTCATTTTCCTCCTGCGCTGTCTCCAGCTTGAGTTTTTCCCCGCGTTTTAATACCTTAAAAATCAGTTTTTCATTTTCTCCACCCTGTTTGTTGGAGAGATTTGCAATATTCTCCATGCAGGGCGTCTCAATAGGAGTAAAACCAAAACTGCGGTAGGTCTCCTTTATCACGTTCATCACATAATCCCGAATCTGCATCTCCTCCGGTAAAATATCTTTCATGCCGTTTACCGGCTTTTTCGCCAATGCCATAATTTCTCCTCCGTTTTCCTGCAGGCACGGCAAACACGACGTTTGCCACACTAAGTCTAATCTATTATATTTTTGTATGGGAAAAAAGTCAAGAAAAACGAGGCTGAAATACGGTTTATCCGTTCCCTTCCTCGTTTATTTCCTGCACTTTCTGTCTATTATTTTATGTCCATGAATTTCTCTACAACCGTATGTTCACATTCGCACCAGCCCCGGCCTTTCTTCTTGCCTGCAGGTTCTGTACCTGTTTCCTCTTTTTCACAGCGTTTGCCTTTGTTTTGGCAATCAGATTCTGTGAATTTTTCTGCCTCTGTTTGCGGAGCGTCGCACTCATCTTCTCACTCCTGACGTCTTTGACGCGGGAAAAACAGCGGTACTTGCCATCTGCGTCGATATAGCTGTGCCGGTAGAGCAGAACTTTGCCGGTGGATTTATAAAGACCATCCACAAATTTTGTGATAAATTCCACGCCCTTTATCATTTCTTTGGTATCCTGCGCCTGTTTCGGGTCATGCATCATCTTATTCAGAAGACCGGGATTTATCGTCAACGTCTTCCCGCTCCTGTCGGATGAGAATGTAGTCCCAACCTTCACCTGTACGCTGGGGGCAAGCTTTGCCAGTTCGCGGGCATAATCCGCAAGCCTCTGTGACTGATTGCGGACGCTGCTGGTATAAACAGCTGCCAAGTCCGCCTTATTCGCATGACCTGTCCGGCCTTTTTCCATTTCTTTTGCTGTCTGCCCGATATCTTTGCCGATACTGTCTGCCGCCTTCGTTCGGTTTGCCGCTTTTGTGTTATCTTTTGCCATACTCTGTATCGTATGACTGATATAATCGCTTGTAATCTCCATCGCCATAGTCTTCCTCCCTGAAACTATCCTGAAATCCATTTCTATACAAACTAATGTTGTTTTGACTGCTTATATATTAATATCGGACAAATTTTCAGAAAATGTTATTACTGTATGATAGAAAACAAATCTTCTCCGCTATTAGTTAGTCCAGACCCATTATCACATTTAAAGCTGTCTTGGGTACCGGAGATATAACTGCATCAGGCTGCCCTGCCGGAACTTCCCCCAAAATGGCAAACCGATAATTCTGATATTCCCATTCCGCAAGCACCTGGGTTTGATTATATTTCACGTTCACATTTACCATCTTTCCAGAACCTGTCGTTCCTCCCCACGTTTCTTCTTTCCAATCCTGTTCTCCGGACTCAGGCAAATCCAGGTTTTCGTCTTTGACCACCCAGAGTGTACACTGCCCTTCCAGTATCGAATCATAATACTGTATTTCAAGACGGTGTTCATCTGATTGTTTCCATACCGGATTCTGAATCCAGCTTGAGTTTTCCGGCAGACACACCGGGATCCCAAGTTCCGTCACCGCAGGTTCCTTTTCCTGCGCGATATAATCCTTAAGAATCTCAGGCGCATCCTTTTTCAGGGAATCATACCACTCCTGTCCATTGGACGCCTGCCCTGCATTGAAAGAAAGTTTTCCTTTCGTCCCCAAAAGTTCTTCCAATATCCTTGCCATGACCTGCCCTTCCAGTCCGGTTTCCATTCCCGCCTCAAAACGACTGACACAATAACTGACCGTATAACTGTCATAAAAACTTAACTCCCGGCATTCCCAATCATGGGCCTCTAGATAATCCTGCGGGTTCGAGCTTTGCTCTGGCATTCCAGAGCAAATTTCCTCTATAAAACGCTCAATGATTGGATCCGTGTCAACATTTCCATAAGAAATTGCCTGCGCATAACAATCCCTTATCTGTTCCAGTACAAATTTCTCTCCGTCCATCGCATCTTTCACAATATCCCCGGGAAATTTCTTCTGGATATCCGTATAATAGTCGTCTCCATCCCCTGGAATCCAGTATTCCTCCAGATGATATCCATTCTCATCTATCCGAAACGTCAACGCCTCCGGCGTATGGGAGCCGCTAACCTTTTCCAAACCGCCCTCCCCATACTTGTATTCCGCATAATACGACCAGCCATAATATGTTGCCGTTTGCATCCCGTCCTGTTTCGAGACCACCTTCTTCAGATTAAAAAAATTACAACAGGAAACATCAAATTCCTCTGGATAACCGGAATCATTAGATTTCTTAATTTCCTCTTTCATCACCTTTTCCTCTTCCGGTGTTATCTGCTGATAGCCGAATTGAAAAATATTCTCTTTGTCCCCGAAAATGATGTTTGGCAATACCGAGCCGGATGAAGACGAATTATTTTTTGAAACGGAAACATTCGGATTCGTGATCAAACACACTGCCGTAAGCGCACAGGCAAGCGCAGCAATTACCACAATTATAATACCAGGTTTTTTATAATTGAGCACATTTTTGATACGGCTTTTGGTATCGTCCTCCCCAAACGACATGGAAATCCCTGCCATTCTTTTTCCTCCAACTGCAAAAGAAAGCAAAGACTGCGCGTATTCAAAGCGAATATCGCGCCCAATCTTTTTCATTACCGCCTCATCACAGCTCATCTCCATATCTTTCCCCGACAACGCAAAAGCCTGCCACACAAGCGGATTGAACCAATGCAAACACAAAGCGGCAAATGCCAGAACCCGGAACAGGTAATCCCTGCGAAAAATATGGTATTGTTCGTGGAGAATAATATAATCCCGTTCCTGTTCCCCAAGACAGGAAGGCAGATAAATCTTCGGGCGCAGCAAACCAAAAACAAAGGGCGTTGCGATACCATCCGCCAGATAAATATTGTCCCGGATATGCAAAGAACATCTTAGCTGACCTCTCAGCCGCTGGGCGGACAACATACCGTAACCAGCCAGACCCACAGCTCCCAGCAGCCAAACTGCGAACAAAATAAACGCAAACGCTGCCTTAAAGGATTCCTTTGCATCCACAATCCGTCCGGTATTCTGGGCCTGTACCGGAAGAACCCTTTCGTCTTTCCCGGAAACAGATTCTATCGCAACATTCTTATTTGTAATTACATTCTTATTTTCCTCTTCCTCAAAAGTTGGCTCCGTAAAATTCACACGCTGTTCTGCGATTGGCATAAAATCCTTCTCTACGAAATTTGCCAGATTCCAGAAGGAGATGGAAGAGGGGAGAGAAACCGGGCACAACAGGCGGAAAAGCGCAATTCCCCAAAGCAAATAGGAGAACTGCCTCGGAGCTTTGCACAGCAGAAGACGGAGCATTAAGACCGCTAAAATGGCAATGCTTCCTGTGACGCTTAACTGAAACAGAATTGTTAATGCCTCATAACAAAATCCCATATCTTACCTCCCATCCTGAATAATATCCATCAATTCCTGAATCTCTGCCTCGGATAATTTTTTCCGTGTCGTAAACGCAGCGACAAATGCCGGCAGCGAGCCATCAAAGGCCTGCGCCACAAAATGTTCCCCCTGTATGCCATAGAAATCCTGCCGGCTGATTTTTGAGGAAACGATACCCTGGTCATTCTGGAAAATTCCCTTTTCACAGAGTTTCCGAAGGACATTATATGTGGTGGGGCGTTTCCAGTTTAATTCCCGGGCGCAGACTTGCGCCAGTTCCCGGGAATGAATCGGCTCGTGCTGCCAGATAAGGTCTGCAAAACGGGCTTCCACAACTCCTAAATTTGTATCTATCATGATATCACCTCTTAGTTTATTGTTAATGAACTAATGTCAGTTTACTCTCAATAAACTAATTTGTCAAGTCAAACACAGAAAATCCAGGAAAACGGTGGCAAAACTTTTTGTTCAGAGTCCTTTCATCATGCGCGTGGACATCTGGCAGGTTTCTCCGTTGGTAAAACAGATGATCCGCTTTTTAACGTCTACTTCTTTTATGTTATTTTTATTTACCAGAAATGACCGATGGCAGCGCACAAAGTTATCGTCTAATCTATCTGTCAGTTCTTTCAGGGTACTGGAAAATTCAATTTGGCGGTCTTTCGCATGTAGAATGACTTTATGGATATTACCGGAGGTTTCAAAAAACAAAATATCATCATAATCTACGCTGATTTTTCGTCCGCCGATCTGAGCAGTATAAACCTTATGTGTCCTGTTGGTCTGGAGCGTGTAGCGCTCCATTGCATGTAACAGGCATTCTCTGATTTTTACCTTTGCCTCGGCAGGGTTGTCTTTTAATACGAAGTCCATTGCCTCCACCCGGTACTGAAAGGTCATATAGCTTAGTTCCGAATGTGCGGTTATGAATATGATAAAACCACGGGGATCAAACAATCTGATCTGTTGTGCCAGTTTCATTCCGTTCATGTCGCTGTTTAAATCAATATCAAGGAAGTAAATGCCTGTGTTTTGGCTGGCCCTGACTTTCTCCAACAACACATAAGGATCTCCTGCCTCTAACACAAGCTGCATATCCAGTTCTTCTATCAGCACGGTATTTTGGATGATTTGCACGATCGTTTGCCGCTGAATGGTATTATCTTCGCATACAAAGATGTTCAGCATACAATGTCACTCCTTTCTGGCAGCAAGTTCCATATGCTGCGTAAAACAACCGCATTGCATTGTTGTTTCCAGCAATACATTATCATAGGAACTGATAATTCTGTGAGCATTGGAAAGCCCGATTCCCTGATGTCCGGTCTTTGTACTAAAGCCTTTTTGTTTCAACATATGCAGTGAAGTACCATCATCCCGAAAGCGATTGCTGATGATGATTGACACACCAGCCTCATTCTGAATGATATTTAATCCCATTTGCGGCAGTTCTGTCTCTAACGCGGCTTCTATCGCGTTATCTAAAAAAATTCCCAGTATTCTGGCAAGGTCTACGGTATCTATCAAAAAACTCTCCACTCTGTCGGGAATATCAATCGTGACATCAATCCCTGACTCATGGGCGTATATCATTTTTGCACAGAGCAGACTTTTGATTTCCAGCACACGGATGTTCCCAAGCTGATTCAGCTTATAATCACCCTGGTCAATCAGATTCTTCGTCGGGAAGATTTTATTATCAAAATAGTTCTTTAATTCGTCCACATCGCCATTTTCAATATAGCCGGATATGGAAAGCAAAATGTTAATGTAATCATGCTTAAAAGAGCGCAGACCGTTATACATGACTTCCAGATTGGATGTATAATCCTGTAAATCCCGCAAAGCTTTCTGCTTTGCCTCTGTCTGTATCTGTTCCAGCCAAAAACGGCGCATCGCAAGGATCAAAAACAGCATCACAAGCAGATAACCTGAAATATGTAAGACATTATTATATATCATTTTTCCGATAGAGCCATCTTGTCCCGGAATCACATTATCGAACAGATAAATGGTGATAAGGAGCAGTAAAGCGGCATCCACCAAATACCATGTCTGCGGAAGGCGTAAAACACCTTTGCCTGACAATAACAATTTTCGAAACAGCCTGCCGCAAAGCAACGTAATAAAATAAAACAGCGCCATGCGAATCAGACTGACGCCGAAAGAAACATGCTGCTGGTTTAATAAAACCGGCGGTACCAGCATATCCAAAATAATTGACAGCATACTATCGGTCACAACGGCAAGCACAAATCCAATCATGCCCATACAAACATTCTGAGATGCGGTATCCCGGCAGATAACCAGTCCATATATACAAACTGCCACCAAAATACCGAACAGACCGTATGGTATACAGCCCAAGAGCGTTACGGGCATTCCGGCAAGTAACAATAGAATATAAAGCACGATAAACGCTTTTAAACTCATGCGTTTCGGCCACACATTACGAACGGCAAGAGAAAGCTGAAAAAAAGACAGCAGCATTTCAAAATTTTCTCCTTTCAAGATTTACGTCCTGATTATACTGTATGTGATTCTTTGTATCAAGCATTGCTCTGCAAAAATGATGAATAACTGCAGGATTTGTAGAAAAAAGAACGCACTTATTTATGAATTAAGGCATTTTATGACTGTTTTGATAGAACTGTTCTTTTCTCTGATACACTATTCCGCAGAAAATACATATTTGTTTGGGAAGGAGACAGAAAATTATGAAACATTTTTTAAAAGGCGCTGCTGTAACAGCAGTGGTACTGATTATATTAATGGTAATCAATGTAATCTGCAATATGAACGGTATTAACCTGGATTCGGTACCGATAGGTGTACTGGCATCCATTTGCGCAATGTCCATTTATCAGGCATTGATCCGAAATGAAAATAAGAAAGATGATCAGGAATAAAAAATTCATGAGCCGGGAATCCCCAAAAATGGTTCCCGGCTCTGTAAATCAAATCCAATCCTCAAAAAGCTGTCTTTTTCTCTCAATCATCTCATCTACCCGCGCGATATACTGCGCAACATCTTTCACATTCTCGCATCGCACAATCTTTCGCCCCGGGGCGACGCACTTCGAGATGCTGCCAGCGCCCAAGGCCAGGATGGTCTGTTTCTCCTCCATAATCAGAATGTTGTAGAGTCCGGCTTTGCCCTGCGCGGCATAGCCTACATTTTCAAAATTACCCGCCATGTTTTTTTGTCGATACAGGTAATATGGCAAAAGCCCCAGTTCCCTGGCATATTTTGCGGTCAGCTCTATAATTTCCCAGTTGTTCTCCATCTTCATTCCCGCATAATCCTCCGGGAACATGGCAAATTTCGCCGCGCGCTTGATGGCAAGGGAATGAACCGTCAGATTGTCAGGAGACAATTTACTTATCTCTTCCATCGTATGCCGGGCGTCGTCAAGATTCTCTCCAGGCAGCCCCACAATCAAATCCATATTGATGTTGTCAAATCCCAGCTCTCTGGCAAGTTGAAAACTCTCTATTGTCTGCGCTACGGTATGGCGGCGCCCAATGACGTCCAATGTCTCCTGTTTCATTGTCTGCGGATTGATGGAAATGCGAGAAATCCCGTGCTTTCGCAGCACACAGAGTTTCTCCCTCGTAATGCTGTCGGGCCTTCCGGCCTCCACCGTGTATTCCAGCAGATTGGAAAAATCAAAGCTGTCCTCTATTTTCGAAAGCAGCCTGTCCAGCTGTTTCGGCGTCAAAGTCGTTGGCGTTCCGCCGCCAATATAAACCGTATTCAATTTCTTCTGGCTGCACGCCTGGGCGGTAAACGCAATCTCCTGCTCCAGCGCGTCCAGGTAAGCCTCCACCTGATCCTCCCAGGCCCCGATCGGCGAAGAGGAAAAGGAACAGTAGGAACAAATGCTCGGGCAGAATGGAATCCCCACATAGAGGCTGTATCCGTCCCTGTAGTCAATCTTATTTAGCAGCTTGCGTTCACGCTCTGCAATCTCTATGCTCAAATCAATTTTCTGCCTCGACGCCAGATAATTTTCTTCCATGAAGTCCCTGATTTCCGTATCCGTCTTGCCCTGCTCCAGCATGGACATGGCAATTTTTGTAGGGCGGATTCCGGTAAGCGTCCCCCAGGGCAGCTCCTTACCCGTATGTTTCGACAACATCCGGTATAAGCACTGTTTGAGGCGATTTTTCGTATCCGCACGGTTCAAAAAATCCGCCCAGGTTTTTGCTGTATCCTCCGCGGACTCGCGCAACATACGAAACACAATTTTATCTGCGCAGTCCTCTTCCGTCTCTTCCCTGCTGCATACCTTATCTTTGCCGTCCGTCTCTGTTCGCCCATAATAAGATACCTGCAAACGAAACAACGGCTCCTGCTCCTGTTCCAGTTCATAAATTTTCTCAAAATCTGCAGAAACTTTCACATCCTCCCCTGGGTAGAACGCTTTCACCAGAGAATGGATATCGTATTCAAAATTTGCCTCATTCAAACAAACGGTTATCATGTCTGCTCCTCTAAATAAACGGATTTCCCATACGTTCCATGCCAATCGTCGTAGTTCCCATATGCCCTGGATAGACTTTGACATCATCCGGCAGCGGAAGTAATTTTTCCTTAATGGAACGCACAAGCTCCGACATGCTCCCCCGCGGAAAATCCGTTCTTCCTACGGACTGGCAGAACAGCGTATCCCCGCTGAACAATGCCTTTTCCTTTTCTATATAGTAACAGCAGCCGCCCTCCGTATGCCCTGGGGTATACAGTACCTTCACTTCCATCCCCGCAAGGGTAAGAACTTCACCGTCTTTTACGAAAACATCTGCATGGTATACATCTCCGTGTCCGATCATGCCGGATACATTCAGCCTGGGCTGTGCCAGCGTGTCTTTTTCCTTTTCATGCGCATAAATCTGAATATCAAACATGCCTGCAAGCTCCTCCGCCGCCATCGCATGGTCGAAATGTCCATGCGTCAGAAGTACCGCCTGCGGTTTTAAGTTTTCCTGTCTGATTTTGTCTGCCAGAAATGACGCCGAATCTCCCGGGTCAATGATCATCATTTCCTGCGTCTCGTCGTTGATTGCAAAATAACAATTCGTCTGTACCGCTCCTACGCAATACTGCTCAATTTTCATCATCTATAATTCCTTTCTTTCATGCTTCATATTCCATTCTCAAGTGTGTGAACTAGAGCTTTATTTGACGTTTATCCCCGTGCAGAATAATCTCCTTATCGGCACGATTGATTCCCACAATCGCGCCCGTTTTATCATACTGCGTCAGCAAGTCTGAGTTTTTCACAAGATGCCGCCGCCCGTTTTCCGACAGGAAATTCTCAATCTCTTTGCGGTCTCCCCTGCGGAAAATAGCACGTATTTCATCCTTTGAATAAACGGGAGGCACAATGCTTTCCTCCACCACGGGCAGCAGATATTGCCCGCTGTCTTCTTCTGCCTGCACCATGTGCTCTTCGAGAATTTCCGGGAACTGTGCCTCCTCCTTCTCTGGCTCATTCCAGATCTTATCCCACAAAGATTTCAAAAATATGACTGCCTGCTCCGCAAACTTACGCAGCTGTACAGAAAAATCACTACGCGTCTTCTCGCGCTCTGCCCGCTCCTTCCCCTGTCGGGAAAGCTCCACCTTCACACCGGAGGACATTTTCTCTCCGGATGTTTTGGACGTCTCCTGTTTGGATTCTACTTTAGAGCTCTTCTTTTTTTCTTCGCTCCGCTCATAGATGACGCCCTGCTTATCCAGATTCAGGTAAAATTCCGAAGAATCTACGTTTTTTCTCTTTATCTGATTGGCTTTTTCATGATCATAATACGTTTGCCTGCCGACTTTATCTATCATATACGTTCTCCCTGCATTTGTGTTCCCCAAATTATAACACAGCAAATTTCTCCTTGCAATCCTTTGTCATTCATTGTATAATAATGCAGCGCGGATACGTCCGCATACATTTAAACTATATAAGACAGTTCGTGACCATCCTGTCTCTAAACAAAACTAGGGATTTGAGAAACGGTTATTTTCCGTGCCTGCGTGCCGGAGTATGCCGTTCTTTTTGTTTATGGGCTGTCGGAAAGGAACGCAATGGAAAATTTTAACCCAAATCGTTACGCCGTCATTCATGAGAAAAATCCCAGAGAAATCGTCATGCTCCGTGGGCAGGGATGCAGTTGGCGGCGCTGCCGTTTCTGCGACTACCATCTGGACTCTTCGGCAGACAAAACAGCAAATTTCAACCTCAATCGAGAACAACTCCTAAAAGTCACCGGAATTTACCATAAGCTGGAGGTTATTAACTCCGGCAGTTTTGTGGACCTGGACGAACCCACACTCTCGCTCATCGAAAAAGTATGCGAAATGTACCGCATAAATCAGGTACATTTCGAGTGCCACTGGAAACACCGTGATGCAATCGCTGATTTTCGCAAACGCTTTCGCGCCTGCGGAATCGAATTAAAAATCAAGACAGGCGTGGAAACCTTTGACGCCCTGTTTCGGGAAAGTTACCTCGATAAAGGCATTGACACCGACAATCCGCAGGAGATAGCCGAATACTTTGACGAAGTCTGTCTGCTGTTTGGCATCCCCGGACAGACTGACGAGAGCATGGAACAGGATATCCGAATTGGACTTTCCAATTTCGAGCGCGTCTGCGTCAATATCATGCAGGAAAATTTAAGACCCATCAAACCTGATCCCCGGGTCATTGCCCTGTTTATAGAAAAACTTTATCCAAAATACAAAGAAGACAGCCGGGTAGATATTTTACTGGAGAACACGGCTTTTGGCGTAGGAGGCGTCGTAGAACATGCAGAATGAAATACTTTTAATCGTATCCCTTATTATTACTTACTCTGTCGTGCTGATATTGTTTGCACTATTCCGCAGACGGGGACTTTATCTGTGGAGCGTTATCGCCACAATTGCAGCAAACATCGAGGTACTGATTGTCGTCAATGCATTCGGTATGGAAATGACGCTGGGAAATATCCTTTTCGCCTCCACCTTCCTTGTAACCGATATCCTCAGTGAGCTGTACGACAAAAAAGCCGCGCAGACTGCTGTGTGGCTTGGCATTGCCACCTCCGTGTGCTTTATCTTACTCAGCCAGTCCTGGATGCTTTATATCCCGAATGAAAATGACTTTGCAATGCCAAGTATCCGTACAGTATTTTCCAATACGCCGCGGCTGATGGCTGTAGGTATTGCCGTTTATGCGATTGTTCAGTTGTTTGACGTCTGGGCATACCATAAATGGTGGGCATTTACCAGCCGCAGGTTTCAGGATTCCCATAAATTCCTTTGGCTTAGAAACAATGGCTCTACCTTAATCTCCCAGCTATTGAACACCATACTGTTTACCTGGGGTGCATTCCTCGGTACACACGATACACAGACGCTGATTTCCATCGCCTGTTCAAGCTATCTTATCTTTATTGTGACCAGTCTTGCCGATACGCCCTTTGTCTATCTGGCACGTACACTTCAGAAACGGATACGTAAAACAGATTCTGATATAGATTCAATTGATTAAGATCTGTTTAAGTTGTCTGAAATTGTCGAATATTATCACAATTTGTCGCATAATTAATCTTGATTTTTCCCTCTTTTTCGACATATAATGACTATAACGTCAAAAAACGAAAAAGGGGGAATCTTTTTATGAGCAAACGAAAAAAACAATTCTTAATCGTCGCAGGCATCATCCTGCTGATCGCGCTCACTGTGCTAATCTGTTACTTTTTATTTTCCAAAAAAGAAAACCGAAACCTGCAATACGATGACAATGCCACTGTAGGAATTCTGCCGGGCGTCGACGTGGAAAAACGGCGGAAAGAACTGCAGGACGCTTTGGACCGCAGCATGATTGCATTTTCCATCAATACCTCTCCGGTTTTCCTCAACGGCACTTCCAAGGGGAATCTGCTCATCGAAAATCCGGGCAACAATGCCAAACTCCTCAAAGTCCGCATTACCATTGATGGCACAGAGGAAGAAGTCTACGCCTCAAATTATTTAAAACCCGGCACCTACATTGAGTCTGTCGCATTAGACAAGGTCCTGGAAAAGGGAACTTATGATGCGACCGCCTATTTTCAGGCATACGATGAAACAAACGGGGAGTACATTGGTCAAACCGGGGCGCAGATTACCATCACGGTACAGAACTAAATACATAAAAACCAATTTGAATCATGCCATAACAAGGGAACATAACAGATTTATACGGTAAGCAAAATTGATAGTATCATACTATAACAGATGAAAACAGGAGGTATTTTATGAAGAAAAAAACATTATTTTTACAGCTCGTATTGATAACTGCCCTGCTCTTTTCCACCGTTTCCTACGCTGCCGATACAGGTTCCAGCAGAGATATTCCGGTCGGAGGCTCCGGACAAATCGAAATGGTAGGTACGATAGAGCCGACGATTCTCTCTGTCACCATGCCGACATTTGTTCCCTTCAATATCAGCAACAGCCTGGCCACCCAGAACAAAGTTATTTCTCCGCGAATTCAGATGAAAAACAACTCCAACATCCCTGTACGGGTGGACGTGTCCTACACCAGAGTTGATTTAAGCAAACTGAATCATGTGGAATGGAGCGATAACGGCACGGTCGCTGATAACCAGATTGCCATCGGTCTGAAACAGGAAGAGAACAAAAATGAGATGCCAACCAGCCTGTCACAGGCAAGATGGCTGAAGGCAAACCAGACGCAAAATATGAATGTCCTCATCCTCAATGCCAATCAGGAAGGCGCCTTATACGTTGTCGGCGCCCTGGGACAGAACGTCTCCGACAATGGAACCTTTAATGTAACGCCAACCTTCGTAGTGAGCAAAACGTCCGCTACCGAATAACAACTGACAACTTCATGGCAAAAGCCATGACAACACGCATCTGTTATAGTATCTGTTTGACTACGGTTCAGCCATCGCCAAAGAGCAACTTTGCAAATGGCGGGGCTGAACTGTTTAAATTTCTAACGGAGGAACCTGCCATGACTATTTACTATCTGACGATTTTCCTTCCTGCCGGATTGGGCTATGTACTGACAAAGAAAAACGACGGCAGCCGAAATACCGCCATCTGCCTGACCCTATCCTTCCTGCTCCTCGTCTTTGTAAGCTCCTGCCGCTACGCCATCGGTTTTGACTATTTTTCCTACCGCAATATTTATGAGCTGGCAAACCAGATGTCATTTGGTGAAATCCTGCGTCTGTATGCTGGCGAACCTTTATTTTTCCTGACCTGTAAAGCAATCGGTATGTTCGGGTGTCCCTATCAGGGATTTCTGCTGGTTATCAACATTTTCCTGCTGGCTGTGGCAATGTATGTTTTCTACCGCTATTCCAAAATGCCCTGGCTCAGTGTTTATCTCTATATCACTTTACAGTTTCTTGCCTGCAATATGAACTTAATCCGGCAGTCCATTGCCACTGCTTTTTTCCTGCTGGCCTATCCCAGCCTGAGAAAACGAAAACTTCTGCCGTTCACCATGTTTCTTTTGATCGGCGGCCTTTTTCATAATTCGCTGCTCTTTTTATATCCCCTGTATTTCCTGCTGCCCCAAAAACACAGCAAACCGTTTTTGCTGTTTCTGATTTCACTCACAACATCGGTCTATCTGTTTTTTGACCCGTTGTTTGATATTTTGAAACCTTTTCTCCCTGCAAAATATGCCGGTTACCAGGGCAGCTTTTTCTGGCATGCAAACAATGTTTTCTATGTGCTGTTCCCTGCTTTGTACTGCCTGCTCATTTACCTGTTTCGAAACAGAATCACCGATACCCTGTTACGCGCTATCTGTGTCAACAGCGCTGTTTACCAGTTGATTATCAGCTTGTTTATCACCAGACATTTTATTCTGGAACGGTTTGCCATCTATCCCTTTGCCTTCTCCCTGATTGCCATCCCGGAAATCGTCTCCTCTTATGCGGACGAAAAAAGACACGGCGAAAAGTCCTTCCTGACTTACCGCCGCGTCCTGATTCTGTTCCTCTTATTTGGCGGCGCTTATTTTGCCTTCGCCGCATACTGTGGATTTCACCACGTCTATCCCTATACAGGGCTGTGGGATAAAAGCATATCCTCCCCCGGATCATACGCCGGCCAATGCTCAGGAACCTAATTCCAGCATACGCTCCAACGGCTTATTGGCGCGAATCCGCATAGTTTCTTCCATCTCGACCGTATTTGTCATATGTTCCAGTGCATCCGCCACCTTCTCAAGGGTAATGCGTTTCATGTTCGGACAGAACTGATGATGTCCGGCCGAATAAAAACGCTTGTGCGGATTCTTCTGCTGCAATTCGTACAGGACGCCCATCTCCGTACAGATAATAAATTCCTGCTCCTCGCTTGCCGTCGCAAAATCAATAATTCCCGATGTACTTCCGATATAATCCGCCATCGCCGTCACATCCGGCGTGCATTCCGGATGTACCAGAATCTGCGCATGGGGATGCGCCTCTTTTGCCGCCGTCACCTGCTTTGCAGCAATCTCCTTATGTACATGGCAAAAACCGTCGTTGAAAATAAATGTTTTCTCCGACACCTGAGACGCTATATACCGTCCCAGATTTTCATCCGGAATAAAATAAATATGTTGATTCGGCAACGCTTTCACAATCTTCAGTGCATTCGAGGACGTCACGCATACGTCGGAATACATCTTTAACTCCGCCGTGGAATTAATATAACATACGACGGCAAGATCCTCATATTTTTCCCGCATTTCCTGAATCTTTTCGATATCCGCCATATGCGCCATCGGGCAGTCCGCCTGCATGTCCGGCATAATTACTGTCTTTTGGGGACTTAAAATCTTAGCGCTCTCACCCATAAAGGACACGCCGCAGAACAGGATCGTTTCTGCCTCCTCTTTTGCCGCTATTTTACTCAAGTAGAAGGAATCCCCGACATAATCGGCAATCGCCTGTACCTCGTCATCTACGTAATAATGCGCCAGAATTACGGCATTTCGCTCCCGTTTCCATTCCCTGATTTTATCTATCGTTGTCATAGATGCCTCCTGCACTCCCTTTTCTGCTTACTATCTCACAAGAACCACATTCTGTCAATCCCCAGTTTTCCTGTATTTCAGACATTCCTCATAACATGCTTTCATACCTTCATAATCGAACCTCGCACGCGATCTGTCCATCTGCTCTCCCAGCAAATCCGCCTGATGGCCAAAATACTCTGCCGCCTCCCGGCAGGTCCACGCGCGCCTGCCCTCTTTTGCCTGTTCGCCCAGCGCCAGATTCACGCTTCCTTGCCCTCTTTCATCCAGCATTTGAAAATAACCATACCAGCACAGCGACCAATACAGGCTATCCAGCGGCACATCTTCCCGCTCCCTTCGCCCCAGGTCATCCTGCTCCGCCAGCAGGAGCCGCTCTTCCTGCCTTGACCAATCCCCCGCCAGCGCATGAAAAAAGACGTTAAACGTATCATCTACTTCTCCCTGTTTCGGCTGCCGGTAAAATGCCTGCCAGTCCTCAAAGAATCCGGCAAACTGCTCACACGCCGCCTGATTCAGGCAATGCATCAGTGTAATATCTTTCATGTCCTCCTCATTTGCCTGCTGACACATATCAAAACACCAGCGGTATTTGGCGGGGATTGCTTTTTTGCATACCCGCGAGACAATTTCCGCGGCTTCCTCAGATTCCCCCCGCAGAATATGATAGCCTATCATCGGTCTGGCATAGGTGCAGACATAACAATAGCAATGATCGGCATACATCGTCCTTTTCAGTTTGCCTGCCGCCTCCTCGGCAAGCTCCCTGTCCCTGTTAAAGAGCGCCAGATCCATGACTGCCGTATAAGCCCCGTAATTCCAGTCGCCGCCATAGCGCGCCTCACACTCGCGAAAGATTTCCAACATACGCGCAATCTTTCCATCATCAATCTGGGGATACTCACAATAAAAACTAAGGATTTGCGCTGCAATGTCAACTCTCCATTCTTTTGCAAAAGCTCCGACATTCTCCCCCACACGCTGCTCAAAATCATGGTGAAACATCTCAGAGACCTTAAAGGCAAGCGAAATATTGTTCACCGTCGAACGCCGGACATACCAGAAAAGTTTCGCCATATCGAAAAAGTAAACCTGCCACTCTTCCCGCTCTCTGGCTAAGACCAGGATCCGCTCCAGCAACGGTACCAATACGGGAGCATTGTTATCCCAGCTGTCATAATCTCCCCGCGTCAGGTCATTTGCACGATTGACCAAATCCCACAGTTTATCATCCTTCACGTGATTTCTCTTCAAAGATTCCAGAATCATATTCCACCCCCCAATCCGTATTCCATCAGTTTTATCAGTCCTGTATTCAAAATCTCCATTTCCCGCTTGGAAAGAGTATAATGTCCGGCAAGCATGGCATGGATGTACAATACCTCTACCATATCCTCCATCATCTCCGGCTCCTGTACCTGCGCCAATTGCTGAATCAGAGAATTGGCCGCATTCAGATACAGCTTGTTTCCATACCCTCCGGCATCGCCGAAGTCAAACCCTTCCAGAAATCCCGAAGACCCACTGTCCAGAAACACACTGTCGAGAAATCCATCCGCTCCCGCCACATACAATGCCGGAACATCCGCCGGCTCAAACTGGCGCAGCATAACCCCACAGCGATACTGCTCCAAGGTCTGCGTCGCTGCCGCCACCATGTATGCCATCTCTTTTTTTCTGCTCTCAGAAGGATCTTCTAAAAGTTCTGCGTAAGACGCCTCATCAAACATCTCTATCCGTGCATCCTGAAAATAATGCCGCAAAAGCTGCAAAAGCCTGGTGTCATAAATATATCCGGCATTGATAAGCACCCTCGCATTTCCCACCAGCGGACGCGCCCTGCGGAAATCATCTACCTCCGCGCAATAATATACCGGAAACCGCTTTGCCGCCTCCAAAAGCTGTAACCCGGTCAAATTCCCGATATTCGTAGTAAATGCAAGGAATGGGAAAAACAGTTTGTAAATCTGTTCATTTTCCACCGCAAGCGATTTAATCGCCACGTTATGTATGATTGTCAGCCGTTTAAGCTTATTTACATCAAATTTGGATAGGCTCACAAAATAGTCAAACAGGCATTTCTCAATCTCATTGCGTGCTTTGGCAAGCGCATGATCAGACGTAAAACCTTCCCTGGACGCCATGGGCGTTAAATATTCTGCATTGACAATGCATTTCGTAAAAAACGCCCATTTGGGAATCAGATCTTTGCCGTCCTCAGTAATCAGCATGTCTTTTAAATAAATTTTATGCCGGCCCATGGTTGCCGCGCTGGTCTGGCGTTCTGAGATAAATGCATATCCCTTAAGCCCCTCCCCCAGAATGGGAACCACGCCGAAAAACTTCTCCCCAAACATCAGCTCCCCGAACTGTAAAATCTCTTCCCCACTGCAAAAAGATTGCCTCCAGGGAATAAAACCATCGTTAATTCTCCTGGCTCCACAATCCCCCTCGAATTCTACCGGAATCCGGATTAAGAATCCATATTCCTTCAAAAGTTCCGATACCTTTTCCTCCGGATAACGTCGCGCCATCTTTTTATTAAGCATGATTTCTACGCGCGTACCGGATGGATATGCCTCCTCTGCCGCCATCACCTGATACGTGCCGTCACTCCTGCCAAGCCACTTCCAGCCCTTTTCCTCCTGGATGGAGCAGCTCTTTACGACAATTTCATCCGCCACAAGAAAACAGGACAAAAGTCCGATTCCAAACTGTCCGATAAAACTTGTCTGCTCCATCCTCCCTCGTTTGGAAGACTGCCCAATCACCGATAAAAACGTATGGATTTCTTCACGCGTAAGCCCGACTCCATTGTCCGAAAAAGTCAGGCTTGCCTGTCCATCCGTATGACTGTGATATGTAATCTTAATTCTGCCATCCTTAAAATCCGGCTCCATCTTCCGCCGCGCCGCGATGGCGTCCACTGCATTTTGCAAAAGTTCCCGCAGGAACACGTTTGCACTGGAGTAAAGGTTCTCACTGAGCAGGCGGATAATGCCCTTCAAATCCACCTGAAAACTGAAATCTTCTTCCTTCTTTGCTTTCTTACCTCCGCTGCCCATTTTCTATCTCCCTTTCAAATTTACACCGAGTCTCTTTAGTGTCTGCATCAACGCCTCCATCGTCTCCGCCATATCTGCCTCATTCGCATTGCTGCCCATATGGCCAATCCGGATCACCTGCCCGGCAAGGCTGTCAAAAGAACCTGCAAGCATTATATTGTAATCATGCAACATCATGTCCAGAATTTCTTTTGCCGTTACCCCCTGCGGAACGTCAAATACCGTCACCGTATTGGAAAAACCGCTCTCCAGATGCAGTCTGATACCGGCGTCCACCAATGTCTTCCGACAATCCTGCGCAATCCTGGCATGGCGCGCAATCCTGTCCGTATCGGCTGCGATATCGTCCATCGCTGCGCGAAGTCCGTAAATATCACTGATTGGCATCGTATAGGGAAACCACTTTGCCGCATAATATCCTTCAAATACCTTTAAATTTGCATAAAAAGATGCAATCGGGCTCTCCCTGTCCTCCATTGCCTTTTTAGCGTCCGCACTAATGGTCACAAACGTGAGTCCCGGCGGCGCCGACACTGCCTTCTGAGAGCCGCCGCAAAGAATGTCGATTTGCGCGTCATCCACGCGTACTTCTTCTCCAAACATCGACGAAACGGCATCCACAACTGTTATAATTCCATATTTTTTCAACAGCGGACATAGAACGCTGATATCATTCAACATACCGCTGGGCGTATCACAGTGTACCAGCGTCGCATATTTAAAATCGTGATCCTGTTTCAGAAATTCTTCCAACGCCCCCGGCTCAATGGGATTTCTGTCATCCACCGTATAAAGCGTCGGTTTCCCGCCGTACATGGACACAAAATCTGCAAATCCTTTGCCGAAAATGCCGTTGTCCAATACCAACGCCCGGTCTCCCTGCTCCGTCAGAGAGGCGCAGGCAGCCTCAAGCCCCAGAATGCCTTCGCCGCCCAGAATCAACGTCTCATTCTCAGTGTGCAGCAAACGGCTGATTATTTCACAGGTCTCCTTATAGAATTCTACAAATTCTGTATCAAGATCCGGGTTGCCAAACTCCCTTGCACGCGCCATGCGGACATGTTCTTTTACCTGGGTGGGACCCGGCGTCATCATTTTGTACATGGTTTCCTCCTTAGTTCATTTTACTTTAATTGGCTCCGATAAGAGACCTAAGGCATCCTCCCACTTCGTGGGTCCCTCCTTAGGTCATTAAATCACTCATCTCGTACCTGCCCGGCGCCCTGCCTGCAAGAAATTTTGCCGCTTCGACAGCGCCTTTGCCAAATACTGCCTTGGAATACGCGGTATGCTTAAACTCAATCACCTCATCCATACCTGCGAAAATGACCTCATGTTCCCCGACGATATTCCCGCCGCGAACCGCCTGAATTCCAATTTCATATTTGTCTCGTTTCTTCCTGTCTTTTGTCCGGTCATATTGATACGCATATGCATTCTCCAACGCCTCGTTTAAAGAATCTGCAAGTGCAAGAGCCGTTCCGCTCGGCGCATCTACTTTCTGATTGTGGTGTTTTTCCACAATTTCCATGTCAAATCCTGCCGGTGCAAGCAGCTGGGCCGCCTTTTGCAGCAAATCCATCAACAAATTAATGCCCATAGACATATTGGCAGACTTCAACACAGCAATATCCTTTGCCGCCTCTTCCACCCGCGCAAGTTGCTGTTCACTCAAACCGGTGGTACATAAGACAACCGGAAGTCTATGCGCGATACAATAGTCAAGCAAATGATCCACTGCCGGCGCTGCCGCAAAATCCACCACAACGTCTGCCTTCACCGTACAATCGTCTATTTTTGCA
Organism: uncultured Lachnospiraceae bacterium; assembly: GCA_910578825.1. Classification (GTDB taxonomy): domain Bacteria; phylum Bacillota; class Clostridia; order Lachnospirales; family Lachnospiraceae; genus Petralouisia. The sequence continues at coordinate 3,005 of CAJTSB010000037.1, read as the reverse complement.
AATACCGGATAATCGTTTTTCAGCTCTGTGTAAGGGTCAATACCCGCCACAATCTCAATCTCACTGTCCTCCTTACAAATACCAGAAATAACCTGTCCCATTTTTCCGTTGCACCCATGCATAATCATTTTTACCATTTGTTTTTCCTCCTGGATATATAATTTGACCCCGCTGCCAATGCAGCAGGGCCGATCTGTTTCTCTTTATAATATGCCAAAACTTTGCATTGCTTTTTTAAGTTTCTCTATATTCCCGGATTCCATCTCTCCCAGAGGCATCCGCAGAGGTCCAACCTCCCAGCCCATAAGATTTAATGCCGCCTTGACCGGAATCGGATTCACCTCACAGAACAGCGCATCCACCAGATCAAGCGCCTTACACTGCATCTTGAGCGCCTCTGCCTGATTTCCATTCAGATAATTCATTACCATATCATGTGTAAATTTGGGCGCTACATTGGAGAGTACGGAAATCACACCGATTCCACCGCAGGCAAGCAACGGAATTACCTGTCCGTCTTCTCCGGAATACAAGTCGAAATCTCCCTGCGTCTGCTCCATCAACCTAAGCGAATAGGAAATGTCTCCCACAGCATCTTTCATACCCACGATATTTTCCACGTCGCGCGCCAAAACAGCCGCCGTCTCCGGCGCAATCTTACAACCGGTTCTTCCTGGTACATTGTACAAAATAATCGGAAGATCTGTATTTTTCGCAATCTCGGTGTAATGATTGATGAGCCCTTTCTGTGTCGCCTTGTTGTAATACGGCGTTACCACAAGCAATCCGTCCGCCCCGGCTTCCTGTGCCTGACGCGACAGGTACACCGCCGTCTTCGTACAGTTAGAACCCGTACCCGCAATCACCGGAATCCGTTTGTTCACAATAGAGACCGCCGCGCGAATTACCTCCAGATGTTCCTCTTCAGAAAGCGTGGATGCCTCTCCCGTCGTTCCTGTAATAATAATACTGTCCGTCTCATTCTTAATCTGGTCTTCCAAAAGCTCCGCTAATTTATCGTAATTAACTTCCAGATTATCCTTCATTGGCGTCACAAGTGCAACACCAGCTCCCTTAAAAAGCGCCATACAAATATCCTCCTTAAAAAAAGCCGACTCATGAGCCGGCTTACAATTCAAAAATTCAGGCAGGCAACTTCCTGCTTTGTAAAATTCTTCGAAAATAATATAGCATTTTCTCTCCACAAAGTCAACCACGTTCGCAATAATTCCTGATAAATTTCTGAAAAAAATCAGGTTCGCAGTTATTCTTCATGAATTTCATAAGTTCTACCAATATATTTGCGCAGACCATCCTCCATAACCCTTCCGGTAAGTATCATCTCTGTTTCTTCTGACGCTGCGTTCATCAGAGTCGCAACATCCTCTTCGGATATCATGTGATTGTCCCAAAGCCCCAGAAATTCATCCAGAATAAGAAGACTGCATTCGCCGGTCACCAATACTTTCCTTGCAAAATTAAATCCGTTACGAATGTTAATGGATTCTTCCTTCTGTTCTTCCTCAGAGAGCTCCACGAAATTCTTTTCAGATTTTGCAAAGCTGAAAAACTTCACCTCCGGTTCCAGCCTCCGCAGGAATTCCATCTCCTCATCCTTTCTTCCTTTGAGAAACTGGATGATGATAACGTTCTTCCCCTGCCCGGCAGCCTGTACTGCATATCCAAGCGCCGCTGTCGTCTTACCTTTTCCATCTCCGCAATAAGCAGTAACCTTTTCTTTACACATGCCGTTTTCCTTTCTCTTTCACCAAAAGCTTTTTTTAAAATACCACAAAGCTCTGGAAAATGCAACCAACAGTTCAGCCAGACGCAACATATCAAGGAAAATCATGCTAAGTACCCTGTTGGCATGCATGAATTTGATTGGATTTATTGGGACTGAACTGTCTTAAAATCAGCCAGGCTCAATAAATGAAATCATCACAGGTACTCTATCTTACTGACGGACACTTCGTAAGCAGTTCTGTGCTCCACTTCTGTCTCGGAAAGTTTTTTTACATATTCTCTGCTCTGGATTCTACCGTAAACCTGTACATGCCCTCCAATCTCAAATCCAGAAGCGAATCTGGCGTTTCTGCCCCAACAGATACAGGGTATGTAATCTGATTTTCCATAGGAACGGTTTACTGCAATGAGAAGGTCCGCAATTTCCCGTCCCAGAGGCGTCTTGCGATAAATCGGATCCTTACAGATATATCCGTCCAAAAAGATCTGATTGCTCTTCTCCCCCTCCGGGATTTCATCTACAAATTCCATTTCCCTTACAAACACAGACAGGACAAGACGATTCTTCTTCTCCTCATGCCGGTTATAGGAACGGAACTGTCCATCAACCCGAATATACTGCCCGATATAGCTGCTCTGCGTGTCAATCAAACGCTCCGAAATCATCATAGGGATTACATCCGCAAAATTACTCAAACGGTTCACGGACACCTCTACCATATAGAATCCTTCTCCGAAGACTTCGTGACTGTACTGGAAATCAGAAATAATCTCCCCTGTAATAGTAACCTGATTGTTTTCAAATATTTTATCTGCCATGAGTGTTAGTTCCCCTTTCGTATATCGATGGCACATCGATGAAGTAAAATTTTTTTAAAAGAATAGCATTGACTTTCTAAAAATATTCGCAATTTCTGTCGACACCATGACTTCTTCGCAGTATCTGATATGCAATGGAGACCTGATAACAATTCAGCCTTTGTGTTACATCACCGCTATATTTTAAAGAGTAACTCCAAAACCGCCTGTGAAAATTCTTATGGGAAACCATTGTTTTCACGGCTTTTCCACCTATATTGCCTGAAGAAAACCCGGATAGAATTTCTAGCGCCCCTAACTCCGGGAATGGACGGATATGATTAATTCCGCCCAATTCAAACTCGATTTTCCATGCTGCCGGAAGGCATCGTTGCAAAAACTGTTTTTCTGGGATAGGAAGTCCTTCGTATGTTTTCCTTGCCAGTGGCATAAGAGCGCCA
>CAJTSB010000036.1 GCA_910578825.1 uncultured Lachnospiraceae bacterium | reverse complement strand
GATATATTGACAAATTTCAAATATTGAGATAGGAGGGAATAGATTCTGAAATCACCCCTCTGACATTCCGGCAGTATCAAGAATTGATTGCTTATCTGGAAAAAAAGAATAGGCCAGCTATTCTGCCAATGCAGATAGCCTATTTTACAGGTCTCAGGCTTGGCGAAATATGTGGTCTGACATGGCAGGACATCAATCTTGAGGAACAATACCTTACGGTGCGGAGAAGTGTCCGGTACAATGGTGCAAGACACAAGATGGAAATCGGACCGACTAAACGGAAAAAGGTAAGAACTGTCGATTTTGGCGATACCCTTACCAGAATTTTAAGGAAAGCCAAAAAGGAACAGCAGAATTACCCGAAGATTACACTGAAATTTCTCTTGTATGTTTAAGACTGGATGGGGCATACGAATCCCCAAGCACGCTGGGTATTGTCTGCAGGACGATAAAGGACCGGATTCCGGGCTTTGAAAACTTCCACTTCCATGCACTGGGGCACACCTATACTTCTAATCTGCTTGCTAATGGGGCACAGCCGAAAGACGTACAGGAATTATTAGGACATTCTGACATCAGCATTACCATGAACGTATATGCCCATGCTGACAGAGAGGCAAAACGTAATTCTGCTAAACTTCTTGATAAGGTAGTGGGTAGTGATTAACAATCCGCAAAAGAGTTTTCCCTTGTAAATACCCAGCAAGGGCAAAAACAAGGGAAAATGATACATAACGTAAGGTTCTAGGTACTACAAAGCCTTAAAAATAAGGAAAGTTTGAGCAATTCTCTTTCAAATTCCGATTTAAATATTATATTACACCATGATTCTATGCTTGAAATATGCACATCAGTTAACCAGTCACAAAATGAAAAAGCCTCTGATTCTATACTTGTTACGCTTTCTGGTATAGTGATGCTTTTAATCCGATTATTTCTAAAAGCCTGATTTCCAATATTGGTCACCCCCTCATTGATTATCACATGTTCAACATCGCAATCACTCCACGGTGGTGAAATCCAATAGCTATAATTATCCATTTCTCCTTTTCCACTTATGGTTAGCGTCCCATCAGTAAACTCCCAAATTAAATCAGAACCACAATCTCCTTCTGTCACAATTTCTGTTGCATTAGCTCTATTACTATTTAAAATCGCTAAAACTGCTATAAATAACACAATTACCCATTTATATTTAGCACTCTTTTGTTTTCTTCTCATCCTATTCTTTTCCTCCATATTCCCACCAAAACGTTCCATATTTACTCACTCTACATTATGCAAATACTTATCATAAACCTCCCACTGCCAAAAGGTATAGACTGACTCCCCCACCATTTCCATATACTCCTATAGGACCACTTCCCCAACAATACAGATCTCCATTTTCTATAATTGCTGCTATAAACCCAGATCAAATAAACACCAAAGACACATTGCGTAATACTTTTACAGGACTAAGAAGATTCTCCTGATATGTCCCATTTTCTGTTTCACACCACTGAGCTCTACCCCAGCAATATAAATCTCCATTTTCTGTAATTGCTGCCCTTCTATTTTCATAACTGGCAATATATGAAACTCTCTGACCTGTTTTTAATTTTGTGTATGATTTTACAAATCGAATTTCTTCACATTCTTCTAATATTTCACTAATACTTATAGAATCTGATATACTCTCTTCATATTCGTCAATATCAAAAATCTCATTCAAATTTTTCTGACCATTTTTCTCCTCTCCCCTTACCGATACCCCCTGCATCGTGAACAGCATTGCTGCCGCCAGCAGCAGCGATACCATTTTCATTCCAAATTTCCTGTATTGATTCATTTTTTCTCTCCATTCTCAATTATATACATATCTAAACAGCCCTATTTTCTTGTAGTAACCGCCTTCACCTTAGACCAGTCGGAATAAACCTTTCTTGATTTGCCATTAATTTTCTCAGTCCTGTATGTGCGGATTCTCACATAATACTTCTTTTTTGCTTTTAATTTGGAAATCATCTTCGAGGTTGTCTTTCTTTTTTTCACCGTTATCGTCTTCGTCTGCTTCTTGGCAAACTTACGGCTTGTGGAATAGGCAATCTCATAGCCTGCTGCCTTGGCATTGTAATTCTTCCATTTAATGTAAAAGCCTTTCTTCCTTGCGGACAGCTTTGATATGGATACCTCTTCCGACAGGGTCTTTATGCTCTTTATTTCCGACCAACCCGAGTAGTAAGTCTTGCCATTGGCGGTTTTGTATGCCTGCACCCTGACGTAATACTTCTTATTTGCCTTCAGGTTCCTGACATTTAACTCGGTAACAGATGGTTTATTGATTGTCTCCGTCTTAGCTCCTGACGTAAATTTCTCGTTGGTGGAATACTGCACCTGGTAGCCTGAGGCTGACGCCTGACGGTAAAGCCCATGGGATCTGCCTGCAAACCGGAGATGGAGGTCTTAGCCACCGTCACGTTTCCGTTATTGGAATTGCCGTTACCAGGCTTTCCGTCATCCGGTTTTCCATCATCTGGTTTTCCATTATCTGGAGTCACACTGCCGCCTGTTCCATCGTCTCCACCTTCCCCACTGTCCCCATCATCCGCCAGAGACCAGAGGTCAGAGGACAGATTGATATGCAAAGCTGGCACTACAGCGTCATTGTGAGTATCGACATTCCTACCATAGCTATCGACGTACCCGTTATCAGGGACACCCACGGCATTATAAGCATAGCTGCCGGGCGAGCGCAGCCACCACCAGCTGTTGCCTGCATAAGCGCTGCTGGTATCCTCCCACGTTCCCCTTGCATGGGCATAGTCGCTTGCTTTCAAGCAACGGCTTGCAGAATAAGTGCTATCAGTCTCACAAAACCCATATGCGGGATTTGTCACTTCCCCGATGGACAGCAGGTACACGTTATCCGTGGTATTGTTCCCGCCCTCTGTGCCATAATCGGGGTTATCCCCATTCACCACATCCTGGCTTACAATTGCTCCCTGCTCCGCGCTGCTGAACGCGGTACTATAGAAAGAGCTGTTCAGCCAGCTCCGGAGCGTACAGTTCTCCCATGTGACGGATGTGTATTCTTCATTATAATCCTTGCAATCCAAGCCCCGGTCTGCCGCAACAAACAGCGTGGATCCATCGTTTGAGAGTACACGCCATTTGATGCGCTCCCATTTAAAATAACGATACATACTGTATCCAAAATAATCCGGGTTATTTGTATCGCTCTTGCTAATTCTTCGGTACTTCGCGCCATCCACCCAGGCATCCCCATTCCCATCATAGGCTGCCCCGGTGATTTCCTCGGTAAGGTCATCTTCGATAACCTCCGTCTGGGGATAGCTGCCGAAATAAACAGAACTCCAATCCGTGGTGTCCGAGCCGTCGTCCTTACCCGTGCAGTGGTGCACCGGATTTTCCGGCACCTTCCGTTCTGCACCTTCCCCTGCAACCCCCTCTTCTGCCCTTACTGATACTCCCTGCATTGTAAACAGCATTGCCACTGCCAGCAGCAGCGATACCATTCTCATCCCCATTTTCCTACATTGATTCATTCTCAGTTCCTTTCTCGTCTTCCATATTTCCGCCAAATAGTTCCATCCCCTGCTTTTACACGCCCCCTATCCTCTTCCATCCCTGCCAGTGCAATCCCTACAAATACATAAAACACGGGCGTCGTATACAAGGTGGAATCGTTGAACAGGCAACAGGTCAAATACCCCACGCACCCCAGGAAACACCCGAACCCCAATTTCTGCCTCATGCTATCCAGAGTACACCTTCGGTAAAACCGAAAACCCTTCCACAAAAACAGACCATAAAATGCCAGCAGGGCAAGCAGCGACACAAGTCCCGTCTGTACCCAGCGCATCAGGAAATCATTGTGGGCGCGCTCTATGATTCGGGCAGGATTTTCCGCATAAATGCTCTTACCAACATAATCATTCTGGGGAAAACTCTCCGCAAAGGTGCATGGCCCGCTTCCCAAAATAATATACTTTTTTAAAATAGGGAGTATTCTCGACCAGATATATATCCTCCCGCTGCCTAAGTACTCCCATCCATGGAAATCTGCATGGGGAACCTTTTTCATCGGAACCTTTTTGCCCCAGTCCGTACAATATAAGTAATTGCCGTCCTGTTTCACAAAACAAAATGTCATCTCATCTATCCATAACACCATCTGTGTTTCCTGATACCAGCTAATAATATCAGCGCGTCCCCCTTTCGAGAAAGGCAGCCGATAGTCGCCATCTTTCGTTTTCGTCAAATGGAGGCTGTTTCCCCTCCCATCTTTCAATGCAAGGGTACTAGCGCCATCATATCCTTCCTCCAGGCAAAACAGGTATGTCTCTCTGGCATACGTAACCTCCACGCCTTCCTTATGCGTCACGATTTCTTCCAGGCTGTTGTCCTTCGGTTTATCTAACATCCTGCCCAGATACTTTCCTCCGTTTGCCGCATCCACAATAAACAGAACGAGTACGAAAGCCAGACCGCACCATATAATGCGACGCAAAAAAGTTATCTGCACTCCTCCACCCTTGTATGCTGCAAGGATAAATAACGCCACAGCAAGCCCGAACAATGCCGCCCTGGTATAGGTGAACCAGCACAACGTCAGGGCGTCCAGCAGAAATATGCCGCAGACAATCCGCTCCTTCTTCCCCACTGCAGCCAGAAATAGAACTGTAAATAACGCCGTAAACATCACAAGGAAAACTGCTGCAAAATTGGGATTATACAAACTTAGAAACACATTGTTTCCTGTAAAGACATCCTCCACCTCACCCCCATAAACAGCATATAGCTTATCTGGCATAACAAGTCTCTGCAGCCATTCATAATTTAACAAATCATGGCGAAATACCTGCAGCCAGCCGATAACGCTCATTGGCACGAACATCACAAAAACTGCCCGGACAATACTCTTGTAATCCTGTTCCCTTTCCATTATCTGATAGGCATAATATCCTATCAAGCAATACCCACACAATACAAACGCTCCTTCAAAATCCACAAACCCCCCAGACCATGCCACCTTGGGATTTCCCGAAAAGGCCGCCGAGAGCAGGGCAAATAGAGCATACAGGAGAAAAAAGAGAAACAACCTGTTTCTCTTCATTCTCTCCCGATACAATTTCCATCGAAACAGCAGAATAACTGCCGCAAAGCACGCGATCGCCAAAAAGAAGATTCCCCTGTAATAAGTATAGAAATCCTGCGCCACACTATTAACAGAATGCCACTCATACCCACTGTATCCATAATCGTACTCTACAAAATAGATGACAAAAGGCATGACGCAAAGCGTCAGCACAACTGGCAAAAGCAAATCATTAAAATGCGTTCTCTTATTATCTTGACACCCTCCGCCGTGCATAAAGATTCTCCTTTTCCCACACGAATCCTACTTCGCTTTAAAGCTGTGCTTACACTCAGAAAGCCATGCGTTATTATCATTTCCATACATTCTATAAAGAAAATTGAATTTTTTGATTGTATATGGAGCTTTTAGGATATCTTCGTAATATTTCAGGTTTGTATTATAAAACGTGAGAAGATATGTCCTTCCTTTCTTCAACTTTCCATTTTTCATTGTAATGGTCATTTTTTTACTTCCTTTTTTTATGACTGCATCCGCTTTCTGGAACTTTCCTTTCTTTAAATCCAACATATACACCGGAAATTTCAAAGCCTTTTTATTGGATGGTTTTTTCGTCATAAGCGCATACTACGCTCCAAACATCTGTTCTGTATTTACGGATTTCGTAAACGTTACCGAAACATTTTTTCCTTTTCCAGAAATATTCTTCACTTTCAATGTCTTACTGCTCTCCGTTGAAAATGGGTTGCGTTTATTTGCATATTGGCGTAATTCCTGATATAACGAAAGCGCATGGATTATCGTCGGGGAATACACATGCATTGTATACATGGTATAAGACTCATTCTCTCCTGAACAATACTCACTACTATATTTCATCCCTACATAAGTCGCCCATCGGAACGCCTCAATATAACGGCTTGTCTCCTTCAATATAGCATAACGATTTTTCGAGGTGACTTTACTTCCGTGGAATTTAAGCATCTTTTTTGCACCCGTCTGCATCTCTATATATGAAAAGGGTCTATAGGACGCTAATGATGAGGCAGGCACCACTTTTATCGTACATGTTGCCGTCTTTCCCTGGTAACTCACAGAAATTTTTGCACTGCCAAGCGCCTTGGTTGTCACTTTCCCGGTTTTGGCATTTACTTTCGCGACGGATGGCTTGTCACTGCGGTAAGTAACGCCGCTGTGATAGGTCAGACGGTCTGTAAAATCACGTTTTTTTATTTTCAAAATGTAATCTCCAACATAAAAATTTTTTTCCCCAAGTTCTACCTCATAAGTGTGCCTATTTTTTGAGTCAAAAACATTATGGTCAGAATTATACCAATTATCACTGTTATACGCCCACACAATATCCCCAACGTCTGCCTGCACTTCCTCCATCGGAGCCCCTACAAACACTGTTACAAATACCAACACCATACACAAGAATACTGCTATCCTTCTTTTTACATACTTCATAATAATCTCCTTTCACCATTTTTCTTATTATTCATTCTCCCTTAAATCGGGATCCTATGTCCAATGTTCTTTAAGCCCCCTTTCCATGCCTATTTTCAAAAAGTGTACTTTTTGGCATTTCCCCTTTTCCAACAAAATCAAAAAAGAGAGCCAAAAGTTTTCCACTTAAATAGTAAAAAATACCAGAAAAATCTTGATTTTCTTGCCAAAACCCGTATAATCTGATAAAATATGAAAAAGAAATGGAGTGCCAAAAAGTACACTTTTTGGCACTCCATTTCTTTTTCTATTTGACATTATGGACGATCAACTCTGAGTTACCTTCACGGCAGCCATAAGTTTCCGATACACCTCTATCGGCACAAATGCCCGCACATAAATCCCATTCTCGCGGTACTCCTCCTCCAGCAATTCCCCATATTTACGGATAGTGGCAATATTTCCTGCCATATCGTAGGGAAAAACCTCCTCCAACAGCTGTTTATCTTCGCGCAGAATTTCCTCCAGTGTTTCCTTTACCGTTTCCAGTCCCTCCCCACGTGCAGCTGAAATTTTCAGCGTGATATCCGCCTTAAAATCCTTGATATTTTCCTCTTCTTCCAGCTTGTCCTGCTTGTTAAACAGCGTAATAACCTTTTTCCCGGTAACGCCCAGATTCTGTAAGGTTTCATAAACGATATGCATCTGTTTCTCGCGCTGCGGATTGGAGGCGTCTACCACATGAATGATGAAATCAGCGTATTTCGCCTCCTCCAGGGTACTGCGGAATGCCTCAATTAAATGATGCGGCAGCTTGCGGATAAATCCTACCGTATCTGTAAGCAGAATTTCCTGTCCGCTGTCCAGTTTGAGATTGCGCGTCGTGGGATCCAGGGTCGCAAACAGCTTATCTTCCTCGAGAACTCCTGCATCTGTGAGACGGTTTAAGAGCGTGGATTTCCCGGCGTTTGTATAACCCACGATTGCCGCTACCTTCGTATGGGTACGGCTGCGCTGCCCTCTGGTAACCTCACGGTGCCTGCGCACTTCCTCCAGCTCCCGTTTGAGCTGTGAGATACGCGTCTTAATCAGACGGCGGTCCATCTCCAGTTTCTTTTCCCCGGGTCCTCTCGTTCCAATTCCGCCGCCAAGACGTGACAGCGAGGTGCCAAGTCCGGTCAGTCGGCTCAAACGATAGCGCAGCTGCGCCAGTTCCACCTGAATTTTTCCTTCGCTGGTGGACGCCCTTGCCGCAAAAATATCGAGAATTACCAGCGTACGATCCATTACCTTACAGCCCAGCGCTTCCTCCATATTCCGAAGCTGGGCGGGTGAGAGCTCATCGTCACAGACAATCCCGGTTGCCGCAAGCTCCCATACCATTTCCCGTATTTCCTCCAGCTTTCCGCTTCCTACATACGTTCCCGGATGAATATTTTCCCTGCTCTGCACGGTCTGTCCGACGACTTCCGCGCCCGCCGTCTGCACGAGTTCCCCCAGCTCTATCATGGAATCTTCTGTGTCATCTCCCTCACGTAAGCTAACGCCTACAAGGATTACCTTTTCTTCTGTTTCTTCTATTTTGAACGATTCTGCCATACGTGCCTCCTTTGAAACATAATAGAATAAAATATGCCTGAGATAAGATTATCATTTCTCATCTCAGGCATTTTATCATACTTTATTTTACAGATGCAATAAATTTATCAAATGCTTTCTGTCCTTTTTCATCGCGCTTGTATACGCCGGCATGTTCCAATACCTTGCTGAACACCTGCGCAATCTCATTTTGCAGAACGTCCATGACATTCTTTTGGGTCACGCTCTCATATTTGGGCATAAATTCCTCCACCCAGTCCGCATGTTTCCCGATACTTTCATCGGCACGGATATCCTTTCCGCTTACGATGGCGTCGGCAAGCGTTTCCATCTCCTGTTTCAGACGCGCCGGAAGCACCGCCAGACCCATAACCTCAATTAAACCAATATTTTCCTTCTTGATGTGGTGAAGTTCTGCATGGGGATGATAGACGCCCAGCGGATGCTCGTCTGTCGTAATATTGTTGCGCAATACCAGATCAAGTTCAAAGTCTTCGCCGCGTTTTCTGGCAATCGGCGTAATCGTGTTGTGCGGCTCCCCATCTGTCTCGGCATAGATAAAAGCGTCTTCATCCGTATATCCGCGCCAGGATACAAGAATTTTGTCTGCGAGCGCAATCAGCCTGTCGCTGTCCGCAGAAGAAATACGAATCACAGACATCGGCCATTTTACAACGCCCGCTTTAACGTCCTCAAAGCCCGGCACGGTAAACGTGCGCTCAACCGGAGCCTTTGCCATGGCAAATTCATAACTTCCGCCCTGGAAATGGTCATGGCTCAAAATGGAGCCGCCCACAATCGGGAGATCCGCATTGGAGCCCACAATATAATGCGGAAACTGCTTGACAAAATCAAACAGCTTGCAGAACGTATCATGCTCAATCTTCATTGGAATATGTTTGGAATTAAACACAATACAATGCTCATTGTAGTATACATACGGAGAATACTGGAATCCCCAGCGGCTGTCCTGAATCGTCACCGGAATAATCCGGTGGTTCTGCCTTGCCGGATGGTTGATACGCCCCGCATATCCTTCGTTTTCCACACAGAGCAGACATTTCGGATAACCGCTCTGTTTGGCATTTTTGGCCGCTGCAATCGCCTTGGGGTCTTTCTCCGGCTTGGAGAGATTAATCGTGATATCCATCTCCCCATAAGGCGTCTGTGATTTCCATCTGACATCCTTGGCAATCCGGTAACGGCGGATATAATCGCTGTCCTGACTCAGTTTGTAGTAATAATCCGTTGCCGCTTTGGCGCCATCTTCCTCATATATTTTCCAGAATTTAGCAATCACTTCACCGGGACGCGGCATCAGTTTCGCCATCAGTTTTGTATCAAAAAGATCACGGTAGACAACGCCGTTTTCCTCTAACACGCCATTCTCATATGCATAGTCCAACAATTCTTTCAATACCGGCTCAAGCGCAACGTTCTGGTAAGTTGCCCCCGGCTCCTCATATTCCTCTATCTGCAAAGTCTCCAACAGCTGATTTGTGGTGAAGATTACATCATCCTGTGTAATCAGTCCATTCTCCAACCCATAGCATACCAACTTTTTGACTGCCTCGTTTATCATGTCAAATCCTCCTTAGGTCACATTCATAATTTTATCCCGCCAAAAGGTCTCACTTTCAATACATGACAGGAACCTTTTCCATATACGCTGTCCAGCATATCACGATATGTCTCCACAAAGTCATCTGCGACAAATGCCTGAATTGTGCCGGCAAATCCGCCTCCATGCACACGGCTTACGCCATGCCCTGCCAAAATACTGTCGCTGACTGCAAGACCCATAGAAACACTCTGGTTCTGTACGTCTTTGTTACTGTAAATATTTTGCAGATATTTAAATGAGGAATTGCCGGACTCTTTTACATTCTCCAGAAATCCCTGGAAATTCCCATCGCGCAGAGCTGCCACTTCCCATTCCACGCGTTTCTCTTCCTCAAAGAAATGAAGTGCGCGAAGAACCGGCCGGTCGCCGCATTTCTGACGGATTTTGGCAATATTTTTATAGAATTCTTCCGGTTGCACTTCCCGCAAAAACTCTTTGCCAAAAAATCCGGCTACTTTTTTCATTTCCTGCGGAATCGCAGCATACTCGTCTGTCAAATCCGCATGGGAACCCTTAGTGTCTGTGATGCAGAGACTGTGATGATATGCGCCGAAATCAACGTCCACCTTCTCTACCACCGGATTCTTCGGGTCCGCAAAATCAATATGTATCAGACCTCCTACTGAGCACGCCATCTGATCCATCAAACCGCATGGTTTTCCAAAATATACGTTTTCCGAATATTGCGCAACCTGTGCAATTTCCACGGCATTGATTTTCATATCATTGTACAGTCCGGAAAGAATCGTTCCCACCAGCACCTCAAAAGCTGCGGAACTGGACATTCCGGCGCCGTTTAACACGTCGCTGGTGACAAACGCCTGAAATCCGCCCACTTTGTGGCCGTTTTTCTTAAGTCCGTACACCATGCCGCGAATCAGCCCCGCGGAAGTTCCCTCCTCGCTCTTTCTCGCCTCCAGATCACTCAGGTCCACGGTAATCATAGGATAACCATCCGATAACAGCCGGATTACATTTTCCTCAGATTTACTTGCGACTGCAATCGCATCGAGATTGATGGACGCCGCCAATACTTCTCCATGCTGATGGTCGGTATGATTCCCGCCTACCTCGCTCCTGCCCGGCGCACTATATATCTCCACATCCTGTTCGCCATACAGCTCTGCATATTTGTCAACTGCCCTCTGATAGCGCTCCGTCTGATATGTAATGACCCCGGTATCAACATAAATTTCTTTCAGACGCTCCTGAAAATCACTGGAAATTAATGTTTCTTTTAAAGATTTTGTGTTCATGGTAAATTCCCCGCCTTTACTACTTTTTCTTCCTTACAAACAGAGGCTGAAAATAATTGGCTTTTCCATTTTTTTCTGCCCTCTACGCACATTATAAAGCTTCTTTAGTAAACCGTCAATCTATTTAGTAAATAAAAATTTTAGTAAATTTACTAAATCTCATTCCCTTTTTTTTCTATTTTTGATATACTGATTTATGGAAAACATATTTCAACAATATTTTTAAGATATATAGCAACATGGAGGTAATTATGGCAACAATCAAAGACATTGCAGTGTCCGCAGGGGTATCTTCCGCCACTGTATCCAGAATCCTGAATAACGACAATACCCTAAACGTTTCTCCCGAGACGCGTCAGAAGGTATTGGACACGGCGCATTCCCTGAACTATAAAAAGAAATCCCGCGCTTCCGGCAAATCGGTCTACACACTGGGCATTGTCCAGTGGTTCTCTCCCCAACAGGAGATGGAGGACAATTACTATCTGTTAATCCGACAGGGAATTGAGGATTTCTGTATGCAGAACTGCATTCATGTCGTGCGCACCTATAAAGCAGACGTCAATTACATGGACTCCCTGAAAAATGTGGACGCACTTATCTGTGTAGGAAAATTCAGTACGGGAGAAATCAAGCGTTTCCGTGAGATGACTTCCGCTATCATCTTTCTTGACATGCCAATCAATGACATCACCATCTCGACGATTACCCTGGATTTTGAACACGCCATCAATACCGGCATGGATTACCTGACTTCCCTGGGACACCGCAAAATCGGTTTTCTCGGCGGAAAGGAATATCTTGCCGACCAGACGTTGTTTCCGGATATGCGCAAGACCCTCTTCATCAAATATTGCGAGAAGTATAACGTTCTCTACAAACCTTATATACAGGAAGAGGCTTTCACAATTGAATCCGGTTATCAGATGATGCAGAAATTACTGGAATCGGACGACGTACCCACTGCGCTCATCGCAAGCAGCGATCCTATCGCCTTTGGTGCGCTGCACGCATTAAGCGACAAAGGCATTCAGGTTCCACAGGATATCTCGCTGATCGGATTTGATGATACCAGTTTATCTTCTTTTACCTCGCCGCCGCTTACAACAATTCATGCACCGGCATATGACATGGGGAGTTTCGGAGCTAACATCGTATTTAATATATTAAGGCAGCATCCGGCAACCGCCATGAAAATCCAGCTTCCGTGCCAGTTGATGGAAAGACAATCCTGCCGGAAACTGTAACCGGCAGGACGATAGAAAAATATATTAATCATTTACTGCAAATGCAGGTTTCAAACTGCAAACATCAGGGGACAAACCTTTATCGAAACGAACTGTAGACTCCCCCGCTTGTCATCGCGCCGCGGCAATCGGAAAGCTCGCTGACCGTCACAAGCTGGTAACCTCTTCGTACCAGCTCCGGTATCACCACTCTCGATGCTGCCGCCGTCTGGCTGTAAAGATCATGCATCAGAACGATATCCCCATCCCGCACATTATTCAAAATAGAAGCCTGCGTAGATGCAGCATTTCTTGTCTTCCAGTCAAGCGTATCAATGGACCACATGATCACAGGCATCCCTACCGCACTCCTTACCGTAGGATTGTGCCCTCCTCCGGGCGGACGCATAAGCGCCGGGGACGTGCCGGTGATATTCTGGACTGCGCTGTTGGTCGCGCCAATCTGACTCTGGATCGTGGGAACCCCCACCTTTGTCAACGTTTGATGGCTATACGTATGGTTTCCAATTTCACATCCCATTTCAAAAGCACTTCTAACCGTATCCGCATAACCGGGCACACGATTCCCGACTACAAAAAAGGTAGCAACGCTGCCATACTGGCGCAGGACGCTTAAAATTTCCGGCGTATACTGAGATGGACCGTCGTCATACGTCAAAGCCACCATCATTCTGCTCGTATCAATCTTTCTCCTCGGCTCTGGATTTCCATTATAATAGCACATATAAACGCCGTCTTTGACTCGGCAGCTTGCAACTTTGCCGTCCGCCATCGTATAGGCCAGCACCTGCCCGGAAATTCTCTTTGCCACGACTCCATTTGATTTCACATAAATCAATTTGCCATGACAGGTCAGATACATGCCCGCATTGCTTACCCGCACGCCATTGGCGCCAAAGTAATACTCGGTTTTGTCCACTTTTCGTATATCTTTTTTAACCAGTGTGCGCTTGCCGTTTTTGTAAGTGTAACATTTTCTGGTAGAAATATTATACAGCCGCGTGCATGTCCCGGAACTTCCAAAATAAAACTTCTTTTTGTCTACCGTTAGCCAGCCCTTCTTCTGTGCCTGCCATTTCTTTTTACCGGTGTTGTATTTATAATACCGATAGATTTGCCCGCCTTTTTGGATTTTGGCAGTCGCATAGCCCGATGCTCCAACCTGTATGTACCTGATATTGGATGCTTTCTTCCAGCCTTTTTTGGTATTTCGAACGCCCCTTTCGTCAAAATAATATAACTTTCCATTGCGAAGAGCGCTTACATCCTTTTTGACAGTGTGCATCCTGCCGTTTTTGTAACGCTGGCATTTTCTGGTCTTTGTATTATATATTTTGGTGCAATTCCCATATTTATTAAAATAATATTGTTTCTCCTTGACCGTCTTCCAGGTATTCTTCTGCTTTTCCCATTGATTGGTCTTATAATTATAGATATAAAACTTAAAGACGTTCCCGCTTTTTTCCATTTTGGCAGTCACGAAACCAGACGCGCCAATCTGTATGTATTTGCTGGACGATAACGCTCTCCAGCTCTTTTGAGTAATCTTTCTGCCCCTGGCGTCAAAATAATACAGCTTTCCGTCGCTGAGCCTGTTTAACTCATTTTTGACAATGTTCTGTTGTCCGGAACCATTGCCTGGCGAGACAAGCGCCCTCTGGCTCCCCTCCTCGCATTCAGTTGTATCCTCCTGCATCCGTAATCCATTTGCATATGCTGCCTGGTTCGTGCCAAATACCATACACACTGCCAGAATCACGCAGCAGATTGTGCTAAATCTTTTCTTCATAATGTCTCCTTTATCTCGTCTGTAAAACCGCGCTATGCTTTATCTTGTCTGTAAAAACTGATTCTCTCGCTGTGCCTCCTCATCTTCCGGATAATCTTTTGCATAAGACGCCATTTTCTCTTTTGCATTGGCAAAATCCAATAGATTCTCATAACAAATGATCTCATTGCGCCTTAAATTCTTCTCATTTTCTTTGTCGTTCGCCTTAAGCGCCTGCTGAAACAACTCCAAAGCGCGCTTGTATTTTCCTGCCTCCAGCTGCATCTCTCCCAATGCAATCATCGTATCCGTATCGGAATTATCCTGCTCCAGATAGCTCTCATACAAAGACTGCGCCTTCTTGTCATCCTCCTGCGCATCGTAGACCTGCGCCAGATACAAAAGCGCCTTTGTGTCACCCGCCTTGATTGCCTGATCCAACTCTTTTCTGGCATTGTCATATTCTTGGCGAATCAGGTAAATATGTCCCCGTTCGCGGTGGTCTTCCGCAGAGTCACCCCCCAGATCAAGCGCCTTTGCCACAAGTTCTTCCGCCTCGCTGGTAAATCCGGCTCCGGAAAGATTTTCATAGACTGACAGATAGAGCGGGTAATTCCTGCCGCTTAACTCCAATGCCCTGGCATAATCCTGCCTTGCATTTTCGCTGTCTCCTTCCTTGAGATATATGCAACCACGGATGAAATATGCTTTGGCATCCTTATCATCGTAATCAATCAGAGCGTCACAGGTTGTAATCGCCCCTTTGGCGTCCCCATTGTTGTACTGCGCAGTCGCCTTATAGTAGCAGATATCCAGCTCCATATCGCCAATCACTGCCTGAGACTGGTCAAGGGCTTTCTGAAAAGCATCCACTGCCTCCGCATAATTGCCCTCATTCATTTTATTGATGCCCACCTGACGGTACGCCTTCTGATTCTCCAGTATTTCCTGATTGTTCTGGCATCCTGCCAGCATCATACCGCAACAGAACAAGGCTGCCAGCAACAACGGAACTTTTCTCTTTGATAATTTTTCCATCCTTCTATTCTTCATACACGTTACCTTTCTCTCTTTGCGGGAGCTGCGCCAGCACGATGGCAATAAACATCAGCACACAGCCCAGAATTTCCCATTGCGACATTTTCTGTGACAACAATACCATCCCTGCCAATACGGAAATCACGGACTCCAGGCTGAGTATCAAAGACGCCACCGTAGGATTCATCCCTTTTTGTCCCACAATCTGCAGCGTATACGCCACGCCGCAGGACATAATTCCCGCATATAAAATCGGCTGCCATGCCGTAAAAATCTCCGTTATCCGCGGTTCTTCCACCAGAAACATCCCCGCTCCGGATAAGACGCCGCACACAAAAAACTGGATGCAGGACATTTTCACACCATCCACCCGCACGGTAAAATAATCAATCACCAAAATGTGCAGGGAAAACAACAAGGCGCAGATCATAAGAAAAATCTCTCCTTTTCCAATAGGGAGCCAGGAGATAAACCGCTCCATTTCCACAGAAGAAGTATTTCCTTTCACACACAGAAAATACAACCCGGACAGGGCAAACAGCACGCCTGCCCACACATTAACCCCACACTTCCGATTGAGGAAAATACCCAGTATGGGAACAATAATAATATAACATGCCGTAATAAAACCTGCCTTTCCCACGGAAGTGTACATGATTCCCATCTGCTGGAAATTACTTGCCAGACACAAGAGAATCCCACATGCAACTCCCCCGGCCAGCAAATTCATCTGTTCCTTTTTCTTCTCTTCTGCCGTCCTGCTCTTTTGAACCGCCTGCTTTCCATCCATCCTGCCGAGCAGCCAGATACACGGAATCAGAACCATTCCCCCCAGCAGGCTGCGCACGCAGTTAAACGTCAGGGGGCCCACGTAATCCATTCCGACACTCTGTGCCACAAACGCCACGCCCCAGATTGTGGCGGTAAGCAGCAACAGCAGCGAATTTTTTATCTTCATTCCATTCATTTTATCTATCCTGTCATATCAAATACTTGAGGCTGCTGCAAAATATCCTCAGGCAAATCCCTGCCTTGCGATACTTTCACAGCAGCCCTATATTACTTCACTAATTCTTATCCCTTACTGGCTCCGAAACTGGACCTCAAGGCTTCCCCCACCTCGATTCAATTCCTTAAAACCGATCGGAAACCTCCTCCGTTGATAGTTTAAGGCATTTCTACCTTCACCTTATCCAAATGCCAGATATCGTCTACATACTCCTGAATCGTACGGTCAGACGTAAACTTGCCGGAATGGGCTACATTCAGCATTGCCATCTTCGCCCAGCCTTTCTCATCCCGGTATGCCTTCTCTACCCTCTCCTGTGCCTCCACATAGGAACGGAAATCCTTAAGGATAAAGTAGGTATCGGCAAACTGTGTCTCATTCGTATTTAACAGAGAATTGTACAGCGGACGGAACAGCTCTGAATCATTTTTCGAATACATTCCATTGATGAGCTGCATCAATACCTGACGGACATCCTGATCATTATTGAAAATCTGCATCGGATCATAATCGCGTTTCTTCTCATGTTCAATGACCTCCTCAGAGCTCATTCCGAAGATAAATGCGTTCTCCTGACCGACTTCCTCTACAATCTCAACATTCGCGCCGTCCATGGTACCCAAAGTTACCGCGCCGTTTAACATGAACTTCATGTTACCGGTTCCGGACGCCTCTTTACTTGCCGTGGAAATCTGCTCGGACACATCCGCCGCTGCAAAAATCCACTCTGCAGTCGAAACTTTATAATCCTCAATAAATACCACTTTAATCTTTCCATCTATGGAAACGTCGTTGTTGACTACTTCTGCCACACTGTTAATCAGCTTGATTGTCAGTTTCGCAATTCGATAACCTGCCGCTGCCTTGGCGCCAAAAATAAATGTTCTCGGATAAAATTCCATCTCCGGATGTTCTTTAATCTTATTGTAAAGGTACATCACATGCAGAATATTAAGGAGCTGACGCTTATACTCATGGAGACGTTTTACCTGCACGTCAAAAATAGAACGCGGATCTACCTTCACTCCGTTATGTTTCCAGATATATTCGGCAAGACGCAGCTTATTCTGATATTTGATGTTCATGAATTCCTGCTGTGCCTTCTCATCATCCGCATATACGGCAAGTTTCTCCAGATGCGGCAGATTGGTTACCCAGTCATTGCCAATGTATTTGTTGACCCACTCAGCCAGCAGCGGATTGCCATGATAGAGGAATCTTCTCTGTGTTATGCCGTTGGTCTTGTTGTTAAATTTCTCCGGGAACATCTGATAAAAATCATGCAGTTCCTGATTTTTGAGGATTTCCGTGTGCAGCCTTGCCACGCCGTTGACGGAACAGCCTGCCGCTATAGCCAGATGAGCCATCTTCACCTGTCCATCGTAGATGATTGCCATCTTCTGAACTTTGTTACGCTCTCCGGGAAACTTCTTCTCAATATCCAGAATAAACCGACGGTTGATTTCCTCTACAATCTGATAAATTCTGGGCAGCAGCCTTGAGAAAATCTCAATCGGCCATTTCTCCAATGCCTCGGACATGATTGTGTGGTTCGTATATGCGCAGGTATGCGTGGTAATCTCCCATGCCTCATCCCACTCCATGCCTTCCTCATCCAGCAAAATCCGCATCAATTCCGCTACCGCTACCGTTGGGTGCGTATCATTCAACTGAATTGCAACTTTCTCCGGAAGTTTGTGTAAATCGGTATGATGTTTTTTATAACGCGCAATTGCACGCTGCACGCTTGCCGACACAAAGAAATACTGCTGTTTGAGGCGAAGCTCTTTTCCCTGAATGTGGTTGTCATTGGGATAAAGTACATCAACAAGGTTACGCGCAAGGTTCTCCTGCTCTACCGCCTTCTTGTAATCTCCCTTGTCAAACGCATCCAGCTCGAAATATTCTTCCGGCTCTGCATCCCACGCAATCAGTACATTTACCATATTGTTATTGTATCCGAGAACCGGCATATCATAAGGTACGGCACGAACAGACTGATAACCCTCATGAATAAATCTGGTTCTTCCGTTTCCAACCACCTCAGAGCGCACATAACCGCCAAACTTGATCTCAAACGTATGCTCCGGGCGACGCAGTTCAAAGGGGTATCCGTCTTTTAACCAGTTATCCGGCTCTTCCACCTGGAACCCATTTTCAATTTTCTGGCGGAACAGACCGTAACGGTAACGGATACCGCAGCCATATGCCGGATAACCCAGCGTTGACAGGGATTCCATAAAGCAGGCTGCCAGTCTTCCAAGACCGCCGTTTCCCAATGCGGGGTCCGGCTCCTGGTCTTCAATCACATTCAAGTCAAAACCGATTTCATCGAGTGCTTCCTTTACCTGCTGATACGCGGTCATGTTAATCAGATTATTACCCAATGCCCTTCCCATGAGGAATTCCATGGACATATAATAGAGAATCTTGGGGTCTTCCTTCTCAAACGTCTTCTGTGTGGCAAGCCACTGGTCGATAATTACATTCTTAATCGCATTGGACACCGCCTGGTATACCTCTTGCTGGGAAGCCTCCTCCAAAGTCTTGCGGTAAAGGTTCTTTACATTGTTCTTGATTTCCTGAATAAACTTTTCCTTGTCAATTATCCTTTTCATAGCCATCTCCTTTTTCTCTGGTACATGCAAACTGGACAAGTGAAACATTTTACGCCTTAACGGCTTTTTCTGCTTGTTTCTCACACTTTTTCCACTCCAAGCACTACGTGTTCTCCATTGATATTCCATTCTTTCTCATATCCTTTTATCCGGGTGCTGTCTATGCCCTCGGCAAGCACTTCTGATTGAATCTGTGCGCCATGCCTGCGAAAGACGGATTCTATCTTCTCTTCTGCCTGATAAGAAATGGTAATTTTATCCATCACCTCAAAACCGGCTTCCTTACGCATGGTCTGAATCTTGCTGATCAGCTCGCGTACATAGCCTTCTTCCACCAGTTCCGGTGTCAGATTTGTATCAAGTACCACAGTGACCTCGTTATCACCTTCCGTCACATAGCCTTCCTGCTGTGTCATCGTGATAAGAAGATCCTCTTCACATAATACAACTTCTGCATTTACACTGTCAAGGGTAATACTGCCCTTTGCCTTAAGTTCTGCATATGCCTGATTACCGTCAAGTTCCGCAAGCGCCTGCTGAATTTGTTTAAGGTATTTTCCATATTTCGGTCCTACCGTGCGAAGCTGCGGCTTAAACGTATAATCCGTAAAATTGCCGACATCGTCTGTAAACGTCACTTTCTTCACGTTCAACTCGTCTGCAATAATCTCCTGGAAAAATTCCGGCAAATCATAAGGAGCCTTTACAAACATCGTCCCGATCGGCTGTCGGTTCTTAATATTGGCGCTGTTGCGGCAGGCGCGTCCCATAACCACAATCTTAAGCACAGCGTCCATATTCTTTTCCAGTTCCTTGTCTACCATAGACGCATTCGCCACGGGGAAGTCACACAGATGAACGCTCTCCGGCGCAGATTTGTCAATGCTGCACACAAGGTTGCGGTAAATATCTTCCGCCATAAACGGAATCATAGGCGCTGCCAGCTGGCTTACGGTTACGAGCGCCGTATACAACGTCATGTAAGCGTTAATCTTATCCTGCTCCATGCCTTTTGCCCAGAAACGCTCCCGGCTCCTTCTCACATACCAGTTACTCATGTCTTCTACAAATTCCTGTAACGCCCTTGCAGCCTCAGGAATCCGGTAGCTGCCCAAATCGTTGTCAACCTCTGTCACGAGCGTATTTAATTTGGACAGGAGCCATTTATCCATCACCGATAATTTCTCATATTCCAATCGATATCCGGTAGCGTCAAATTTATCTATATTCGCATAGAGAATGAAAAATGCATAGGTGTTCCACAGCGTTCCCATAAATTTACGCTGTCCCTCCTGCACGGCCTTTCCGTGGAAACGGTTTGGCAGCCATGGCGCGGAATTCACATAGAAATACCAGCGAATGGCGTCTGCGCCATAGGTCTCAAGTGCATCAAAGGGGTCTACGGCATTTCCTTTGGACTTACTCATCTTCTGTCCGTTCTCATCCTGCACATGCCCCAGCACAATTACGTTTTCATAAGGCGCTTTGTTAAACAGAAGCGTGGACTCGGCAAGCAGCGAATAGAACCAGCCGCGGGTCTGATCCACAGCCTCCGAGATAAACTGCGCCGGAAACTGCTGTTCAAAAATTTCTTTATTCTCAAATGGATAATGATGCTGTGCAAACGGCATTGCCCCGGAATCGAACCAGCAGTCGATGACCTCCGGCACACGGTGCATTTCTTTGCCGCATTGCGGGCACTTAATTGTTACCGCGTCAATATAGGGACGATGCAGCTCAATCTCCTCCGGACAGTTGTCGGACATCTCCTTCAGCTCTGCAATGCTGCCGATGGAATGCATATGCCCGCACTCGCACTCCCAGATATTTAACGGCGTTCCCCAGTAACGGTTCCTGGAAATGCCCCAGTCCTGCACATTTTCCAACCAGTCGCCAAAACGTCCCTTGCCAATACTTTCGGGAATCCAGTTGATGGTGTTGTTGTTGCGGATTAAGTCTTCCTTTACCGCCGTCATCTTGATGAACCAGGATTCTCTTGCATAGTAGATGAGCGGCGTATCGCAACGCCAGCAATGCGGATATTCATGCTCGAACTTCGGCGCGTCGAACAGTAACTTCTGGTCTTCCAGATCCTGTAAAATCATGAAATCCGCTTTTTTACAGAACACACCCGCATACGGCGTACCCTCCGTCAATTCACCCTTGCCGTTTACAAACTGCACGAACGGCAAATCATAATTTCTTCCCACGATGGAGTCGTCCTCACCGAATGCCGGCGCGATATGGACGATACCGGTACCGTCTGTCATTGTAACGTACGTATCGCAGGTAACAAAATGAGCTTTCTTATTCGCTTTTGCCGCTGCCTCTCCTGTACAGGCGAAAAGCGGCTCATACTCCCTGTATTCCAGGTCTTTTCCCTTGTAAGTCTCTAAAACTTCGTATGCTTTCTCTCCGGCTGCCTGCTGCTCCTTACTGAGCAGTGTAGACAACACCTTGTCAAGCAACGCCTCCGCCATATAATAGGTATTGCCATCTACCGCCTTTACCTTGCAGTACGTCTCCTCCGGATGTACGCAAAGCGCAAGGTTCGAAGGCAGCGTCCACGGCGTGGTCGTCCATGCCAGGAAATAAGCGTCTTCCCCGATTACCTTAAAACGGACAATCGCGGAACGCTCTTTGACCGTCTTATAACCCTGCGCTACCTCCTGTGCGGACAGCGGCGTCCCGCAGCGCGGGCAGTAAGGCACAATCTTAAATCCCTTGTACAATAACTTCTTATTCCAGATTTCCTTCAGCGCCCACCATTCGGACTCAATAAAGTCATTGTGATAGGTAACATAAGGATTATCCATATCTGCCCAGAATCCAACGGTGCCGGAGAAATCCTCCCACATGCCCTTGTATTTCCAGACACTTTCTTTACATTTATCAATAAACGGCTCCAGTCCATACTCTTCAATCTGCTCCTTGCCGTCAAGCCCAAGCAGTTTCTCCACCTCCAGCTCTACCGGAAGCCCATGCGTGTCCCATCCTGCCTTACGGGGAACCATCTTGCCTTTCATGGTCTGGTATCTCGGTATCATGTCCTTAATAACACGTGTCAGCACATGCCCGATATGCGGCTTTCCATTCGCCGTAGGCGGTCCATCATAAAACGTATATGTCTCGCCCTCCTTGCGGTTTTCCATACTCTTTCTGAAAATATCATGTTCTTTCCAGAATTGCTCTGTCTGTTTTTCGCGTTCCACAAAGTTTAAATTCGTCTCGACCTTGTTATACATTGTGATTCTCCTTTCGTGCGACTGTTTAAAATTATAAAGCCTGCCCTTCCCTTTTGTCAAGGGAGGACAGGCTAATTTCATCTCTGTCTGCCACATTTCAGCCTATATGGGATATCCCGCTATGCTATTATTATTCTGAAATGTCCTCTTTCACCAAATCGTAATGGATACCATCGAGTTCCAACGCCGTCAGCGCATCGGGATCTTCAATTGTGGAATTCTTTCTCCAGTCATTCTCATCACTGTTAAAGCAGCCGGAAGTAACGACATAATCAACCCCGGGGACGCCGATCGGGTCTCCTCCCATTCCATTCCCAACACTGGCATCCAATTTCGAACCGTCCGCCATGATGAATACGATATCCATACCATATTTTCCTTGCTCCCACCTGGCATCCAATTCATCCTCAAACCCTTTTGTCATCTGATATTGCAGGCCCCCATAGGTATTAATATATTTAAAATAGGTTCCCTTATCTTTTCCCAGGACTGCGTAGCTCAATTTCGACACCACCAGATATCTGGGCTCGTAATACCTGCTCGGGGATCCTTCCCCCTCCAGCCGGTAGGAAACGGTATCCAGATTGGTGGTTATATTTATCTCTCCAATACCCTGGCTGTTATACATCGGATAAAACAGCGTGCGGGCGGTATCCTTCAGATAGAAATTCCCACTGATATCCCGATAATAGAATGTAAAATACCTTGCCTTCTCCGTTGCCATTTCCTCCTGCTCCCGGAGTTCCCACTCGCACCCGCTGGACTTCGCCGCCTCATTATCAATATTCGCAAACCGAATGCTTTCCCCGTCAAATTCCTGCTCTGCCAGCCATTCTTCCCCTTCTGCGTCGGACGCCTCATAACAGATGTTAAAATATACGCAGGCGCCATCCGACAAAAGCTCCCGGATTTGCATCCTGACATGCCCGTATTTTCCTTCGTCCTCATAGACATTTGACACAATGTTCTGCTTGACGTCCGCACCCGCATAGAAGAATTCTTTCAAGAACCCTGTCACCTGCTCCGCCCAGCTCGTCTGGGGCAGTAAGACGACTAATACAGCCACAGCCGCCGCAACGCTGACTGCTGCCTTGAGCCAGGGCAGGTCGCGGGATTTTCCTTCCTTTGTTACGACTTTCTTCTCAATTTCTTCCCAGAGCCAGTCCTGTGTCTCCTTGCCGGGAAGTATTTCTTCCTGCATCTTTTTGTAATCCCACCTCATATTCACCACGCCTTTCTCACATTTTCTTCCGGATATTCCTCCGATTCTTCTTGCTCTTTTTTCCTTCCTTCTGCCCCCCCATCCGCCTCCAGCGCAAGCCGCAGTATCTTGCGCGCTTTTGCCAGGCGGCTCCTTACGGTAGAACCATTGACGTGGAGCATTTTTGCAATCTCTGCGCTTGTGTATCCTTCAAAATAATACAGATACACCGGCAGGCGGTACTTTTCCTCCAGCTCCTCCACTATCCGCAGCAACAGGTTATCCGGTTCCTCCTTGCCTTTGTCGTGCAAGGCGGCGTCGTAGGCAACCTGTTTCTTCCGCCAGCTCTTCCTGAGCTGGCTCTTGCAGCAGTTCGAGGCGGTCACAATCAGCCACGCTTTGGCTTTCTCCTCGTCCTGCCACGCAAACCTTCCCTGAAGCAGGCGCAGGAACGTCTCCTGAACCATATCGCAGGCGTCCGCCTGATTCTTCATATAGAGAAAGCAGACGCTATACACTGCAGCAAAATATTTGCGATATAATTTCTCAGCCTCTGTCATCTGCATATTCCTCACTCCTCCCTGATTCGACTGCCGAATCCGCACAGGCGTTTCGGTAGTCCCTAACGGATATTTGTAAACGTTTACATAGATAAAACGCCTCAGGGCGGCGTTCTGTCCATGGGAAATAAACTTTTTATGTGAGTAGGGCTGCGGCACTGAAATTTCAGTACCGCAGCCCTGGAAAGCTTACGAATATTCTTCTTAAAATGGGTTCATAATTTAAAGATGATGCTGGTAATCCATATAAGTATCCTCCTGCAAATCTTCCAACATATCATTGTACTCATGCAGAAAATTCTGATACCCACTGCTACTGTTCATAACAATCCCAAATACAACTAACAAAACTGTCATAATCAGACCAACAGCAGAACAGATGATACCCGCAATCGACATTCCCTTTGCCGTTCCCTTGCTAATCTGAATGATTCCCAGTACAATGGACACCACTGCAAGAGGAATGCATAAACACCAGAAACAACAGGTTACCAGCGCTAAAATACCGCAAATCATGGACGCGATTCCAAATCCCTGGCTCTCTTCCTGATTATAATTATTGTATTGCTGGTGGTAAACCGGCTCCGCATACCCGGAAAGCGGCGTCTGCTGGTTCTGTCCCCCATAGGCATTGCCGTTCGGCTGCCCATAAGAGCCCTGCTGGCTCTGCCCTCCATAGGCGCTGCCATTTGACTGTCCATTGTAACTTTGCTGGTTGTATTCCTGCGCACCGCCGTTTGCTGGCTGCTGACCGTATCCCTGCGCGCCGCTGTCCATGGGCTCCTGATTATAATTGTCCTGACGGTTCACTTCCGGCTGCTGACCGAAACCTCCCTGCTGATTATCATTTGCAAACGTATTGTTTTCATCGCTCATGTAAAAATCCTCCTGATTTAGTTCTCCGATACGGCAAATCCTTCCGTAAATGCCGCCGCATCAGATTCCGAATAGTTATTTTGATTATAGCAGACCAGGTGGGGTAATACAATAAAAAAATCTCATCAGTCATCTAACAGCCCCAGCAAATTATCTCCGCCCGCATGTCTCATAACTCCCTTTAATCCATCAAGTATCTCCTCCCTGGAATACTGATTCTGTTTGAGAAAGCGTTCTTCCTTCTCAGACAGATGTTCATAGAAAAGGGCGGCGGCAGCTATCTGTTCCTTATTATTATAATCAATGCCGCCCAATAAAATGTTTTCCGCCTCATTAATGTCCCCATCGTCCGTCATATCCAAAAGTTCTCGCAGGGTCTTGCCGGACACTTCGTATTTATTCACGATCTCCGGCTCGACCGTTCGGTATTCCTTCCCCAACAGAAAGGAAAATAACGCCTGAATTGCCTCCTTAATCATTCTCATGATGTAGTCTTTCTCGTCTTCAAAATTCATCCGACATTCCTCCTCCTTGCAGCATTATTATATAAATGTCCTGCCATTTTACGCGCCCATTCACCTATCATGATAGAGCAAAACCACCGATTTGTAAAGGCAAGAGTAACCATTCAGCCTGTAGGTTACATCCTAGCTATATTTCAAAGAGTAATTCCCAAACCGCCTGTGAAAATTCTTATGGGAATCCAATGCTTTCACGGCTGTTCCACCTATATTGCCTGAAGAAAACCCGGATAGAATTTCTAGCGCCCCTAACTC
>CAJTSB010000035.1 GCA_910578825.1 uncultured Lachnospiraceae bacterium | reverse complement strand
CGACTAAGCGGCAGAAATTATATTTGCGAAAAACTATTGACACTACCGAAGTTTTGAACCCGAGTTTTTTTCTGTAAAACCTAATTCTTTTGTATAATCATCCAATTAATGCAAATACTGAAAACAAAGTCATGACAGGCGAAAGGAGATTATTATGAGTTTGTGTTTGAAGATTACGGGTGTTCATGCAAGGGAAATTCTGGACTCCAGAGGAAATCCGACCGTAGAAGCAGATGTAACAGTGGAGACTACCAGCACAGGAAAGAAGACAACAGGCCGTGCGGCGGTGCCCTCCGGTGCATCTACCGGGCAGTTTGAGGCGGTAGAACTGAGGGATGGAGAGCCGAGGTATTTTGGGTTAGGTGTGCAAAATGCCGTAAAACATGTAAATGATAAGATTGCAAAAGTATTAATCGGCAAAAATGCCCTCAATCAGGTGGAAATTGACCGCTGTATGATTGCAGAGGATGGAACCGATGACAAAATCAATCTGGGCGCCAACGCCATGTTAAGCGTTTCTCTGGCGACAGCAAGGGCTGCGGCGAAAGCAATGGAAATGCCTTTATATCAGTATCTGGGCGGTACCAATGCCAGACGGATGCCGGTTCCGATGATGAATATCCTGAATGGAGGACGCCACGCAGATAATACAGTGGACTTTCAGGAATTTATGATTATGCCTGTTGGGGCGAAGAGCTTTCGGGAAGCGTTGCGTATGTGCGCAGAAGTATACCACAATCTCAAAAAGATCTGTGAGAAGGACGGACTTTCGACAGCCGTCGGAGACGAAGGAGGTTTTGCGCCGGATTTACCGGATGCAGCGGCGGTTTTGGAATTGATTGTGGATGCTGTCAAGGCCTCCGGTTATGTGGCAGGAGAAGATTTTAAGATTGCGTTGGATGTGGCGGCAAGTGAGCTGTATGATGAGAAGACGGGAATGTATCATTTTCCGGGTGAATCCAGGCTGAAGGGAGAAAAAGTTGCCCGTAATACGGAAGAAATGATTTCGTATTATGAGGAATTGATACAGAGATTCCCGATTATATCCATTGAGGATGGATTGGACGAGGAAGACTGGGATGGCTGGCAGGCAATGACACAGCGTCTGGGTGAGCGTATTCAGTTAGTCGGAGACGATTTGTTTGTGACGAATACAAAACGTCTGGACGCCGGAATTAAACTCCAGACCGCAAATGCTATTCTGGTAAAGGTAAATCAGATTGGCACGCTTACAGAGGCGATGGAGGCGATTGAGACGGCACAGGGAAATGCGTATCGCGCTGTGATTTCGCATCGTTCCGGTGAGACGGAAGATACGTTTATTGCGGACCTTGCCGTGGCGGTGAATGCAGGGCAGATTAAGACGGGCGCGCCCTGTCGTGCAGAGCGTACCGCAAAGTACAACCAGCTTTTAAGGATTGAGGAGCAGCTTGGCATCGTGGCAGAATATAAGAATCCGTTTAATAAGATATAAACTATTTTCAGAATATCCTTATGATAAGTTTAGATAGTCTGCATACTGTCGGGACTGCATATACCCAAAACGAACAATTCAGGGACGTTTTTAGCGAAGGTTTTCCTGAGAGGTCTGGTTGCAGTTAGCAGTTAGTTTGTCTAAGCGTTGTCCCGTTCGAGTGGGTATATGCAGTATGCGGCAGTATAGAGATATATTGGCTGATCTATGGATATTCTGAAAATTGCTTTCTGTAATTCAGGAAAAATAATCCTTGAAAAATATGCCCGGTTGTGGTATGATAAACAAGTTATGAGCAGGATTTAAGGCAGGAGGTACGATAGAAGTGGAAATTTTAAAGACGGTTTGTATGGTAGTATTTATCATAATCAGTATTATTTTGACAGTGGTCGTTCTGATGCAGGAAGGTAAGTCAGCAGGACTCGGAGCAATCAGCGGTGCAGCAGATACATACTGGGGCAAGAACAAGGGACGTTCCATGGAGGGAAGGCTTGTGATGGCTACCAGGATTATGGTAATACTGTTCCTGGTACTTGCGGGTGTGTTGAATATCGGAAGTTTTTAGGAATCAGAAGACTGTCGGAAATCGGCAGTCTTTTTTATCTTATTAGGAGAAATTTATGGAAAAAGAATTATTAATCAGCAGGAAAAAAATGATTTATGAATTCATGTGCAGTGATCTTTATGTGCCCATGAAGATAAAAGAGCTCGCCATCCTTCTGGATGTACCGCGCGAAGAACGCGCGGCGTTGGAGGAAGTGCTGCATGAGCTTATGATGGAGGGGAAGATAGAGGTTTCCAAGCGTGGAAAGTATTCAAAGACCGAGGGGAAATTCCTCACAGGCACGTTTATTGGAAATGCGCGTGGATTCGGTTTCGTGGCAGTGGAAGGGGAGACAGAAGACATTTTTATATCAGAGTCCCAGGTCAACGGCGCTATGCACGGAGATCTGGTACAGATTTCTTTGCAATCTGGAAAAAGCGCAGAAGGCAGACGCCGGGAAGGCGCTGTGGTAAAAATTCTGCAGAGAGGGATTACAAAGGCAGTGGGAATCTTCCAAAAGAGCAAAAATTTTGGCTTTGTCGTTCCCGACAACCTGAAACTCGGGCAGGATATTTTTGTCCCGCTGGAACATTCCAAAGGAGCGGTAGATGGACATAAGGTAGTTGTGGAAATCACCGATTACGGGAATGAGCGTAAAAAACCGGAAGGAAAGGTGATTGAGATTATCGGTCATGTTAATGACCCCGGAACGGATATCATGTCCATTGTCAAAGGATATGAGCTGCCGACGGAGTTCCCGCCGAAGGTCTTAAAACAGGCGGAGAATGTGGGAAAACCGGTTAGTGGTGCAGACATGGCCGGAAGGAAAGATGTGCGTGACTGGCAGATGGTAACAATAGACGGCGAGGACGCCAAAGACCTGGATGATGCCATAACCCTGACAAAAGAGGGTGAAAATTACCGTCTCGGCGTGCATATTGCGGATGTGACCAATTATGTACAGGAACACAGTGCGCTGGATGTGGAGGCATTGGAGCGCGGAACCAGCGTCTATCTGGTAGACCGGGTAATTCCCATGCTGCCGCATGTCTTGTCCAATGGCATTTGTTCCTTGAATGCCGGAGAGGATCGTCTGGCTTTGAGCTGTATTATGCTGATAAACCCCGCGGGCGTTGTCATTGGACATGAGATTGCAGAGACGGTTGTCCGTGTAGACCGCAGGATGAGCTATACCAGCGTGCGCAAGATATTGAAAGACAAGGATGAAAAAGAACGGGAAGAATATAAAGAACTGGTTCCCATGTTTGAGTTGATGGAGGAATTGGCGGCAATTTTACGTGAGAAACGGAGGATGCGCGGTTCGATCGATTTTGATTTTCCGGAGACCAAGATTGTTCTCGATGAGCAGGGCAGGCCATTGGAAATCAAGCCATACGAACGCAATGTAGCGACACGCATCATTGAGGATTTTATGCTGATTGCAAATGAGACGGTGGCACAGGACTACTTCTGGCAGGAAGTTCCGTTTGTGTACCGTACGCATGATACGCCGGATTCTGAGAAAATTCGCAAGCTGGGGACGTTTATCAATAATTTTGGCTATACTATCAGGATTGGACAAGATGAGATTCATCCGAAGGAACTGCAGAAATTGCTGGAGAAGATTGAGGATACACCGGAGGAACCATTAATCAGTCGTCTGACGCTGCGTTCCATGAAACAGGCAAAATATACGGTGCAGAATACTGGACATTTTGGGCTGGCAGCCCAGTATTATTGCCATTTTACTTCGCCGATTCGCCGTTATCCGGATTTGCAGATTCACCGCATTATTAAAGAAACGCTGCGTGGGAGAATGAACGAGAAACGGATGGCGCATTACGATAAAATCCTGCCGGAGGTGGCAGCGCAGTCCAGCACAAGGGAGCGTCGGGCAGAGGAGGCGGAACGCGAGACAGACAAGCTGAAGAAAGTGGAGTATATGTCGGAGCATATCGGAGAAACCTTTGAGGGCGTCATCTCCAGTGTAACGGCGTGGGGGATGTATGTGGAACTTCCCAATACAGTGGAAGGAATGATAC
The DNA here is from genome assembly GCA_910578825.1 of uncultured Lachnospiraceae bacterium. Classification (GTDB taxonomy): domain Bacteria; phylum Bacillota; class Clostridia; order Lachnospirales; family Lachnospiraceae; genus Petralouisia. The sequence continues at coordinate 22,216 of CAJTSB010000035.1, read as the reverse complement.
ATGTTGACAATATGACCGATGACTATTATCATTTTAATGAGGAGACCTATGAATTGACGGGTGAGCGGACAAATAAAGTCTATAAACTTGGACAGATGGTTTCCGTTGTAGTTGCAGATGCCGATAAATTCATGAGAACGATTGATTTTGTCCTGCCAGAGCAGGCGGAGGAATTCGGTCTGGATGTATCGGCGGAGGATATCGGCAGATACCGGGCACATTAGTAATAAGAGAGTGAAAAAGAGGAATGAAGATGGGGAAAGAAAGTAAAAAGCTCATTGCAAACAATAAGAAAGCTTTCCACGATTATTTTATAGAAGACAAATTTGAGGCGGGAATCAGCCTTGCAGGGACAGAGGTGAAATCGCTGCGGATGGGTAAGTGTTCCATCAAGGAATCATTCATCCGCATAGAAAAGGGTGAAGTCATTGTCTATGGGATGCACATCAGTCCTTATGAAAAAGGAAATATCTTTAATAAGGATCCGCTGCGTCCCAGAAAGCTTTTACTGCACAAGTATGAAATCAATAAGATAGAAGGAAAAATGACGGCGAAAGGATATACCATTGTACCCTTGCAGGTTTATTTTAAGGGGAGTCTGGTAAAAGTCGAAATTGCCCTTGCACGAGGCAAAAAACTTTATGACAAGAGGCAGGACATTGCCAAAAAGGACATGCGCCGGGAGTCCGAGCGAGAGTTTAAGGTCAAAAATTTATATTAAATCCTTGACATGGACGGAATAACATGTTAGTATAAACTACTGCTGAACAACAGCAGTTAAACCAGGGGTTGTACTGGTTTCGACGGGGGTTGTGCAGCTATGGAAGCCATTGGCGGCTCCTGACCGCCTAAAAACGGGAACAATAAATATAAACGCTGAAGACAATTTAGCATACGCTGCCTAGTTGCAGCAGTCGGCCTTAGACCACCCACAGTTTAAGAATCCGGCTTCGACGATGTGGGAAACGACATACGCAAAGCTTTGCGCGTGTGGGCGTATCATGAAGCTACTGAAACCATCAGCCTGTCATTAGGCGGCTGGCAGAGGGAATGTTAAATTAATGACTGTAATGGGAGATGCCATAGTGAATTGACTTTCGGACAGGGGTTCGATTCCCCTCAGCTCCACTCAATGTGGTAACGAGTGACCCGCGATGTGGGAGGATGTCTTAATACCACTCCATAGTTCCATATAGTATATATAGTAGGTAGAACCATCATAATAACTGGATATTGTAGCAAAAACTGGAAAGAGGTAGAAGAAAATAAAAATTTCTTTTACTTTTTTTGTGAAAAAAAGTGCAAAAAATGTTGACATCTGACATGATTTCATAGAGAATAAAATAAGGAGATTTTATGTCCATAAAATCAAATTTATATTTTAGAACCAAGTAACACTACATAATATGAAACGAGGATATTGAGTATGGGAATTGGAATGACAAAGAATAAGCTTGTAAAATCAGTTTCAGAATTGAGGGAGTGCAATTATTCAGCTAGTCCGGAGTTAGATGCGATGTATCAGAGATTGCTGGATGGAAGAAAACAATTTGCAGGAATACTTGAGAAGAATATCAGAGCGGTTATGCAGATTAGTTCTCTCGATTTAACGTTGCAGCATGAGACCGATAAGATTCTTGATATATCCCGCAATGTGGCACGGGCCACAGAAGTGATTTTTGGAACGAACGGAGTAAGTGCAGCGGAAGGAAAGAATTCTCTTGAAGAACTTACGAATACAATTATCAAGATATCCGGAGATACGGATGAGGTATATCGTAAGATAGAGACCGGTCAGGAAGAGTTGACTGCAATCCGTGAGCTTTCCGGTCAGGCAATTGAAGTCTCCACTGAGATGCGCAATGACATGGAAGAACTTTTTGAAGTCATCAACCGTATGAATGATGTGATTGGGGAAATCGAATCCATTTCACGCCAGACGAACCTGCTTGCATTGAATGCTGCAATTGAGGCGGCGCGGGCAGGAGAGGCCGGAAGAGGGTTTGCCGTAGTTGCAGATGAGATTCGCTCACTGGCAGAGGAGACCCAGAGGATGACCGGGAACATGGGCCAGTTTGTAGAGGGAATTCGGGCTGCATCCCAGAAAAGTTCAGGTAGTACCACAAATACAATACAGGCGCTTGACAGTATGACGGACAGGATTAAGAACGCATGGGAAATCAATGACGAGAACCAGAAACATGTTTCAGGCGTCAATGAAGCGGTTACGTCTCTGGCAGCAGTCAGTGAAGAACTCAGCAGCACGATGTCAGAGATGGAAAATCAGTTGCGCAGCAGTACGGATTTCATGCGTGAAATTGGAAACGAATTGTCGGACGCTGCAAAACCGGTGGTAGAGATTGAGCGGACATTAGATGAAATGGCAAAAAGAATGGGAGAGATGGCAAAAGATCCGTTTTTCCATCTTAAGAATGAAGAGTTTGCCACCTATGTTAAAAATGCGATTACAGCGCATCAGACATGGATTGGCAATTTGGAGAGGATGGTGGGAGAACATGTGGTTACTCCATTGCAGCTTGATTCCTCCAAATGTGGTTTTGGACATTTTTATTATGCAATGACGCCGGATGTAGAGGAAGTACGTCCGATTTGGGATGCTCTTGGAGAGAAACACCAGAGATTCCACAAATATGGTTCAGATGCTATTCAGGCGTTGTTTGATGAGGATTATGCGAAAGCAGAGCAGATTTGTCAGGAGGCAAGAGATTTTTCGAGGGAGCTTATTTCAGATATGGATCAGATTCTGCGTATTATGAGCAGATAAGTTTCCAATGGCAAAGCGCATTGCGCGTTGCAGGAGAAAGAGATGGATGGATTTAAGATGGTTGTGGACGGATTTGTGTTCATAGATGAGAAAACAGCTAAGAAAGCGTGTCAGGAGGAAGACAGTATACAATATGTAAAAGACAGACTGGATATGGGAAATCCCAGGATGGTTCTGGAGATGTATCACAAACTGGTGAAGGAGCGGGTCTTTGAGACTCCCGTAGGTCTGATGTATCTCAAGGATCTTCAGAATTACCTCCTGATGACGCCGGAACTGGCAGATGAGGATATTACGGCAATTCCTGTTCCGGAGGCGGCCGGGGCGGTTATGCCGCAGGACGCAGCCAGGCAGCCGAAGACAGTCCAGGGAGATACTGCCGGACAGCCGAAGGCGGAGACGCCGCAGGCGGCAGCGAGGAAACAGGAGACGCTTGAGTGGTATGTTGAGAAACTGGAAGAATCCAGACAGCAGGAACGACTGTCAGATTATCGCAGAAGGCGGGCGGAGGAACGTGCGGAAGACAGCAAGAAACGTCTGCGTTTCAGTTTGCTGTTCAGCCTGTTCTTAATCCTTGTGACAATTGGCGTAGGTATAATAACATTGACGGATCATCATCCGAATATTATCAATTATGAGAATAAACTGATAGAGAAGTATCAGAATTGGGAGAACGATTTGGAAAATCGCGAACAAATTCTCAAAGAAAGGGAATCCGGGGGAAATCCCTGACAGTGTTTTCACAGAAACAACATAAATGTGTGTTATTGTGTAGGAAAAGAACGGCTTTATATTGTTTTATCATTGGGGAAGACTTTGTAATGAATCAAATCCTTATGAGAGGTGTGAAAACATGGAAAAACTGAAAATACTTGTCGTGGACGATGAGAGCCGTATGCGTAAGCTGGTAAGGGATTTCCTGGTGAAACAGGAATTTGACGTTGTCGAGGCGGAGGATGGCGAGGATGCCCTGAATAAATTTTATGAGCAGAAGGATATTGCACTCATTATTTTAGATGTAATGATGCCGAAGATTAATGGCTGGGATGTGTGCAGGGAGATCCGGGAGACATCCAAAGTTCCCATTATCATGTTAACGGCGAAGGGAGAGGAAAGTGACGAGCTGCAGGGATTTGGCATTGGCGCGGATGAATATATCTCCAAGCCGTTCAGTCCCAGGATTCTGGTAGCAAGGGTAGAAGCAATCCTGCGGCGCGCTGGCAGAAATGAGGAAGAAGTTATAGAAATCGGCGGAATTAGCGTAGACCGGCCGGGACATCAGGTAAAGGTAGATGGAAAAGAGCTGGAGTTGAGTTACAAAGAATTTGAACTGCTCACATATTTTATGGAGAACCGGGGGATTGCGTTGTCCAGAGAAAAGATTTTAAATCATGTCTGGAATTATGATTATTTTGGGGATGCCAGAACGATTGATACGCATGTGAAGAAACTGCGCAGCAAGATGGGAGATAAGGGGGAATATATCAAGACGATTTGGGGAATGGGCTACAAATTTGAGGTAGAGTCATGAGACATTCCATCACAAGAAAGATTACGACCATTATGATTGGCATAGTAGCGGGAACCGTGCTGCTATGCTGGTTTATTAATACGACGCTTTTGGAATCCTATTATGTGGAGCATAAGCAGAAAACGTTGCTCGATACGTTTAACATGGTGTACAGGGAAAGTGAAAACGGCAGGACGGACGAAGATGAATTTGTAATCAGTCTGGATACAAAGTGTAGTAACAGTGATATTTCTTACATGATTATCAGTTCAGACCGCACAATTATACAGTCCAACGTAGGGGATGATGAGCGGCTGCTGTTCCAGTTTCTGGAGTTGATTTTCCATGCGGGTAACAGAGAGACGGAAATTCTGAAAAATACGACGGAATATGTGGTTGAGAAGACGAAGGACAGCAGACTAAAAACCGATTATCTGGTGTTGTTGGGTACCTTGCAGAATGGAAATATGATATTGATGCGGACAGCGGTTGAGAGTATCAAGGAGAGCGTGGATATTGCGAACAGCTTTCTCGCCTATGTGGGTCTTACCATGGTTATTCTGTGTGCAGTTATAATCTATGTGGTGACGAAGAGAATTACAAATCCCATTTTGCAGCTTGCGGATATTTCCAGGCGCATGACGAATCTGGATTTTGATGCAAAATTCCAGTGCAGGGGAGAAAATGAAATCAATTTATTAGGCGAACACATGAACCAGCTCTCAGAAACACTGGAGAAGACGATTTCTGAGCTGAAGAGCGCCAATAATGAGTTGAAGATAGATATTGAGAAAAAGACCGAAATTGATGAGATGCGCAAGGAATTTATTTCCAATGTGTCCCATGAATTGAAAACGCCAATTGCCCTGATTCAGGGATATGCAGAAGGGTTGCAGGAATGTATCAATGATGATGCGGCAAGCCGTGAATTCTACTGTGAAGTCATTATGGACGAGGCGGACAAGATGAATACGCTTGTGAAGAATCTTCTAACGCTGAACCAATTGGAATCCAACAGTGAACAGGTGGTGTTCGAGCGGTTTAATCTTCTGGAAGTCATTCAGGGCGTAGTGAACGCTACGGCAATTTTGCGCGAGCAGAACGGCATTACGCTGAATGTTCACGCACAGGAACAGGCGTATGTCTGGGCGGATGAGTTTAAAACGGAGCAGGTGCTGACAAATTATATCAGCAACGCCATACATTATGCTGCGGGAGAGAAGAGAATTGATATTTTTGTGCTCCCCAAAGAAGACACTGTGCGGGTGGAAGTGTTCAATACCGGAAATCCGATACCGGAAGAAGAAATTTCCCATATCTGGGATAAATTTTATAAAGTGGACAAAGCGAGAACCAGGGAATATGGCGGAAACGGCATTGGGTTGTCGATCGTAAAAGCGATTATGGATTCGTTTCATCAGGAATGCGGCGTCTGCAACGAGGCGGACGGTGTGAAATTCTGGTTTGAGCTTGATAGCAGAGTGGATGGCAGGAAGAAGTGAAAATATAGTTGCCCTAAAGAATAAATAATGGTAGAATACTAGTGTAGCGGATTGGAATAAGTCACAACATCAGTGATAGGATATTATTTTAGTTCCGTTACATGAAGTAGCCTGATGAAAAGGAGACAGACTTATGAGAAATGTCATGAAAATCGGAGCGGTACTGGTTGCGGCGGCAATGATCTTTGCCGGATGTGGGGATCCGATGGTGTCATTGACGGAAGATGAAGAGAATATTGTGGTAAATTATTCCGCTGGAACTCTTGCAAAGCATAACAGCTATCAGCAGGAAGGAATGACAGCATTATTTCCCGAAGAGGAGGAACCTTCAGAGGAAGAGACCGAAGAACCGGAAGAGACCGAAGAGCCGGAAGAGAAAGAGGAACCGACCGAAGAGGAGCAAAAGGAGGACGACAAAGAGTCCCAGGAACCGGAAAAACAGCCGGAGGAAAAACCTTCAGAGGAAGAGGTTGGGCAGCTTACTTTGACAGAAGCGATATCACTGCCTGACGTAGAATTTTCCTATCATGATTATTCCACAGCTGACAGCTACAAAGAGGGAGATTACTTTTCCATGGATGCATCCGAAGGCAACGTTCTTTTGATGCTGAATGTAAATATGACAAATACCGGCAACAAGGCGTTGGAATGCGACCTGTTGGCAAAACAGCTCAAGTTTACCCTGAGTCTGAACGGAGAGGCAGGAATTCCCAATCAAACGACAATGTTGACAAACGACATGTCCACTTATAAAGGAACACTGGATTCCGGACAGACAGAGGCTGTGATTTTATTATTTGACGTTCCGCAGCAGACAGCGGATAATATTTCCTCCATGCAGTTAAGTTTGCAGGTGAATGGTAAGACGAATGATATACTCTTGAAATAAATCTTGAAAAATAAAAAATTTTGTATATTTTTCAGAAAGTATGTGATATAATTAGGAAAATGGATAGAAACGGAAGTATACCGGAGAGGAGCGAATGACTATTATGGATACAAATATTCTTTTAGAGAATGGAACAAATGAGCTGGAGGTGCTGGAATTTACCCTGGCTGGTAATCATTATGGAATTAATGTGGCAAAAATTCGAGAGATATTAACTTATCAACCGATTACTCCGATTCCGAATGCCCATCCTTGTGTGGAAGGTATCTTTATGCCGCGTGATACAATGATCACAGTGATTAACCTTCGCCATTGTCTGGGACTTCCGGATAATGAAGAAGACGGTTTGTTTATCATTACGAATTTTAATAAACTGAATATTGCATTTCATGTAGATGAGGTTTGTGGAATTCACAGGCTGTCCTGGGCAGATATTATCAAGCCGGATTCTACAATCAATGTTGAAGAGAGCGGAGTGTCTACCGGAGTTATCAAACTGGAAGACAGATTGATTGTTATTTTAGACTTTGAGAAGATTGTTACGGATATCAGTCCGGAGACAGGATTACAGGTATCTGATCTCGAGAGCCTGGGAGAGCGCGACAGAACGAATTCTCCGATTCTGATTGCAGAGGATTCACCGTTGTTGTCCAAGCTGATTACCGATTGCCTCAAGAGAGCAGGATATACAGAACTGATCGTTAACAGCAATGGACAGGAAGCATGGGATAAGCTCTGTGAGTTCCGGAAAGAAGGCAGTTTGGATGAGAAGGTACATATGATTATCACCGATATCGAAATGCCGTTGATGGATGGACATCGTCTGACCAAACTTGTCAAAGAAGACGACACGCTGAAACATATTCCGGTTGTTATTTTCTCATCTCTCGTAAATGAGGAGATGCGTCATAAGGGTGAGATGCTTGGTGCAGACGCGCAGTTGACGAAACCGGAGATTGGCAAGCTGGTAGGTGCAATTGATTCACTTTTGGATGAGCGCAAAGAGAAGATGGCACAGAAACAGTAATGATATTTATTAGCGAATATAGTATAACCAGAATGTAATAACCTGCCTGGGGGATCTCATAAAACAGTTCTCGCAGGCAGTTTTTATCACGAAAAGGAGGAAGTTCTTGTGAACAAATTATTGCTGGAGACAGAACTAAAGGAGAATTCATATCCTGGCAGAGGAATTGTAATCGGAAAATCCGAAGATGGGAAGTATGCGGTGACTGCTTATTTTATTATGGGAAGAAGTGTGAATAGCAGAAACCGTATTTTTGTGGAGGAAGGAGAGGGAATTCGCACGCAGGCATTTGATGCGTCAAAATTAAGCGATCCCAGTCTGATTATCTATGCCCCGGTGCGTGTATTGGGGAACAAGACCATTGTAACAAATGGAGATCAGACAGATACGATATATGAACTGATGGACAAGCAGCAGACATTTGAACAAGCATTGCGCACGCGGGAGTTTGAGCCTGATGCTCCGAATTATACGCCCCGCATTTCCGGAATTATGCATGTGGAACATGGAAATTATAATTATGCCATGTCCATTTTAAAAAGCAACAATGGCAATCCGGATGCCTGCAACCGCTATACGTTTGCTTATGAGAATCCGGTAAACGGCGAAGGACATTTCATTCATACTTATATGGGAGACGGTAATCCACTGCCCAGTTTTGAGGGAGAACCCAAGCTGGTGGGAATTGACGGAGACATCGATACGTTTACGAAAAATATCTGGGACAGCTTGAACGAAGAGAATAAAGTATCGTTGTTCGTAAGATACATAGATATTGAGAGCGGCGCGTATGAGACGAGGATTGTGAATAAGAATCAGTAAGACATATGCTACAGGAGAATGAGATATTACATAAGAATCAGGAGGAGCTTATGCAGGAATTAGAATTGAAATATGGATGCAACCCCAACCAGAAACCTTCCAGAATTTACATGGAGGAAGGGGAATTGCCGATTAAGGTTTTAAATGGTAAGCCAGGTTATATCAACTTTCTGGATGCATTTAACGGCTGGCAGCTTGTGAAAGAATTAAAAGAGGCAACCGGTCTAGCGGCTGCCACGTCTTTTAAGCATGTTTCTCCGGCAGGAGCTGCGGTAGGTCTGCCGTTGTCTGACGTCGAGAAAAAAATTTATTGGGTAGATGATATGGATGTAGAGTTTACCCCTCTTGCCAATGCATATGCAAGGGCGAGGGGCGCGGATCGTATGTCTTCTTTTGGAGATTTTATTTCCCTGTCCGATGTCTGTGACGTGGCGACGGCGAAAATCATCAAACGTGAAGTTTCTGATGGCGTTATCGCACCGGGTTATGAGCCGGAAGCGCTTGAGATTTTAAAGGCCAAGAAAAAGGGAAATTACAACGTCATTGAAATTGATGCAAATTATGTGCCAAACCCAATTGAGCACAAGGAAGTATTTGGCATTACCTTTGAGCAGGGGCGCAATGAGTTGAAGATTGATGATGAATTCTTTGCAAATATCGTGACGGAGAATAAAGAAATTCCGCAATCGGCAAAAATTGATTTAGCGATCGCCATGATTACATTGAAGTATACGCAGTCTAATTCTGTCTGCTATGCGAAGGGTGGACAGGCAATCGGTATTGGCGCCGGACAGCAGTCGAGGATTCACTGTACCAGGCTTGCCGGACAGAAAGCAGATAACTGGTTTTTGCGCCAGTCCCCGAAAGTGTTGAACCTGCCGTTTGTGGACGGGATTGGTCGTGCAGACCGTGACAATTCGATTGACCTTTATATCGGTGAGGATTATATGGACGTCCTTGCAGATGGCGCGTGGGAGAAAATTTTCAAGGTAAAACCGGAAGTATTTACCAGAGAAGAAAAACGCGCATGGCTGGAAAAAATGAGCGGTGTTGCGCTGGGTTCCGATGCCTTCTTCCCATTTGGAGATAACATTGAAAGAGCGCATAAGAGCGGTGTTTCCTATGTGGCGGAGCCGGGCGGTTCCATTCGGGATGACAACGTGATTGCGACTTGCAACAAATATAAGATGGCAATGTGTTTTACTGGAATACGTTTGTTCCATCATTAATGTCTGCAAATATTTTATGTAAAGAAACCTGCGGCCTGTAAGTATACAGGGCGCAGGTTTTTCGAGTTTTACAGCCGGATTATCTGCTGCCGGTAGTCATTTTTCAGGGAATCATCGCCCTGGGCGGTAAGGCAGAGCCGATATAGTTCTGTGGCGCGCAAATCGAAATTCAGAAGACCTTCAGTCTCTTTGGAAAGCATCTGTCCGGCGTCTGTGGGGCTTGTAATGAGTGGAAGGCGGCTGTTTGCTTTGAGGGCTGGCAGCAGTGGGGCTGCCGCCGTGCGAAAACCGAGGATGCGCAGATAGGAGGGGAGAGGATAGGTTCTGTAATCCTCCTGTCGAATATGCAAAAGCATATGCGTAAACAACCGGCTGAGTCTGGTATAAGTGATATTTTTCGTTTTCATCTGTTGGCAGAAACCACTCCAATTCGTGAAAGTTGAACGCTTTGCCAACAGCCTGTTGGCAAGCTCAAAGGAGCTGTCTCCAAATGAGGCAAGGCGTGCTGCATCATCTGTAAGAAGTTCGTAATGCAGCAAGGCAGAGAAATCATCCTCAAAAAGAAATGGATGTGGATAGTGGTTTAATATCTCATAGGCCGCTTTTGGCATGACGGTTTCCGGCAAAGGGGATTTGTCATCTTTCAGGCAGGAACGGATGGCAGAAGCCGAGCAGAAGGGAAAGGATTCGCTGTGTTCCTGCGTTCTGGTATTATCATGGCATGATTTGTCGATCGCCTTATCATGGGATGTCTTAGCTATTGTTTTGTCATGATATCCCATGCCCTGTCGCAGAATCGGACATGGAATCATCGCAGAATGTAAACTTGCCAATGCCTGTAAATATTCGAGAGCAAGAATGTTATTGGGGGAGGCAAGAAGGTTATTGGAAGAGGTAAACATGTCTTCCAGAGTGCGGCTGTTATCTGATGCAGCTGAGATAATTTCTGTTTCAGGTAATTCTGAAAGATAACGCGTTAGCGCTACAGCGCGTGATGCGGGAAAGGAAAGTCCTTTTTTCAATTCCATACGCAGATTTTTGCGATAGCGTTCAGGCTCTTCCAAAAGCACGGCAGCCAATTGCATCAGGAGTTCTTTGTCGTCTGTTTCGGCTCCGAATCCAAGATGTGTGACAATTCCGGTAGCGTCCAACAGCGAAACGCCGCCGCGGGCAAAATATTCTGCGCTTGCGGTGGCAAAGAGTGTCGGAAGTTCCAGAACGAGGTCCGCACCGCAGCAGAGAGCCATTTGGGTGCGGCTATATTTCTCCATCAGTGCGGGCGCGCCGCGCTGAACAAAATTTCCGCTCATGGCAATGATTACATAGTCTGCGTTGCAGAGTTCTCTTAATTTTTTGATTTGATATGCGTGTCCCAGATGAAAGGGATTGTATTCGGCAATGATTCCGACAACATTCATAGGAAACTCCTTATTTTAATATCGTTTCATGTTTGAGTCAAAAGGTGTTTGGTTTTGATATCATAAGATTTTACAGGACATTCCGTGTTCTGTCAATTAATGCTTGATTAATTGCAGATTATATGGTAGGCTAAGACAAGAAAAAAAGAAAGAGGTGAAAGGATGATTATTTTTTCCTGCAAATAAGATTAGAATATGAGGCAGTGTTGTATGTTACAGCATAATTGCGCCCATTGCAGGAAAATTATCAGTCGTTTCTCTCATTATATGATTTTACGCCACTTTCGCGAGTGGCGTCATTGTGCGATTACGAGCGACAGGAATTTGTTTCCTGTGGCTTTTTTTCTGCACAGGAATTGTCTGTCTGCACGGGGCTGCAATAGTGTTACAGATAAAGGAGTGATGCGTATGTCAATGATTAAAGTTGAAAGTCTTACATTTTCTTATGATTCCAGCTATGATAATATTTTCGAAAATGTAAATTTCCAGATAGATACCGACTGGAAACTGGGATTTGTCGGCAGGAATGGAAGAGGAAAAACGACTTTCCTCAATCTTTTGCTGGGTAAATATGAGTACAGGGGAAATATTATATCATCCGTGGAGTTTGATTATTTCCCTTATGTGGTCAGAGATAAAAGCCTGTGGACGGAACACGTTTTACAGGAAGTCTGCCCTATGGCGGAAGAGTGGGAATTTATGCGGGAACTATCTTACCTTGGAATGGATGCGGATGTGCTGCGGAGGCCATTTGAGACGCTTTCCAACGGGGAACAGACGAAAGCGTTGCTGGCGGCATTTTTCCTGAACGAAGGCCATTTCCGGTTGATAGACGAGCCGACGAATCATCTGGATGTTGCGGCAAGAGAGCTGGTAGCGTCCTATCTGAAAAAGAAAAAGGGATTTATCCTGGTATCCCATGACCGGCGTTTTCTGGATGGCTGTGTAGACCATATTTTATCTCTGAACCGGTCAGACATTGAGGTGCAGAGTGGGAATTTCTCCTCCTGGATGATGAATTTTGAGCGACAGCAGGAATATGAGCTTGCAAGGAAGGTAAACTTACAAAAGGATATCAAACGATTGCAGCAGTCTGCCAGACGCACGTCATCCTGGTCAGATAAAGTCGAGGCGGATAAATTTGGCGTGCAGTCCTGGGGACTGAAAGCAGACAGAGGGTATGTCGGGCATAAAGCTGCTAAAATGATGAAACGCTCCAAGGCGATTGAGGCAAGGAGGCAGCAGGCGATTGAGGAGAAATCATCTCTTTTGAAAAATCAGGAGACGGCAGAAGATTTAAAACTGGTGCCGCTGGACTATTTTGCAGATACACTGGTTTCCTTTTCAGATGTTGCAATTTCTTATGATGGAAATCAGGTGTGCGAGCCCGTTTCCTTTGCTGTGCGGCGGGGGGAGCGCGTCGTGTTAGAGGGCGGAAATGGAAGTGGGAAGAGTAGTCTGTTGAAGTTGCTGCTTGGTGAGCAAATGGAGCATACGGGCACGGTAAAGACCGGTTCCGGCGTTCGGATTTCCTATGTGCCACAGGATACGTCACATCTACAGGGTACGCTGTCAGAGTTTGCGGAGGAAAATCAGATAGAGGAAAGTCTGTTTAAGGCGGTTTTACGGAAAATGGATTTTGAGCGCATTCAGTTTGAGAAAGATATCAGGGACTTTTCGGGCGGGCAGAAGAAAAAAGTGCTGATTGCCAAAAGCCTTTGTGAACAGGCGCATTTGTATGTGTGGGATGAGCCGCTCAATTTTATAGATATTTATTCTCGTATCCAGATTGAGCGGCTTATCCTGGAGTTTTCGCCAACGATGATTTTCGTGGAGCATGACAGCGCTTTTCGGGATGCGGTGGCGACGAAGGTTGTTGGGATAGATTAAGCTGTTCGATTTCACAGGCAACGCGTAATTTACAGTTGTAGGTTATGGTGAGCGCTGGTTGTCCCTGTCAAAATTTTCTGTCAATGTTTCTGCTGTCTCGTCCACCTGATTACGGATATGTTTTACCAGAGGCAGCAGAAATGTTGGCAGATTGATGCCAATGTCAACCATATTTTCCAGGATACTGATGAGTTCATTGCATGTAATCCAGACGGCGACAATGCAGGCGCATAAGAAAGTAAACGGCAGGGTAATTCCCAATGTTGCGGTTGTATATTTTAATAACCGGTCAATGATTGCACCTACGATTACCAAAAGCCACATGGAGATTTTTTTGAAGATGCCTTTCATGCTTTTATATGAGCTGATGCCACATTTGCGGTTGGGCGTTGCCATCAGTCCGGTTGTGTAGTCGATGATGTTACAGGACACCATAAGCAGCACAGGTATGTACAGTGTTCCAAGCAGGGACGACAATGTGCTGCCGATAGTTATGATAATTGTTTTGATTTGGTTTGTTTCCATGGTTTTTCCTCCTTGTTTTTTTTATTTTGTCTTGTGACTCATGGGTCTGTTCCTTATGTTGCTCATATTGCCCCTGTCAATTCCTTCACCATAAAAGATTTTTGTCATTTGCTCTGCATATTTCTACTTTGCAAAGACCACCATTGTCATTCCGGCATAATAATTTTCCACAATGGCACTGTTCCCGATTAATCTAACATAAAAATATGCGTCCCTTGACGTATCTCCAAATGCTAGAGTCTCACCCGCAATGTTATCAAGCAAGCTCAACGGGAAATCATATATTCCATGTACAGTAGCAGAATTACTACCTTCCACATAAGCTACAATATTAATTTCTTTGTAGAGGTTTCTGCTGACTGTCGTGCTACTATCATAAGCAATTGTCTTGATCTTTTTCCACGCGTTCCCAGTTTTTGTTACATACGTATCGACAATGTTATTACCGTTACCATCCCGCATAGCTCTGGTCGCCGTCGCAGCGTTTCCTGTGCATGAACCAGAGGAGCCTGTTACAGATGTTTGCAATGGGTGCACATGATCGCCTCGGGCGAATTTTGCGGTTTCTGATCCGACAGCAGCCGTTCCGTTGGCTTTTGGCGTTGTGGAGGAAGCCATCGCGTGACCGTAACTTGTAGTTGAACTGGCTCCATATGTGGTTGCCGTGCTCGCATGGGATGTAGGTGGTGCGCCGATTTTTGCAGGCGTGAGGTTGATATTCCCACTCTGAAAAATTGTCTCTGCATTTCCTTTCACTCCAGTTACGGGACTTCCTGCAAGCACATCCCATTTTCCGTATACAATACCTCCATCTGATGTCTCTCTGTCAGAGGTTTTGTAAACATTTGAGCCGGCAGGAATCGTAAGCCCAGATCCTTCCATGAAGTTCTCATTTGTTATAAACTGGTCGGACACATTATACATATCCCCTGCGACCGCGTTTGTAAGCAGGGGAAGATTTGCAAAAGTTACGGTTCCCATAGGGCGTAAAGCGCCAGAGAAGGAATCGGATATTTTCTTTGCCTGTTCATAATAGTTCTGTGCCTTTTCACTGTAATGCTGTGCGTTATCTATATCTTCATTTTCCCTTTTGCCAGTACCGCCGACAGCATAGCTCTGTGCAAGCGTTGCATAATTTTGTGCATCGTCGATGACATCCTGCGCATTTTTAGAGAATTCCTCCATCTGAAAGATCAAGTCCGTGACAATCGATACTTCCCCCTCACTCAGGTCGTTCTCATTGCAGGGGTTTTTGATGCATGATATCTTAAAGGGAATAGTTGATAAAACCGTTCTTTCTGGTTTCTCCGGAAGTTTGTCGGTCAGATTGGATTTCGCAGATTTGATTGTAGGCTCGCCCAGCTCGTACATGACAAGCTTTGCCTCAATAATGCCGTCATAATATAAAACGTCTTCCGGCAGCGTCACGCTTACATGGTTGCCATTTCTGGTGATGCATTCCTCCTCGGTCTTTGAGAAGGAGGAACCATCGCCCCTGTGTCCGACAAAGCGGAAGAATATGTTGTCAGAGAATTCATAAGGCTCTCCCTGGCTGTAGAGAATAAATTCAATGACACGGGAGTTCTTGTCCCCCTGCTGTGCCTTGATTACCTCATAAGAAGTGGAAGAGTATAGGTCAATTTGTAATTGTGTTAATATGTTGTTCAAGATATTTACCTCCTATTTTATTCAATAATCTCTCGGAATCTTTAAGCCAGTAAGTATCAGGCTTTCAGATTCCTTTTTTATTAAAATTCCCCCACTTTTTTGCCAAAAACACTTGACAAATCCATCGAAAAATGCGGCGCTTCGCGCCCTTATTTATAAGACATATTTTTCGATTGGAGGCGATTTTATGTTACCTGTTAATTCTGGCGGTCACGCCGCTTATCAAAACTTTGTTATTAAAAATCTCCGTAAATATTATCCTGATCCTTCCTCTATTCCCACTTCCACCTGGGATATTATTGAACGCTTCTGGACTCTTGACCTGACTTATACAGATGAACTGCTTCGCAACAAATATTCCGTCTTTGGTCCTAAACCCAGAACTCCTTCCTGTATGCATCGTTCCTATCTGCTGTCTATCGATTTTAAGGTGGATTCCATCACCGACTGGGCTGCAAAATTAAAGCTCAATCCTCTTTATGCCATCCTTAGCGGCTTTGCGTTTGGTAATACTCCCGGTGTTGGCACTTTCTATGACTTTTTTAACAGGCTTTGGGATTTCAATTCTGACAATCTTTCCCCTAATATGCATCCTGCCAAAAAGAAAAAAGTGAAAAAGCCAAACCAGAAAGGCTCCAAAGCAGAACCAATCGAAAAGATTTCCGTTGAACAATTATTAAAACAGCTGGAATCCCAGGCTTTTTCCATCGATGACCAACCATACTGTTCCCTTTTTAAAATCTACAATAAGGAATTCCTAAGTCAGTCTGTGGAAAGGGGGTTGATTGATACTTCTAATCTTTCCATCGCCGGTGATGGCACACCCCTTGTCACTTCCGCACGGGAACGCAGGCACCGTGTCTGTAACTGCGCTGATAATAGCATTACGGGCTGCGAATGTGACCGCTATTTTTCCCAGCCGGACTGTGATATCGGATGGGATTCTTCCAGAGACTGCTTTTATCATGGCTACGACCTTTATATGATGGTCGCTGCCAACTCGGAAAGTGACCTGCCCATCTTTCCTCTTCTGAATCCTGCCTCCAAACATGATTCCTACGGATTTCTGGAAGCCTGGTTCAGAATGAAAAGCTTCCTGCCTCATTATCATGTCAGCAAATGGCTTTTGGATTCCGCCCATGATGCAATGGCTTATTATACCTACTGCCGCAGGAATCATATAAAGCCCTTCATTGACTTAAATGAAAAGCGGGGCATCAAAGAAACATACAAAGATGACTTTACTATTGGCAAAGATGGAATTCCTGTTTGCAAAGCCGGGCGGAAAATGAACCATGACGGTTCTGAGCCTTCCAAAGCTCGCTTAAAATTCCGTTGTCCGCTATGCAAGCCGTAAATATGGCTGTTCCTGTCAGACACCCTGTTCTGATTCCAAATACGGCAGAACGGTTCATCTTGCCATGAAAGACAATCCGAGGCTGATTAATTTTCCACCCCGCAACAGTGAAAAATGGAAACTGGAATACAATGCCAGAACGTCCGTAGAACGTTCCAATAAACGTGAGAAAATAGACTTTAAATTAGAAGACGGCAGGCACCGCTCTACTAAGATGTGGTACTGCCGCCTCTATCACATCCTCATGCTACAGCATTTGGATGCCTGGGATTTGCCCTTTGAATTCACCCTGCGAAAGTTGATTTAGAAGTGGCAGAACCCTTTAACCATTATAAATCATTTTTCAAAGCATAGCGACAGTTATGTCTATTTTTCATGTCCATTTTCATCTTTTTGGATAATATTAACTTTTCAATGTTCTCTGCCAGTGATAACTGGCTATAATCACTCAAGATTCCGAGAGATTATTTCAAAATATAAAAATTTCCAGGGTTAACTGGAAGATTCTTCATTTTTCTGTGACTTTGCATATTCTTTTTTGTCCTGTTCGGCGTGGCTTAGATAGAGCAGGTGCATTTCGTTGTAGATGTCCTTCAGGATGGTATCTAAGATGAATGGGTGCAGTTTGGAAGTGTTGATGGTATCAATAATTGTCTGCCTGGTTTCCTCGATTTGAATAGTGATGGGTTTGTCCATGTTGGTTTCCTCCTTTGTGTGTATTGTTCTATGGAATAAAAGAGTAATTACATTATTTAATATATTTATGTAAGTATGATTGTATAATATAATATTAAAATAATAATATTTGAGAAAACAATGTACTAAAATTTTCCTTTACATACCTGGATTTTGGGAATATACTTATAACAAGAGATAATACAAATATATTTCACAAATTCATGAATAGGGGGAATTAAGATGAAAAGAATAAAGTGGCTGTTTGGGCTGTGTCTGATAATGTTTGTGGTTTGTGGCAGTGGCGGCAGTGTTCAGGCATATTCGAGTAATGTAACAGATGATGGAATTAAATACGACACATACACTGGAGTTGATGGAATCACTATTGTTGGTTATAGTGGTGAAAATGAAACCGTTGTCATCCCTTCTGAAATTGATGGAGAACCTGTAACAAGAATCTCAGGTAGTTTTTTTTGCACGAACAAAATAAAACATTGTATTATTTCGGATGGTGTTTCCGAAATATACTCAGATGTAAGTTGGATTGTCAGAGGACCGTCAACTATAGAATCGGTTTCTTTGCCAGATACAATTAAAACGATTGGGGATGGTGTATTTGCTAAGTGTGTCAATTTGTCAAATATTACATTGCCCGAAAGCTTAACTAGTATCGGGGAAGGTGTATTTTATGAATGTAGCAGTTTAACAAGTGTGAAAATTCCAGACAAAGTGATAAGTATAGAGAGGAGTATGTTTGAATGCTGTGGCAGCTTGAAAAGTGTAGAAATTCCAGATAACGTGACAAGTATTGGTCAGTATGCATTTTATGAGTGTTATCAATTAAACAACATTATTATACCAGAGGGCTTAATCAGTATCGGGAGTCATGCTTTTTGTAGATGCAAGACCATAGGAAAGCTGATAATTCCAGATAGTGTCACACAAATAGACGAGTGTGCATTTAGCTTGAGTTATGATGATCGTATTCCCATATATGGGAATCCAGATTCCTATGTAAAGAAATATTGTGATACAGATTATAAGATAAAATTCAGTTGCATAAGCCATCCCAATATCGTGGATGTTCCTGCTGTGGCCCCCAATTGCAGGCAGTATGGAAAAACAGCAGGAACTCGTTGCACTGTATGTGGGTCATATGTCATAAAACCTCAGGAGATTAGGCCAAATGGGCAGCATATATGGGAGGTTAGCAAATTTCGAAATGCAACTGTTAGACATATAGGAGAAAAAATATCTATCTGTACAGTATGTAGAATAGTAAATGTAGAAAAGATTCCAAAACTTGCTTTGCCGCAAAAAGGAAAGACAGTTAGGGAATCTTCATCGGATAATGATTACAAAGTAACGAAGGCAGCAGTAAAAAATGGAACAGTCGAATTGTCCAAGGTGGATAAGGCAAAAAGCAGCGTAACTGTTCCAGATACGATTGCTGTCAATGGCGTTACTTATAAGGTGATATCCATATCAAAAAATGCCTTTAAGGGCAACAGGATACTTAAGAAAGTTACAATAGGCAAAAACGTTACGAAAATCAATGCAAATGCATTCCATGGATGCAAAAATTTGAAAACGGTTACTGTCAAATCCACACAGATTAAGACTGTTGGGAAGAATGCATTCAAGGGTATAAATCCCAAAGCAAAAATTAAAGTGCCCAAGAGCAAGCTGAAGTATTATAAGAAACTGTTTGCGAAAAAGGGGCTTAAGAGCACGGTGAAAATTGTAAAATAGATACCTAATAGGGATATAGCAGAGTTCGCCATGTCCCTATTAAAATTAATTTTGTTTTTCAACGATTTTCTCCAGATGCAGTAGCCTTTCTTTGATATCCTGGTTTTCTTTTTTTAGATTTTGGTTTTCTGCATATAATTTTTGAATCATAAAAGTATTCAGGGCGATAAATTCACCATAACGTAATGAGTAAGTATATTCAGGTTCACCATTTTCCGATAAAACTTCTTTTGTGCATTCCCGGCCTTCTTCATCAAGATACGTTTCTGTTTTTATGTCCTTGCAGAATCCAGCAAAATCATAGGCAGACATATTGTTTTTGGTCAGTGCCTGTTCTACGTCTTGGGAAATGAATCCGAAATGCGTCCGTCCGCTTTTCCCATCATTGAGCTTGTAAGTGCATGGTGATAATGACAGCAAGAAGTTCCCAAGTTTATCCTGTCCATCCATGTAACGAATGGAATTCTTTAGATTTCTATCCGAGGTAGAATTAAGGCTGTTCTGGGTACACCAGATTTCTGACCATCTGCAATTACTGATCCCTAATTTCATCTCACCAGCCCAATCTCTTGTAGGTCTAAAAGATTCAAATGCTACGATAACTTGGTCGTTCAAAACAAGATTATTATTGTTGCTTGATAAAACAGTATTGTGTGATGAGTTTTTAGATACATATAGACTATCATTAATGCATCCCGTTATTTTAATATCTCCATTCATTAAAGTATTTCCATATATTAAAATATCCTGTGTATTGCCATTGGGATTTAATCCATAATTTAATATTAACGGTGTAATATATGCATCATCTGTTGTAGAATTTTTATTGCCAAATGATATAAATTTGGAATCCGCTTCGGAACTAATTCCTACTCCGCATATGTCTGGTTTATCTTTCCAGGATGCGATTTGAAGTGTTGCATATTTCTTGTTATCGCTTTCAAATTCAATATACCCAGATTTTAATGTAGCTTTATTATTTCCTGATATAGAATAGATGGAACCATTTTCTGCGTCTAATTCCAAATTACCGCCGATATCGCTGTTACATGATAATTTTTTATCGCTTATATTCCATCCACCAATTTTTCCGTGTTTAAGGACACTTAAGTCATTCGTGGAGATGTTTCCCATAACAGTCAATTCTCCATTTTCATATTTTAATTTTCCGCCAGCAAAACTAAAAGTACCATCAGTTAAATCAAGCATACTGCCAGCTATGTTTTGATTATAATTTGCAGACTGGATAAGCCCATTTTCAATGGTGATCCCATCGCTTGTAATCAAGACGTTCCCATCTTTGTTCCCAATATAGGAGGACTCACTGACCGTATATTTTCCCACGATGTTCTCAGCTACAATGCCGTATCTATGTTGGTATTCGCCATTAGGGTCTTTCGGATCCTTGAACACTGTCTCCCCAACCGCCATCCTGACATTCTCCCAGTTATCGTCCGTGAACGCCATGATGTTCCCGGTAATCCTTAGCTGCTTGTCGCCATAGAATCCCTCGTCATCCATTCTCTTGCAGATGATTCCGGATTTCTCGATTGTGACCTCATTGCTGTCATTGTTTGTGAGCATTGCCTTTGACGCGTTCAGCCCATTATCATATATGTCCGCAACCTCATTCTTCGCATCGGCTCCCTGCCTTGCCTGCAGGGCAGTGGAAGGGTAGCTGGTCGCCATGGCGCGTGCCTGTTTTATGACGCTCTGGAGGTCGCTTATCCTGCCGTCCACGGAGACGATCTGTTCTGAGAACGTGACCTCGATCTTCTCCGGGGACTCGCCCATGAACTCAACGCCGATGAGGCGCAGCTTGAGGATCTCGTCTTTCGTCCTCACACGGATGTAGTTGTACATGGCGAAGCTTTCGTATAACGGTTCAAACTCGGGAAGGGCAAACAGGTTGTTCAGGGAAGTCCTTACCATCCTCTGCAGGACACAGGCCTTCTTTGCTTCCTTCGTGGCGACCTCGACCAATTCCATTGCCTTTTCCAGACATTCCGAATCGGACAGCCCTTGCGAGGTGTAGTTGCTGTTCGTGTAGGTGTCCTCGCGGCGGTAGGAGCAGAACTCCCGGTACAGGTCGTCGTTTGCAAGGTATTTCTGGAAGTCATGGGGTTCATATTCCTTTTCCACACCCATGCTGTCGCGATATCTGCCGCCATGAATGAATGCCTTCTGTTCTGCCAGAATATCCTCAATCTGCTTATGTATGCCCTCTACCTGTTTCTGTCTCTGTGCCCTGACAGATTCCGCAATGGACTTACGCTTGAAGTATATAGAGTAGATAGTGTCCCGGGTATCAGATGTGGCGGTCAGTCCGAGTGTGGAGAGGATGCTGAGACAAGAGTCGTACCCCTTGACGAAGGAGTCCAGGCGGTTCAGGGAATACTTGTTGAAATAGTTGCTGATTTTCTGTGTCTTTTCTTCCTCCGTAAAGCTTTTATCTCCCCAGATGCCTTCCATGTCAAAGTCAATGCCCGCCATGGAGCCCTCGGACAGCGCCTTGTGGATTTTTTGTTTTGCGAATTCCTGCGTATTGTCATTTACCCTGACGGTAAGTTCCTGTGCAGAGGAAATGTCGGTGGGCCAGACATTCTTCCCATCTGTATGCTGGGTGATCCTGATTTTTCCTGTCCAGGTTCCGGTTTTCGTGTTGGTTTCTTTATCCTCGAGATAAGAATAAGCCGTCGTGTCTTTGACGACTTCCAGGTCAAACCGGGAGTCGAGGAAGACTTTGGCATATGCCTCTATGTTGTTTGTCACGCCAGCATGGAATTCCCCGCTGTAGCTGTCCATGGAGGACACGGCAACTGCTGAATCCTTATTTTTACGGCAGTCCAGTTCCTGGAATATCCTGTCATACTGTGCCTTTGCGGCGCCGGGTTCCTTTACCTTGTCCGTGTTTGGCATCATGGAGGATTCAAAATAGCCGAGGTTGTCATACGCCCGGCAGAGCCTCGTGTAGATGCCGTTTTCCCCATAGTATGTCTCCTGCGTATCCTTGGATTCCATCATTTTCTGGTATGCCCGAATCTTCTCCCTCAATCCTTCGGACATATCATTGTATTGGAAGTCCGCAAACTGGTAGATGTAGTTGTTGCCGCCCATGTTGACGGCAGCCACCATGGCGTTGATCACGTCGTCGCCGCCCTCGA
>CAJTSB010000034.1 GCA_910578825.1 uncultured Lachnospiraceae bacterium | reverse complement strand
CGATATCGTGTTGAATGGAACGGAGCTTGGGGGAGGTTCTGTCCGTATCCATCAGAATGATATTCAGGAGAAAATGCTTGAGGTGCTTGGCTTTACCAAAGAGAGCGCTTATGAGCAGTTTGGATTTCTGTTAAACGCGTTCGCTTACGGGGTTCCGCCTCATGCGGGACTTGCCTATGGATTGGATCGTATGGTAATGCTGATGATGCAGTGTGATTCCATTCGTGACGTGATTGCTTTCCCGAAGGTGAAGGATGCGTCCTGCCTGATGACGGATGCTCCGAATGTGGTGGATGAAAAGCAGCTTGCGGAATTGTCCCTGTCCATTGAGGCAGTGGAGGAAGGAGCCGAAGCATAAATCAGGCAAATGGAAGCATACGATAGAAAATCTGCTGAAAGCCGCATAAAACCGCGGATGCAACCGCAAGTTTACATCAGAATCTTCAAATGCAACAACAAATATGCAGACTTTACATGCCTGATATTGTAGAGTAGGGATTGTTCAGAACAATCAAAAATAGGAAAAGACCGAATGCGCAGAAGGACTTTACAGTAATCAGGAAAGGATGAATGCAAATGAGAGATTTTGGTGAAAATTTACAGTATTACAGAAAGCAGAGAGAGTTGACGCAGGAACAGCTGGCAGAAAAGCTTGATGTTTCCAGACAGACCGTTTCCAAATGGGAGTCTGGATCATCTTATCCGGAAATGGAAAAAATATTGCAGCTTTGCGACTTGTTTTCCTGTAATATGGATACATTGATGAGAACGAATGCGGCGCAGTCAGAACAGCAGGACAGCGAAGGCTACGAGCGTCATATGGAAAAGAGAAGGAAGAATGTTACCATTGGTATAGTGATGCTTATTATGAGTGTAGCATTACAACAATTGCTTTCCGGGCTGGGGTGGCAGGAGTCGGTAGCCAATACCCTGTTTTGGGCAGTTGCAATTGTGGCGATCCTGGTTCTGGTAGTTGCCGGGATGCAGGGGGACATTTACCGCAAGAATCATCCGCTGATCGCGGAATTTTATACGCCGGAAGAAGTCGCGCGGTTTGATGAGAAATTTCCAATCTGGATTGCCACAGGCATTGGCACGATTCTTGTAGGACTTTTGATTGCCATGAATGCAGAGGATCTTCCGAAAGAATTTGCAATGGGAATAAGCATCAATGAAGAGTTTTATTATGGAATTTTCCTGCTCTTAGTCGCCGTGGGCGTAGGAATTTTTATTTACAGTGGTCTTGGCAAGGAGAAATATAATATTGCAGCGTATAACCGTAGAAATGACAAGGCGGTTCAGAAGGAGCATGAGAAAATCGGCATTTGGTGCGGCTGTATTATGATTGTAGCAACCATCGTGTTTTTTGTAGCAGGATCTGTTTATAACCTTTGGGATGTAAGTTGGGTATCGTTTCCTGTGGGAGGCATGATTTGTGGAATTGTTTCATTGATTCTGAGTGGAAAACAACGGGAATCATAATGCTATGATTCAGTAGTTTTGCAGGCGGCAGGGAATGTTTCGTGTTTTGTGGTGTTTGCTTGATAAGAACCACAGGAGGTATTATGGGAAGAGAAGATTACAGCAAGGCATTCAAATCGGGAAAGAAAGATTATCAGTCGCGGATGTTGCGCGGCGTGAAACCGACATTGCAGGTACTTGACGACATTTTACCGGAAAAGGGTTCCTATTCTGAGGCAGCGCTTGGTCTTGTGCAGATTCCCACAGATCAGATTGTGGGAACAAAGACGGCGGCAAGAAGCAGCTCATTTGCGGGAAATTTTATGCCAATCCTGCGGGAAAATTCGGAATTTGCCGTTAAGTGGGAGAGTTTGAGCGACGTTCATATGCAAGAGGGTATCCGTGACCCGATTAAGGCATATGAGTATATGAATAAATTCTATGTGGAAGAAGGGAATAAGCGCGTCAGCGTCATGAAATATTTTGGAGCAGTTTCCATTCCGGGAAATGTGACGCGTATCATTCCCAAACGCACGGAAGAAAAAGAAAATAAAATTTACTATGAATTTTTAGATTTTTATCAGGCGGTGCCGATCAATTATATCTGGTTTTCACAGACGGGCAGTTTTGCAAAACTGCAAAAGGCAGTCGGGAAAGAGCAAAAGGAGACGTGGAGTAAGGAGGAGCAGCTTTCGTTCAGTTCTGTTTATACGCGTTTTGTTTCCGAGTACCAGGCCAGGGGCGGAAACAGGCTTTCGATTACGCCCGGAGATGCATTTCTGTCATTCATTACTTTGTATGGGTATGATGTGATTGAGCAGAAGACCACGGAAGAGCTGCGCAAACTGATTGTGAAAAGCTGGGAGGAATTTAAGCTTTTGGAGCAGAATTCGGGTATTGAGCTGAAGATGGAGCCCAACCAGAAGAAAAAGAATCCCCTGCGCAGCATTCTGTCCGGATCGCCGAAACTTAAGATTGCATTCATTCATGAAAAGCGACGGGAGACTTCCGGTTGGACGTACGCTCACGAACTGGGAAGGTTGTACCTGGAACAGACGTTTCCCGAAGAAGTCTGTACCATTTGCTATGAGAACGGGACGCAGGAGAATGTGGAATCTTTGCTTGAAGATGCGATACATGCTGGATGCAATCTTATTTTTACTACGACGCCAGCCTTTGTACAGGCCAGTGTAAAGGCAGCGATTGCCAATCCGGAGATTCGGATTTTGAACTGCTCGCTGAATACTTCCCATCGTTATATTCGCACGTATTACTCACGGACGCATGAGGCAAAATTTCTGATGGGTGCGCTTGCCGGAGCGATGGCGGAGAATAATCGCATGACTTATGTCGCAGACTATCCGATATATGGCTCTATTGCCAATATCAATGCTTTTGCGTTGGGGGCAAAGATGCTCAATCCGCGTGCGAAGGTTTATCTGGAATGGACGGCCAGAAAAGATGTGGACATTGAAAAGAGCATCAGGGAGACAGGTTCCGCCTGTGTATCAGGACGCGATGTGGCGATTCCGGAGGAGGCCTCCCGTTATTTTGGTATCTATTATATGGATGGAACGTATCCGAGGAATCTTGCTATGCCCCTGAACCATTGGGGGAAGTTTTACGAGCAGTTGATTCGAACGATTATGAATGGGACGTGGAAATACGACGACAATCCTTCCGCAATGAAAGCCATCAATTACTGGTGGGGCATGAAAGAGGGCGTTGTGGATGTCATTTGTTCCAAACATCTGCCTGTAGAGACAAGACGCCTGATTGATTTGCTGAAATCAGCCATTATTTCCGGAGAATTTAATCCGTTTTCCGGTATCCTGTTTTCACAGACAGGCATGGCACACGCAGAGCCGGACAGCAATCTGCTACCGGAAGAAATTATGACGATGGACTGGCTTGCCGACAATGTGATTGGCTCCATTCCGGGAAAAGAAGAATTGCAGGAGAAGGCCAAACCGGTCATAAAGCAGCAGGGTGTCAAGAAGGAAGACTAGTTTGCGGAATTAGAAAAACCAGTCTGTTTACATATCGTGCATGGGAGAAGTTGTTCATGAAAATACTGGCGATTGCGGATGAAGAATCAAAATATCTGTGGAATGATTTTCATAAAAGTAAGCTGGAGGGTGCGGATCTGATCATCTCCTGTGGGGATCTGGATCCGCAGTACCTCTCGTTTCTGGCAACATTTGCACATGTTCCGGTATTGTATGTACATGGAAATCATGATGACAAATACGAGAAGGTTCCGCCGGAGGGCTGTACCTGCATTGAAGATAAGATTTTTGTCTATCAGGGAATCCGCATTTTGGGGCTTGGAGGCTCTATGCGTTATAAAGAGGGCAGCCATCAGTATACGGAATGGCAGATGCGCCAGAGGGCTGCAAAGCTGCGCTTTCAATTGTTTCGGAGACGGGGGTTTGACATTCTGGTGACACATGCGCCCGCCTATGAACTGAATGACGGACGTGATTTGCCGCATCAGGGATTTCGGGTGTTTAAGGGTTTGATGGAGAAATACCATCCGAAATTTTTTCTTCATGGACATGTGCATATGTCATATGGCAGAAACCATAAGCGGTATGACAAATATCTGGACACGCATGTCATCAATGCATGTCACAGGTGTATTTTTGAATATGAGGACGAGAATCCGCAGGAGCATCTTGATTCTCGCTGTTAAATCTGTTTGTGAAGGAGAAATTTAATGAAACAAGGAATTTTATTCGATTTGGACGGAACCCTGTGGGATTCTTCCGAGGAGGTCGCAATTTCCTGGAGTGAAGCATTACAAAAATACTCGGATATCAGGATGGAAATTACAACTGAGATGATTCAGAACGTGATGGGGAAGAGCATGACGGAGATTGCAGATATTTTCTTCGAAGGCTATGATTTGGAGAAACGAAGAGAGTTGCTTGAATACTGCTGCGAAGAAGAAAATAATTATATCCTTTCTCATGGCGGAAAACTTATGGAGGGACTGGAGGAAACGCTAAAGACCTTGCAACAGCAGGGGTATTTCCTGTATATTGTAAGTAACTGTCAGGTGGGTTATATTGAGGCGTTTTTGGAATACCACAAGCTGGGGCAGTATTTTGACGACTACCTGTCCTTCGGTGAAACCGGGAGGGAAAAGGGGTACAATATCCGACTGGCGGTGGAGCGCAATCAGCTAGAGCAGGCATTCTACGTGGGCGATACGCAAGGGGATTACCTTGCCGCCACAAAGGCTGAAATTCCCTTTGTCCATGCAAAGACCGGATATGGCGTGGTCGAGGCGCAGGTGCCTTATATTGAACAACTATCGGAACTGCCTGAAGTGGCAAAGAAGATGTTTGATGAAATGAAAGACATGCCTGCAACCTAAGATGGACAGGCAGGTCATCACAGAAAGGAGAGGAAAGATGGAGAAAATTACGAGTTTTACAATTGACCATATCAAGCTGGAGCCGGGGGTATATGTGTCAAGAAAGGACCATATCGGGCAGGAGGTTATCACAACCTTTGATCTGCGCATGACGTCGCCCAATGATGAGCCGGTGATGAATACGGCGGAGGTGCATACGATTGAACATCTGGCGGCAACTTATCTGCGCAATCACCCGCAGTTCGGGGACAAAACCATTTACTTCGGACCGATGGGATGCCGCACCGGTTTTTACCTGCTGTTGGCAGGCGATTACGAGTCAAAAGATATCGTAACGCTGGTCACCGAATTGTATGAGTTTATCCGTGATTTCAAGGAGGAGGTGCCGGGAGCAAGCCCCAAAGACTGTGGAAATTATCTGGATATGAACCTTAAAATGGCAAATTATCTTGCAGACCGCTATCTGAAACAGACGTTATACAAGATTGACGAAACACATCTGGTTTATCCGGAATAAAAATATCTGGCAGAGGACAAGAAGGAAAAGGATGGAGGTAACTATGAAGAAAATAGGAATTATCGGAGCCATGGAGCTGGAAGTGGAAGAGCTGAAACGGAAGATGGAAGTCGGCCGCAAAGTGGAAAAAACATCCATGGAATTTTTGGAGGGAACCTTAAACGGTACGCAGGTGGTAGTTGTACGCAGCGGCATTGGAAAAGTAAATGCGGCGCTCTGTGCGCAGATTCTTTGCGATACGTTTCAGGTGAGTCATATCATCAATACGGGTGTGGCAGGTTCCCTGAAAAATGAAATTGATATCGGAGATATTGTAATATCAGCGGATGCGCTTCATCACGACGTTGATGTGCGCGTATTTGGCTATCCATTGGGAGAGGTTCCGCAGATCGGCTGTCTGGCTTTTCCGGCAGACAGGCATCTGGTGGAGCTTGCCGTATCGTCCTGTAAGGAAGTTAATCCGGATATACAGGTGTATGAGGGAAGAATTGTCAGCGGAGACCAGTTTGTCAGCGATAAACAGATCAAGGAAAATATCATAAAGAATTTCCAGGGATTTTGCGTGGAAATGGAGGGCGCTTCCATTGCACATGCCGCTTATCTGAACAAGGTGCCGTTTGTCGTTATCCGGGCGATTTCCGATAAGGCGGATGACAGCGCGGAAATGGATTACCCGACGTTTGAGAAGGCAGCCGCAGCGCATTCTGCCGCTCTGGTAGAGCATATGCTGCCAAAGGTCTGATTTGTCCCTTGTGACGGGAAGACACATACGCATTTTCGCGTGATAAGGTCTTTCCTGACAGAAAAAAAGCCGCCGGAAGAGCTCTTTGAAAATAAGCGCTTTTCCGACGGCTTTCGTATTTAAGCTATGCGGATGATTCGGAGATTAGAAATCGATTTCCTCGTCATAGAAGCAGGCTTTTAACAGTTTTTCCATTTCTTCCGGAGTCGGAATTCTGGGATTGGAGCCAGTGCAGGCATCGGAAATCGCCAGTTTTGCAACTTCAGGAAGCTTATCCATAAATTCCTTCTCATCGATCATTCCACCTTCGTAATCCTTAATGCCGGCAGGAATTTTCAGAGAAACGTTCATGGATCTCAGTTCTGCAATCAGGGCGTCTACGAGTGCGTCGGTAGAATCCCCCTTTAAGCCGATAAAGGAAGCAATCTGTGCATAGCGTTCTGCAGCCTCAGCGTTCTTCGCATTGTATTTGATGACTTTCGGAAGATACATTGCATTTGCACAGCCATGTACGATATGTCCGCCGCTGTAAGCTGCGCCGGTCTTATGCGCCATGGAGTGAACAATTCCCAGAAGCGCGTTGGAGAATGCCATTCCGGCAAGACACTGTGCGTTGTGCATCCGGTCACGCGCGTCCATATCGCCGTCGAAGGAGGCTTTCAAATCGTTATGTATCATCTTAATGGCATGGAGTGCAAGCGCGTCCGTATAGTCGCAGTGGAGCGTAGATACATAGGCCTCAATGGCATGGGTCATAGCATCCATTCCGGTGTGTGCCGTTAATTTCTCAGGCATGGTCTCAGCAAGCGCCGGGTCAACGATGGCAACGTCCGGCGTGATATTGAAGTCGGCAAGCGGATATTTGATGCCTTTGTCATAGTCTGTGATGACAGAAAATGCGGTTACTTCCGTAGCAGTTCCCGAGGTAGAAGGGATAGCGCAGAATTTTGCCTTTGTCCGCAGGGTCGGGAAATTGAAGGGGGTAATTAAATCCTCGAACGTTGTCTCGGGATATTCATAAAATGCCCACATTGCTTTGGCAGCATCGATCGGGGAACCGCCGCCCATAGAAATAATCCAGTCCGGCTCGAATTCACGCATCTTTGCCGCGCCCTTCATAACCGTTTCCACACTGGGATCCGGCTCTACATTCTCAAATAATTCAACCTCCATGCCGGCTTCTTTTAAGTAGCCGACTGCGCGGTCAAGAAAACCGAAACGTCTCATGGAGCCGCCGCCCACTACAATAATCGCTTTTTTTCCAACCAGGTTTTTCAGTTCTTCCAGAGAACCTTTTCCGTGGTACAAATCTCTTGGTAAAGTAAAACGTGCCATAAAAACCTCCTTATAAAAAGTTGTGATTCCCGCAGGAAGCGGGAGGTTACTTGGTAAAGTTGTCGAATAAGAGGGCTTTGTTGCCCAAATTCTTCTGGCAACTTTAACAAAATGGTATCATCAAATGGGGGAAAAGTCAATCCAGCCATGAAAATTCTTATGGGAATTACTCTTTGAAATATAGATGTGATGTAACATATAGGTTGAACTGTTACACATAGAAAGTAAAATATTGTAAAAAAAGTATTGACTTTTTCATACAAATAAGGTTATAATAGTCAAGCAGTCGGCAAAACGCCGAGGAGCATGGGATCTTAGCTCAGCTGGGAGAGCATCTGCCTTACAAGCAGAGGGTCATAGGTTCGAGCCCTATAGGTCCCATTTGTGCCGGCGTGGCGGAACTGGCAGACGCGCAGGACTTAAAATCCTGTGGTGGCGACATCGTACCGGTTCGATTCCGGTCGCCGGCATCAAAAAGACTTAACTTATAAAAATAAGAGTTAAGTCTTTTTTGTGTTTTATGGCTGGTAAAACATTTTTTCTATTGTCACGACAGTGTTTTGACGATATAATAAAACAAGGTGTTTAAACGTATAAAATAAGGAGATTATGTTATGGCAAAAGTAGGAATTGTAATGGGCAGTGATTCAGATATGCCTATCATGGCGAAAGCGGCAGATATTTTAGAGGAATTGGGTATTGAGTACGAGATGACAATTATTTCTGCTCACAGAGAGCCGGATGTATTTTTTGAATATGCAAAATCAGCGGAAGATAAGGGATTTAAGGTGATTATAGCGGGAGCTGGAATGGCAGCGCATTTACCGGGAATGTGTGCGGCAATTTTCCCGATGCCGGTCATTGGAATTCCCATGCATACGACTTCTTTAGGCGGAAGGGATTCCCTGTATTCTATCGTGCAGATGCCGTCAGGCATACCGGTTGCCACAGTTGCAATAAATGGAGGAGCCAATGCGGGACTTCTTGCAGCAAAGATTCTTGCTACATCGGATGAGGCAGTGCTTGCAAGATTAAAGGAGTATTCCAGGAAATTAAAAGAGCAGGTGGAAGCCAAGGATGCGCATCTTCAGGAAGTCGGGTATAAGAATTACTAGTTTACAGTACACCAGGCGCTGTATAGGATGGAACGATATTTTAGGTAATAGAATGAATGCTACTGTTCACAAGCGAAGATTGAAATACAGGAGGAAAAACAATGGATTATAAAAATGCAGGCGTCGATATTGAGGCTGGTTATAAATCTGTGGAGCTGATGAAAAAACATGTGCAACAGACCATGCGGCCGGAGGTTTTGACAAATCTGGGTGGATTTTCAGGCGCATTTTCCATGGAGAAGATGAAAGACATGGAAAAACCTACACTGGTTTCCGGCACGGATGGAGTGGGAACCAAGCTGAAACTGGCATTTTTACTGGACAAACATGATACGATTGGGATTGACTGTGTGGCAATGTGTGTCAACGATATTGCATGTGCAGGTGGAGAACCGTTATTTTTCCTGGACTATATTGCCTGTGGGAAAAATTTTCCAGAGAAAATTGCAGAAATTGTCAGCGGTGTAGCTGAGGGCTGCATCCAGAGCAACGCAGCGTTAATCGGCGGAGAAACTGCGGAAATGCCTGGATTTTACCCGGAGGATGAGTATGACCTGGCTGGATTTGCGGTAGGAGTGGTAGACGAAAAAGACATTATTACCGGGGCAGATTTGAAAGCCGGGGACGTCTTGATTGGCATGGCAAGCAGCGGCGTGCATTCCAACGGATTTTCCCTGGTACGCAAGATTTTCAAAATGGATAAGGAGACCTTAAATACATATCATGATGAGTTAGGGAAAACCCTGGGAGAGGCATTGCTTGCACCTACAAAAATATATGTAAAAGCATTGCGCTCTATCAAGGAAAATGGTATCACGATTAAGGCATGCAGTCATATTACAGGCGGCGGATTTTATGAAAATGTTCCGCGTATGCTCCCGGATGGAAAACATGCGGTGATTGAGAAAGACAGCTATGAAGTCCCGCCAATTTTTAAGATGATGGCGCGGGAAGGCAAGGTAGAAGAAAAGATGATGTACAATACCTACAATATGGGTATTGGAATGGTGCTGGCTGTGGATGCAGCGGATGTTACGAAGACGTTGGAGGCTATCAGGGCTGCAGGTGAGACGGCTTACGTAATTGGCAAAGTGGAAGATGGAGAAAAAGGAGTAACGTTATGTTAAGGGTTGTCGTCTGTGTATCCGGCGGGGGAACGAATTTGCAGGCAATTCTGGACGCGATTGACAATCATACGATTACCAATACGGAGGTTGTCGCAGTCGTTAGCAATAATGCGAATGCCTATGCGTTGGAGCGGGCAAAAGAACATGGAATTGAGGGAGTGTGCGTATCGCCAAAACAATTTGAGAACCGTGAAAAGTTTAATGAAACGTTCCTGGAAAAGATAGACAGTTATCAGCCAGATTTGATTGTTCTGGCAGGATTTCTGGTGGTGATACCGGAGCGGATGATACAGAAGTATCGCAATCGTATTATCAATATTCATCCGTCCCTGATACCATCATTTTGTGGGACAGGCTACTATGGGTTAAAGGTTCATGAGGGAGCGCTTGCGCGCGGCGTTAAAGTAACCGGGGCGACGGTGCATTTTGTGGACGAGGGAACCGATACGGGACCGATTATTCTGCAACAGCCGGTCATGGTTGAGGCCGACGATACGCCGCAGGTTTTACAGAGGCGCGTGATGGAGCAGGCAGAGTGGAAGATTCTGCCTCAGGCAATTGATCTGATTGCAGGCGGCAGGGTGAAAGTATCGGATGGAAAAGTTATAATCTCTGAAAATAGATAGAACGAAATGAGAAAAAGATGTTTACAGAAGTTGCAGGGGAAAGGAGAACAGAATGAAAGTATTGATTGTAGGGAGCGGCGGGCGTGAACATGCAATTGCCATGAGCGCGGCAAAAAGCCCTAAAGTAGAGAAGATTTATTGCGCGCCGGGAAATGCCGGAATCGGACAGATTGCAGAATGCGTGCCGATTGGAGCGATGGAATTTGACAATCTAGTGTCCTTTGCCAAAGAAAAGGAAATTGATTTTACGATTATCGGTATGGACGACCCATTGGTGGGCGGCGTGGTAGACGCATTTGAGGAAGCAGGATTGAAGGTGTTTGGTCCGAGAAAGAATGCGGCAATTCTGGAGGGCAGCAAGGCGTTTTCCAAAGATTTGATGAAAAAATACGACATTCCCACAGCCGCATATGAGACATTTGACGACCCGAAAAAGGCGTTGGAATATCTGGAACATGCGAAGATGCCGATTGTACTGAAAGCAGACGGACTTGCATTGGGAAAAGGCGTATTGATCTGTAAGACGCTTGAGGAGGCGAAAGCCGGAGTCAGGGAGATTATGGAGGATAAGAAATTCGGATCTGCCGGAAATCATATGGTAGTGGAAGAATTTATGACAGGTCGCGAAGTATCGGTGCTGTCGTTCGTGGATGGAAAGACGATCAAGATTATGTCTTCCGCACAGGATCATAAGCGCGCAAAAGACGGAGACCAGGGCTTGAATACCGGAGGAATGGGGACGTTTTCTCCCAGTCCGTTCTATACCCAGGAAGTGGATGAGTTCTGTAAGAAATATATCTATCAGGCGACCGTGGATTCTATGGCGGCAGAGGGACGCCCCTTCGTTGGAATTATCTTCTTTGGTCTGATGCTGACGGAGGAAGGACCGAAGGTATTGGAATACAACGCACGTTTTGGCGATCCTGAGGCGCAGGTCGTATTGCCGCGTATGAAAAATGATATGATAGAGGTCATGGAGGCCTGTGTGGCGGGAAAATTAGACGAGATAGATTTGCAGTTTGAAGATAACGCAGCAGTCTGTGTAGTGCTGGCATCGGAAGGTTATCCTGTCTCCTATGAGAAAGGGTTTGAAATCAAAGGCATGGATAAATTTGACGAGGAAGAAGGCTATTACTGTTTCCATGCAGGAACAGCCTTAAAGGATGGGAAAATCGTTACAAACGGAGGACGCGTTCTTGGTATTACGGCCAAAGGAGCCGATTTGAAAGAGGCGCGCGCCAATGCTTACCAGGCAACAGAGTGGGTATCCTTTGATAATAAATATATGCGTCATGATATCGGAAAGGCAATTGACGAAGTCTGAGTGAAAATATGTAAATCAGGCTGAGAAAAACAAAGCGGAGGGTGCTGGCAATGCAGATCAGGCGGATTTCTTTTTTTGATGAATTTACGTGCATTGGCGCCGGGTGCCCGGTGAATTGCTGTATGGGATGGAAGATTCCAGTTGATTATGAAGTATATATGAAATATCTGAACGAGAAGGGCCTTTTTGGCGCAAAGCTCAGATGGATGTTAAAAAGAAATGAAGAAACAGCGTCTTTTCGGAGCTTTCGCTATCGGTGCCCGTTTTGGGATGGCGATCGTCTCTGCAGTATACAGAAAAAACGTGGCTCAGAATATATGCCTGCCGTGTGTGCACAGTTTCCACGGCAGTTATATCATCTGGGCTTTTTCTGTGAGGAAACGCTTTATCTCGCCTGTCCGGAGGCGGTAAATCTTTTTCTGGAATCTTTAAACCATGAGGAGCCGTTTGCTTACAGGGTGATGGAGGGGGAGGTTAGCTATGAAGTCAACACGACCAATGACGATGAGGAATTTCTTAATTATCTCTTGCAATCCAGGAGTGAACTGACGCAGATGCTCAGAGAGGGCATGAGGTATGACAGTATGGCAATTCTTATATATGGGCGTGATGCAGGGAACGCCTGCCTTGCAGGGAAAGAGGGCAGGACAGAATTTCCGAGTCCATTGACTTATCATTCTGTTGAGCATTTATTGATGGATTTGAAATTTCTGGACAGATTATTGTTGGATGGATTTTATCATCCGAACCTCAGGGTCGTCTCCCCTGTTTTATATAGATTATGCAGAGACTATTTTCGGAAATTCTATCGTTTTGGGAGACTGGATGTGAAGACCGCAGAGCAAACATATGCAGATTTACAGCGGGAGTTATCTCAGAAGTTTCTGTTACTTGATAAACTTTTGAATCGTTATTTTGAGTATTATCTTCATACAAATTTTTTGGATATTTATGAAGATTACAGCTTTAGAAAATGCCTGATTTACGGGATGGCAAAGACAAATATGCTCTGCCTTTTTCTTGCGCTTTATGCGGAGAAAAAAGAACGCATTGAGCTGTCGGAAGTTGCAGAACTTATCGCCGTATATGAGAGAAGGGCGCCGCAGATCAAGGGCGCCCTCAAAAAAGTTTCTGATATTGGAACAAATGATTACAGTAAGTTTTACGGATTGTCAAATCGGTAATCGGTGACACGTTTCGTCTTTTTCTCACTTCTCGGGAGCGTTCCCACCGGGACAACCGTAATCTTAGGAGTGACGCCGATGCGTGACTTGAATAAATTCTGAATCTTTGCCGCAGCCCCCTCAAAATCTACGCGGCCTTCTACCTCAACAGTTACAATCATAATATCTTTGTTTCTGGATTCATCATGCGCAATCGTGACATTGTATTCGCTCGACGCACCGTCTACCAGCTGCAGCAGATCCTCAATCTGACTGGGGAACATGTTGACGCCGTGGACTTTGAACATATCGTCGCTGCGCCCTTTGATAATGTCAAGGCGTGGATAGGTGCTTCCACAGGGGCACTCGCCGGGGATAATCCGTGAAATATCGTGCGTGCGGAAACGAAGGAGCGGAGCGCCTTCTTTTACCAGCGTGGTAATGACGATCTCGCCTTCTTCACCGTCCGGCACAGGTTTTCCGGTTTTGGGGTCTATGATTTCAATGTAAATGTAATCGTCCCAGTAATGCATTCCCGTCTCATATTCACAGTTGATGCCGATGCCCGGCCCGTAGATTTCCGTAAGCCCATAAATATCATAGAGTTCAATATTCAGGTTTTCCTTAATGGTATTGCGCATCTTTTCACTCCAACGCTCAGAGCCAAATACGCCTTTTTTGAGGCAGATTTTGTCCTTGATGTCGCGTTTGTTGATTTCCTCGGAGAGGAGAAGGGCATAGGAGGAGGTAGCGGTGATAACCGTACTCTTTAAATCCATCATCATCTGAAGCTGTTTGTCGGTGTTGCCCGGTCCCATGGGGATGCACATGGCGCCCAGTTTTTCACAGCCTGCCTGAAATCCGATTCCGGCTGTCCATAAGCCATATCCGGGCGTAATCTGAATCCGGTCTTTGCTGGTGATTCCGGCAGTCTCATAACATCTTGCAAACATAATCGCCCAGTCGTCCACGTCTTTGGCGGTGTAAGGGATAATCACCGGTTTTCCGGTTGTCCCGGAAGAAGAGTGGATGCGCACGACATCTTCTTCCGGGACTGCCTGTATGCCAAGCGGATAGGCATTTCTCAGATCATCCTTGCTGGAAAACGGCAGGTTTTCAAAGTCCTCTTGGCTGCTTATGCCGGTAATCCCCTGTTCGCGGTAAATGTTGCCATAATAACTCTCTGAATGGATGAGCCTCTTTATCTGAGCATCTACCTGTTTTTGCTGCGTATGGTTTAATATCATAATGATTAAGCGTCCTTTCTATCGACAACTGCGTTTCTATTCGTTGTATATGCTGCCATGCAGACAACGGTGTCTACATTTTATCAGTGTTACTAAATTCTACTCCTGCCATAAATGCAGCTTGATTAATGTCTGCAAACTTTGCGGGCACGCGCATTTCGATTTCCTTTAAAAGAGTTTCGCTATCAAGTCCGAGTCTTCCGGTTCCTGTGGCGACGCCGAGGATTGCCACATTGAAATAGCGGGTGCTGCCAAACCGGGAACAGAGCTTTTCGGCATCGACAACGATGCATTCGCATTTGGTTTGCAGATAGGAAATCATATCGACGCCGTCATATCCGGTGTCATTTAGGGATTCGGTTACAGGTTTCACCGGGGTACTGTTTACAATCACAACGCCGTCCTTTTTGAGATAAGAAAGATTCCGAACCGCCTCTGCAGGCTCAAAGGCAAGAATTACATCTGCGCTGCCGCCCGGAATCAATGGGGAGTAAGCCTGTGTTCCGATGCGGATATGGCTGATCACGGAGCCGCCGCGCTGTGCCATGCCAATTGTTTCTGCAGAATGGACGGTGTTTCCGAGATTCATGGCGGCGGAAGCAATCAGTTTTGAGGCCAGAACCGTTCCCTGTCCGCCTACCCCACAAACTAAGATATCTTTATTCATAGCAGTCACCTCCAATCGCATTTACCGGGCAAATCTGGCTGCAAAGTCCGCATCCGGTACAAAGCCCTTTGTCAATACATACTTTTCCATCCACGGTGATAAGAGCGGGACAGCCGATTTCGCGGATGCATTTTTTACATTGTATGCATGCGTCGGAAACCTGCATCTTCTTTTCCGGCTTGCTGATGGCAATGCATGGAGATTTGAAAATAATTGCTTTTACGCCTTTGCTGGCGGCGCATTCCTTCACCGCCTGGATGCTTGCCTCAAGATGTAACGGGTCTACGGTCACAATTTTGGCGACGCCCATTCCCTGCAAAATTTTCTCTATGGAAACTTTATCAACGATATGTCCCATCATGTTCGTTCCGGTTCCGGGATGCGGCTGGTGTCCGGTCATGGCAGTTGTGGAGTTATCCAGCACGCAGAGTATCATAT
This sequence comes from uncultured Lachnospiraceae bacterium, assembly GCA_910578825.1. Classification (GTDB taxonomy): domain Bacteria; phylum Bacillota; class Clostridia; order Lachnospirales; family Lachnospiraceae; genus Petralouisia. The sequence continues at coordinate 11,173 of CAJTSB010000034.1, read as the reverse complement.
CTGCCTCATTGTAAATGGCGTTTACAACTCCGGTCATGCCGGAGGCAAAGAACGTGGAGTCGCCGACAAACGCAAAACAGGTGCTGTCGGGATCTGTCCAATGGAATCCCTGCGCCATTGTAATTCCTGCGCCCATGCACAGGCAGGTATCCACCATGTCAAGCGGCATGGCGTTTCCGAGTGTGTAACAGCCGATATCCCCGCAAAAATAGCTTTTCTGTCCTTCCATTGCCTTTTTTACTGCATAGAAAGAGGCTCTATGCGGGCATCCGGCACAGAGGACGGGCGGCCGCATAGGACAGGCCGGCGCGTCGGAGCAATCAATGCCGGAATTTTTCGGGAAAGTTCCCAGAAAATTACTTAGGATTCCGGCAACGGAATCGGCAGAATTCTCCCCGCTGGTGGGAACATGGCCGGTTATTTTACCATATATTTTGATTGGCAGGTTGTGGCTGCCTGCAATTTTTAACAGTTCCGATTCGAGAAACGGGCTTAATTCCTCGACACATAACACTTCGTCTACGCCTTGCAGGCATTTCAGGGCAAATTGTTCCGGAAATGGGTAAGGGGTGGAAATCTTGCATAGTTTGACGTCGGGATAGTCCTTTAAATATTCTTTTACATAGGAATAACTGATGCCTCCGGTAAATACCGCCTTTTTTCCGGTTCCGGTCATTATGTTTTTTTCGTATGTAGAGAAATCATTTCCGATTTCCGGGTTTCGTTTTTCAATCATGGCGTGATTCAAAAAGGAAAGACGTGGAAAAATCACCCATTTTTTGGAATCTTTTACAAATCCTTCATATTGCCTTGGACTGGTATTTTCTGTTATTTCAATGGAGGCATATGCGTGGCATATTCTCGTGGTAGGGCGGAAAAGTACCGGGGTCTTGTATTTTTCCGAATAGTCGAAGGCATCCTGTATCATGGAGAATGCTTCTTCCGGTGACGAAGGATCAAATACGGGAATCCGGCAGAAACTTGCAAATATTCTTGTGTCCTGCTCTGTCTGGGACGAAATGGGGCCGGGGTCGTCTGCGGAAACAATTACCATACCGCCTTTTACGCCTACATATGCCAGCGACATTAAGGGATCCGAGGCAACGTTGAGTCCGACCTGTTTCATGGTGACAAGCGTTCTAGCACCAGTGTAGGAGGCGCTTGCAGCAACCTCCATGGCGGCTTTTTCATTGACCGACCATTCTACATGAATGTCACCCTGTTTGTATTTACGGATGGTTTCAATTATCTCTGAGGAAGGGGTCCCCGGGTAGCCGGACACCAGGTTAACGCCTGCCGCCAGCGCGCCGAGGGCAATTGCGCCGTTCCCCATCACATATTCCTTTTTCATGGAATCAACTCCTTTTGTATTCATAAATACGATTATAAGCGTTTTTATGGATTCGGGCAACTGTATATTTTTTCTTAGGAAAATCTTAATATTAAAGCAGGAAATAAATGAGCAATTTAGGAAGAATCTATGGTATTATATGTCCTAAGGAGGATCCACGAAGTGGGAGGACGCCTTAGTGTTTGTATCGGGGAGATTATAGTATCGGGAAATAGAGGAGAAAAACTGTGAGCGATAAAATTTTAATTGTAGATGATGAGAAAGAGATTGCCGATTTGGTGGCGTTTTATCTGGAGAGTGAAGCATTTGAAACGCATGTCTGTTATACGTCAAAGGACGCTTTGGAAAAGATTCAGGAGCAGGTCTTTGACATAGCGGTTCTGGATATTATGCTGCCCGGAATTGACGGGCTGGAGTTGTGTAAGGAAATTCGTAAGAAATATAATTATCCGGTTATCATGCTGACGGCAAAGGATGAAGAGATAGATAAAATTCGCGGGTTGATGCTGGGGGCAGACGATTATATCACAAAGCCGTTTCGTCCGCTGGAACTGGTTGCGCGGGTAAAGGCGCAGCTACGGCGCTATAAGAGGTATAATCAGGTGCAGAATACAGAAGTCGAAGACCCGTCTTTGATTATTCACGGTGGACTGGTGATGAATATCAAGACGCATGAGTGTTTGCTTGACGAGAAAGAATTAAACCTTACACCGACGGAATTTTCTATTCTGAGAATACTCTGCCAGCGCAAGGGCGAAGTGGTAAGTTCGGAGGAATTATTTCACGAAATCTGGCAGGATGAATATTACAGCAAGAGCAATAATACGATTACCGTCCATATCCGTCACCTGCGTGAAAAAATGAATGATTCGGTGGAGCGGCCCAAATATATTAAGACAATCTGGGGAGTTGGTTACAAAATTGAAAACTAAAAGATCAAAATATTTTAAATTAAAAATGAAAGTTTTTCTACGCACGCTGGGGATGATTGTGCTGGCATTTGGCATTATCCTGCTGTTGTACCGCCGTTTCTGGTTTGGGCGTGTGGGAGATTGGATTGTATTTTTCCTGCAGAAGGTGTTCCATCTGGATTATTATGACGCCAGAAATATTTACCAGTATGGTTTGCGGGAAAATCTGACGCTGCTTATTATTCTTGCTGCGATTTTCTGTTTCCTGCTGTTGTTCTGGTTTTCCCTGTCGTGGTTTACGCGTTATTTTAATGAGATAGATGAAGGGCTGGAAAAGCTGATTCAGGGAGAAGATAAGGAGATTATTCTGTCTCAGGAAATGGAGCCCATGGAACAGAAATTAAATGTTTTGCAGCAGACATTGGAGCGGCGTGAGCTAGAGGCAAAACTTGCGGAGGAGCGCAAGAACAATCTGGTCATGTACCTTGCGCATGATATTCGTACGCCGTTGACTTCAGTCATCGGTTATCTCAGCCTGTTGGAGGAGGCGCCGGACATGCCCGTGGAGCAGAAGGCGAAATACGTACATATCACACTGGAAAAGGCAAACCGTCTGGAACGGCTTATCAATGAGTTTTTTGAGATTACACGTTACAATATTCAACAGATTGTTCTGGAAAAAGAGAGGATTGATTTATACTACATGTTACTGCAGATGATGGAAGAATTCTATCCGCTTTTGAGCCAGAAAGGGAACCAGGTGGAATTACATGGCGACGAGAATGTCACGGTTTTTGGAGATCCCATAAAACTTGCGAGGGTGTTTAATAATATTCTTAAAAATGCAGTTGCCTATAGTTATGATAATACGAAAATTCATATTTTTCTGGAAGAGATTGCGCCGAGACAGGTTGTGATTAAATTTCAGAATCAGGGCAGGACGATTCCCAAAGAAAAGCTTTCTTCTATCTTTGAAAAATTTTACCGCATGGATGAGGCTCGTACTTCTAATACCGGAGGCGCCGGGCTGGGACTTGCCATTGCCAAAGAAATAGTAACGCTGCACGGCGGGGAAATTTTTGCTGAGAGTGAGAAAGAGCAGGTGCGTTTTGTGGTGCAACTGCCGAAAGGAGAGTAGGGTTTTGTAACAAACATGCTGAATGGTTACAAAATTTTTCAGGAACTAAAATAAGATTTTCTTAAAGTATTCTTAGGGAAGGGGCAATGGAATATTAAAACAAAAAAGGCGTCTGTTTCGTACAATTATTTTGTACGGGACAGGCGTTTTTGCTGCGCTGCAATTTGCGATAATACAAAATTGTGTTGCAGAACTTTGTGACAAATGTGTCATAAAAAAGTCACCGGTATGTCATTTGTATTCTGTATGCTGAAGAAAAAGAAGAGGAGATAAAATTATGAGAAAAAGAATTGCGATTTTATTTGGAGGAGCATCCAGCGAATACGAAGTATCGCTGCAATCTGCTTATGCGGTAATTACACATATGGATAGAGAGAAATATGAAATCCTGCCGATTGGAATTACCAAAGATGGTTGCTGGTATCTGTATCGGGGAGAGTTATCAAATATTCCGGGCGATAATTGGATGGGAGAAAATGTTTGTGTTCCGGTTGTGGTTTCACCGGACAAAAGCCTGCATGGGATATTATTGTTGAAGGAAGATGGAGTGGAAAGGGTTTCTCTGGATGGAGCAATGCCGATTCTGCACGGAAAGAATGGAGAAGATGGAACGGTTCAGGGCGTCTTGGAGCTGGCGGATATTCCGGTCATTGGCTGTGATACGATGAGTTCTGCCATCTGCATGGATAAGGAGACGGCACATCGTCTGGCAAAAGAATGCGGCGTCAAAGTTCCGCGCGCTTATACGATAACTGAGGCCAGTTGCCGCAACACACAGCAAATAGAAGAGTATGGCGAAGAGCTCGGCTACCCCTTATTTGTGAAACCTTTGCGTGCCGGTTCTTCCTTTGGAATTACCAAAGTGGATGGAAAAGAAAGCTTACAGGATGCCGTAGAACATGCATTTGCATACGATTCCCATGTGATTCTGGAACAGATGATCGCAGGATTTGAAGTGGGATGTGCCGTTTTGGGAAATGAAGAATTGACGGTAGGGGAAGTAGACGAGATTGAGCTGTCGGATGGATTTTTTGATTACACGGAAAAATACACCTTGAAATCTTCGATGATTCATGTTCCGGCACGTATTTCCAAAGAGAAAGCAGAGGAGGTCAAAGATGCAGCAGTGCGGATTTACCGGGGACTCGGATGTCGTTATTTTGCAAGGGTGGATATGTTTCTTACGCCGGAGGGAGAGCTTTATTTCAATGAGGTAAATACGATTCCGGGCTTTACGGCGCACAGCCGTTATCCGAATATGATGAAGGCTGCAGGAATTTCATTTGCGGAAATTTTGTCCAGGTTGCTGGAGATGTAAAATTTAGTACAACGAATATTGTCCTGAAAATGGATGATTGCATAGAGTGAAAAATTTGGGAAACGGACGGGAGTGGTAGAAATGCTGATATTAAAAAGAGAGGAAATTTATCAGGGGAATTTGATTTTAGTCAATCGAAACTATCCGGTGCGGCATTGGATAAAAGAACAGGATTTGCGACCTGTGTTTGAAAATCAGCCGGAAATTTGCATGGAGCGGGAGAGTGCAAAGATGCTGCAAAAGCTGTTGATGAATGTAACGCAGCAGAAAGTGCGAGCAGGGCAACCATTGGCAGGGGAAGTGTCAGAAGCAGGGCAACCATTGGCAGGGGAGATGAATTGTGGAGGCAGAAAGGGCAACGTAAATGTATTAGAGGAGGAGCCCTCAATTGTAGGGGTCAGCGGGTATCGTACCAGAGGAGAGCAGGTGCAGATTTTTGAGGATTCCCTTAGAGAAAACGGAAGGAAATTTACTGAAAAATATGTGGCGTTTCCAGACCACAGCGAACATCAGACCGGACTTGCCATTGACCTTGCAGAAAACAGGGAGGAAATAGATTTTATCTGTCCAGAATTTCCCCGGGAAGGAATCTGCCAGAAATTTCGGGAGAAAATGGCTGGATTCGGATTTATTGAGCGTTATGCAAAAGAAAAACAAAATGTGACCGGGATTGGCGCGGAGCCATGGCATTTCCGTTATGTAGGCGCACCCCACGCGCGGCTGATGCAGCAAAAGGACATGGCGCTTGAAGAGTATGTGGAATGGCTGAAACAGTTTCATTTGTTGGAAAATCCTTTGTCTTTGTATATGCAGAAAAAGGAAATTAAGATTGGTTATCTGAGGGCGCAGGGGGAAATTACAAGAATTGATGGATGGGATGCATGGATGGATAGCAGCCGAAATATTAAGGTTGAGGTTTCCGGTAATAATGTGGATGGCTTTATCCTCACCTGTACGATGGGAGAAAAAGAAAGATGAAATGTAGGAAAACGTATGATGCAATTGACAATTTCCGTCTGGTTGCCGCGGTATTGATTGTGGCGATCCACACGGCGCCCCTCGCGTCATTTAGTGATACGGCGGATTTTCTTGTGACGTATTGCCTTGGGAGGATTGGCGTGCCATTTTTCCTGATGGTGACAGGATTTTTCGTGCTGGCTCCTTACCAGAGAAGCAGGCAGTCCGCCAGTGGAAGAGGGTCGCAGGGAATATGGAAATTTCTCGGGAAGACTGCCATTCTCTATGTAGTTTCCACGCTGCTTTATTTCCCATTAAAAATCTATTCTCAAAATATGAAAGGTGATGTAGGCGGCTGGCTGAAAGAAATCTTTTTTGATGGGACATTTTATCATCTATGGTATCTGCCAGCCGTGATTCTGGGATGTCTTCTGCTTGTTGGATTACTGCAAATCTGCAATCCGCCGACGATTTCCATACTTACCTTTGTGCTTTATATTTGGGGGGTGTTGGGCGACAGTTATTATCATCTTGTTAGCCAGATTCCGTTTGTAAAGGCAATGTATGATGGAATTTTTGTAGTTAGTTCCTACACGAGAAATGGCATATTTTTTGCGCCCATATTTCTGTGGATGGGTGTACTAATTGCCAATGGAAAAGTCCGCATGGAGCGAAAACAGGCGCAAATCGGATTCCTGATTTCGCTTGCCGGAATGCTGCTGGAGGGATTTGTAAGCTATCAGTTTGAATGGCAGAAACATAACAGCATGTACGTCCTCTTGATTCCGGTGATGTTTTTCCTGTTTGAATGGTTACTTGCCTCAGATGGCATGGAAATTGACATGGCACGTGATCTGTCCATGTACATTTATATTCTGCATCCGCTTTGCATTGTACTTGTGCGTGGAATGGCAGGTGCGTTAAAGATGACAAAAATTCTGGTGGAGCAGTCCCTGGTTCACTATCTGGCCGTGGTGGCGGCGAGCGTAATATTGTCACTTATCGTAGTGGAAATAAAATTGATTTACAGGAGATGGAGCAATGTATAAAAAAGGCAGGGCATGGATTGAGCTTGATATGGAAAATTTAAAACACAATATTGAAGAATTTCGCAGGGTGCTGCCCCCTTACTGTGCCCTGATGCCAGCAGTCAAGGCAAATGCGTATGGACATGGCGCGGTGCCGGTAGCGCAGGCATTGCAAAACGAAGGCGTTGATGCATTTTGCGTGGCGTCTGCAGCAGAAGGAATCGAATTGCGCCAGTCCGGCATTCAGGGGGAAATTCTGGTATTAGGATATACGCACCCTGCCGAGTTTGACGACTTGATTGCATATGATCTGATACAGACCGTGATTGATGGAAATTATGCACAGGAGATGCAGGATGACGGACGCAGGTTCACGGTTCATGTCGGAATTGACACCGGTATGCACCGTATCGGGGAACGCTGGGAAAATATCGAAGAAATTGTAAGAATCTTCCGATTGCCGAATCTCAATGTGACAGGGGTGTTTTCTCATCTCTGTGTCTCCGATGGAAACTCTGCGCAGGAGCAGTCTTATACCATCGAGCAAATACATCATTTCGAGTATGTCATTGAAGAACTTCACAGGCAGGGATTTCACCATTTTAAATGCCATTTACAGGGGAGCTATGGGATTTTGAATTATTCGGAGTGCTGCTTTGACTATGCACGAGCCGGAATTGCCCTGTATGGCATTTACAGCACCAAAAATGACCGCACAAAAGCGTCTGTGGATCTGAAACCGGTCTTATCCCTGAAAACGAGAGTGGAGAGCGTAAAAACACTGTATCATGGAGAGGGAGCAGGATATGGTCTGACGTACAGCGCTGACGGAAACCGCAAAATTGCCGCGCTCTCCATTGGCTATGCGGACGGTGTTCCCAGAGAACTGTCCAACTGCGGCTATGTGCTCTGCAACGGAAAGATAGCCCCGGTAGCGGGTAGAATCTGTATGGATCAGATGCTTGTGGACGTGACGGAAATTGAGACTGTGGAGGCCGGGGATGAGGCTGTGCTGATTGGAAAATCCGGCGACCTGGAGATTCAGGCAGAGGAGATGGCACATTGGGCAGGAACCATCAGCAATGAGATTGTCAGTCGCCTGGGGGAACGTCTGGAGCGGGTGGCAGAAGGGGAGTAGGGGTGCTAAGATTTTGCTAAGATTGGGGAAAAATGGGGAAATTTGGCAGGGGGGTGTGGTATTATGAGAAAGAAATTTGGTGAGTATGGGATGAATAGGGGATAATTTAAAGTTATCCGTTAGTTTTTGGTGAAATAATTGAATGGATAATCCACTGTTATCCGTCAGATTTTTGAATAATAGACTATGACAAAAGATATAATATTATTTGTTATTATGACGACCAAAGCATTTAATAATTGTGATTATTCTACATTTTGTTATTACAATTGCGGGGGAGGATATATGCTTCAACTAATATTAAATCCTGTAGAAAATCTTCCATTTTTGTTTGATATAAAAATTTCCGATGAATTAAAAGGTTTATATGTATCCGATAAATTAAAAACTGAAAAAATAGTTCAAAACTCAAAAATAGGATTTTCAGGCAGAGAAAGTACAAATTTAGAAATTCGGAATATTTACCAAAGCTGGAGTGAAAGACTAAATGTAAAACATCTATCAATGAGACTTCTTTCTGGACTCCATGCCCATATTATATTGTTTATGGGATTGGGAAAGATTGGTGATACTATACTTCTTTTACCCGAATGTGCAGGAGGGCATTATGCCACAAAGCAAATATTAGAACGTTTAGGATATCATGTCATTGAAATGATTCCTGATATGAATAATTATTGTGTAGATGTTGTAAAAACCAAAGAATTGATAACACAAACAAAACCAAATTTAATTTTTGTAGATAGAAGTGAAGGACTTTACTATGAAGACTTCACTGAACTGATATCTGACGTACCGCCATCATGTGGAACCATATTTGATGCTTCCCAGTATTTGACTAATATATTAGAAAAGGATTTTATGTCTCCATTTGATATGGGTTTCAATATAATGATGTCCACATTACATAAAAATTTTCCAGGTCCACAGAAAGCATTAGTTTGTAGCAGAGATGACAACCCATATTGGGATTGTATAGAAACCTCAATGTCAAACTATGTTTCAAATCTTCATGCTGAAAACATTATTTTGGCTGGGGAAATCTTGAAAAAGGAAAAAATACTTAAAAAGTATTCCTTTTTATTGTTATATAACAGTAAGCTTTTAGAACGCAACTTATTAAAGCTTCAATTACCAGTGGTTCCCCGAATCAAAGAAAAAGAGCAAACACACCATTTATGGTTGACTTTTTCGAATAACGAAAATGCATATCAATTTTATAAAAAACTTGAATTGTGTGGATTATTGGTAAATTATAGGAAACTTCCATACAACTTAGGAATGGGAATACGCATGGGTACATCAGCCGCAACTTTACAAGGAATTAATCCTGATAATATTCAAGAACTTTCTTTGTTGATTGCAGATATTTATTTTGCTAAAGATATTGATTCAACGTTAATAGATAAAGTACAATTTTTTATAAACGGATTAATTCCGCTCACACGAACAGAATGAGGATATATATGAATCAAAAAGAACGGATGTTAGGGGGATATCCCTACCAAGCTGATGACAAATTACTTTCTAGAGAAAGAATGAGAGTTCGTAAACTAATAAAAAAGTATAATGCTTCTTCACCTTCAGAAATTAGAAAAAGAACAAATTTGTTACATAAAATATTAGGAAAACAAGGGGAAAAATGCGTTATACATCCTCCATTTTATTGTGATTATGGTTATAACATTGAGGTTGGAGAAAATTTTTTTGCAAACTATAATTGCATTCTGTTGGATATAAACAAAATAACTATTGGAAAAAATGTTATGTTAGCTCCAAGTGTAATTGTAACTACTGCGGGTCATCCGATACATTCTGAATCAAGGAACTCGGGATGGGAATATGGAAAACCAATTAAAATCGGAAATAGCGTCTGGATTGGAACAAATGTTGTCATTAATCCAGGAGTTTCTATAGGAAATAATGTTGTCATTGGATCAGGTAGCATTGTAATACAAGATATTCCAGATAATGTTGTCTGTGTTGGAAATCCCGCAAAAATTATTAAAAGAATTACAGAGGATGATAAACAATTTTACTATAAAAAAGAAAAATTTGATGTAAACTGGTGGGATAAATGAACTTTACGGTTCATTTATATTCTAGGTAGCGTATTGAATTTGTGTCTATGGCTTTTTGCCTTATTCCAGAGGCCGGGTGCGGGCAGCACCACTAAGCCTTGTAAATGCTGGAAATTAGTGGGAATAAAATTTCAAAGACACAAAACCAATTACACCCTCTTATTCTACTGTGGAACAATTGGGTAAAAGGTAAAAATTATTCTAACATTCTCTGGACTAAGTTTATAATTATATTTTTCAATGTACTTTATTATTTTGAGTTCTCGATTGTATTTTCTTTCCTGTGCCTTCCTTTTTATGTTTTTGATTTTTTTTTCAAACTTTTGTATAGATATTTTTTTTATAAAAAATGAAAATAACACTGAATACAAATTCAATCGTAATTGTGCATATTGATTTCCTGAGTCCGGATTTGCCAATTCTTCATACTTTTGAGCTAATTCTAATTTCTGCTGTATTGTGTTCTTGAGTTCCTCATATTGGTCATTGCCATAAGATTCAATAATGGCAGGTGAACTTAACTGAATTAAAGACATTTTCAATTTAAAGGTTTCCGCATATGCTTGATATTCCAGTATATTTTCTCTAGTTGCAAATGCCATGTAATCCTCATAAAAACGCTCACATTCAGAAAAATTTTCATCATCAATCGACACAAGTTTAATATTGTACATATGATATTTTACAAATATAGCTGTCTTGTCCCCTATTTTATCAAACATTTCTATAGCTTTTAAATAAATACGAATAGTTTCTTTTGCAATCACTCTAAAATCAAATGTTTTCGAGTGCTCGATTTCAAGACGATTTTCAAATAGAAAATTATATTTTTCTAAGTCTAAACCTATTTTTTCAAATGCTAAGGAAAACAAAATATCTTGTCCTAACATCAACCCAACTGCAAATTTTATATAATATGCTTCAAATTCTTCCAGCTTATTTTTTAGTATTCTGAATATCTTACTATTACTACCTATAAACAGTTTTAATTTTTCCGGTTGAAAAATTCCTTCTAAAAAATATAATCGGAATAAATCAAAATACAGACGTCTCATTAAATGTAGTCCATCATAAGGGAAATCAGCAATTATAGTTTCTATTTCTTCTTGAAGATCACATGCTAAATTAAATAATTTTTGAAAATCAAAAATACCATGATGCATATTGACATGTATTTCCCAATAATTACTTAAGCCTTTTATATACAAATTATTAGAATTTAGTGCAGATTGTTTTATTTCAGGATATTTA
>CAJTSB010000033.1:25754-26728 GCA_910578825.1 uncultured Lachnospiraceae bacterium | reverse complement strand
AAAACAGAGGATGGCACAGTATGCAGGGTGACTTCCATTTCAAAGTGTGCATTTAAAAATAACCGCAGGTTGAAGAAGGTTGTGATTGGAAACAATGTAACGACGATTGGAACGAAAGCATTTTCCGGCTGTAAAAATCTCGTTTCCGTAACGATTGGGAAAAATGTTGTGGCAATAGGCGCAAGCGCATTTAGCAATTGCACGAAACTGACGAGCCTGACGATTCCTTCGAAGGTGAAAAAAATTGGTTTCAATGCGTTTTCAGGATGCAAGAAGTTAAAGAAACTTGACATAAAGTCCCCAAAATTAAATGCCAAAGGACTGAATAAAAAAGCCTTCAAGGGAATCTCCTCCAAGGTGCTCGTCCAAGTTCCCAAGGATAAGCGGACAGTATATCAAAAGCTACTCTGCCAGAAGGGGTTGAGTAAAAAGAATAAGATAAGATAGGGACAGAAACGTCAGAAGGCATTGGATGGTATGGAGATGCCATTGGATGCCTTCTTTGATTTTCCGATGAGAGGTACAGGATGGATAGAAATGCATTATTAGTTTACCTGCATGATTTGAGGGATTTGGAAGTTGCAAAGTATCAGATAGAAAAGAAATTAAATAAATATATCTCTCTAAAAAACACATTTATTCAAAATCTTCAGAATCAAATTGAAATGGAAAAAAAGGAAAATTATTGGGAAAGACCGGAGCGTCCGGAAAGAGTTTTTTTATTTATGTTTTGGTGTGGGGTGTTTTTAATTTTTGGAGGGTTCTTCTTTCAGTGGCTGGGAATTCCATTATTTGATAAGTTTTGTATGGTAATAGGAGTAATAGGTTCTGTTTTGTTTGGTTGGTTACATCTTTCAGAAACCAGAGAGTATAGGACAGCGGTGAGGGAGGTTGAGGAACATAATAAACAGGAAATGGAGCGATTGACAAACATTGTACCTGGAATCGTTAAGAAGAAAATGGAACTTCAACAA
>CAJTSB010000033.1:493-25746 GCA_910578825.1 uncultured Lachnospiraceae bacterium | reverse complement strand
GTGAGAGAGAGAGAGAGAGAGAGAGAGAGAAAGGGTATGGGTTTGGGTAGGTGGAAAGTTGGGGAGAAGTTAGAGGAGGGAAAACCATAATCAGAATATATTGTGTGAAAAATGTAACTTCAACAAAAAAATATGACTGGAAACCAGCCAACGGAACAGCATTTAAAGGCAGAATTGGAAAAAGTAAAGCAGATATTACGAGAAGCATATGATCTAAATATTTTAGCCAGTGCATATAGAAACGTGGCATCTGTTTATTATATTTATGAATATATGTATACTTCTCAGGCTTCACTAGAAGAAACGCTTATTCATGAACATATGGAAAACGGCATTAAAAGAGTTGAAAGCAAGTTGGATATGATTATTGAGCAGAATGAAGAATTAATTTTCTCAATGCGCCAAGTGGAGGCAAACACGGAAAGGACAGTGGGGCAGACAAAAGAGATGTTGTCTGTATTGCAAAAGAACTTAGAGGTGCAGCAAAGGACGGAACAAAATACGTTGGAAACTGCACAGTATGCGGCGATATCTGCTAACTATAGTAAAACGACGGCATTTTTTGCAATGGCAGATTATTTGGGAAAACCAGCTATGGGAATTAAATAACCATTAGTAAGATAGGAGGATGCGTTATGAGAGACAGAAATTATTTAAAAAAAAGGATGTTAATATTTATGGCAATGGTGTTAGGCTTTGTAACAATCTGGTTTGAAATACCGGAGAATACTTATGCCGGAAATGCATCCAGTGATTGGAAGTGGCCCACTTATATACAGTCTGTAAAAAGTGATTGGCCCAGATATTCAAGTGGAAGTTACCATAGTGGAACAGATTTTCCAGTTCCACTAAACACTCCTGTTTACGCAACCTGTGATGGAGAAGTGGTTTCTGTTCAGTCGCTTACAACTTCATATGGAAAACATATTAAAATTAAGGCAACTGTGAACGGTTCTACAGTTTATATACGATATTGTCATTTGAATAGTTTTGTTGTCTCTAATGGCGACAGAGTGCGCGCAGGGCAATTAATAGCTTATTCGGGTTCTACCGGAAACTCCACAGGGCCGCACTTACACTATGAGGTACGAAATGCAAATGATTATTATGGGAATGCATCAAGCCCGACATTAAACCCAAGAAATTATCTGCCAGGGAGTTCTTATACGTATGATGCAGAAACGCCTGCCCCCACTAACCCACAGCCTTCCTTTGGAAATTTAGTCAATCTTGGGGACAACTTTTCAGCCAGAATAAGGCATTGCTCATCGGGAAAATTACTCACCAATTGGGACAACTCGAATGTGTATTTAGACTCTTCAAAAAGTGAATGCTTTGTAAAACAGATTTGGAAATTTCGTAGGAATGGCGACGGTTCTTATAAAATTATCAGTTCTGTCACGGATGTTTCAATGGATTTGGATTGTGCGATAGACGAAGATACTACAAATATTAAGCTGCATCCGAGTTATGATACGGCAGCGCAGAACTGGTTTATATATCAGAGAAGCGACGGGACACTATTGTTTCGGTCGGCAGTGTCGCAGACCAGGGTGTTTGATATAGAATATGGTTCTACAGATGATGGGACAAACCTCTGGCTATATACGAGCCATGATTCGGATGCACAGAAATTTTATATTGATAAATGCAATAATGTTGGGAATATCGGAGATAATTTTGACGCGCTGATATTGAATAAGGACTGCTGGAAACCGATTATGGTAGGGGAGGCGAATCGTGTCTTCCTATCCACAGAGACGATTGAGAACCAGCCCAGGCAATTATGGCATTTTACATATAATTCAAATGATGGTTCCTATTTTATCAAGTCATATTATAATCAGCATTATTTAGACGTTGCGGGAGGCGGGGATTGCGATGGCACGCCTATCGGCGTCTGGCACGAGAATAAAGATTTACCGCAGCGGTGGTTTGTTATTGATACGGGAAATGGATACCAATTGAAATCTGCCTGTGCATCAAGGATTATGGATGTGCTTTCAGGTTCGGTAAATGATGGGACTCCTATACAGTTGTGGACACCCAATGGTTCATCTGCCCAGAATTTTCAGATTTATAAATTGGATGGAAGGCGTGATAAAATCAGCTATAATTTATTGTCGGATAGTGCAAGCATAGAAGTTGGGGAAAAAACAAAAGTAACAGTTGGTGATGCGTGGTATGGCATAGATTACAAACTGCATATTGTGTCACCGGATGGTAAAACCAGCACCGTAAATCTGGGCACGAAAAACACTTATGACTTCAGTGCGGATGCAAAAGGAATCTATAAAATATATGCAAGTGTGAAATCTCCGGTTGCCAGTTATTCCGGTTCTGTAAATGAGGGGTGCATTGCGATAGCGGTCGGCTATGATTACGAAACTTCTGTAGAACAATCTGCGGTATTTCAGGGGCATTTGTATCAGTTGGTAAAAAAACAAAATGTTAATTGGGTGCAGGCGAAAAAGTATTGCGAGGATCATAACAGTTACCTGGCTGCAATTACGAGCGAGGAGGAAAACAAGGAAATTGCCAGCTTGGTGAAACGGCATGGAGAGGAAGCCTATATCGGCGGCATTCGCAAAGATGCGGATAACTTCAGATGGGTTGTTGCCAGCGGCGAGGAATTTACATATTCAAATTGGCGGGCAGGCGAGCCAGATTATCATAATCATGGAATATGCCAGATAAGGGATCCTTATGGCGAGTATGCAAAGGAGAATTATATTGGTATGTATACAGATGGGACGTGGAATGACTATATGGTGATGTCCTCCAGCACTAATGCTTTTGTCATGGAATCTGCGGCAACTTCACTGTATGTCAATGCCCCAATAAAGACGGCTTATCAGATGGGGGATCAATTTGATAAAAACAGCGTTGTGGTCGAGGCTGGATTTTCGGATGGCTCCAAGAGAAAGGTTACAGATTATACGGTCAGTGGATTTGATTCAGATAAAAAGGGAGTGCAAAAGGTTACAATTTCATACTATGGCTTAAGTCAGTCTATAGATGTTAATGTACAATCTGATACCAATGAAAAAGAGCATGATTACGTATTAAGCAACACGCAAAAAGCAACCTGTACGGAGGATGGGTATTATAGATATACCTGTAGCAATTGCAGCGACAGCTACACCGAGCCAATCCCAGCAACAGGGCATACCTGGGACGCAGGAAAAGTGACTTTGAAAGCCACGGCATTAAAAGATGGAATCCGTACCTATACCTGTATTACCTGTAAGGAGACGAAAACCGAGCCGGTCCCTGCGACAGGACAGTCGGGAGACGATAATTCAGATGACAGGGACAACCCGGATAATAAGGATAATCCAGATATAGAGGATGGGAATGATCCAGACAAGGATGAGTTTGATACTGACGAAGATGGGAAGGATTCGGATAAAGAGGAAACACCGGACAAGGATGATGAAGAATCAAATTACCTAGAAATTGGCGACGTGACAGAAGATGCCGGGAGTGGCGATGAATACGAAATCATTTCCGCGGATGGCAATGTAATTTGTGTCGAATACGTGGAGAGCGCGCACCCCAAAGCCACGATCATCAAGATTCCAGCCACAATCAAAACAGAGGATGGCACAGTATGCAGGGTGACTTCCATTTCCAAGTGTGCATTTAAAAATAACCGCAGGTTGAAAAAGGTTGTGATTGGAAATAATGTAACGACGATTGGAACGAAAGCATTTTCCGGATGTAAAAATCTCTCCTCCGTAATGATTGGAAAAAGTGTTGTTGCAATAGGTGCAAGCGCATATAGCAATTGCACGAAACTGACAAGCCTGACGATTCCGGCAAAAGTAGAAAAGATAGGAGCTAATGCGTTTTCGGGATGTAAGAAATTAAAGAAACTTAACATCAAAACGAGGAGATTAAATGCCAAAGGGCTGAACAAAAAAGCTTTCAAGGGCATCCCTGCAAAGACGGTTGTCCAGGTTCCCAAGGATAAGCGGACCGTATACCAAAAGCTGCTTTGCCAGAGGGGATTGAGTAAAAAGAAAAAAATAAGACAGGGACAGAAATGAGAAATGACAGAAGGCATTGGATGGCGCAAAAACGCTGTTTAGTGCCTTTTGTGTGTTTGAAAAAGCATTGGAATCTGTTATAATAAGATATGCATGTCAGAGAAAAACGTATGTGGGGGGTAATATTATGATGTATCCATACGTAACACTTGATGATGACACCGAGGTTACACATTCGCAAATGCGACCGGATGGAACGGTAAAAGTATATATAGAAACTCCTGATTTGAAGGATGGATTTCATAATGCCATATGTTATTTGACAGAGTATATTTGGGAGAATGTGAATGGATATTCAGATATGAAAATGGAATATTTTAAAGAATTTGTTCGTAAAAATGCCCATTTAATGATAGAGTTTTCCAAGGAAGGGGGTATTTTAAATTTGGAGGTCAAGCTATGGTACGCGAAACAAAAGTACATGATTTAAAAGTCATATTGGAATTATATTTATGCCTGCATAAGGAAACCGTTCCGGAGCAGTCAGATAATTTGGTAAATACATGGAAACAGGAAAAAGCAAATGCTTGATTTCGACCGAAAAGCCGGATACAGCAGCACGGATAAGACGGCATTTATTCAGTGGCTTGAAGTGTAATTCTTTTGCTTGAAAAAGCATTGGAATCTGTTATAATGGGAATATCTCAACAAGGAGGTAACAGAATGCCGGAAATATCATTATTTTATGGGATTAAAATTTCCATGAATTGGAGTGAGCATAACCCTCCGCACTTTCATGCAGAATACGCAAATTATAAGGCATCTGTATTGATAGAAGATGGAATTATCAGTGCAGGATATCTTCCCAAACGGCAATTAAAGTTTGTCCTTGCGTGGGCGGAACTCCACAAGGATGAATTGATGCAAAACTGGGAGTTAGCCAAAGCGCATAAGCCATTAAACCGGATTAACCCATTAATATAATTAAGGCGGTGAACAGATGAATAGCGGTTTAGATTCAAAATATTTTTTCCCGGAAGTGTTTCAGGTAATGGCAGGGGAAAATTATACGGTATATGCATATCTCAATGACGGTTCAATCAGAAAAGTCGATATTGCCCCATTTTTAGAGGGAGATTGCGGCATATTTGAGCCATTAAAGGACAGAGAACTATTTAAAAAAGCATTGACGGTGATTGGAAATACGATTGCATGGGATTTGACTGGTAATCGGGATGAATATAAGTGTATTGATATTGATCCGTTTTTTGTATTTGAAAGTCCCATCGTATCCGACTTTCCAGAAAATATTTGATAAAGAATATATAGGAAACAGAAATATGCAAATAAAACAGCAGACATTCGGGACGGGGAGACCTCTGGTCTGCGTCCCAGTGGTAGAGCGTAAAGAAGAAGAAATTTACCAGGCAGCGAAATCAGCGGTGAGCCAGGGAGCTGAAGTTTTGGAATGGCGTATGGACTGGTTTGCGGATATTTTTCAGTGGCAGCAGACGAGCCGGATACTTTGTAACCTGCAGGAAATCTGTGGGGATGTTATTTTATTGTCTACGTTTCGCAGTAAGCCGCAGGGCGGAGAACAGGATATTTCCGAGGATACATATCAGGAGCTTTTGGAGCGGACGGCACAGACCAAATGTGCAGACTTGCTGGATGTGGAAGCCTGTCGGCTTACGGATGCTCCGTCCGTGATGCATATGCTGCATGACCTGGGACAATATGTGATCGGCTCCAATCATTATTTTTCCCATACCCCGGAAACGGAGCAGATGAAACAGGATATCGTGGAGATGAGATGGGCGGGAGCAGATATTGGAAAGCTTGCGGTCATGCCGCACAGCGCGTTGGATGTCGTACGGCTCCTGGAGATAACAGCGCAGATGAAGGAAGAATATCCGGAATATCCATTGGTAACAATGGCAATGGGAGGACTGGGGGCAGTTTCCAGAATCAGCGGTCAGGCATTCGGTTCCTGCATGACGTTTGCCAGCGATGGGAAAGTTTCAGCTCCGGGACAGATGCCGGTAAAAGACGTCATGTGGATGTTGGATAAATTATCGGAAAGTATGGAATTATAAAATGAGAAAAAGCAATATATTTTTGATTGGATTCATGGGGACAGGGAAGACAACGGTTTCCCGAAAGCTGGCGGAATTACTTGGATATGAAGAAGTGGATACCGATGCCAGGATTGTCCGGCAGCAGAACAGAAGCATAGCTGATATTTTTGAGACGCAGGGAGAACAGGCATTTCGAGAGATGGAAACCGGGCTCTTACGGAAGTTTGGAGAAGAAACTCATAAAATTATTTCCTGTGGCGGGGGAATGGCTTTGCGGCAGGAAAATGTTATGTTGATGCAGAGGTATGGGGCGGTAGTGCTCCTGACGGCGGAGCCGGAGACTGTGTTTGCGCGGGTGCGGGATGATGATGGGCGACCAGTCTTAAATGGAAATATGAATGTGACGTATATTCGGGAACTCATGGCAGAGAGAATGCCATATTATCAGGCGGCAGGAGAGATAGTGGTTGCGACCGATGAGCGCTCTCCGCAGGAGATTGCACAGGAAATAAAAGAAAAATTATTTTCTGGCAAAATTTCTTTTGATTTTTAAAAAAAAGTGTGCTATAATAGCTTAGTTCGTATAAATAAGAAAGGCACCCATAGTTTAACGGATAAAACACCAGATTCCGGTTCTGGGGCTGGGGGTTCGATTCCCTCTGGGTGTATTGGAACTATAGAAAATAATGATTCTGCCGGAGGAAGTCGGGCAGAACCTGTCATACATAGAGATAGCGTTTCCGATAGGAACGTATCATTGGATAAGGAGAGAAAATGGCGAATTTGGATAAAAGACCAGAAAATGGATTCAGTATAGATAAGATTGTATCATTTTGCAAGAGTAATGTAAGATATTTGTCCGGCGGGGTAATGGTTGTAGCCCTGGTTGCAGCTTTGGCGTTGACGACGTCGTGTAAATCGGGCGGAGAGAAGGCTAAGGATGACAAACCTGCCACGCAGTCGGAAGAACAGAATGCGGATGCATCTAACGATGCTGCAAATTCAGATAATCCGGAGGCAGACAGTTCCAAAGAAGAGGTGGACGAGCATCCAGAGATTACAGAACTGATATCTACCTATTATAATTCCTATGCAGCAGGAGATTTAGAGAAACTTTCCGGCATTGCCAAAAAGCTTTCCGATATGGAAAAAGATTATATTAAGATGATGAACGAGCATGTGGAAAGCTATGGCGCTGTTTCCTGTACAGTGACGGATGGTGCGGCAGAGGGAGCTTACATTGTATCCGTTGTGTATGATATGAAATTTACGGGAATGGCCGATACGCTTCCGGGAATGAATGTTTTCTATATTCAGACAGATAAGAAGGGTAATTTGTATATCAATAACCGTTACAGCTCTTTCAACCGTGAGCTGCAGGAGCAGAAGACGAAGAAAGAGATTCTCACGCTGATGGAAACATTTGAAAACAGCGATGCAGTGAAAAAGCTCCAGCAGGAAGTGCAGAGAGAGTATGATGCAAAGGTGGCTGCAAATGAAGATTTGCAAAAGAAATTGAATGAAGTGGCGGATGCTATTGCAAACTGGAAGGATAATTATACTCCGCCAGAGAATAATGAGGAACAGCAGCCGGAAGAGGAACCACAACAGCCGGAAGAGAATACGGATGAGCAGCCGGCGGATGACGGCCAACAGACAGATGACCAGCAGGCAGATGATGGTCAACAGACAGATGACGGACAGCAGACAGATGATGGTCAGCAGGCAGATGAGCAGCCGCAAGATGATGGTTCGCAGGACGATGGCAGTACAGGTGTGAATTATGTGCCAGAGGGAAAGGTACTTACGGCAAATGATGGCTACAATGTACGCAAGTCTATGGATGAGACGTCAGAGCTTGTGGGAACTACAGCGGTTGGCGACAGTATCAAGGTTATCCTCAGTTACGCAGAGGGCTGGACGAAAGTAGAATGGAATGGAACTACGGGATATATCAGAACAGATTTATTGTTGAGCAACTAATGTCTATGACAATGAGAGAGAGGAATTGCCTGCATAGGCAGTTCCTTTTTTCCGCATAAAAAGGTGCAAAATGTTTCAACCTAATAGTAAAATTATTCAGGAGGAAATTATGCGCAATTATGAGGAAATCAATGTGTTAAAGGAAACCAGAAAAAATGCGTCTATGGCAGTGAACGCCATCGACGCCCTGATGGGAAAGATTTACAATCAGGAACTGGCATATGAGCTGACAGCGGAACGGAATCGTTTTCGTGATTTTGAGCGCAGGGCGGAGGCCGGGTTGTGGGAACACGGACTGATGTCGCGGGATTCCGGTGTGCAGAAGGCAATGCTGTGGGGAGCGATTCAGGCGAATACGCTCTTAAATATCAGTACCAACCATGTGGCGGATATGATGATTCAAGGAAATACCAGAGGCATCACAGAGCTTATGAAAGCGAAACATAATAACAAGAAAAGCGGTAGTTTTGCAAATGAACTTTCAGAAGAACTGATGGATTTTGAAGAGGAAAATATTGAACGCTTGAAACGTTTTCTGTGAGAATGGGAAATGGTACTGTGTAAAGTGGGGGAAAGCAATGGAAGAATCAGTGAGAATCAATAAATACCTCAGTGAGGCGGGCGTCTGCTCGAGGCGTGAGGCAGATCGCAGGATTGAGAAGGGATATGTGACGATCAACGGCAAAGCGGCGGTGATGGGAGACAGAGTATTTCCCGGAGATGTTGTGATGTATGGGCAGAACGTCATTGCAAAAGAGGATGAGGTGATTCTTCTTGCCGTAAATAAGCCGGAAGGAATTGTGTGTACCTCAGAGAAACGGGAAAAAGATAATATTGTGGATTATATCAGATATCCCAAACGCATTTATCCGATTGGCCGTCTGGATAAGAAATCGCATGGACTTCTTTTGATGACGAATCAGGGGGAGCTGGTAAATAAGATTATGCGCAGCGGCAATTATCACGAGAAAGAATATATCGTGAAGGTGGACCGCGAGGTGACGGAGAAGTTTTTAAAAGATATGGCAGACGGCGTATACCTGAAGGATCTGGAGGCGACCACAAGGCAGTGTCAGGTAGAAAAGGTTGGGAAAAGGACGTTTCGTATCATTCTAACCCAGGGCATGAACCGTCAGATTCGCAGGATGTGTGAAACATTTGGCTATCATGTCGTGGATTTGAAACGTGTGCGTATCATGAATATCAAACTTGGCGATTTGAAGGTGGGCGAGTACCGGAAAGTAACGCAGGAAGAATGGCAGGAACTGCAAAGGCAGATTAAGGATTCTTCCAGTGAGATGGTGTATCCTAAGTGGCAGTAATGGGTAAGGACGAGAAAGGGCAAGATATGGATAGAAATCAGGCAGAGGCGAGAATCAAGGAGTTGAAACAAGAGCTGGAATATCATATTGAGCGTTATTATAATCAGGATAATCCTGAAATCAGCGATTATGAATATGATATGAAAATGCAGGAGTTAAAAAAATTAGAAGAGGATTTTCCGGAGCTTGTGTCTGAGGATTCTCCGACTCAGAAAGTCGGGGGTACGGCAAAACGCGAGGCCGGGGTGTTGGTGCGCCACAATGTTCCCATGTTGAGTCTTCAGGATGTGTTTTCCAGAGAGGAAGTGGAAACATTTGTGGAGGAGATGAGACAGCAGCTGGACGAGCCGGAATTTGTGGTAGAAAAAAAGATTGACGGGTTGTCGATGGCTCTTCGCTATGAACAGGGGGAATTGTCGCTGGCACTGACACGTGGAGACGGGGTTACATTTGGCGAGGATGTGACAGCCAATGCCAGAGTGATTCCGGATGTAAAGAAGAAATTAAAAGAGCCTGTGGATTACCTGGAAATCCGCGGAGAAGTCTATATGAAAAATGAAGATTTTGCGCGTGTGAATGAGGTTCAGGAATTAAATGGGAAGAAACCGTTTGCCAATCCAAGAAACTGTGCGGCCGGGACGTTGCGCCAGTTAGACAGCAAGGTTACGAAAGAGCGCGGACTGTCCATGTTCGTGTTTAACATCCAGCAGATACGGGGGATGGAACTTGAGACCCATACACAGGGATACGAGTATTTGAAAAAAAATAAAATTCCAGTCATTGAGGGCTACCGCGTCTGCCGGACAAAAGAGGAAGTCTGGGACGCCATCTGCGCCATTGGCGATGACCGGGGAACGCTAGGATATGATATCGACGGCGCAGTCGTCAAGCTGAATTCTTTTGCCGACAGGGAGCGCTTGGGCGCAACTTCGAAAGTGCCGCGCTGGGCAGTCGCATATAAATATCCGCCAGAGGAAAAGGAAACGACGCTCTTAGACATTGAGTTATCGGTAGGACGGACGGGAAGGATTACACCGACGGCTATTTTTGAACCGGTGCGTCTGTGTGGAACGAGCGTGTCAAGGGCGACGCTGCACAATCAGGACTTTATAGATGAACTGGATATTCGCATCGGTGACAGGATTCAGGTCTATAAATCAGGTGAAATCATCCCCAAAGTGCGCAGAGTATTGAAGGAAAAACGCCCTGAGGGCACGAAACCTTATTGTCTGCCGGAGTTTTGTCCGGTGTGCGGTGCAAAGACACAGAGGGAGAAAGATACGGCAGATATCAAATGCACGTCTCCCAATTGTCCGGCGCAGTTAGAGCGTCATATCATCAATTTTGTGGGACGGGACGCCATGGATATCAAAGGATTTGGGACGGTGTATGTGGAGGAGCTGGTACGCCTGGGATACCTCGAAAATGTGGCGGACATCTATACGTTGCGGGAGCATAGGGAAGCCTTAATTGAACAGGGAATCATTGGAAAAGAGAAAAATACCGATAAATTGCTTGACGCGATTGAGAAGTCCAAGGAAAATGACGCCAGCCGTCTTTTGACGGGGTTCGGAATTCCCAATGTGGGAAAAGCGGCAGCCAGGGTAATTTTGAGACAGTTTCAATCCATTGACGCTTTGATGCAGGCGGACAGTGAATCTTTGCAAAGCGTCAATGATATCGGAGAGGTGAGCGCAGGATGTATCCTGGATTTCTTTGCAAAAGAGGAAAACCGCAAGATAATAGAGCGCATGAAAACGTATGGCGTTAATATGCAGTCAAAGGAGCAGCCTGTGGGAAACAGGTTTGAAAATATGACGTTTGTGATTACCGGCACCCTTCCAACGCTGGGGCGAAAGGAAGCAGCGGCAATGATCGAGGCGCAGGGCGGCAAGGTGTCGGGTTCTGTTTCTAAGAAGACGTCGGTGGTTTTGGCGGGCGAGAACGCAGGCAGCAAGCTTGCCAAAGCGCAGGAACTTGGGATTCAGGTGATTTCCGAGGAAGAGCTGTTGGGAATGCTGAAATAACAAATTGTAAAAGAAAGAAGGAATGACTTATGCCAATCAAAGTGCAAAGCGGATTACCGGCGAGGGAAAAACTGGAACGAGAGAATGTATTTACAATGGATGAGAACCGGGCGATGCATCAGGACATCCGTCCGATTGAGGTGGGAATCCTGAATCTGATGCCTTTAAAAGAAGATACAGAGCTTCAGATTTTGCGTGAGCTGTCCAATACGCCTTTGCAGGTGGACGTGACTTTTGTGGTGGTGAGCAGCCATGAATCGCGTAACACAAGCAGCAGCCACCTGAATAAATTTTACAATACGTTTGATGAGATTAAGAATCGTAAATTTGACGGATTTATCATTACCGGGGCTCCGGTGGAACAAATGGAATATGAAGAAGTCGATTACTGGGAGGAATTTGAGCGTATCTGCGCGTGGACGAAGACGAATGTGACCTCTACGCTGCATCTTTGCTGGGGCGCGCAGGCAGGGCTTTATTATCACTATCAGATTCCCAAGCATAAGCTGGGTGAGAAGATGTTCGGACTTTTTGAACATAAGGTCAGCAACCGAAAAGTTCCGCTGGTGCGGGGATTTGACGATTATTTTCTTGCCCCGCATTCGAGACATACGGAAGTTCGCAAGGAGGATATCGAGAAGGTGCCAGAGCTTACGATTCTGGCAGAATCCGAGGAGGCAGGCGTTTTCCTTTTGATGGATAATACCGGAAAGAAGATTTTCGTGATGGGACACCCGGAATACGATCGGATTACCTTACATACGGAATATATGAGGGATAAGGAGAAAGGGCTTGAGATTCAGATGCCGAAAAATTATTATGTGGCGGATGACTGCACGATCCGCCCCAATCTGCAGTGGCGCGCCCATGCAAATACGCTTTATTCCAACTGGCTCAATTATTACGTATATCAGGCAACGCCGTATGAATATATCAACACCGGGGAGATTGTTGGGAAATAAGTCAGAATACCTTTGCAAAAAATGGATATTCTGCTATAATAATAAAATGAATAATTTTAGGAGGCGTAATCATGGCAGAAGACAGGAAAGCATATATGATAAAAGATGATAATCTCGGAGAGGTACGGATTGCGGACGAAGTGGTTGCCATCATTGCAGGGCTTGCCGCAACAGAGGTAGAAGGCGTAAGTTCCATGGCGGGTAATATTACCAATGAACTGGTCAGCAAGCTGGGCATGAAGAATTTATCCAAGGGAATTAAGGTGGACGTCCAGGGAACGGTGGTTAAGGTAGACGTAGCGTTAAATATTTGTTTTGGTTATGCTATTCCCGAGGTTTCTTTAAAGGTTCAGGAAAGAGTGAAATCTGCCATTGAGAACATGACCGGGCTGGAAGTGAGCAATATCAATGTGCGTATTGCCGGCGTGAATACACAAAAGCGCAAATAGGAACATTTAAAAGTAAAGACGAAAGCAAATAAGGGTGTCTTTAGGACACCCTTTTTAAGTAAATACAATTGAAATAAGGAGGCAGCATGAGCCGCAGGGAGATCAGGGAACAGATTTTTAAATTGTTATTTCGTACAGAATTTTATGAGAAAGACGAACTTATGGAGCAGCGTCAGCTATTTTTGGAAGAGCTGGGGCAGGAAGAAAATAAAGACACTGCGTATATCAGGCGCAAATACGAAGACATTTTAGAGCATCTTGCAGAGATTGACGCGATGGTCAATGAGGTGGCGCAGGGCTGGAAGACCAGCCGTATGGGCAGGGTGGATTTGACCTTAATCCGGCTTGCCGTGTACGAGATGAAATTTGAGGAGGATGTTCCGGCAGGAGTGGCGATTAACGAGGCGGTAGAGCTGGCAAAGAGCTACGGCACGGATGATTCGTCGTCTTTTGTCAATGGAATTCTTGCAAAATTAGTATGACAAAGAATGTATATACCGTGGGACAGGTTAATTCCTATATTAAGAATATGTTTACCCAGGATTTCATGATGAACCGCATCTATGTGAAGGGTGAAGTCTCAAACTGCAAATACCATACGTCGGGGCATATTTATTTTACGCTCAAAGACGAGACAGGCGCGCTGCAGGCAGTCCTGTTTGCAGGCAGCCGGGCAGGTCTTTCGTTTCGTATGAAAAATGGGGACAATGTGATTGTACTGGGTTCCATATCGGTCTATGAACGAGATGGCAAATATCAGCTTTACGCCAAAGAAATCATACTGGATGGCGCGGGGCTTTTGTACCAGCGTTTTGAGGCATTGAAACAGGAGTTGGAGGAAATGGGGATGTTTGCGGAGGAATACAAACAGCCCATTCCCGGATATATTAAGACATTGGGGATTGTGACAGCGCCAACCGGGGCGGCAATCCGTGATATTCAGAATATCAGCAGCCGCAGGAATCCTTATGTGCAGACAATTCTTTATCCTGCACTCGTGCAGGGAGAAGGAGCGGCGGCAAGCATTGTTAATGGAATCCATGCCCTGGAAAGACTCGGCGTGGATGTGATGATTGTCGGCAGGGGCGGCGGCTCTATGGAGGATTTGTGGGCGTTCAATGAAGAGATTGTGGCACGTGCTATTTTTGAATGTTCGGTGCCGATCATCTCGGCGGTGGGACACGAGACAGATGTTACGATTGCCGATTATGTAGCGGATTTGCGCGCACCTACCCCTTCCGCGGCAGCGGAGCTTGCGGTCTTTGACATCCGTGAGGTTCAGGCAAAGTTTTTGACCGTGCAGATGGAATTGAACCGCAGAATGAGTGAAAAACTGGAGCGTTGTCGGGAAATGTTGGAACAGTTTCAGAGAAACTTTCAATGGGCAAGTCCTGCAAACCAGATCAATGAAAAACGCCAGATGACGGCAGACTTCGCGGAACGGCTGGAGCTTTTGATGCAGCAGCGCCTTACTGCAGCCAAACATGAACTGGAGGTATACGCTGGTAAATTGGATGCGCTTTCTCCGGCCAGAAAATTGAGCCAGGGATATGCTTTTATATCCGATGAGGATGGCAGGGGCGTGCGGGATGTGGACAGGCTGAATGTGGGAGATTATTTGAATATTCATATGCGAAACGGCAGAGCCAGGGTTGAAGTCCTTGACCTATGGAGGGATATGACTTAAGGATGTCTTAGGTTACCCGGCGTTTCTTATGCAGTACAGAAATGAAGGAGACAGCAATCATGGAGAAAGAAGAGAAACAGGAAGTTTCCCTGGAGGATATGTTTCAGGAGCTTTCGTCTATTATAGAGAAAATGCAGGAACGCGAAGTGACGTTGGAGGAATCATTTTCCCTTTATGAGAGGGGAATCCGCAAGCTGAAACTCTGCAATGAAAAGATTGACGGCGTAGAAAAGAAAATGCTCCTGCTCAATCAGCAGGGAGAACTGGAGGCATTTGATGAATAAGGATTTTAAGGAAGAGATGGCAGCGCGCATTGGGCAGGTTCAGGCAATCATTGAGAAATATCTGCCGAAGGAAGAGGGCAGACAGAAGACCGTGATTGAGGCCATGAATTACAGTGTGCAGGCTGGGGGCAAACGGCTGCGCCCCTTGTTGATGCATGAGACCTACCGGATGTTTGGCGGAAGGTCTGAGGTAATCGAGCCATTTATGGCGGCAATTGAGATGATACATACGTATTCGCTTGTGCATGACGACCTTCCGGCTATGGACAATGACGAATACCGTAGAGGCAAGAAGACGACACATGCGCAGTATGGAGAGGCAATGGGAATTCTTGCCGGAGACGGTTTGCTGAATTACGCGTTTGAGACGGCGGCGAAAGCCTTTGAACTTGAGCCGGGAAACGTGCAGGTGGGAAAAGCGTTGTCTGTGCTGGCGGCGAAAGCCGGAATTCATGGAATGCTGGGCGGACAGTGTGTGGACGTGGAATCGGAAGGAAAGCCGGTGACAGAAGAGACGCTTACATTTATCTATCATCTCAAGACCGGGGCGCTTTTGGAGTCTTCGATGATGATCGGGGCAATTCTTGCCGGAGCAACTTTAAGCGAGCAAAAGCAGGTGGAGCAGGCGGCAGGCGAGCTGGGACTTGCCTTTCAGATACAGGATGATATTTTAGACGTTGTCAGTACAACAGAGAAACTTGGCAAACCGGTGGGCAGTGATGAGAAAAATCACAAGACTACCTGGGTAACTTTGTTTGGCGTTGAGCGGGCCAGGCAGGATGTGGAACGACTGTCCGGGCACAGTGTGGCGTTGATGGACGCACTGGTAGTGAAAAATGAATTTCTCACCCGTCTCATGCTGGATTTGATTCATAGAAAGAGTTGACAAGAGAGGATAATCCTATGGTAATGGATATGATAAAAGCTCCCAATGATATTAAGAAACTGGACAGGGATCAGTTGCCGGAACTGGCAGAAGAAATCCGTGAGTTTCTGATTGAGAAAATTTCAGAAAACGGCGGGCATCTGGCGTCAAATCTGGGAACCGTAGAGTTGACAATGGCGTTGCATCTGGTGTTTCAGTTACCGAAGGATAAGATTGTCTGGGATGTGGGACACCAGTCTTATACCCACAAAATCCTTACTGGAAGACGGGAGGGATTTGAACATTTGCGAAAATATGGGGGCATGAGCGGGTTTCCCAAGCGAGGGGAAAGCGCCTGTGACTGTTTCGATACAGGGCACAGCTCCACCTCCATATCAGCAGGATTGGGATATGCGGAGGCAAGGGAAATTACGGGTGGCTCTTATAAAGTCATTTCCGTGATTGGAGACGGGGCAATGACGGGTGGAATGGCGTATGAGGCCTTGAATAACGCCTCGCGCCTGAAGACAAACTTTATCATTGTGTTGAATGACAACAACATGTCCATTTCCGAGAACGTAGGAGGTTTTTCCAGACATTTAGGGAATTTGCGGACTGCGGATGCATACCAGGGATTGAAGGAGGGGGTAGCAAACTCTCTGAATAAGATTCCGGTCGTAGGCGAACGTATTGTAACGCGGATTCGGCGTACGAAGAGCGGAATTAAGCAGCTTGTCATACCGGGAATGCTGTTTGAGAATATGGGAATCACATATCTGGGTCCGGTAGACGGTCATAATATCGGCGCAATGGTGCGGACGTTCCGGGAGGCAGCTAAGGTCAATGGCGCTGTCATCGTCCATGTTCTGACGAAGAAAGGAAAAGGCTATCTTCCGGCAGAACGCCATCCGGCACGCTTTCATGGAGCGGAGCCGTTTGAGATTGAGACCGGACTTCCGTCAAAGAAGAGGACAACTGCAAATTATACGGATATTTTTTCGACGGTGATGCGTAAGCTGGGAGACCGTGATGAGAAGGTTGTGGCGATTACAGCGGCGATGAAGGACGGAACCGGATTGAAACGGTTTCACAATATGTTTCCGGAGCGATTTTTTGACGTGGGGATTGCCGAAGGACATGCAGTGACTTTTGCAGCCGGGTTGGCGGCGGCAGGACTGAAACCGGTGGTGGCGGTTTATTCTTCCTTTTTACAGCGCGCTTACGACCAGATTCTTCATGACGTCTGCATTCAGGATTTACCGGTGGTATTTGCCATTGACCGTGCAGGCATTGTGGGCAGCGATGGAGAGACGCATCAGGGTATTTTTGATTTGTCTTATCTGTCTACCATACCCAATATGAGTATTTTGGCGCCCAAGAACAAGTGGGAGCTTTCCGATATGATGAAGTTTGCCGTCAATTTTGGACATCCGATTGCCATCCGTTACCCCAGGGGAAAGGCGTACGATGGATGGAAGGAATTTCGGGAGAAGATTGTTTACGGAAAGAGTGAGACGATTTATCGGGAGCAGGAGATTGCGTTGCTTGCCGTGGGGAGCATGGTGGAGACTGCCAGGCAGGTGTATGAAATGCTCAAATCCATGGGATATTTTTGTTCCCTAATAAACGTTCGTTTTGTGAAACCGCTGGATACAGAACTTCTCGAGGAACTTTTGGAAAATCATGATTTCTTTGTGACAATGGAAGAGAATGTTAAAAGCGGCGGTTTTGGAGAACATGTTGCGCAGTATTTTAATGAAAATCATGCGGAGCAAATGCCGAAGATTGAGAATGTTGCGGTGCCGGACGCTTATGTGGAACATGGAAATGTCAATATTCTGAAAAAGGAACTTGGTCTGGACGCGGAATCTGTGGTGAAACGGATTGTGGCTGCATATAAAAGAAAGGTTATTACATGAAAGAACGTTTGGATGTGCTGCTGGTGCAGCGTGGGCTGGCTCCCTCCCGGGAAAAGGCGAAGACGATGATTATGGAGGGAAACGTATTTGTATCCGGTCAGCGGGAAGATAAGGCCGGCAGCTCTTTTGACGTTAAATCTGAGATTGAAGTCCGGGGAAATACACTTAAATATGTAAGCCGCGGCGGTCTGAAACTGGAAAAGGCAATGCAGAGTTTTGGAATCAATCTACACGATAAAATTTGTATGGATATTGGCGCATCAACTGGAGGATTTACGGATTGTATGCTGCAAAATGGCGCAAAGAAAGTCTATGCCGTGGACGTCGGATATGGACAGTTTGCCTGGACGTTGCGCCAGGATGAAAGAGTCGTCTGTATGGAAAAGACGAATATCCGCTATGTAACGCCGGACGATGTGGAAGATGTGTTGGACTTTGCCTCGGCGGATGTGTCTTTCATTTCACTGGAAAAGATACTTCCAGCGGCAAAGGCGTTATTGTCTGCGCAGGGAGAAATGGTATGCCTGATTAAGCCACAGTTTGAGGCGGGGCGGGAGAAAGTAGGAAAAAAGGGCGTGGTTCGTGATCCGGCCGTGCATGAGGAAGTCGTCACAAGCGTAATTTCCTTTGCACAGGAACTGGGATTCGGTATCCGCAATCTGGACTTTTCCCCTGTCAAGGGACCGGAAGGAAATATAGAATACCTTGTATATATAAAGAAGGGCGCTGCACATGATGGAGTTTCTGTGGATGTGTCTAAAGTGGTAAAAGAGGCGCATGAAACGTTGAAACAGGGAGGAACAATCAGCAAATGAAACATTTTTATATCATTGTGAATCCCAGGCGGGATCAGCAGTTAAAGCTTACGAAAGAACTCCGTGCATTCATTTTGGAACATGGCGGGACATGTGACTATCAGGTAAACCGGGAAGATGAGGGAACGGTATTTGACGGGAGCAGAATTCCGCGTGATACGGAATGCATTCTGGTCGTTGGCGGAGACGGCACCCTGCTTCGGGCAGCACGCAATATGGCAATCTATAATATACCTCTGATTGGTATCAACACCGGACATGTCGGTTATCTTTGCGAGTTGGAGGAAGATAAGGCCATTGACGCTATTCGCAGGCTGCTTACAGGTGAGGATTATCTTGTAGAGAAAAGGATGCTGTTATCGGGTGGTTTTGTTCGCGAGGATGGCAGCATGGAGGAGCGGATTGCACTCAATGATATTGTCATTCACCGTTGCGGTGGGCTTCAGGTGATGGATATTGTGGTGTCTGTAAATGGGGAATATCTCAATACATACAGTGCAGATGGAATCATTATCGCTACGCCGACCGGCTCTACCGCTTACAGCATGTCGGCGGGAGGTCCGATTGTAGACCCTAAAGCCCAGCTTCTTCTCGTGACGCCGATCAGTCCCCATACGCTCAATGCCAAGAGTATCGTTTTAAGCGCGGAGGATGAGATTACAATTGAAGTGCTGGCGCGCAATCAGGGGCAGGAAGAAAAGGCGGAAGTCAGTTTTGACGGCGCTGCGGTTGGCGCGCTTGCAGCAGGCGAGCAGATTATGGTAAAGAAATCAGAGTCCTGTACGAGGATTTTGAAATTGAGCCGTCTGAGCTTTCTGGAGAAACTCAGAGAAAAATTACAGGGTTACAGCCTGTAACGGAGAATTGGAAATAAAACAGTCCAGTTTATTATGGGAGGCTGGAGATAAAATATAAAATCCGTATATTTGGAGGATAGAATGAAATCGAAACGTCACGCAAAAATTCTGGAAATTATTGCGAAAAATAATATTGAGACGCAGGAAGAATTGTCAGACTGTCTGGAGCGGGAAGGTTTTCACGTGACGCAGGCAACGGTTTCCCGGGATATCCGGGAACTAAAACTTATGAAAGTCACCGGAAAGGGCGGGCGCCAGAAATATGTACCACCTAACGAGAGCGGTACAGATATGAGAGAAAAGTATTTTCGTATTTTTAAGGATGGATTTGTCTCTGTGGATATGGCGCAGAATATTTTGGTGATTAAAACGGCGTCCGGCATGGCAATGGCGGTTGCAGCGGCGTTGGATGCGATGGACTGCCATGAGATTGTCGGCAGTATCGCGGGCGATGATACAATTATGTGTGCAGTACGTACCATGGAAGATACCGAGCGGCTGATGGAACGTCTGAGAAGGATTGTCGAGGACGACGTATAAAGCAGCTGTGGAAGGGGAGTTTCGCGGTGTGGTATTTAGGATTATTTGTCGAATGAGAGAGTAGAAGGAGAATATATGTTAGAAAGTCTACACGTAAAGAATCTGGCGCTTTTGGAAGAGGCGGAGGTGGAATTTGGGAATGGATTAAATATTCTTTCCGGAGAGACCGGAGCGGGAAAATCCATCATTATCGGCTCCATTAACCTTGCCTTGGGTGAGAAGGCGCCGAAAGAGATGCTGCGCGACCAGGCGGAATACGCTCTGGTGGAGCTGGTGTTTCGGGTGGAGAACGAAGAGCAGGTAAGACAGCTAAAGGAGATGGATATTTTCCCTGAAAATGGTGAAATTATCATGTCGCGCAAAATAACGGCAACGAGAAGCGTGGGGAAAATCAATTCGGAAACCGTTTCTGCTTCCTGTATGAGAAATGTTGCCTCCCTGCTGATAGATATCCATGGACAGCACGAGCACCAATCTCTGCTCCACAAAAAGAAACATCTGGAAATTCTGGATGAATTTGCCGGAGAGAAACTGAATGGGAAAAAGGAAATTCTGAGAAAATGTTATCAGGAGTACCAAAATGCACTGGAAAAACAGCAACAGGCATTGCAGGATGGAGAGGGAAGAGCGCGGGAACTCTCATTTCTGGAGTACGAGATAAAAGAGATACGGGCGGCAAATCCTGTACTCGGGGAAGATGAAGAGTTAGAGGCGGCATATCGGAAGATGGCAAACAATCGTAAAATTATGGAGGCTGCCGGAACTGCCCATGAGATGACCGGAGGAGAATCAAGCGCAACGGAGCAGATTGGGCGGGCATTGCATGAATTGCAATCTGCATCTGAGTATGATCCTCAGTTGGAGGAGTTATGTGGTCAGTTAGAAGAGATTGATAATCTGTTAAATGATTTTAACAGAGAATTGTCGGGTTATATGTCAGATGAGGAATTTGACGAGGAAACGTTTTATGAGACGGAGAAACGTCTGGATACCATAAATCATCTGAAAGATAAGTTTGGCGGCAGCATTGAGGCAGTGCTGCGGCAGGCAGA
This sequence comes from uncultured Lachnospiraceae bacterium, assembly GCA_910578825.1. GTDB lineage: Bacteria > Bacillota > Clostridia > Lachnospirales > Lachnospiraceae > Petralouisia. The sequence continues at coordinate 4,914 of CAJTSB010000033.1, read as the reverse complement.
AGAGAAAGAAATTCGCCTGGCACAGCTTAATGATTATGAGCAATATCTGGAACAGGTTCAGAAGGAGTTGCGTATGGCGGAGGAAAAACTGTCTGCCATTTCCAAGCAAGTGTCGCAAATCCGCCAGAAATCGGCGAAAAAATTGACAAAGCAGGTGAAAGACGCTTTGGTTGATTTGAATTTTTTAGATGTAAATTTTGTCATGGAATTTGCCGATGCCGGAAAATATACTGCCAATGGAACGGATGAGGCGGAGTTTTTGATTTCCACCAATCCGGGAGAACCGTTAAAACCATTGAGCAAGGTGGCGTCCGGCGGAGAACTCAGCCGGATTATGCTGGCAATCAAGACGATTCTTGCAGAGAGCGATCAGATCGAAACCTTAATATTTGATGAGATTGACGCGGGAATCAGCGGCAGGACGGCGCAGATGGTGGCGGAAAAGATGAATGTGATTGGAAAAAAACATCAGGTTATCTGCATTACGCATCTGCCACAGATTGCGGCGATGGCGGACAGCCATTTTCTTATCAGTAAAAATGTGGAAAACAAGGCGACTTTTTCCAGCATTGATTTGTTGCATGAGGAGGAAAGCGTGACTGAGCTGGCACGGATGTTAGGCGGTGTGAAAATAACCGATACAGTGCTTGAGAGCGCAAAGGAAATGAAAAAACTTGCAATATTACATAAATATCCAGAGTGAAAACCGCATAATTTCACATACTAAAAAAGATTTCAGGTCATCTTGAAATTTTTTGAGAGGGTGTGTGAGAAGTTGAAAGAACAGACAAGAAAAAAGATGCGGTATCAGAGATGGATTGCCCGCGCAAGCTTAATTGCCGGTTTCTGCTTTGGCATATTTTTTACGTATACTGTTTTTGCAGAGGCCATACCGGACACAATTCATATAGAAAAAGGTGAAACAGAAAGTTTTGATTTTCATGTGCCTGTTACCGGAGAATTACAGCAGGAGGGCATGGAAGTGTTTGGCAACCAGTCCCCTGTGGTAGAGAAAGAAAAAATAACACTGGATTTGAATGAAAGCTTTTCCCTGAAATCCGGGGAGCAGGGGAAGTATTATATGTCCTGTAAATTGTTGGGATTGTTTCACATCAAGGATGTGTCGGTCGAGGTCATAGACAAAGAGCAGGTAGTTCCCTGTGGCGCGCCGGTCGGGATTTATGTTAAGACCGATGGCGTTATGATCGTCGGTACGGGAGCGATCGTCGGCAATGACGGTATGAGCCATGAGCCGGCAGCTAACCTTGTAAAAAGCGGTGATTATGTCAAAACCATCAATGATGAGATTGTGGAAAATAAAGAAGGGCTGATTACGAAGATTAACCAGTGTCAGGGGGAACCTGTGATACTGGGTATTTTGCGAGATGGAGAATATATCCATCTGAAGGTCGAACCTGTTGAGACCGAAGAAAATGAATATAAACTGGGCATCTGGGTAAGGGATGACCTTGCAGGCGTCGGTACGCTTACCTTTTATGACGCCGAAGGAAATTATGGAGCGCTTGGGCATCCGGTGAGCGATATCGATACCGGATTAAAAGTCAGTCTCGGCGAGGGCATCCTGTATGAGGCAGAAATTGCCGGAATCACCAGAGGAGAGAAAGGAAATCCGGGAGAGATTTCCGGCGTCATCACCTATTTAGACCAGTATAAGCTAGGTACGGTGGAAGAAAACAGCGATGTGGGAATTTATGGAAAGCTGGAACGCGCACCCGAGGAGAATGTGGAGAACACGTATTATCCCATTGCGCTCAAACAGAATATCCAAAAAGGAGAAGCAACGATTATCTCTTCGGTATCCGGAGAGCAGAAGGCTTATACGATTGAGATACAGGAATTGGATTATAACAGCGAGAATAAAGGCATTTTGTTTCAGGTCAGCGATGCGGAGCTTTTGAACCTCACCGGAGGCGTGATTCAGGGTATGAGCGGCAGTCCAATCATCCAAAATGGAGCCGTCATCGGAGCTGTCACCCATGTCTTTGTCCAGGACTCCACCAAAGGATATGGGATATTTATTGAAAATATGCTCGAGCATTGAGCCGGGCAGGAAGATTACAGCAAAAAAGAGGCGGGAGCTAGCTCACGGCCTCTTTTTTGCTGTAAGATTCATATCCGGCGAAAGCCGGACATCGGGTAATCGTGAAACGATTATCCGGTGCTGCCCGATACAGGATTTATTCTTATGTGGCGAAAGCCACACACCGCATGGATGCGTAGCATTCATGCGGTGCCTGGCTCAATGAGAACCGGCGAAAGCCCTCATCAGCAGACGCAAGTCTGCTGGATGGCACGGCGTAGCCAGAGGAAACTTTTAGCATTCCACAGGAATGCGCAGCCATCTCTAAAGGTGATGATCTCAGGGGGTTGGGGAGAGCCACCAACAAGCAGTTTCTACTTGTAAAAGCAAAAAATGATTATAATAATTATTAGATTAGAATGTGTTGAAGATATAAAAGATGCTGCTATGTTGCGTGTAACCAATGTAATTAGAGATGCTGTACATACAGATATTATTATGTTTGTGGAATGTCGAAATGATATCGTCCATCGGGATGGAATTCTTAAAATCAATGAATGAATTCTAATCGAAAATACCAGATAAAAATGGAGGCAAAGATATGCTTGCTTTAAGTGAAATATTTCATAAGCGAAACAGGTAGATGCAGAAAGAGGTTTATCGTTATTAAGTGAAAAAAGCAGGATATTAGATTCAGCACTGCAAAAAAAGAATTATTTAATGATATGTAGTGGTTTGTTTTGAAACGGAAGAAGGTGACATTCTATGACTGTAGAAGATATCATATCTGGCGAATCAGAATATGTTGAGTTCAAACAGGAAGTTCCGAAAAAAGTGAAGTATATATGAAAACTGTAGTTGTATTTATTCCTTTCCGAAATCATACGTCAGTTACCGCAAACCGAGGGCAGTCAGTACCGAGCAGAGGGAACGGGCAAGGCAGATGATGATTGCAAAGAATAAGGCAAAGAGCGATTAAGCAAAATTTAATGAAATTGTGTGTGCTATTGTGGTAAAATAACAGCGTTGAATAATTCAATAAATTAACGGCTAAGGAGATTAATCATGATAGACAAACGCACATCAATCGGAGTTACTATATTGACAATAATAATGACCTTTATGGAAATGACCGCATTACCTGCGGTTTTATTCTGTAATATACAAATAAGGGATATAGAACCAATTTATTTTTCTTTGATGATAAATTTTATATTTGCTTTTGCTTTATGTTATGTATGCAGGAAAACCATTATAAAAGAGTGGAATTTTGGATTGCAATTTCAAAATATACTGATTGGTTTGAAAAGATATGGTATTCCATCCCTTGTTGCTACACTTATAGTGGCAGTTGCTTTCTGTATAGGACTTTCACCGTTTAATAATAAACCAACAATATATAGAGTTATTGTAGAGGGTGTTGTGTATTATATAGGCGTTGCAATAATGGAGGAAATTTATCTGAGAGGATTGTTACAGAATATCATTGAAAAATGGTTTGGCAAACGAGATAATGCTACATTATATGCAGTTATTATTTCATCTGCACTATTTGGTTTTGGGCATATTTTTGGTGCACTTGGGCAACCAATTTTAACAATTATTTGCAAAGCTGTTTGGGCTACTGCATTAGGAGTTTACTTCGGGGCAGTTTATGTCAAAACCCGAAATTTATGGATACCAATTATTTTACATTTTGTAGTGGATTTGTGCGGTATACCATTTTGTTTTTCTAAAAGTAATCAATATCCAACAATAGGATTAGTTTTCTGTTTAATAATGTATTTGTTATTAGGAATATACGGCATTTATATTATCCACAAAAATAAAGATAACTTCTGCCCTATTTACAAGCATTAAAATGATAAAATTATTTGGCAGAGCAGAAATATAAAAACTGAATATTGTTTACCTTTAGGTAGCGATTATCTTAACAGACAATCCGCTACCTTTTTTATTTTCAGCAACTATCAACACAGCACAGAAAGAATGAGGTATCAGAAATGATTGAGAGCAAGAATGACACAAGCAAAAACTTAGAAAAGGCATTGCAGGCATTGGAACAGGCGCAACAGCGTGTAGCCAACGAAAAGAAAACCAAAGAATATGCAGACCGAGCCACTTTATGGAACGCTGTTGAACTTTCCGAGAAAGGGCAGAAATCACAGCTTGCGAGAATGTTAAAAGCGTCACTCCCCAACGAATGGAGTTACGAACTTGTGGAGGAAGTCGCGAGGGATTATGTGCAAAGGAATTTTGTTGATAAAGGCATGTGCGCTGATTGGGCAATCCATGACAGCGAGAATGACAAGGGACAGCGCAATCTCCATGTCCATGTATTGCTTACCATGCGCCCTATCACTGAAAACGGAGAATGGGG
>CAJTSB010000033.1:0-483 GCA_910578825.1 uncultured Lachnospiraceae bacterium | reverse complement strand
AAAAAGCATTACAGGTATTGCAACAAGCAAAACAGCGTGTAGCCAACGAAAAGAAAAAGCAGAACGAGAAGAAACGCAAAGCCGAGAACCACCACAAGTACATCATGGGCGGTATTATCGTGAAGTATTTCCCCGACTGCTACCGCTATGACGAGGGCGAGTTAAACCGTATCTTATCGGTTGCCTTGCAGACAAGGGAGTGTCAGCAGATTATATCTAAAATCAAAGCGGAAAGCCGAGAAACCACTCCCCCACAATCCACTCTCCCCAATGCCGAAAATGAAAGCGAGGGCGGTACGGAATGACAAAGGCGAGGACACTGGAAAGCCGAGGTAACGTATTCACCCCGTTTACGGGGTGCGCACAGATATACCACCAGAGGTGGTATGTGCGCTCTCCGAGGGGCAAGTTTCACTTGCATGGACTCCTGCGGAGGGCGTTGTCTGCCTTGCGGCAGCCAAAAGGGGAAACGACAATTCCCCT
>CAJTSB010000032.1 GCA_910578825.1 uncultured Lachnospiraceae bacterium | reverse complement strand
GGTGATGTAACAAACAGGCTGCGCTGTTACCATCACTTTGTAAATTTTGAATAAAAAGGTTGTAAATTTCCAAAAATTTTAGTAAAATATAGACATGAACAAATAATGTATGGGAGGAAAAACATTATGAACGTGTATACAACTGATAAGATAAGAAACGTTGTTCTGTTAGGACACGGTGGTAGTGGAAAGACGACTTTGGTAGAAGCAATGGCGTATCTGTCCGGTATTACCAAGCGGATGGGTAAGGTCACAGATGGCAATACCATCAGTGATTACGACAAAGAAGAAACCAAGCGTCTTTTTTCTATTAATACTTCGGTGGTTCCGGTTATCTGGGATGAGACGAAAATCAACCTGTTGGACACACCGGGTTATTTTGGATTCGTAGGAGAAGTAGAAGAGGCTGTTAGCGTTGCAGACGCCGCAATTATCGTGGTATCCGGCAAGAGCGGTGTGGAAGTGGGAACACAGAAGGCATGGGATATCTGCGAGAAATATAAGATACCGCGTATGGTATTTGTGACAGAGATGGATGACGATAATGCAAGTTTCCGTCAGGTAGTGGAAGATTTGCAGGAAATGTACGGCAAGAAAATTGCGCCGTTCCATCTTCCGATTCGTGAGAATGAGAAATTTGTGGGGTATGTCAATGTCGTGGCACAGACCGGTAATCGTTGGAATGACAAGGGTGAGGTCGTAGAGTCCGAAATACCGGATTATTCGAAGAATAATCTGGAAATCTGCCGTGAGGCGTTGATGGAGGCGGTTGCTGAGACAAGCGAAGAATTCATGGATCGTTATTTTTCCGGTGAAGAGTTCTCAGAATTTGAAATCCGTTCCGCACTTCGTACGAATGTAGTGGATGGCAGCATCGTGCCTATTTCCATGGGTTCCAGTACGCTGGTACAGGGCGTCTATACACTGCTTGACGATATTATTAAATATCTTCCAAGCCCGGAGAAACGTCCGTGCAAAGGTGTAAATATGAAGACCAATGAAGTGTTTGACGGCGATTACGATATTGCGAAAGCAAAGAGCGCTTACATTTTTAAGACGATTGCAGATCCGTTTATCGGAAAATACTCTTTAATCAAGGTCAATTCCGGCGTGCTTAAGACAGATGATGTATTGTACAATGAAGAGAAGTCGCAGGAAATGAAGATTGGCAAGCTTTATGTAATGCGCGGTAATAAGGCGGAGGAAGTGCCGGAACTTCATGCAGGCGACCTCGGAGCGTTGGCGAAATTGGCAAAATCAACAACCCGCGACACCCTTTCTACGAAGGCAACCCCTGTCGTATATGGAAAGACCCAGATTTCCACGCCGTATACATATAAGAGATATAAGACGAAGAACAAGGGCGATGAGGATAAAGTATCTCAGGCATTGCAGAAACTGATGCAGGAAGACCTGACTTTGAAAGTGGAAAATGACAGTGCAAATGGGCAGACTTTGATTTATGGTATCGGTGACCAGCATCTGGAAGTTGTAGTGAGCAAGCTGCAGGAGCGTTACAAAGTAACCATAGAGCTTAGTCGTCCGAAGATTGCGTTCCGTGAGACCATCCGCAAGAAATCAGATGTGGAATACAAATATAAGAAACAATCCGGCGGACATGGACAGTATGGACATGTCAAGATGACATTTGAACCGAGCGGCGATCTGGAAACCGCTTATGAATTTGAACAGCAGGTAGTCGGCGGCGCCGTTCCCAAAAATTATTTCCCGGCAGTTGAGAAAGGACTGCAGGATTCCGTATTGAAGGGACCGATGGCTGCATACCCGGTTGTTGGTATTAAAGCTGTTTTATATGATGGTTCTTACCATCCGGTGGATTCCTCCGAGATGGCATTTAAGATGGCAACCATTCAGGCCTTCAAGAAGGGAATTATGGAGGCTTCTCCGGTATTGCTGGAGCCGATTGCAACGATGAAAGTCATTGTACCGGATAAGTATACCGGAGATGTTATGGGAGATTTAAACAAGCGCCGCGGACGCGTATTAGGTATGAACCCGGCAGAAGCGGGCAAGACGGAGGTAACGGCAGACGTACCCTATATGGAACTTTATGGTTATATGACAGACCTTCGTTCCATGACAGGAGGAAGCGGGCTGTTTTCCTATGAATTTGCGCGTTATGAACAGACTCCTTCCGACATTCAGGAGAAGGAAGTAGAAGCAAGAAAGAATAAACTCGACAACGGAGAAGAATAAATTTTATTACTACAGTTCAGCCGTCACCCACGTTTGAGCGAATGGTGAAGGCTGAACTGTAGTCTTTTTAATCAGGAAAGTAAATGCGGACTTGTCCGCCTTGTTTTACGAAGAAAGGACCGCACCGGTTATACTGTGTGACGAGGAGCAGAGTATCAGAGGGGTGGAAGGTAATTAAAATGAAGAATAACAAAAATGAAAAAGTAACAACAAAGAAACAAAAGAATGCAAAGGGTAAATGGAGCATAAAGGAAATAAAAAGATTATATCACGAGACGATAAAAGGCAAAATTACGGTTTCCGTATTGGCGTTAGTTATCATCTCCCTGTCGCTCTTAGGTATTATTTCCAGTATATTGAATAACCAAAGTACCAATTCTACCCTCAAACGAAACATGAATGCAACGGCACACGTATCGGCGGAGCGCGTAGAATGGGAGATTACTTCTTATATGAATCTGGTTGAAGATTTGGGAATGACAGCGCGCCTTGCCAATGATTCAGCAACAGTGGAGGAAAAAAAGGCTATTATTGACGAGAGGGTAAAAGTAAACGAACTGGTGGCAGGAGACATCCTTGACAGCACAGGAACCAGTATTTTTACAGGAGAAAATTTTGCAGATGCGGATTATTTCCAGGCGGCAATGCAGGGCGGGGTCTTTGTAACGGAACCGATTATCAGCGAAGACCAGTCCTCCATGGAAATCCGCATTGCAGCGCCCTTATGGAAAGAAGGGACTCATGGGACAGAAGTAGTTGGCGTCATTTATCTGATACCGGATTCAAACTTCCTTAACGATATTATGGTGGCAGTCAATGTGAGCGCCAATGGTTCCGCTTATATGCTGGACAGCGAAGGAAACGTCATTGCCCATAAGGATGAGCAGCTGGTAAAGATGAAAGATAACAGTATCCGGGATGCGCAGACAAATTCCAAGCTGAAACCGGTCGCCAGGCTGGAACAGAAAATGATAAATGGTGAGTCGGGATTTGGGACTTACAGTTACAACGGCGTAAAAAAGATTATGGCGTATACCCCGGTGAAGAACAGCAAAAATTGGAGTATTGCCATTACTGCCCCGATTTCTGACTTTAACCTTGAGACCGTTGTAGGGATAATAATCACGATTTTGATTGTGATTATCTCCATTGTTGTGGCAGTATTCATGGTGCGGAAACTTGCCGATAATATCGGCACGCCGATCCATCAATGTGCCAAACGCCTGACGGCGTTGGCGAAAGGTGATTTACATACGGAAGTTCCAGAGATAATGACCCAGGATGAGACTTTGATTCTTGCAAATGCCACCCGGGATATCGTCTCTGACATGAAACGTATTATTGGTGATGTGGATTATATTCTGGGAGAAATGAGTGAAAATAATTTCGGCGTTCATTCCAGGGCAAGGGAGTCTTATATAGGAGATTTCAAAAATATTCTGGAAGCAGTGCGCAAGATTAAATATTCCCTCACAGACACGATAAACCATATCAAAGAATCCTCAGAGCAGGTGGGAATTGGCTCAACGCAACTTGCAGACGGAGCACAGTCTCTTGCAGAGGGCGCTACAGACCAGGCGGCATCCGTGCAGGAGCTTCTGGCAACGGTTAATAATGTAGCGGAACAGGTGCAGCGAAATACGGAAAATGCCCTTTCTACGAACAAAAAGGCGATGGAAATTGGCGATCAGGCAAATGCCAGCAATGCGTATATTACTGAGATGATGAAGGCGATGGAGAAGATTAGCGATGCTTCCATGCAGATTGCCAATATCATTCAGACGATTGAAGAAATTGCAGACCAGACCAACCTTCTGTCATTGAATGCCTCCATTGAGGCAGCGCGCGCAGGAGAGGCAGGTCGTGGATTTGCCGTGGTAGCAGGTGAGATTGGGCATTTGGCAAATCAGTGTACTGGGGCAGTGGTAGATACAAGGAAACTGATTCAGGCGGCATTGAATGAGGTGGAAAGCGGCAACCGGATTGCCGATGAGATGGCACAAGTCCTTCAGGGCGTTATCGTTGGCATGGACGAGATTGTAAAAGCAGTGGAGGCCGTAGCAGAGAATTCGGATGAACAGAACCAGTCCATGCAGCAGGTTAATGATGCCATTGAGATAATCTCAGAAGTGGTGCAGACGAACTCGGCGGCAGCGGAGCAGACTTCTGCGACCAGTCAGGAGCTTTCTGCGCAGGCGACCGAGCTGAATGATATGATTGATAAATTCCGGCTGACAGACGAAGAGGATGAAACAGAAACCGTTGAATCGACCGAGATACAGGAAGAGGCAGACGAAAATAATTAGAAATCTTAAAAGCCTGAAAAAACTGTGGAAACAGCTTTTTCAGGCTTTTTGGCTTTGCTTTATCTGACGGCCTGAATGGTAGCACAGGCAATTTTGTCACCGGAATTACCGGAAGGCTGCGTGGTAAAATCGTCTGCTTTGCTGTGTATGATAACGGTTCTGTCTATGATATCCGCGATGGTAAAGCGGTCGGTAACGTACATCATCCAGGCAAATCCTTCATTTCCAAACAGAGGCGGCATATCTCCCGTATGCGCCGGGTGCGGACAGTCATAAGGGTTGTAATGCATTCCTGCGTCCGCATAAGGATCTGAGGTATTCCCGGTGCAGGATTCTCCCTGGTGAATATGGAAACCAAAGATATCAGAATCGCAGTTTTCATCTTCTGTCGGAAGACCATATATTTCGGCATTAACCAATACTTCATTTCCGACAGGATAGAAACGCACGATGCCTCTGATATCGCTGTTTCCTGGGTTTCCGGTGAGTTCTGCATACGCGGCGGGCATATGATAAAGGGCTGTTTCCAGATAGAGCAGCCCCGGGTTTTCGTAAGCTTTATTTACAATAGAATGAGACATGAAAATCTCCTGTATTTGTTTTTTACTTTTATAATATTGAATTGGGTGAGATGTGTGCATGTATGTTATAATGTGACTTGACAAAACCCTTCCTTGTGATAGAATTTTAGAAGTATAAATGTATTTACAGCCGATGGTACCGCTTAGGGCGGATATAATGGCATAGAATGGAGGATAAAAGATGGCAGCACCATACAACCACAGAGCGTTGGAAGAAAAATGGCAGAAGATTTGGGACGAGGAGAAAGCTTTTGCCGCGACAGATGATTATTCGAAACCCAAATATTACGCATTGGTAGAGTTCCCCTATCCATCCGGACAGGGACTTCATGTAGGGCACCCAAGACCTTACACCGCGCTTGATATTGTAGCGAGAAAGCGGAGAATGCAGGGCTATAATGTGCTCTATCCCATGGGATGGGATGCATTTGGACTTCCAACAGAGAACTATGCAATCCAGAATAAGATTCATCCGAAAGTAGTTACGAAGAATAACGTAGAGCGTTTCAAAGGACAACTCCATGCGCTTGGTTATTCCTTTGACTGGGACAGGGAAGTCAACACGACAGATCCCGAATACTATCACTGGACACAATGGATTTTCCTGAAATTATTCAGTGAAGGTCTTGCTTATAAGACAGAAATGCCGATTAACTGGTGTACCTCCTGCAAGGTGGGTCTTGCCAATGAGGAAGTCGTAAACGGCGTCTGCGAGCGATGCGGCGCTCCGGTTGTCCGCAAGGTAAAGAGCCAGTGGATGTTAAAGATTACGGAATATGCAGAGAAACTTCTGGAAGGCCTGGAAGACGTAGATTATATTGAGCGCGTAAAAGTCTCCCAACGCAACTGGATTGGAAAGAGTCAGGGTGCGGAGGTTGATTTCCCGATTGCGGGCAAGGACGAGAAACTTACGGTTTATACGACCAGACCGGATACCTTGTTTGGAGCCACTTATATGGTTGTCTCCCCGGAGCATCCGATGCTGGACAAATATAAAGATGAAATAAAGAACTGGGATGAGATTGTGGCATACCGCGAGCAGGCGGCGAGAAAGTCGGATTTTGAACGTTCTGAGCTTGCCAAAGAGAAGACAGGTGTGGAAATTGACGGTTTAAAAGCCATCGATCCGGTAAACGATAAAGAGATTCCTGTCTGGGTATCCGATTATGTATTGATGAGCTACGGAACCGGAGCGATTATGGCGGTTCCGGCACACGACACCCGTGACTGGGAATTTGCTAAGAAATTCAATCTGCCAATCATTGAAGTTGTGGCTGGCGGGGAAAATGTGCAGGAAGAGGCATATACGGACGTTGCTACCGGTAAGCTGGTCAATTCCGGTTTTCTGGATGGACTTGAAGTTGCGGAAGCAAAACAGAAGATTATAGAATTTCTGGAAGAGAAGAAGATTGGAAAAGGCAAGACGAACTTTAAGCTGAGGGATTGGGTATTTTCCCGTCAGCGTTATTGGGGAGAGCCAATCCCGATTGTAAATTGTGAAAAATGCGGTTATGTGGCGTTGCCGGAAAGCGAACTGCCGTTGCAGCTTCCCGAGGTGGACAGCTATATGCCTACCGATACAGGAGAATCACCGTTGGCAGCTATGACAGACTGGGTGAATACAACCTGTCCCTGTTGTGGAGGTCCGGCAAAACGTGAGACAGACACCATGCCCCAGTGGGCAGGTTCCTCCTGGTATTTCCTGCGTTACACAGACCCGAAGAATCCGGATGCGCTGGCAAGCAAAGAGGCGCTTGATTACTGGCTCCCGGTAGACTGGTATAACGGAGGTATGGAGCACACGACGCTGCATCTTCTGTACTCCCGTTTCTGGCATCGGTTCCTGTACGACCACAAAGTAGTGCCTACGCCGGAGCCTTATCAGAAACGTACTTCCCACGGGATGATTCTCGGTGAGAACGGTGAGAAAATGTCGAAATCTCGTGGAAATGTAGTAAATCCGGATGATATTGTGATGGATTACGGTGCAGATACGCTGCGCACCTATGAAATGTTTATCGGGGCATTTGATTTGAGCGCATCCTGGTCGGAAAATGGCGTCAAGGGATGCCGCAGGTTCTTAGAGCGTGTGTGGAAATTGCAGGATATTCTGGTTGATGGCGACAGCTACCGTCCGGAATTTGAGACGAAAATGCATCAGCTTATCAAGAAGGTAAGTTCTGATTATGAGAACCTCAAATACAACACGGCAATTGCGGCCATGATGACGATTCTCAACGATTTCTCCAAGGATGGGAACATCAACCGCGCAGAATTTGAAACGTTTCTTATGCTGCTGAATCCGGTTGCTCCGCATATTACGGAGGAAATCTGGGACGCCTGCGGTTATGAGGGACGAATTTATCAGAATACGTGGCCGGAGTATGACGAGTCCAAAACGGTGGAGAATACCATAGAGATTGCCGTTCAGATAAATGGAAAGACAAGAGCTACCGTAACGATTCCGACAGACGCTGATAAAGATGCTGCGATTGCGGCAGGAAAGGAAGCGCTTGGAGACAAACTGACCGGAAACATTGTCAAAGAGATTTATGTGCCAGGCAGAATTATCAATATTGTAGCAAAGTAATTCCTCTGAGAAATAAAAGCCATCCCATGTCAGTAAATTTGAATGGGCTGGCTTTTTATTTCCCGGGAGATTATTGTATGTTATTTCCGCATGCCCTTCATCATCTGCATCATCAATTCCACTTTCTGCCGCTCCTGAGGCGGCAGATTCTGTTTTAAGACTTCGATGATTAAATCACGCTCCCCGGAAGAGAAATCCATTCCTTCTTTGTTCGCACGTTCCGATGCGTTTTTCAGAGAAGAAGCCATGTCTTTTGGCGTGGAGGCGGAGGGCGAAGTATTCTGCGCCAGATTCATCAAAAACTGCAGTTTTTCCGGTGAGATATTTTTCAATTGTGGGTTATTTAATAAATCCTGTGGGTCCATAGTGTTCCTTTCTTTTCTAAATTTAATTTCAGACAGTTAGTCGACGCACATAATGATTAAGTAAACAAGGTCTCATAGGTGGAGAACATCTGCACGAAAGTCATGATATTATCTACCATCTCTTTCTCTCTGTCTGTGCAGTATTCCCTTATTGCGTTCAGCATTTGAAATGGGCCAAGCTCTTCGCGTTCTTCTTCCGAACACATGCGAAGATTATTTCCAGGAGTGTGAAAAAGAGCGATTGTACGCTGTAATTCCATGAATTTCACCATCATAGCTATGGTGCTTTGTCTGGAATTATCCAGGTAGGGCAGGGCGGCCTTCATCATATCCAGGTGCCGGTCCTGTATCAATGAGTCGATAGATTCCATTGCATTCCCCTTTTTGTTTTAATCTATGTCTGTGAGGCAAAGATTATGACAAAGCATATATTACTATGAAAGCATTCTTGATAAATCACGGTTACAAAAACAGTGAAACCGCAGAGTAATCGGCTTTCATAATAGAATAGACGGAGGCATAAAATGGGAAAATTAGTGATAGATGGAAACAGCGTGTATGAAATTGACGAAGAATGTCTGCGCAGAAGAGAAACTCAGGAGAAACAGCAAAGAGAAAAAAGTCAGGAATACACTTCGGTGGAAATCATGTCTTACAAAAAACAAAAATAATATATAACAAAAAACCGGAGCCGGCAAATGCCAGCCCCGGTTTTTCGTTATGATTAGCAGAAGGAATTACATCCACAGCCATTGCCGTTGCCCCATCCGCCGCAGCAGAAGAGCAATAAGATAATCCACAGGCAGCTGTTGTTGCCGCAGCCATCTCCACCGCCGAAGAATCCGCCGTTGCATCCGCCACAGCAGCTAAGCAGGATGATGATCCAGATAATGGAACTGCATCCTCCATTGTTATTGCTTTCACATCCACATCCACAGTTTGTAGCAGCTAAATCACTCATAATCTAATCCTCCATATTTTTGATTACAATGTATCATATGTCGCCAGCTTGTATGTGTTTCATAACAAGAAAAAAATTTTGTAAAAATATCCATAGTCTGATATAATATATGGCATGAGGAGGGACCCACGAAGTGGGAGGAGTCCTGATGCCTCTTATCGTTACCAATAAAGTAAATTAAAGTGGGAAGATGCCTTAGGGCTTTTGGAACATTCATGGGAGACGCCAGGAAAGGAGGCTGATGATGAGTACAATTGTATTTGTAGACGATAACAGTAAGTGGACGGCAAATTATAAACGGATGCTGACGCCTTTCCAAAATGAGCTGCATTGCGTATATTTCCAACAACCTGAGGAAGCCATGGAATATATGTCGGCGCATCCGACGGAGGTTTTGGTGTGTGAGCTGGATTTACCGGTAATGTCTGGTCCGGAGTTGTTTGAGATGGTAGATATGTTGTCGCCTGCAACCGTGAAGATTGGTATGGCGCAGGTGCGCAATGTTGCGGAAACGCTGGATATGCTCAATCAGATTAAGATATACAAGCTCATTTTAAAGCCGTTTTTTCTGGCAGAAGATCTGATTGTTCCAATTCGTGCCGCTCTGGAGCATTACACAGAATGCGCAAAGGAGCGGGAGCTTCAGCAGAAAATTGAGAAAAATCTTCAGATTTTAAATAAAGAGACGGAAGAACTGCTGAAGAAGATGAAGAAGAAAAAGCAGGGGCATGACAGAATTCTGAAAGCGATGCTGGGAATGGTGGAGCAGAACTTAAGCCTTCCGGTAGCAGAATTTGATTCTGAAAAGAAATTGCCTGTCAAAAATTACTGTGAAGAATTGCTGCGTGAATTTTTCCAGTATTATATGTATGAAAAGAAGAATCTGATTTTTCATTTGAACTACCTCAAAAATAAATTTCACTTTCCGGGAAAGTCCTGTGATTTTCTGATTCGCAGCAAAGTAGAGGGAGAAATACCGGTCACGGTAATGAATCGGATTGCTTATGTGATGTTTCTGAACGGATTTTTATGCGAACAATGCCTGGAGAGTTACCATATCGAAAATGTGCTTGAGGAGGAAGAGAAGGAATATGTGCTGCATGTCCGGTATCGTTGGGCGGAAAGCAATTACAGAGAAACAGACCCTAAGGTAATCAAACTGTTGCAGCACATGGTTAAAGAGCTGCAGGTTACATTGTCGGATCACATGGCAGAGGGAGACGGGGAACAGGGACGGATGTTGAGACTTTATTTTCGAAAGGAGGAAGGCAAATGCGCAGCATTTTATTAATGCCTTCCGACGAATTGGCAGGTGACGCTACGCGTCGCGTGCCGTTACCAAGAAAGGAGGAACCGCTGTGAATCAGGTCATCAAAGAGTTGTATGACATGGAGGCTGAGGCTGGCGTTATTCTGGAGAATGCCAGTTTGTCCAAACAGAAACTGCTGGAAAACAAACGAAAGCAGATGGAAGAAATTACCACCGGAATTGCGGCGGAACTGGAAGGAAGGATGGCAACGATTAAGGCGCAGGTGGAGGAACAGGCAAAGAATGATATCCGGCGGTTGGTGGAGCAAAACAAACAACAGACAGATCAGCTCAATGAGGAATATGAGAACAACCTGACTTTCTATGCGCAGGAAATCGTGAGGAGAATAACAGAGGTGTAATATGGCGGAAGAATTGCTGGGGTACAGCGGTCTGGTGACAAAAGCGCGGGCAATGAGAGGCAGACTGTTGAAACGAGAGGATTTTGAGCGGATTACAGAGTTTCAGACCGTACAGGAGACGATTTCATTTTTAAAGGAACAGGAGAGCTATGGCAGCATCTACGGGGGACATGAGGAAATTCAGCACCGGGGACAGGTGGAAGAATTGATTTATCATTCCATTTGGGAGGATTACCGCAAACTATACCGGTTTGGCAATCAGAGCCAGCGCAGGGTAATGGAGCTGTATCTGCCGCAGCTGCAGTTTCAGACCATGTCTTCAGAGGTGGACGCCGCTTACTTTGTCCGTATCTGGAAGGAAATTGGGAGATTTTCGGATAAAAAGGCGCAAAGCATCCTGCAGGAAATATTCGGCACGCAGATAGACTGGCTGAATATCATGTGGATTTACCGTGCGCAGCATTTTTTCCATCAGAAACCGGAATCGATTCGCACAATCCTAATACCTGTTCACTATAAAGTGAGGAAGGAAGAGATTTCACAGCTTCTGGAGACTGAATTTTCGGAAGAATTTGAGGAGGTTTTGGGGAATACCGTATATTTCAGGGGGAAAGGCGAAACGGTAAGAATTCAGGATGAAATATCCTACCATCAGGTAATGGAAAAAATGTATCGGCGGATTTGCCGCAGGGAGCCTTTTTCCATGGCTCCGGTACTCTATTATTTCTACTTAAAGGAATTGGAAATTGCGCATCTGACAACGGCGTTGGAGGGGATACGATATCAGCTTCCACCAAAAGATATCCGTAAGATGATTCTGATGGAATAGAAATCCATTGCTGTAAGAAGGCTGGTATTTATCGCAAAGAAACGGAGGAAGACGCATTGATTGAAAAAATGAAACTGCTACATATCACAGGTCCCAAAGCGGATATTGACCGGGTAGTCAAGTTTTATCTGAATAAATATGACATCCATTTTGAAAATGCCATGTCAAGCCTTGGAAATCTGAAAAATGTCCGGCCATTTGTGGAGACAAATCTGTATAAGGATACGGCGCAGCGGGGGGAAGAATTAAAAGAATATCTGGACAGTTCCCACTCAGAGACAATCGAAATGCGTGCCGCCCAGGCACGGGTGATTGTGGATGAGGTTTATGAACAGATTAAGGATGTGAAGGACAGGCAGGACGAGCTGCGGGAGAAGACGCTGGAAATTAAACAGTGGATGGAGGAGATTGCACCGTTTATCGGTCTTGATTTTGAATTGAGCAAGCTGAAAGATTTCCAGTTTATTGATTATCAGTTCGGACGGATAAAAGTGCAGGATTATCATAAGCTGGAACGGTATATTTACAAGAATCCCTATACATTGTTTTATGAGTGCAACAATGACAGCGAATATGTCTGGGGCGTGTACTTTGTTCCGCACAAATATCTCATGGATGTGAAAGCGGTCTATGCATCGTTCCATTTTGAAGAGATTGAAGTGTCGGAGAAATTTGAAAAAACGCCGCGTCAGGTATATGCGTCGGCACAGGAGGCATTAGAGAAGTGCGAGCAGGAGTTGGAAAGACTTAAGATGCAGGCGTCTGAGCTTGTTACGAGCAGGAAAGATGAGATTTTGTCCGCCTGCAAAAGCCTTCAGAGCTATTGCAGGAATTTTGATATCCGCAAATATGCGGCCTGCACCCGCTCCAATGATGGGAGTGAAGAATATTACATACTCTATGGCTGGATGGCAAGGGAAGATGCGGACAGGCTGGAGCTCGAAATCGCAGAGGACGATAACATCCACTGGGAGGAAGAAGAGGGAAATTCTGATATCAATCCGCCTACCCGGCTTAAAAATCCCCAAATCTTAAAACCGTTCGAAATGTTTGTGGAGATGTATGGTCTCCCGGCTTACAATGAGATGGATCCCACATTGTTTATTGCACTTACCTATACGTTGATGTTTGGTATCATGTTTGGGGATGTGGGGCAGGGGACATGTCTTTTGATTGGCGGAATCCTGTTGTACCGGTTTAAAAATCTCCGTCTGGCTGGAATCGTAGGCGTTGCCGGAATCTGGTCGGTATTTTTTGGATTTATGTACGGAAGTTTTTTCGGGTTCGAGGAAATACTGCCGGCCATATGGATGAAACCGATGGACAATATCATGACGACGCTGATGTTGGCGATCGGGTTTGGAGCTGTGTTGATTTTAATTGCCATGATAATAAATATCATCAATGCGGTGCGGGCAAAAGAGTACGGAAGGCTGTTGTTTAGCCAGAGCGGACTGGCAGGTTTGATCTGTTACGGATTTGTCGCTTTGTGCGCCGTGCTCTTTCTCACAGGGAACGGACTTCCGGCGACCATAATCATTGCGGCGGCAGTCGGCGTTCCATTGATTGCAATCCTTTTGAAGGAGCCATTGGGTCATCTGGTTGAGCGCAAGAAGAAAATATTTCCTGAGGGCAGCAAGGTAATGTTTTTCGTCGAGGCGTTGGTGGAGGGATTCGATGTGGTTTTGAGCTATGCCACGAACACGATATCTTTCGTCCGCGTGGGTGCGTTTGCACTAAGCCATGCAGGCATGATGGGGGTTGTGATGACGCTTGCAGGTCTGGAGCAGGGCAATCCCAACTGGATTATTATTGTACTGGGGAATATTCTGGTAGCCGGGCTGGAAGGACTGGTCGTCGGCATTCAGGTACTTCGTCTGGAATACTACGAGATGTTCAGTCGCTTTTATTCCGGAACCGGGAAACCATTTATCTCATTTAACAGGAGGACACGAACATGATAACAAAAATAATTTTAGTGGCAATTTTACTGTGCAGCATGATTATTCCGGTGGGGGGATTTTTACTTGGCAAGCGCAGAGAAGGAAATTTTAAGGCAGCTCTGGGATGTAATATCTTTTTCTTCTTTGGTACGGTTCTGGTGGCGGATATTCTGCTGTTTAGCGGAAACGTACAGGCGGCGGGCGAGGCCGCAGAGGCAGTATCAAATGCCGAAGGCTGGCGTTACCTGGCGGCGGCATTGTCTACCGGACTTTCCTGTATCGGAGCAGGCATCGCGGTAGCAAGCGCGGCAAGCGCCGCTCTTGGAGCGCTAAGTGAAGATTCCAGTATTATGGGTAAGGCCTTGATTTTCGTGGCGTTGGCAGAGTCCATCGCACTGTATGGACTGTTGATTTCTTTCTCCATTCTTGGATAATAAGGAGCATGTCTATGAAAATGTATCTGATTAGTGATAACCGTGACACTTATACCGGAATGCGTCTGGCAGGCGTGGAGGGTATAATTATCCATGAGAGGCAGGAATTGAAGGAGGCGCTGGAGGCGGCGTTTGCCGATAAGGAAATTGGCATCGTTCTTCTGACAGAGAAATTCGGCAGAGAGTTTCCAGACCTCATTGACGATATTAAATTAAATCGTCGTCTGCCTCTGTTGATTGAGATTCCGGACCGTCATGGAACTGGAAGAAACGAGAACTTTATCACGGATTATGTCAGTGAAGCCATTGGCTTGAAGTTATAGGCAGAAGGGAGAACGTATGCAGATTGAGGAAAAATTGGAGGTGTTTCGCAACTTTACCATTGATGTGGCAAAAGAAGAAAGCGAGCGGCAGATTGCGGAATATGAAGAATCCTGCAACCGTGAGATAGAAACGTTTCGACAAAACGCGTTGGCGGAACTGGAACACAAAATTCACAGTGAGGAACGAGATATCCGCAGGCAGATGAACAGCCGGGTATCCGGTGAAATGCTGCGGCAGAAACGGTGTCTGGACGAGTGCAAGAGGAAGTGGCGGGAGAAACTGTTTGAAGAAGTGAGAACCCTTCTGGCTGAATATCAGAAGACAGAAAAATACCTGGAATACCTGATTGCCAAAATCGGGATGGCGCGTAATCTTGCGGATGGAGATGAAATGATTATCTACATCAATCCTTCTGACGCTGACAGGAAGGCAGAACTTGAGGTACGGACAGGGGCAACGCTTACGGTTAGCAGTATTGATTTCGGTGGAGGAATTCGTGCGGTCATCCGTTCGAGAAATATCCTTATTGACGAATCCTTCGTGACGAAACTGGAACAGGAGGAAACCTATTTATGAGTGTGACAGGAAAGATTTACGGAATCAGCGGACCCATTATTACCATAAAGGGAAACCTTGGATTTAGGATGTCTGAGATGGTCTATGTAGGGGAAAAACGTCTGGTTGGGGAAGTCATTGCGCTCAACAAAGAGGAGACCACGGTTCAGGTATTTGAGGAGACGACCGGGCTGCGGCCGGGAGAGATTGTGGTGGGCGCAGACTCAGCTATCTGCGTGACGCTTGCACCGGGAATTATCACCAATATATTTGATGGGATTGAACGCCCCCTGCAATTGATTGGGGAGAAGAACGGCGCGTACATACCACGTGGCGTCAATGTGGACCTTCTGGATAGAAAACGCAGGTGGGAAACAAAGATTTGTGTGAAGGAACAGGAAGTTGTCGGCGGTGGAACGATCATTGCAGAGGTGCCGGAAACGCCGGCCATCCTTCACAAAGTCATGGTGCCTCCGGATGTCGATGGAACTGTGATCTGGACGGCAGAAGACGGCAGTTATACGATTGATGATCCGTTGGTGAGAATCCGCAGGGCGGATGGCTCAGAGCGGGAGCTTACGATGACCCAGAAATGGCCTATCCGTATTCCGCGTCCAATACACAAACGATATCCGGCGGACCGGCTGCTGGTAACCGGACAACGCATTCTTGACACGCTGTTTCCGATTGCCAAGGGAGGAACCGCGGCGATTCCAGGCGGGTTTGGAACTGGAAAGACAATGACTCAGCATCAGCTTGCCAAGTGGTCGGACGCAGATATTATCATTTATATCGGCTGTGGGGAACGTGGAAACGAAATGACCAATGTTCTTGAAGAATTTTCAAAACTGGTGGATCCTAAAAGCGGCAATCTTCTGATGGATCGTACGACGTTAATTGCCAATACCTCCAATATGCCGGTGGCGGCGCGGGAGGCAAGTATTTATACGGGATTGACGCTTGCAGAGTATTACCGGGATATGGGGTATCATGTGGCGATTATGGCGGATTCGACTTCCCGTTGGGCGGAGGCGTTGAGAGAGCTCTCCGGCAGACTGGAGGAAATGCCGGCGGAAGAGGGATTTCCCGCATATCTGGCGTCCCGGCTTTCGGCATTTTATGAGCGCGCCGGCTATGTTGAGAATTTAAACGGAACCGATGGAAGCGTTACCATCATCGGCGCTGTTTCGCCGCAGGGCGGTGACTTTTCCGAGCCGGTTACGCAGAATACGAAACGTTTTGTGCGCTGTTTTCTTGCGCTTGACAAGGCGCTTGCCTATGCCAGACATTATCCGGCAATCAACTGGCTCACCAGCTACACCGAATATTTAGGGGACTTGGAGCATTGGTATGGCGCAAATGTGGGCGTAGATTTTATTCCGTGCAGGAATGAACTTTTACATATCCTTACGACAGAGAGCCGGTTAAATGAGATCGTCAAATTGATTGGAAGCGATGTTTTGCCCGACGACCAGAAACTGGTGCTTGAGATTGCAAGGGTCATTCGACTGGGATTCTTACAGCAGAACGCCTTTCATGCGGAAGACACATTTGTTCCCCTGCAAAAACAGCTTGAGATGATGAAAATTATCCTCTATCTCTATGAGAAATGCCGGGCGCTCATTGAGCTTGGAATGCCAATGGCATTGTTGAAGGAGAACCGGATCTTTGAGAAACTTATTGCGATCAAATATGATGTGGCAAATAAGGATCTGTATAAATTTGACGGATACCGTCAGATGATTGATGAATTCTATCAGGAGCTGATGGAAAGTAACGCATAGGAGGGCAGAGATGGCAATCGAATATTTAGGATTAAGTGATATCAATGGCCCTCTGATTGTTCTGGAGGGTGTGAAACATGCATCTTTTGAGGAAGTCGTAGAATTTGTGGTAGAAGGAAAACGCCGCAAGAAGGGAAGAATCGTTGCGGTGGATGAGGATAAGGCAGTCATTCAGGTGTTTGATAATACGGATGACATGTCCCTTAAGAACACGCATACGAGACTCAGCGGTCATCCCATGGAAATCGGGCTCTCCCTGGAAATATTGGGACGTACTTTTAATGGACTGGGCGAACCGATTGACGGGCTGGGGAGGATTGCGCCGGAGGTCGTGCGCGATGTGAACGGATTGCCTTTGAATCCCTGTGTCCGGGAGTATCCAAGAAATTATATCCGCACCGGAATTTCTGCCATCGACGGACTTACCACCTTAATCCGTGGACAAAAGCTGCCGATTTTTTCCGGAAACGGACTTCCGCACGATATGCTTGCCGCGCAGATTGTGGAACAGGCTACGCTTGGAGAGGACTCAGACGAGGAGTTTGGGATTGTCTTTGCAGCGATGGGACTGAAGTATGACGTGGCGGATTTTTTTCGCCGAAGGTTTGAGGAGAGCGGCGTCAGCTCCCATGTTACCATGTTCTTAAACCTGTCGAACGACCCGGTTGCAGAACGTTTGATTACGCCAAAGATGGCGCTTACGGCAGCGGAGTACCTTGCTTTTGAAAAGAATATGCATATTTTGGTGATACTGACTGATATGACGAGTTACGCGGAAGCAATGCGTGAGATTTCTGCCTCTAAGGGTGAAATACCAAGCCGTAAGGGATATCCTGGTTATCTGTACAGCGAGCTTGCGACGTTATATGAGCGTGCGGGAATTGTACAGGGCAGGGAGGGCAGCGTTACCCAGATTCCGATTCTGACGATGCCGAATGATGATATCACGCATCCGATACCTGATTTGACCGGATATATCACAGAAGGACAGATTGTGCTGGAGCGTTCCCTGCATCAGAAGAATATTTATCCGCCCATCAATGTATTGCCCTCGCTATCGCGTCTGATGAAGGATGGCATCGGTGAAAAATATACGCGGGAGGATCATCAGGATGTGGCAAATCAGCTATTTTCCGCCTATGCGAGAGTGGGTGAGGCACGTGATCTGGCGAGTGTCATCGGAGAGGACGAGCTTTCCGATACGGATAAGAAATATCTGGAATTTGGCATTGGATTTGAACATGAATTTGTAGCGCAGGGGGCAAGCGAGAACCGTACTATTGAGGAAACGCTGGATATCGGGTGGCGGCTTTTGCGGATTTTGCCCAGGGAAGAATTAGACCGTATTGATACAAAGATTTTAGAGAAATATATGAGGTAAGAGGATGGATCCAAATACATTTCCAACGAAGGGAAATCTGATATTGGCGAAAAATTCCCTTGCGCTGTCAGAACAGGGATATGACCTGATGGATAAGAAACGCAATATCTTAATCAGGGAGCTGATGGATTTAATTGAGAAGGCAACGGATATTCAAAAGGAGATTGACGAGACGTTTACCAGCGCTTATTTTGCCTTGCAGAAAGCAAATATTCAGATGGGCATTCATGAGGTGGAAACACTCAGTAAAAATGTGCCGGTAGAGGATTCCATTGTAATCAAACGACGCAGCGTCATGGGGACGGAGATTCCCAAAGTAGAATACAGCGTAGAAGAGTCCGGACCGCCATATCCTTTTTTCGGAACGAAGATGTCTTTGGATCAGGCATGTGCAAAATTTCAGAAAGTAAAGGAACTTACCATCCGTCTGGCAGAGATTGAAACGAGCGCCTACCGCCTCGCCTACAATATCAAAAAAACACAGAAACGCGCCAATGCCCTTCAGAATATCACAATTCCCAAATATAAAACATTAGTTAAAAATATACAGGGAGCCTTAGAGGAGAAGGAGCGGGAGGAATTTACAAGACTCAAAGTAATTAAGCGAATGAAACAGAGGAAGGCAGAGCCATGAAAAAGGAAAATAATAATATGAACTCAGACAATCAAAATCAGGCGTCCGCAAATGCAATCATTCAGGAAGTGAAGAAGGCAGTCATTGGAAAAGACGATTGTATTCTGAAAGCGGTAGCGGCAATTCTGGCAAGAGGACATATTCTGTTGAACGATATCCCCGGTGTGGGTAAGACAACGCTCGCTGTGGCATTGGCAAACTCCATGTCTCTGGCGCAGAACCGCGTGCAGTTTACGCCGGACGTCATGCCTTCGGATTTGACCGGATTTTCCATGTACAGAAAAGACAGCGGAACATTTGAGTATCAGCCGGGAAGCGTGATGTGCAACCTGCTTTTGGCAGATGAGATTAACCGGACTTCCCCCAAGACACAGTCTGCACTTTTGGAGGTTATGGAAGAGCAGAAAGTTACGGTGGACGGCATCAGCCATGAGGTACCCTCCCCATTTATTGTAATTGCAACGCAGAATCCGTTTGGAAGTGCGGGAACGTGGATGTTACCGGAAGCACAGTTGGACCGTTTTATGGTCTGCCTGAAACTTGGTTATCCCGAGATGGAGGAAGAGATTCATATTCTCAAAGGGATGCAGCGTCGCGAAGAGGTGAGACCTGTCATTACGAAAGATGAACTGCTTGCCATGCAGCGGGAGGCAGACAATATTTTCGTACAGGAGGAATTGTATCAATATGTAGGGGATCTGGCAGACAGGACAAGGAAACATCCGATGATTGACCTGGGCTTAAGCCCGCGGGGGACGATGAACGTCCTTCAGATGGCAAAGGCAGTGTCACTTTTAAATCAGCGATCCTTTGTAATTCCGGAGGATGTGAAAGAAGTTTTTGCAGATGTCTGTGCGCACAGGATTGTTCTTAACACAAAGGCACGCGTAGCGCATAAAGATGTGGGACAGGTTCTTGCGGAAATTTTAAGACAGGCGCCGGCGCCGAAAATTCTCCAACAGGTGTAGGTTATGTGGAAAACGATACTGTATGTGCTGGGAACAGTGGGAATTTTTTATCTGGCAGTTTTATTTCGAATCAAAGGATTATTTGTTGTCTGCGGGGCGTTGGTTTTGTTACCGCTTTTCTTTCTGTGCCTGTTATTTTATGTGAAACATAAGCTGAAAACGGAGCTTATATTTTTATCTTATCCAATGGAACATACCGGAAATTATCAGGCAGGACTTCGTGTGGAAAATCCTACCGGTTTCTGGCTGCCCCGAGTTCAGGCAAAGATTCAGGTGAAGAACACGGCAACAGGGAAAAGCAAATGGTTAAAGGTCAGTGGCAGAATATCCTCTGAGGATATCACGGAACTAGTTGGAACCATAAAGGAGCCGGAATTTGGTATGTGGCAGGCTGAATGTAAGTATATTCGCTGCTTTGAGTGGACAAATTTCTGGTTTCTGCCTCTGAAAGAAAAGGAGCAGAAACAGGTGATGGTTTTTCCGGCTGTGTATGAGACGAATATTAAGGTTGGAATACGCACGCGTCTGTTTCTGTCGGATGGAGAACAATATCATCCGCAGCTCAGTGGAGACGACCCTTCTGAGACGTTGAAACTGCGTGAGTATCAAAAGGGCGACCGCATGAATCGGATTCACTGGAAAATTTCAGCCAAAAATGACAATCTGATTGTGGCAGAACTTGGGATGCCGATGGGTTGTAATATTGTGATTTTTCTGGATGCGGAGCCGTCTGCACTGAAAAAAGAAGAGCAGCGCACTTACTGGGAAGTAATTCACAGCATCACGCAGGAATTGTTGGAACAGGAATGCGCCTTTTATCTGGTGTGGAAGGACAAAAACTATGGGGATACGTTGTGCAGGAAAGCAATCCGCAAGGTCGAAGACCTTCTGGATTTCTGGTGTGAGATTTCTCCCCTCAATATGAAAAAAGGGGTAGATTCCCGTGCGTATGCGGAGGCTTTTCTGGGGGAGATGTATGCCACACGGCTTGTATTGAACCAGGATCTGGAACTTATCTGTAATGATAAGCTGGCAGACAAAATAAAACCGGGGCAGGCAAAGAAACAGTTGACGGAATTAGAATTGTCGTTATAAATGGAAAGGCAGTATTATGAATAAGACAACCGGGAACAAGATAATGGAAGGACTGCGAAAACTGCAGGGAGGATTCTGCCTGTTTTTGATCGTTTCCGGTCTGTCACTCTGTCTGGAAAGCACGTTCGGGATTCCGATTTCCTGGCAAATGCGTCTTATAACGGCGGCTCTGCTTGCAGTTTATATGGAAATTTTCGGGCTTGGCAAATGGTGGGCGTTATCCGCGGGCCTGTTATTTGCGGGGGCATTGACATATGTCGGCATCCGGTATTACGTGACTTTTCTGGTCGGTGGAAAACAGTTTTTAAACCGCTCATTGGAATTGATTAATGCCGAGTACCGGACAGATTATCTTCTGTTTTATCTGGAGGAAAAAGAAGATTATGCGTTTCTGATTGTCCTGTTTCTTGTTATAGCGCTTGGGGTTCTCGAGGGATTGTTCCTTCTCGTGAGCCGGAACAGGAAACATCATGTTTTGGCAGGAGCGGTAATACCAGTTCTTGTCATGGGGACAGGTCTTTCGTTGGGCGTGAGAATTTCGTCTATGGGAATCCTGTTACTGTTTGCGGGATTGCTTGTAGAAATTTTCGATATCAGAGAGCGCGGAAATTTATTGCCGGGTGTGTTCGTGGCAGTGAGTATTGTGGTGCCATCCCTGCTTGTCAGCAATGAAATGATCTGGACGAATACACGCGTACTGAACGAAGACTGGTATGAGAAACAGACTATGTTTGAAGACCAGATGATTACTGTGCTGGAAAAAGTGTTAGACAGCCCACTGTTTACCTATGGAGAACAGCGCAAATATACGCTGAGTAATGAGGCGCCGGAGTATACGGGGAAAGAAATACTGGAGATTACGGTCGATTATCCGATTTCCAGTCCGGTATATCTGCGTGGTTTTGTGGGCGGGTCGTATGAGGATGGTACCTGGCAGCGTATTTCCAGACAGGATTTTTGCGATTGGGTGCGGCCCAGAGGCGGCGATGAGAAGACATATACCAGGATTGTTCAGGAGTTTCCCTATCATGTATTAAACAGTTCAGACTGGTTTATGAAAATGGGACGGAAGAAACATGTATCCATCAAAATGAAACGAAAACTCGGGCAGTATGCGTTGCTGCCGTACTTTTCAATAATTCCCGAAAAACGGCAATTACGGGCGGATGGATTTTTATCGCCGATGAAATCATCACAGATTGCGTGGGATACTTATCTGAATTTAGGTGAAGAGGATTTGTCGAATTCGGAATTATTATATCTGGAAGGATATTATCTGGATGCCGACATGATGCAAAAGCTGATTGTCTGGAATAGTTATAAAATGTATGTCGATCGGATGTATACGAAATTGCCGGAAGAAGGGTTAGAAGAGCTGCGGGCCTATGTAAAGGAGCAAAGGCAGTATAAGAAATCATTTGAGGAAGTTTATACGGAGCTCTCTGACAAGCTTGATGCTCTGGGAGGGGATGCGTGGGAATACTCTCAGATGTTAGAGGTTTTAACGGAAGAGGAAATGGGATTTTTCACCGGAGAAGTCACGGAAAAAACATATAATATGAACGAAATGATTCTGGAACCATTATGGGAGAATAATCGTTACAGTTTGGATCTGGAAGAACTTCCCGAGGGGAAGGATGGCGTAGAGTATTTCCTGTTTGAACAGCATAAAGGGTATTGTGCGCATTTTGCCTCTGCGGCTACGCTCCTTTTTCGGATGTATGGCATCCCGGCCAGATATGCCAGCGGCTATCTGGTTCTGCCGTCAGATTTTACAAAAAATGAGGATGGTACCTGGACGGCTGTCGTTACGGATGAACGAGCGCATGCGTGGACGGAAATTTTTTATGAAAATCTGGGGTTCTGTCCGGTTGAGACGACGCCTCCGGAATACAAGGATCTTCTGGAAAATATGGAGGAGCAGCAGAATCTTACCCAGGTTTTGGCGCAGAAAGACCGGGAGTATGAAAGACTTCATGCGGACAAAAAGCAAGAACAAAAACAGCCGGAACGCAGACCGCAACAGAATGAGCAGAATAAACAGACAGGCAACAAAAAACAGCTGGAAAACAAAAAACAGCAGGATGGCATGGCAGGATTTTTCCAAAAATACCGCAAGGTTTGGATTCCCGTTGGCAGTGCAGCCGTTCTTGTGCTATGCGCAGGACTTATTTTGTGGTTTCGCAGAAAGTGGGTCCTGAAACAAAGACAGTGGAAATTTACGCAAAAGAACCGTACGAAAGCGGTCTGTGAGATTGGACAGGAGCTGGGAAGAATATTGCATCTCCTGGGTCTGAAACAAATATCTGGTATGGATGACGAAACGTATGGCATGAAGTTACAGAAGGAACTTCCTGACACAGACTGGCAGCAGGCATTCACGATCTTCCGGAAAGCGAGGTTTTCTGAGCATGGCGTTACGGAAGATGAGTATCAGAGTATTTGTCTTTTGTATCAGCAGATGGAGCAGAAACTTGTAGCTTCAAGACGTGTCAGAAGATGGTATATGAAGTGGGTGAAAATTTACTCTTGACAAGGAAAAGTGCAATTGTATACAATTATTTTTGGTATGGATGCAAAAAGGAAAGGCGCGTAGCCGACAGGAGAGGGGGGTTGTCTTGAGTGAGGTAAATTTCTTATTAGGACAGAAAATATTTCAGAAGATCCGGCAGGATATTGTAACTGGAAAATATGACAGGGATGAAGAGCTAAAAGAACTTCAGATTGCGTCAGAGATAGGGGTCAGCAGGACGCCTGTCCGGGAAGCATTGCGTCAGTTAGAGCGCGAGGAACTTGTCACGATTATCCCAAACAAGGGGACTTATGTTCTGGGGGTTACGACACAGGATATGAAAGATATTTATGAGATCCGTGCCGCTCTGGAAGGTCTCTGTGCCATACGTGCAACGCAAAGACTGACGAAGGAGAAGTTGGAAGTATTGGAAGAAGTTTTATATCTGGCAAGGTTCCATCTGGAAAAAGAACATCAAAAACAACTGATAGAGTTGAGCGGCAAATTTCATGAGAATTTGTATGAGTTGAGCGGCGGCAGGATGCTGCAGCGCATTTTACAAAATTACTACCTTTACCTGGAGCGTGCGCGAAATTTTCTTTTTTCCGTTCCGGAGAATGCCGCTGCTGCAGTCGAGGAACATCAGCAGATTCTGGACGCAATTAAGGAGAAGGATGAGGAGAAGGCGGAATATGCAGCTACAATACATATCACCAATACAATCCGCAAAATAGATACCTATGGATGGGAGAATTTAACAGGAGGACAGAAAGATGGAGAAAATTAAAATGACAACGCCTTTGGTGGAGATGGACGGAGATGAAATGACAAGGATTCTCTGGAAAATGATTAAGGATGAATTGCTCTTGCCATTCATTGACTTAAAGACAGAATACTATGACTTAGGTCTGGAATACCGCAATGAGACGGATGATCAGGTGACGTTCGACTCGGCAAACGCCACGAAAAAGTATGGGGTTGCCGTGAAATGTGCAACGATTACGCCGAATGCGGCGCGTATGACGGAATATGATTTGAAAGAAATGTGGAAAAGCCCCAACGGAACCATCCGTGCTATTTTAGATGGCACCGTATTTCGCACGCCGATTACGGTCAAGGGTATTGAGCCTTGTGTGAAGAACTGGAAAAAACCGATTACGATTGCGCGTCATGCTTATGGCGATGTGTATAAAGCAAGCGAGATGAAGATTCCGGGTGCGGGAAAATGCGAACTCGTATATACGGCGGAAGATGGAACCGAGACGCGGGAATTAATACACAATTTCACAGGCGCGGGAATCATTCAGGGACAGCATAACCTCAACGATTCTATTGAGAGTTTTGCGAAGAGCTGTTTCAATTATGCGCTGGATACAAAACAGGATTTATGGTTTGCAACCAAGGACACGATTTCCAAGAAATATGACCACACGTTTAAAGATATCTTCCAGGAAATCTATGACAGGGAATATGACGATAAATTCAAAGAGGCTGGCATTGAGTATTTTTATACGCTGATTGATGATGCGGTTGCAAGAATCATGAAAGCGGAAGGCGGATTTATCTGGGCATGTAAAAATTATGACGGAGACGTTATGAGCGATATGGTAAGCTCTGCCTTTGGTTCTCTTGCCATGATGACTTCTGTGCTGGTATCTCCGGAGGGTTACTATGAATATGAGGCTGCGCACGGAACCGTTCAGCGTCATTACTACAAACATCTGAAAGGCGAGGAGACGTCCACGAACTCTGTGGCAACTATTTTCGCATGGACCGGAGCGCTTAAGAAACGCGGAGAGCTCGACAACATTCCGGAACTTTCGGATTTTGCAGATAAGCTGGAGTGCGCATGTCTGTCTACGATTGAGTCCGGAAAGATGACGAAGGACCTTGCATTGATTACGACATTGGAAAACCCTACGGTATTGAACAGCGAGGGATTTATCAAAGCAATCCGCCAGACATTGGAAGGAATGCTTTCATAGAACGGAGGACATTATGATTTTGACATGCCAGGATATCTGCAAAGCCTTTGGCACAGATGAAATCATACAACATGCGTCTTTTCATATTGAGGAAAATGAGAAGGCAGCGATTGTAGGAATTAACGGAGCAGGGAAAACCACCCTGCTTCGGATTATAATGAGAGAGCTTGAGGCGGATCAGGGACAGGTGGTTCTTGCAAAGAATAAGACGATTGGCTATCTGCCCCAGAATCCTGTTATAGAAGGAAACAAGACAATTTATGAGGAGGTTCTTTCTGCAAAACAGGAACTGATCTCCATGCAGGAAACGCTGGTTTCCATGGAGCAGAAGATGAGCAGTCTGGAAGGCGGGGAACTGGAAAGCTTTATGGATAGTTACAACCGCCTCAACCAGGAGTTTGAGCGGTTGGGAGGCTCTTCTTATAAAAGTGAGATTACAGGCGTTTTAAAGGGACTTGGATTTACGGAAGAGGAATTTCATAAGAATATGCAGGCTTTGTCCGGTGGACAGCGTACCAGGGTCTGCCTCGGAAAACTTCTGGTGACGAAACCGGATGTGATTCTTCTGGACGAGCCGACGAACCATCTGGATATCGGATCCATAACCTGGCTGGAAACATTTCTGCTGAATTATAAAGGCGCGGTAGTCATTGTCTGTCACGACCGGTATTTTCTGGATCGGGTGGTACATAAGGTTGTGGAGCTTGACCGCCGTCAAGTCACTGTTTTTCAGGGAAATTACAGTGATTACGCTGTGAAAAAGGCACAGCTCAGAGAGGCGCAGCTCAAACAGTATTACAACCAGCAGCGCGAGATTAAGCATCAGGAGGAAGTAATTGCGAAACTGAAGTCTTTCAATCGCGAGAAATCCATCCGACGTGCGGAGAGCCGGGAAAAAATGCTGGATAAAATAGAACGGTTGGAAAAGCCCATGGAGGAAAACACCGATATCCATCTGAATCTGGAACCGCGTATCGTCAGCGGTAACGATGTGCTTTCGGTGGAACATCTCAAAAAATCATATCCCGGGCAGGAGCTGTTTTCCGATATCACGTTTGATATTAAACGCGGAGAACGCGTGGCTTTGATTGGGGACAATGGAACTGGCAAGACAACGATCTTAAAGATTATCAATGATATGGTGGAGGCGGATGGCGGGTCGCTCACGCTGGGCACGAATGTCCATATTGGTTATTACGACCAGGAACACCAGGTATTGCATATGGAAAAGACATTGGTAGAAGAGATTTCTGACGAATATCCGAGTCTTACCAACACACAGATCCGCAATGTCCTGGCGGCGTTTTTATTCACCGGGGACGAGGTCTTTAAGCGCATTTCGGACTTGAGCGGCGGGGAACGCGGGCGCGTCTCTCTGGCAAAACTCATGTTGTCCGAGGCAAATTTTCTGATTCTCGACGAGCCGACCAACCATTTGGACATTACCTCAAAGGAAATTCTGGAGCAGGCGTTAAACCGCTATACCGGTACCGTATTGTTCGTTTCCCATGACCGTTATTTTATCAACAAGACCGCAACGCGAATTTTAAATCTTACCGGACAGACACTTATCAATTACATTGGAAATTACGATTATTATCTTGAGAAGTGCAAAGAGCTCACGAAGATTTACGTACCAGGTCAGGAGGAACCGACACAGAAACAGACGGTGTCGGCTGGTAAACTGGACTGGAAACAGCAAAAGGAAGAGCAGGCGCGTCTTCGCAAACTGGAAAACCAGCGCCAAAAGACGGAGGACGCCATCGAACAGACTGAGAAACGCATTGCAGAGCTGGAGGAGGCATTTACGGACAATGAAATTGCGACCAACTCTGCGAAATTACAGGAACTTCATCAGGAATATGAGGAGAAACAGCGGGAACTGGAAACACTGTATGAACAATGGGAAGAACTGATGTAAGGTAACCGTTCAGCCTGTTTGTTACATCGCT